>JBFFHJ010000233.1:0-1655 GCA_041556995.1 bacterium | reverse complement strand
TGTCTTTCATATTGCCTTTTTGTTTTTTATCATTAAAGATGATTTCAGTTGCTTTTCATATTTTCAAAAGATCTATTCACATCAGAAGAAACAAATATGAGACTTTTTTCCATGCAAATACTCTCAAGCAATGTGTTTATTATATCTTGTAAATTCAATATAATGTAGAAAAAAGTGCTTACTATCCCTATAGCAACTATCACAATTTTTCGATAAGGTCCCGTTCAACAAGGATTATATGGAATGACCGGTTACGGGAAGAATCTAATACTAAAATATCGCTCGATTATTTACTCAGATGGAGTCCATCGTTTTATCGGTCACTCCATATAATCCTATACGTTATGAATAGGTTCTTATGATTCTAAAACAAAAATTATATTCATCTATCTTTTGCTTTATACTAGTTTTTACTACGATTGGTTGCAGTTGTGGAAGCAGTTGGGAGGGAACTATTGTTTCAGCCGAGGATTCTGCTCCTATCGAAGGAGCTACAATAACGGTCCTTGTTGATAGTAAAGAAGACAAAGTTGTTTATACAAATAACGAGGGAATGTTTGAAGCCAGTTATTTAAGCCATTCAGATATGTTTAATCAAGAATGCTATGGGTCATGCACGCTTGAAGTATCAATGACTGGATACCAATCTGTTACTGTAAAACCAAAAGATGGAATGATCATTGAACTTGAACGCGTAACAGAGTGATACGTTAACTTAGTATATGTATTCAAGCTGATTCATAACGTGCAATTTCAGCGGATGGCGTTAGCCGCCGGGAGTTATCAAACTAATTGATTTTGGCAAATTCATCCTTAATCAATGTCCGACTCGGCCACCGCTGAGTTTTGTGTTGTGGTGTAAAATAAGAGCCACTTCGCAGAACTTTTGGAGTAAAAAATGAAAATAAGCAAAAAGTTCAATTTAAACAGGACCCAACTTGAACTTGATTTTATTGATATTGATCTCACAAAAGATACTCCCCTTTTCATTGATCCATATTTTCTTGCAATGAGAAATGATCAATGGTCTATTAGCGCAAGTCGAACAATTCGTAATTTTTTCCAGCATTTGATCAGATTAATTCGCGCCGGCTCTATTGGCCAAGCAAGAGAGTTGTTTACTCACTTAAATGAACCAAATGAAACTTGTCTCGGCCTGTCAAGAGGTAGGCCAAGCGGACGAGGGGTAGGTTCAGAAGATTCAGACAAAATTTTTGCGAGTCTATTGGAAAGCAAAGCTGTGCAAACTGGCATTTTTGAGGATATTGAAGATAGTAGGGTTTTTGTCCCAGGCATCGACAAAGATAAAAACTCAGATATGGCTACCAATATTATAAGAAAACATCTTATAGAATATACTCAAAGTCAATGCAGATTATGGGGCATACCCCTTCAAAGCGGCAGCCACTGTGTAACATGAAGTAAATTTTATAATTTGCGGGAATCCCCACAAGGGAGACCTTTTCAGAGGCTTGAGCTGTATGAGGTGAAAGTCTCACGTACAGTTCTTAGGACAATGGAATGGTTCCTCCCACTTAATCAACCTGTCCAACTTTCCTTCGGTGAAAAGGGGAACATCGAAAATCAACGTCAAGTAATACCGTTGGAAAGGACAGGCTTTAAAAGGAGATTGCCATGAATCGTCCGGGTACGGA
>JBFFHJ010000232.1:0-1807 GCA_041556995.1 bacterium | reverse complement strand
GTTAGAAGGCAAAAAAAAGCTATGATTGATCATACGGGAATTAACGTAAGCAATTTAGAAAAAAGTAAAACATTTTACAGTATTGTTTTGGCTAAGCTACATTGCAAAATATTATTAGAATTACCCAATGCTGTTGGATTCGGAAGTGAAAAAGACCAATTGATTAGCAAGGATCCAGGTGGAGCTTTTTGGATTTCTGCTGGTATCCCACAAGAACCACGAGTCCATATTGCATTTAGCACTTGCAGTCGCTCGGAAGTGGATGAATTCTATAAAGCAGCATTAAAAGCGGGTGGTACAGACAATGGATCTCCTGGATTAAGACCCAAATATCATTCAAATTATTATGCAGCTTTTATCCTTGATCCAGATGGTTAC
Source organism: bacterium (assembly GCA_041556995.1). Classification (GTDB taxonomy): domain Bacteria; phylum SAR324; class SAR324; order XYD2-FULL-50-16; family XYD2-FULL-50-16; genus JAHJTV01. The sequence continues at coordinate 1,429 of JBFFHJ010000232.1, read as the reverse complement.
AATATAGAAGCAGTGTATCATTTACCTGATTTAATTAAAGCTTTTAACAAACGGATACCCCGGACAGCATAGCGCCCTCGGTGGGTTGCAGTCCCAAAGCGCCGTGGCAAAGTTCATTGTTAATCAACCATCGGCGCAACTGCCAGTGATCCAGGTGTTGGGCGGGAAAAATAAAATGAGAATATAACTGTGAGAATTTCACAAATTACACGAAGAGATATTTTTGACGCAATGACTGTAGAAAAAGTGAATTGGAGTGGTCGATTGGAAGAACCTGAATTTTTAAGTCGCCTTTTTCCGTTAAAAGAATTGCCATCGAAAGACTATAGATTTCCTGATGCTGCTGGTGACATATGGCAGCATAGAGTGAACAACTACGATTGGGACGATGATTGGATTTTTTATGATGAAAGATTCGACCTTCTAAACGGTGATGAAGAAATTCTACTTCGCTTCTTATGTGAAACTATACATCCTGTTGTTCGACCTGATGTCACTGAATCCAATAAATTGTGTCAACTCTATAATCAATTTTTGATAAATGATGGTTTCCAAATTATTGAGAAGACACGAATGTCAGGTAAACCAGTTTATATCGGAAGATTTGTTGGTACAACATCAACTCCTGGTGTCACATCAGCTCGTGAAGCTTTTGTTGGTGCAGACTTGGGCTATATTGCACAACAAATCACCAGAATGGAAACATCTGTACAGAATGATCCAAGTTTGGCGATTGGCACGGCAAAAGAATTGGTCGAGTCATGCTGCAAGACTATTTTGAAGGAACGCTCAATCGAAGTTCCTAAAAAAACAGACTTACCAAGTTTAGTAAAATTGACTGTTAAACAATTGCAGCTAACACCTGACGATATTCCAGATCAGGCAAAAGCAGCGAATACAATAAAAAGGCTTTTAAGTAATCTTTCAACCATCACACAAGGTATTGCTGAGTTAAGAAACCAATACGGAACGGGCCATGGAAAAGCCGGAGATAGCAAAGGATTGACTACACGACATGCTAAATTGGCAGTAGGAGCATCATCAACTCTTGCAGTATTTCTTGCTGAGTCTCATCATTCAAAGCCTAAATAAGGCCCAACGAGTGTTTCCAGCTGACGTTACCCGTCGCTCTGGGCAACGCAGCTGAAACCGGTGTTGAACTAAGCCGCAATCGGCAGCTGTCTCTTGGCAGATGTGGTTTCCCTGCCTCACACTCCTGAAGTATCAAATCTTTTTTAAGAAGTTCTTCTCAATAATTTGGAGCTTCGTTTTTTTTAAAGTCCTCTCTTTCATTTCCTCTCCGCCATCTGTCCTTAAAAAGTTGGGGATCAGTCAAAAATGGACTGACATATGAATCTCCTTGCGAATTTTTTGTTTTTTTAATTCAACCAATCAAAGGAGAAAAAACATGAAGCCTTTAAGAGTGCAG
>JBFFHJ010000231.1:0-2525 GCA_041556995.1 bacterium | reverse complement strand
GTTGATGGTGGCGATTCTGCCTTTGCCTTCCAGCATCACATGTTTGGTGACATTGCTTTTTTCCGAATCGATTCTGATTTCAAAGGTGGGACTGACATAATAAGTCGTCACGGTACTGCCGTTTTCACGGGTATACGTCTTGGAAGCCCGCTGTCTCCTGTAATCATAGGTGAATTCAGTAACCGGTGTGTTACCGGACAAAGGACCCACAGCGTTTTTATACACTATGGTCAACCGATTGAGTCAAACAAAGATCTGACCCCTTTATCCCCTTTACTTTACCTTTATTCATCCCCGACTCTATGCCGGTTTATCCCGGCGCTTTCGGTCCGACCCGATTATTCATAAACAACCCAGCTTAACGTTACCCTTTACCTTTTCTATTCATCGATGCCATATATCATTATCAGTGTTTTTTTTGCTTCTTCATCTCCTAACTTTGCGGCTCTTTCCAAGATTTCTTGACCTTTACTAGGATTTCTGTATTCTCCTTCACCAATAATATATATCTTCCCAATTAGTGTTAGGGCTTGTATGTTTCCTTGTTTCTCTGACTTCAAAAGCCATTCGATAGCTTTTTTGTAATCTATTTCAACACTCTCTTCCCCTGACGAGTATATTAAACCTAACAGATACTGTGATTTCGAATATCCTTGATTTGCCGCTTTTTCCAACCAAGTTAAGGCATGATTGATATCTTTACTGACGATTTCACCCAAGTAATAAATACTTCCCAAAACATGCTGTGCTTCTGCTCTACCGTTTTTCGAAGCCATTAATAGCCATTTCAATGCTTTAGGTTTATCTTTCTCAGTTCCTATGCCGTTTAAGTATATCATTCCCAGCATGAACTGAGCCGCCGACAAGTTATTTGTAGCAGCTTTATTAAACCAGTAAATTGATTTATTATAGTTTTGGTTTATCTGCTTTCCTTCAAAATAAATCATTCCAAGTTGAAATTGTGATTTCTTATGGTTTAAATTCGCTGCTCTACTAAACAATTTTATAGCTTCATCCACCTTATTATCTGCTAATTTTTGTTTTGCAATCCCATGGTATGCAGAAGCGACATATTTCCCATTTGGGTACAAATCTAAGTAGCTCAAATATCCTGAAATTTTACTTTTTTTCTCAACTTCAAGGTAATATGAAACCTCATCCTTTTGGGGGATTTTTTCAGTCTTTCCGTCAGCTGATACTTGGGTATTCTGGTTATTTTTGTAATCTTGCGGCAGCGCTGTCGTAAATTGTATAAAAGCTACAGCAAGGAATAACAAGCAAATAAATGCCCTTTTAATATTCATTTTATCAAAAATATACTTGATCAGTTGTTGAGTGAATTTACAAAAACCTGTTTTAAAAATATCGAAATTAAAAACCTTTGATTTTAACTTTCAATTTAACTCCATAATCGCTAATCCCACTACGCTCTCCATTTATTTCAATAAATCCTTTTACACTATAGTCAATAGACTGCCGTCTTCCCAAATCCACTGATCCTTTTGTTATATTAAATGAAGTTTCAAATTGTTTTACTTGGCTAATGCCATTACATACTGCAATAGCACCTAAGCCTTTTCCAACGGGAGATTCGACAAAATCTTTTACAGATTTACCAAAATTAGTATTCTCGATTTCATCTTTTAATGCATCTTCAAGATTCTTTTTTGTTTTGTCTGTATCAGGAAAATCATCCAAAAGAGCATCAATAATTTTGTCTGGAAATGTTCCTGCAAATTCGGAGTTTCTTATTGTATTCTTTAACTTATCCATGACAACCTTTTCAAGATTGCTTTTAATAGTCGTATTATTCGGATATCCACTTGTAATAGCATCTAACAAGTCATTAGCAATTTTGGTGATCTGAGGATCATTTTTCGGAGCCTCGGGAGCAACTGGTTTGTCTTTTTCTTCTCTCTCCCTTTTTTCATGCTCTCTTTTTACTCGGTCCCTTGCCGCCTCATTTTCTTTTCTCTCGGCCTCACGCCTTTCGTTGCCATCTCTGTATAAGCCACCTACGGTTTCACGATGCCCAGTTGGATCTGTGTATTTGATGGGATTATTGCTGACGTACGCATACCGGTTAAAATGCTGGGCATTGGTCGGGTTCGGGACAATCGTGTCGGCGGTCAGGAAGCGTCCGATTTTTGGATCGTAGTATCTGGCGTTATAGTACATCAGGTCTGTTTCTTCGTCCAGTTCCTGGGAGGTGTATTTGTGGGTGACGGTGTTGTCGCCTGATGAGCGGCTTTGGATCAGCTCGCCGAAGGGGTTGTAGGCGATGCGGGTGACCTCGGTGCCGTTTTCGCTTGTAATGATAGTGGAGGAACCCAGGTGATCCGTGTGATAGAAACGGGTTCCTGCCGGTACACCTTCAACAGTGGTGCCTGCCAGGTCTTCCAGGCGATCGGGGATGGTCCGGATGCCGTCGGGCGATGACACGGAGTCATAGTCGGTCTGACAGGCGGTCAGGAAAAAAATACAGATAACGGGCACAGCGGCGAATCGTTGCCACAGGGCAAATC
>JBFFHJ010000230.1:0-2599 GCA_041556995.1 bacterium | reverse complement strand
GTGGCGCGTCATCCCTCTCGCATTTTGCATATCCCTCTTTATTCAATGTTTTTCTTACCTGCCGTAAATCCTCTTGGTGGACCTTCTCGCCAACCGACTCGACAAGTGTCAATATTGACTGGTCACTGACATTAACACCTAAAAGACAACACAGATAATCACTGGCCTCTTGAAAAGGGATATGCTGCCCCAAAAGGAGCGCCGCCTTTCGAACCTCGAAACTAAATCGACCGGTAAGGTGTAGTCTCTCGTCCAACGGGTAGTAATAGGCCGTGCAATGCTGACAGTGGAATACGCGACGATTTATTTCGTATTCCGTGAGTCCAATGATCTTTCGGCGGCGCTGATACTTATACCGAGTCTTTTGTACACAGACCGGGCAATAGTATTCGCTACTCTCCTGTCTCTCAAAATATCGCTCTGTTGCCTGTTTTCTGATAGCATTGAGAATGGGTGAGAGCATTTTCAATGCTATCGAGGTTGGATTCTTTCCCCTTGGGAAGGAGAGAAAGCAACGTTTCTGCGATTTCTGCGACACGAGCTTTGGTTTCACTTTTCTTTTCTGATAAGTTGTTGTTATTCTGGCTTAGCATTGTTGATAACTCCTTAATCGAATTAACAAATTGGTGTTTTTTCGATTTTTAGGGGGTATCAACTTTGTCAAGTCTTTTTTATCAATATATTGCTCCTTATCTATCTAATTTTTTTTATTTTCTTTCCGTTTCTTAAAACCCTGCCCGCAAGTTTTTGGTGCACCCCTTGTTAGTGGTGCTCGGGCGTCCCTCACCAATTATGGGCTTGCTTCGCAAGCTCACATCTCGCCCTTCTTTCCCTCGCCCCTTGCCTCTATCTTCCCGGTGTCGGTGCTTACCTGTTTGCCGGTGGAATTGTTCTGCTCTTTGCTTCCGGGTATACCGAAGAGCTGTATAACTATTTCTTTGTGGAAAATACGGAAGCCACCTTCAACGATTTGTGGGAGGACCGACTTGTCAAATCGGAGGTTTATAAATTATATTCGGATGTGGAATTCGGAGCAAAGGAGAATCCCCTGAAACCAATAGATACCATCGATAAAACAATCAGGTCGGTGAAATTCCGGCAACTCTCCTGGCATACGATTATCCCCTTTACAACCTGGGCTTTTCAGAAATGCAGATCAAATCCATGATCTATTTTGAATCCATGGATTCGATTGAACTGAGACATGAAAGCGCTATCGCTTTCACTCCCGAGCTGGAGGGATTCAGAGTCGATGATGATATTGTGAAAAAACTGATCTCTTTTTATAAACGGGTCTCTAAAGACAAAAATACCACCCTGAAAGACGAAAATTCCTAACAGTTGAAAGTTCTCATCGTCATGCCAATCTTGATCCGGCATCCAGGTTGAGACACCCGGAGCTGACAGTTGTATTATCTTTGATAGTGGATTCATCCGACCCCCAGTAGATTTATAATGCGTTACATCGCCTTCATTAATAGCTTTGGTAATGGTTATGTCGCCACCTACCTGACCCCTGGTTATGATATCCGATCAATGAATAAAACTCCTTCGGCTGCATTAATGGGAACGGTAGTATCATCCGTCATCATCCGAATCCTGGCACCCGGAAAACGCAAAAAACAACAGTATTAGCATCACCATAATCTGAACCTTAATCGTGCTTTTTTCATTTTGGATTCCTCCAAAATCATCCTGAGTTTAAATTAGATACCCTGCCGTCAAAACAGGGTATGGCAGCAATTCGGAATGAATCACCCAAAGCGGTTTAACCCCTGGTTTTCCAGGAGTTTATAGATTCAACCATTTTAAACCCAGGAGAATCCGAAGTCAATACATTAAGGTCTTTATAACTTCCCATGATATCAGGCTATATCAACCACACCCTATTGTTTGTTTCAACTGTTGACGTTGACCCAAATCCTCCAAAAAAACCCTGAAACCCCTTTAAAAAACATTTAAAAGTGGTAATTAACGCCGGAGAGTTTCTAAAAATTGGTCTTAAATATCAACGAATTCCAATATATATCAAAAATTTTTCTTAATTACTCTCTTAAAATTGAAATAAATCAGGAAAAACAGCCATATTTAGAAAAAATCCATGATCAAAAAGTCAATGATCGCTCTATGAAATTTCCAAAATTCGGTTCAGATTATTGGGTTAACCGGAATGATGATCAGAGATCTCTTTCGTTCCCGGAAGTAACAAAGGATTGAATATTAATCAATATTGCGTTAATATCCCATTTTATAATTATTGCTATTTAGTTAAAAAATTCAGATCACAACTGAAAAACGGATGTCACCCGTTCACCAAAAAACAGAAAAAATAAAACTGACTGTTTATGACCTTCATCAGGAAAAATGATATAAATGACCTGCTTTCAAACCCGATATCAAATTCCAGGTTTTTTATTGATTGTTCAACCTGGAAAAAACAGATCCGTTTATAAAACCGGATGTTAATAACATTTCACTATTTTCAAAAAAGCATTTGTCAACCCTTAACCAGACCTTAACATGAGAGAACTGCTTACAAAACACGAAATTGAATGGCATCACCTGAAATATCTGGTTTATCCAAAATATGATGCAGAAT
>JBFFHJ010000229.1:0-2601 GCA_041556995.1 bacterium | reverse complement strand
GTGGCTTAATATATATAGCTTGGTTTTTTTATCTAAATTATTCATTAAAATAGGAGAAAAAAATGGCTGACAAAAATAAATAATTGGCAATTAATGAAAAAAAAGAGCTTGAAGAAAAAAAAGAACACACTATCCCGGGAAAAAGGTATGTACCTGTAACCGATATTGTTGAGACTGATGCCGAATTGTTACTTTATATGGATATGCCGGGTGTCAAAAAAGATGATCTAAAAATCAAGTTGGAAAATAACATTCTTAATATTGAAGGACACATCGATACGGCATCCTATTCCGATTTAAAACCGATATATACGGAATATAACATTGGCGATTATGTAAGGCGATTTGAATTGTCCAATAAAATCGATCAAACAAAAATAGAGGCTAAAATTGATGATGGTGTTTTGTCATTGATACTTCCCAAAGCCCCTGAATTGCAACCAAAACAGATTCAGGTCAATTAATAACCCTCAATTTTTATAACATAAATAAAAACCAGATCAGAGAGCAGAGGCTCTCTGATCAACTAATATATATTCAATATCGTATAATAGGAGATTATCATGTCAATTAAAGATCTGATTGTAAGAAACCAACGTAATAATGAAGTTGTAGAGTCTGATTCATTTTTTCCGTTTTCCTCATTTAGTAAAGATATTAATCGAATGTTTGAAGACTTTTTTGGTGATTTTGGAAGTCTTTCCAATTCGTTTTTTAGGGGCGATCGATCTTCGTTTTTTACGCCCAAGGTAAACGTTAGTGAAAATGATGAACAAATTGATGTTTCAGCTGAATTGCCCGGGATGGACGAAAAAGACATCCAGGTGTCATTATCTGAAAATATACTGACCATTAAAGGCGAAAAAAAGAAAGATGAAGAGAAAAAAGGAAAAGATTTTCATCACATTGAAAGGAACTATGGATCATTTCAACGCACCATTAAAATGCCCAGTGAGATTGTCAATGATAAAATCAAGGCATCATTCAAAAATGGTGTACTAAATGTGATCTTACCAAAATCGGAAAAAGCAAAAGATAAGGTTCGTACTATTAAAGTAAACGCCTCATAACAAAACCCCGACAGGTTTGGATATTATAACAGGATGGTTGCAGGTTTAGCTTCCTCCTCGATTCCAATCATCCAATCCAAACCTGTTTTTTTCTGATTCATATCCAACTTCATATCCACCTACGTTCATTCTTAGATTCAAATACCGATTGAAGCAATCAATAAACAGTATGGCAACTGCGACTCTACATTTTTTCATAAGGTGGTTAAGTTAAACTTTTCTTTTACAGTAAATCAGACCAAATTGAAGTGGTTGTACAATCGGAACATCTGAGGCGACGTATAGAAATCGCTTTAACAATAGGATAAAAATCGGTAGGAACAATACCATGTTTCCAAATTCTTCCGCCACAACAAGGACAACAAGAGGGAATTGGCCAAGGATATTCTTTATCAAGTAGTTCTAACTTAGTAAGATCTGCATTAAAAAAAGAATCATATTAACCAAAGTGAGAAAATAAAACAAAATAGCATGAGAAAAATGCAATTCAGGTTCCACCATTTAAACTGCAAAAACAGATTTGAGTGCCATGTAATGTGATTATATAAGCCTGTTTTTGACAAGATAATGTGGGCATCAACAAGGGCCAATTTGTTCTATCTTGCTAAATACCATGGTTACTGAGATTAGATATAAAATCCGATCATTTATGGGTGTGGCATATTAATAAGTCCACAATTATAGATACATAGGAAAGGCTTCTTTGTACCAGCCAGTATCTTTACTGCGATTACGAGCTAGAACAAATTTGTCCTTATATCAATTGCTTGTCCGTTATGGAAATAGAAAGGCTTTTTTGAGGATCTGTAAAAATATTTTTGAAGGAATCAGACCGAAATGCTGATAACTTGAGTATTCAAAGAATTTAAGCGACGATTTTTAATGGAAAATGGATGAATGGATGTCGCCTTTGCTTGCAAAATATCGGCAAAGTAACAGTTAAGCTGCTATTTATATTCAGGAATAATCGCAAACTATAACGAAAGGCCAGCGAATAAATTGCTCAGTTTTCTTTCTAAACATCCCATTTAAATTAGAAAAGATAATTATCCATGCACAGATTGCGGAAACAACCCGGCTTAACTGTTACGTGGATTTATGATGGAAAGCCATTTAGTGAATCAAACCATCAAATATTTCGGAGAGACTGTCGGAAAAGAGAATTCGTTCAGTTACTGTCTCAAGTTGATCAAGGTTCAATGTCGGCAATTTTTCAATCCAATCGGACGCTTCGGTTGAGAACTTCTGCTTCAGTAATTTGGAAATCAAATCAATGCTTTTCGTCTTCATACCTTTCTCGATACCCTGCTCAATACCTACATTGATTCCTTTTTCATAACCCCTTTGCTGCCAGGTTTCTATCAATGTCATAATATATTCCTCGGTTTGTTCTGTTTGCCGAAATTCGGTAAATTCCCGAATCGTATCCCATCTGATTCTTTTTTGTATCTCAGCAGGCAGGTAGTTTTGAAAAAAGGAGTTTGCCAATTCAATGCGACTGAAATGGCGCTTAAAATAACTGTCATGGGTT
>JBFFHJ010000228.1:0-2608 GCA_041556995.1 bacterium | reverse complement strand
CTTGGAAGCCCGCTGTCCCTTATAATCATAGGTGAATTCAGTAACCGGTGTGTTACCGGACAACGGACCCACAGCGTTTTTATACACTGCGATCAACCGATTGAGTCAAACAAAGACCTGACCCCTTTTCCCTTTTCCATTTTTTTGACAAATAAACCAATTGGACATGGACCGGTACTGAAGTTATTCTGGGGATCAAACTGATCCAGGGGCAGTATGTTGAGCAACGTTTTTTTAGTTTAATGCATAATCGCATTAATCCTGATGGATGACTGTTGCGAGTCACAAAGTTGATTTGCTAAAGATTGTTCTACAAAAAAGAGGAAACAATCCAGATAATAAGATGAAATAACAGGTGCGAGATTGTGGATATAGTGTAGTTCGAGCTGTATTTGAAGTAAGAATGTCAAGGCGAAAAAAAAGTATAATTTTTTGCTAGGAGAAGTGTGTTTTCTATTGACATACACTTTAATGGATGACCTCTTTCCCCTCTTTCCTGTTACCTGAGCAGGAAGAAACTAATTTATCTGGGCGTTTATCGAAATCTCTTTTAATAAAAACTCTGCATCTTTGTTTCCATTCTTTGCAGAATTTTCAAGTAATTTGATAGCTGATTTGACATCTTTTTGAACACCTAGACCTTTAACATACATCATTGCAAGATAATATTGTGCTAAGGGATTGTTTTTTTTGGATGCTTTTTCAAACCATCTTTTTGCCTCAATATAGTCCTTTTCTACACCAAGTCCAGCGTAGTAGATATAACCTAAATAATAGATAGGTTTCTCATTGTTTTGTTCGGTGGATTTTAAAAACCATGTAATAGCTTTTTGGTAATTCTTTTTGACACCTTCCCCTAAAAAATACATATTTCCTACAAAATATTGGGCATCACTATTTCCTGCCATTGCAGCTTTATGAAACCATCTGAAGGCTTCATTATGGTCTTTTTTAGCAGTTATCCCTAAATAATACATAGTACCTAAATAATACTGTGATTCAATAAAACCTAATTTTGCTGATTCTGAGCATAGTTTTAGTGCTCGTTCTGGATTCCCGTATGAACTATCACCTTCATTATATATCAGTGTTAGGATAAATTTAGCTTTTAATACACTATTATCACTTGCCTTTTCAAGCCATCTTATTGCCTCTGTCACGTTTTTTTCGATACCTCTGCCTTCAAAATACATAATTCCAAGAAATAATTGAGATAGGGGAATATTGTATTGAGAGGATTTTTTGTACCATTCAAATGCTTTTTTGTTGTCTTTGTGATAACCAAAGCCGTTTTCGTACATAACTCCAATCAATAGTTGAGCTTTTGGATGTCCAAGATCTCCAGCTCTTTTTAGCCAATAACCTGCTTTTTTATAATTGTTAGTATCAATATTGGCTCTTTTATAATAATTTTTTCCAAGTAAATAATAAATTTCAGTAGTTATGTGCCCATTTGGACACTTATCCACATATTCTAGATAACCCTCAATAGCGTCTTTATCTATGAGATTCTGTAAGGATATGTTTTTACAAAACGCATAATCTGTTTGATCTGATACTACTACATTGTTTTCAGCTACAGCTAATGCAGAAATTGATACAAAAATTATACAAGCACTTATTATTACAACTGTTTTAAATTTAGTTATCATATTCAATTTAATGAGTTTGGATATATTTTAATATTATTATCGATTGTAGAATGCTTTGCCCTTTGATTTCATACGACTATCCACACAATAAAAATTTATTAAACATCCAACTGTTAATTTTTATTTTTTAATTCATTATATTGTTACGTAGAGTTACTTGACTACCAACTTGCAGAAATTCCGATATCTACTTCCAATCCATTAAAACCTCTTTTACCATTTTGATTAATCTTAACTCTACCTTCAATTTCATAGTCAACTTCTTTTTGCATAAATTTATTTTCTATTTTCATTGTACCTTTTGCCAATGTAACTTTTGGACTAGACAGAGGAACTCCACTAGAATTAATTACTCCAAGTGAAACAGCGGCTACAAGTGCTTTGTTAGCTGTGGAAGTTGAATTGACTTCATTTAAATAGTCTTTAAGAGTGTCGTTTAAAGTCTTTTCCAAAGATTTTAAATCGTCCATTAGTGATTTATTCATGTCCGCTTCTTTGAATAGATCCATCATTTTCTCTTTCATTATTTCATATAACTTTTCTGGATTTTTTGCATTTTTTATTAGATCCGATATAAACTCTTTTGCCTTCGAATTTTGTATATTTAAATCATCAAATAAATCAGATTGCTTTGGTGATTTAGGAGGTTCAGGTTCGTCTTTTTCTTCTCTCTCCCTCTTTTCATGTTCTCTTTCTTTGCTTTTCCTCTCAGCATAATCCCGCTTATCTCTTTCCCTATTCTCAGCCCGTTCTTTATCTGTCGATCCTTCGTCGGACATTTCCCAATGACCCGTTGGATCTGTGTATTTTATAGGATTGTTTATAACATAAGCATACCGGTTAAAATGTTGGGCATTGGTCGGGTTCGGGACAATCGTGTCGGCCGTTAGAAACCTTCCGATTTTTGGATCGTAGTATCTGGCGTTATAGTACAACAGGTCGGTTTCTTCGTCCAG
>JBFFHJ010000227.1:0-2646 GCA_041556995.1 bacterium | reverse complement strand
TTGCACCTGATGAATCCTCTACATCTTTATGTCAAGCAAGTGGCATTTCACTCAGTCTGGGTGGACAAATTACAATCCAACTGGAAGAACAGTTCAACAGCAGTACATTATCCAAGCTTCTCGATTTTCTGGAGGCACGATAATGTTTTCCAACAATATTAATGTATATCTTGCTCCGGGAGCAACCGATCTTAGGAAATCGATCAACGGACTTTCCATATTGGTTGAGGATCAGATGGAGTTGAATCCATTTTCCGGCTATCTGTTCGGATTTTGCAACAGAAGTAGAACAACCATTAAACTTCTGTATTGGGACCGCAACGGTTTTTGCCTTTGGATGAAACGTCTGGAAGCTGAGCGTTTTCAATGGCCGGATTCTCAAACCAAATATCTCGCCCTCACTAAAAGGGAGGTATCCTGTTTGCTTGACGGCTTATCATTGCAGCAAAAAGGAGCCCATGGAATTCTGAATTATTCGGTGGTTTCATAGTCAAAACCGAATGATTTTCATCAATAAAAAATATTGTATAATATATTGAAATTATTATTGTATTATGTAATTCTGGTTTTATGAAAACAATCACCGATGAAAGCATAAAAGACCCTGCAGAATTACAGGAAATCATTCAGAGCCTGAGCGAGGAAAATGGATAACAACCTGGCTGAAAACGCCATCCGCCCTTTTGTTGTTGGGCGTAAAAACTGGTTGTTCTGCGATACGGTGGATGGAGCAATAGCCAGAGCAAGGCTTTACAGCCTGATTGAAACTGCCAAAGCAAATGAGCTTAATCCTAACAAATATTTGGAAGATTTATTCGAACAGCTACCATATGCCGAATCAGAAATAGAACTAAAGACTTTACTGCCTCAGTATATCAAGATAGACACATCCGATCAGGCAGACAAGGTGAGGTAGAATTAGCGCTTACAAACAAAAGTGGGAGCTAGGAAGAAAAGGCATTTCTTTAAGTATTGTAGATTTGCATCTTAGGAAAAATAACTATGATAGTGAAATCACATATCTATAGCAAAATTGAAGCAGGTGAAAGACTTAATTTCGAAGAGCTAGAACTATTAGTTTCTGCAATACGCAATGGTGAGATTAATCCGTTCCGATTTGTTGCAATTTTAGCAATGCTCGAAACTAGGAATCGAATAAAAGGAATCGATTTTGATGAAACAGCAGATTTTATACGTGCTCTCAGATTCAAAAACGTTCAGAATTTTGACAATGTTGTATGCACAGCAGGTACAGGTGGTGACCCCATAAAAACGATTAATGTTAGCACAGCTGCATCACTTGTGTTGGCTGCTGGTGGTGTCAGTGTTCTGAAAAATGGGTATAAAAGTGTAACTGGGAAATGTGGAAGTAGAGAGATATTACACAGTTTAGGGATTAATCCATTTCAGTCCCTGGAAAGTGTTTTAAATTCTGTTAGAAAAGTCGGAATTGGATACTTCGATTTTTCAAAACTTATCATTCTCGAAGAACGGTCTGGTTTTCACAGCCCTTTGCATTATATTGGAGTTTTATCACATCCTGTTAACCTACAATACAAAGTTTTAGGTTGCTCTGATGAAAATCATTTTAAAATAGTCGAAAAAATCGCTGATAGGTTATTTGAAAACTACTTAATCTCTCTAAACCCTGAAATTGACGAACTGTCAATAGTTTCACCAACTTTGATTATCGAGAAAAGGTATGATCATAAGTGCCAGTATGTATTAAATCCAGAGGATTTTAACATTCATTATGATTCTTACCAAGGTGTGAAATCTCTTCAGACCCCTCATGATAATGCAGATTTTTTATTGGAGACTTTAGCTGGGCGTACAGGGCCTGCTTTTGATCTAATTGCACTTAACGCAGCTGCAGCATTTTACCTTTGCAATACAACAAATGAGATTGGCCAAGGAATTTCTTTAGCAAAAGATATTCTCCGATCAGGGAGTGCGCTAGATGTAATAGCTAAATGGAGGGAGTATTCCGAATGATAAAAAAACAACTTGAATTAAAGGAACTTAAAGAGAGACTTCGTCCAGATAGGTTGGAAGTTAAAGACTTGCGAACGTATTTCAATCACACATTGAAAAGCAAGTTCGGTTTCAGCTCAAAAGAAGCTGGTGCATATATCGGCAATAGCGAAGAAGTTAATAACCTTCATTATACACCGGTATCGTTTAGCCAGATCAGAGCGAAAATGGGATTGCTGTCTTTCAATGATGGATTGAAGAACTAAATTTCTTTCGTGGGATTTGCTGTTACTATTCTGTTACTAAGAGATTGGCTAGGGGGTCAAGTCTTCGTTTGACTCAACTTTGAAGTCTTTTATCCATCCCGTCAAAAACTCCAAATGAGTCAAACAAAGCCCCCTTCCTTATGGTCTCAAATCCCAAACTGCACGACTCAAGTCACATAATCCCAACATCCTGGTTTATACGACTCAGGACTGATAAAAGGCAGAAGTTCCCTGATGGCTTCTTCGTGGTAAGTGAGGGAACTCCGTCCAATGCTCAAAAAGTAGTATTCAAGAGTTGCCGAACAACAATTTGAGAAATTGAGATAAGAAATGATAGTGAAGTGCATAACGAATAAGGATAGATGCGATCCTGAAAGGTCGCTTTCTATCCTCTAACAGAGAAATA
>JBFFHJ010000226.1:0-2762 GCA_041556995.1 bacterium | reverse complement strand
TCTCGTATCACCTGAAAGAGCAATAAAAATAATGTGAACGTTGCACAGAAATTCTATCTGACGAGTTGAGGTAATACCCAATGAATAGGCATACAGAATAATCTTGAGCAGATGCTTGGGGTCCCTGTTTTTTCGTTTTTGTATCGATGGTCAAAGATAGAGGTATTCAATCTATTTTCTATCAAATGATGGAGTGTGTATTCGAATGTTCCTCCAATAATTTGTTGATTGAAGTCCACCGGAATCATGGTGATTTGATTGAAATTGACAGGCTTATATTTTGGCATGATGCTCCTTTACAGTATAACCGGTTATTTAAATTATAAAACCATATTACCTAATAATTTCAATACTATAAAGGTTTTTCTACAGACTCAACCCTGGCATCACCCGTCACCACTGAACCGGGGCGATATGCGGTCGGGTGAATGCGCTCGTTATGGCATTTTAAGCTTGACTATATCGTATATCGATATTTAAGATAAAAGCATGATAATCAATTTTAAAAGCAAATTCGCAAAAGACATTTATGACGGAAACGCAATATCTAAATTGAGGAAGTTTCCAAAGCAGTTAACTGGAAAAACCTTGCGATTGCTTGACCAATTGAACATTGTTACTCAAATTAATGAACTTTTGATTCCCCCAAGCAATCATCTTGAGAAACTGAAAGGTGATTTGTCTGGATATTGGGGTTTACGAATAAACAGACAATGGCGAATCATTTTTCAGTGGGATGGCAAAGATATTTCAAATATTGACATACTTGACTATCACTAGGATCTAAAATGTTACCTAAGTATCGACCTCCAACTCATCCAGGTGAAATGCTGCTGGAAGAATTTTTAAAGCCGATTGGAATATCCCAAAAGGCATTTGCCAACCACTTAGGTTGGACTTATGCACGCTTGAATGAAATAATTAACAAGCATAGAAAAGTTACAGCGTCTTCTGCTCTATCCTTTGCAGATGCTTTGGGAACCACACCTGAATTTTGGCTTAATCTCCAACAGCAATATGACCTTTGGTTTGAATTACAGAAGCATAGTCACATTGAAACCTTACCCCAAATAGCCGATTCCCTACCTTCTTTGCAGCCATAACGCGGGTTAAACATTTGTTATACCACTATTTGCTATTAATTATAAATTTCAAACTATTAGCATACTGAATGAGCAATTTGTTTACTTCTTTTATCGAGTTCATTAAAAGTTGATAATCAACAAAATCTCTTTGAATTTCTTGAGGACTTCGTGAATCGCCACTATCCAGTTTTTCTGTATACCATTTTATGAACTTCGCTTGATACTCTGTTAATGGGGTCTAAGACCCTCATTTAATATGTCAGTAAGCAACCGAACTATTTCTTGGGATGATGAAACTCTGAATGTATTCTCTCTGAAAGAAACATCTTAAGAAGGGACTGATAGGGAACATCACGTTTGTTAGCTAGAATTTTTAATTCCTCAATCATTGATTCAGGTAGTCTAACAGAGATTGTACGAGTAGATGGTTTAAGCTTAGGTAATATTGTTTCCTCAGCGTCTGACCAGTCAACATATTCTGAGGAATCATTTTCTTGCCAGAACTTACGTTCTTCCACTTCGTTTTTAAATTGTGGGATATTCTTTTTCATTTTTGATACCTCTCGATTTCAAAACTAGTCATGTCTCTTGCTGAAATGATCCTGATTTTTTCATTTCGAACAGTGAAGACTGCGAATAAAAGTCTATTCAAGTCCGTTTTTCCAAGTACATAGTATCTGTTTTCAAATCCAGAATGTTTTGTATCTCGTTTGACGATCAGAGGTTTGTTAAAAAATAATTGCTCGCATTCACTGGTAGAGACTTCATGCTTGTCCCAATTTTTGGTATCATTTCCATGATCCCATTCAAATCCTTTGCAATTAGCGAGTATCTTATTTTGTTTAGTCATAAATTATGTATATCATCCTTATATACAAACAATCAACGATATTCTCTATTTTGAAGGTCCATAATACCAGTATGACCGGGCTTTCCGGAAATTTTAAATTCAAGATGAACTGTCCTAGGGCCAATGTATTTAGTGCCTCCCGGCGCTAGATTAAGCTCCAGTCTATACATTCGTTATGTTCCTAGTTCTAAGACTTGTATAAAATATCAATGTCACCATCAACAAAACCTACTCCTACACCCCTAGATTTTTTAAGAATTCTTGAATACTGACCGAACTCTAAATAATTATTTAATAGCCCTTTTATGTACAAGAGTCCATCTTTCCAGTCTGATCCAGACTCTTCAAACGGAATTATAAATATGTCTTCTTCTGAAGAGTAAATCTCATCACATGCCCAATCGTCATCATCTAAATCAAATGAATTTGTCCCGACGACCTGTATGTGAAATTCACCTTCAGACTCATAAATATTGAAATTATAAGCCCCAAAATCGGAAATTTGATTTTCAATTAAAATTTCATCTATCCAATCAAAGATTTCATGATTTGATTTTTCCATTTTTTCCTAAAGTAATTTTGAACATAACGTATAGGATTATATGGAGTGACCGATAAAACGACGGATCTGTTCCAATAGAAAATCCGGGTGGTTGCACAATCCTGGAATGTACACGGAATCGGTTTTTCCATATAATCCCTGTTGAACGGGCTAGATCGATTGGTTGTCTATTATGGATATAGTAAGGCTTTTTTGTGGATCTGTAAAAATATTTCTGAGGGAATCAGAGCGAAATGCTGATAACTTTGAGTATGCAAAGGGTTTA
>JBFFHJ010000225.1:0-2804 GCA_041556995.1 bacterium | reverse complement strand
ATAGTCTAACAATCATTTCAACCTGACGTTTTTCGCCGCTCCTGCGTCGCTCTGAAAACGCAGGTTAAATGGGCGTTAGTACACAAAAATAAGATCCAACCCAATGGAAAAACAAGACACATTTAGACTATTTCATTCATCATTTAATGATGAGCTATTTAGCAAAGTCAAGCGACTTGACCAGCTATTGGGAAGAGATCATTGGTTATCTGTGGGTAACTACAAAGAGTCTCTATTACGTGCAGTGCTAAGAAACGTTCTCCCGAAGAAATGGGAAGTTAGTACTGGTTTTATTATGTCCGTTGACAGAGACTCTAATCCAGTCAAGTCAAAGCAAATCGATATTATTATTTGGGATTCTGCAAACAAATCACCGATATTTAGAGATGGAGAATTCGTAATTGTCCCTCCTGAAGCATGTGGTGCAGTCATAGAAGTCAAAGGAAAGCTAAATCACACTGAACTTGCTAAAAGCCTTAAAAACTTTGATAAAATCATGGATTTTATCAAGTTGGAATATCAAATTCATAGGAATATTCGAAAATACATATTTGCATACGATATTTCGCAGCAATTAAGATTTCCAAAAAGTATTTGGCAGACAATAGCAAAGACATACACCACAAGTGATCAGATTTCATTCAAAGAAAGGATTGAAATTTCGGGGCATCATGACTTAATTGAACATGGTTGGTCATTATTTTCAGTTGATGCAATATTCATTTTATCAAAAGGTGCGATGATTCGTGACAGAATTGGGGGTAAAAAAGGGCCAAGATTGCTTTATAATGCTTATTCAACACTAGATGATTCAATAAACCATACATATGCTTTTTTTGAATATGACTTACAGAGCCATCTTTCCAATGATCGTTTCCAAGGCCTCTGGTATATGGATCAACCGGGGTTACTATCAACAAAAAACTCCATTGTAATCAAACCAACCGAACCTGAGTTCGTTATGTTTTTACCCCCATATTCAAAAAACGAAAAAATCTACAGAGACATAAAACATAATCAGATATATTATCCAAAATCAATTGATTACAAGTACTAACAAATCACTTAACCCGAATTTTTTGCTGCCGCAAAAAATCGGGTTAGTTCAGTGTTATGCAGTGTACAACTTACTTAAGTTCTCGGCTATGAAACCATATGAACAAGGAGCCTTGGATACTCTGTGTGGCGTTTACAGTATCGTCAACGCTATATGCAAGGTTACGAACAATGACAACAGTGATTTGGTCTTTAAGAAAATCATCACCTATTTAGACAATAGTGGTAAACTATCTACTGCAATTACAAGAGGAATGAACAAAACGACTATCAAAGGAATTTTGAACAACATTGTAAATAATGAAATTAAGTTTGAATTACCATTTTCGAAAAATAAAAATATTAATCTTAGTGATTTCTGGAAACAACTCATTTCCTTTATTGACAGTGGTGAGGATCGAACAATCTTAATTTGTCTTGGGGGCCATGTATGGTCACACTGGACAATTGTGGATTCGATTTCTCAAAAACAAATCAAATTATACGATTCATTCATTTTAAAGCATTTAAACCGTAATCGTTGTACAACACAAAAAGCATCAACAGCTAGACCACATGTGATTATTCCTACACATACGTTTTTTATTTCAAATATCTATACATAACAAATGGATGCAGCTGTTTTACCCGCCAAAAAAACGGCGGGTAAAACAGCTGATCCTGGTGTTAGAGACAAAAAACCTAATCCCCAACAATGGCTAGAAAGAAAGTTTTCGGATATTGTGCAATATGTGGTACCTACACAAAATTGTCATTTGAGCACGTGCCACCAAGAGCAGCTTTTAATGACCGAAAACTCATTTCGATTCCAATTGATGGCAGAATAGGTAAAAATGATCTCAGAAATCTTAAAGGGAAGATTTTGCAAAGGGGAACAGGCGGATACACTCTTTGTTCCAAATGTAACAACGATACAGGCGCTTGGTATGGGACTCCTTTTGTTTCTTGGTCTTATCAGGCTTCATTTACACTTTCCACATCGAAGCTTGGCCCAACTTTGTATTACCCCTTTCACCTATTTCCATTGCGAGTAATTAAACAGATCATTTGCATGTTTTTTAGCCTGAACTCAGACTTAATGCGGTTTAGGCATCCAGAACTAGTGAGATTCATATTAAATCGGGAAACGAAGTATTTAAATCCTGAACTCAAAATATATGCCTTCTATAATATAGGTGAGTTTGGAAGGTCTTCGGGGATATCGGCAATTGTAGATTTTAACAATCCGTCATCACCGCAAATACAGAGCGAAGTTGCTTTTTATCCGCTTGGCTACATAATGTATTTTGGTAAACATAAACCTGACAGAAGACTTTTTGATATCAGTTTTTTTGCAAACTATTCATATAATGATTGGAAGTCTTTTCATTTTAAAATCCCATTGTTGCCGGTACAAACAGAGTTTCCAGGTGATTTTAGAAGTAAAGAAGAAGTTCAAGAGACCGTTAGGAAAAACAAAGCAAAGTATCCTGAGCATTTCAAAAAAAATCTATAACAAGTGCATTCAGTTGACCGCAATCGCCGCCGAGTGAGTGATAGTGAGGTGCTACTGGCACATTCATCTTTAATTCAGCATCAGTGCAGCGGCAACTGATGCTAGTGTTCGAGTGCGACACGAAGTCGCATAGTTGAGTGTATTTAATGTAGTTTATTGAAATACCTGGTATGTTCCTGCCAGTCCCTACATGGGCATGCTTATCACGCGCTGTGTGGTTGGTGTGAAGCCCCATGGACAAGTGTACCGAATT
>JBFFHJ010000224.1:0-2944 GCA_041556995.1 bacterium | reverse complement strand
CATTGTCCGTGAGGCTTCACACCCCGTCATCAGCGCAACGGTAGCATGCTCACGTAGGGGACCGGTGGGGATACACCGGGTATATTCAGTACTTCATTTCTACCTCCTATACATACAATCATACGACTTCGTGTCGCACCTCAACACCGGCATAACCTGCATTTATCGCGGCTTAGCCGCGATAAATGTCAGCGTTAATGCATAAGTTGGGCAATGTATGACCTCGAACTTCAGCAAAAAAAACCCTTACTAATTGCTATTTTTATTAATTTCCGACAAAAACTAAAGTTCTAGTTCTACAATTTTTTGAACTTCCATATCAGAACTATATAGCAATTCTGGAAGATTACCTGGAATAACCTGATATGTAGCTATTTCTACTGCTGTGTTGTACCTTGAAAAAATAACAACAGTACCTACTACTTCAAAAGAAATCATATTTGAATCTGTTACGATTAATTCTTGTGTAGAATCTGCTGTTAATTGTTGCCTTAAAATTGAATCACCATTTCTCCAATAAACGTAGTCCTTCGACACCAACGGGACATTTGTAGTACTGCCGTCTGGTAAATCAGTTAATGTTAAATCGGTCCAATTTAGGATTATACTTCCATCTGCTGAAGAATCCATGGTGAAGAATCCACCATTAAAGAGAATGTATCGATTACGATCATCAAGAGCATAAGAATTTTTAATTCGTCGATATCCTGCTGCATAACTACCGAGATCAACATAGTCTCCTGCTTGGTCCGCTGTAACATCTAAACCGCTTGGAGTAATTTCCAATCTTCGAATATACGTACCAAGGTCTTCTGGATCACAACCACCGTAGGCACAACCACTGTATATCCTTTGAATTTGATATATAAACCCATCTTCACCATAAACAAGTCCAGCTGATCCGCCACCTCCAGTTGCAACAATAGTCTGAAAAGCTTGCCTAGGAGGAGAAAAATCGTTGTAAAAAATGTAGTTGATACAACCGCTAGGATTCTGACGACAAGCAATAATATTCAGACCATTACCAATTAATAAATCTTCATATCCATTCCAGTTTTTACCAGATTCTAATGGATCAAAATCTGGATTATTCATTGCTTGGACTGTTAAAGTATTCAGATCTAGTCGTTGAATAGTATTATTTGATAGCGCAAAAAGGTAATTATCTCTGACTTGAAAGTAATCTGCAGAAAAATCTGTAACATCATAAAGCACACAATCCGAAGAAGGATCGGATATATCGATCAGAGCTTTTTTTATCTCTTCATTAAAAACAAATTCGACAATGATGTAATCATTGTTGATTTTAATAAGGTCTGTTACTGATAATTCTACTTGATCTCCAGAACTATCTTGAAATATAACTTCAGATATTTGATTGTCTTGTGAAATCTGTTTTAAAACTTTTCTATTTGGATCAGTGGATTCGCTATAGGCTACATTGTTTCCTTCGGAATTGGAGGAAACTATACTCGGTTCTGCTGTTAGATTACCCATTTTATCAATGAAAAGTGCTTTTGGATTTTCCAGTGATATGGATTTTGGTGGATTTGCCACCTCTTGGGGATTATCATCCGAGGGATCTGGCCCATCAGATGAGCCGCCGCCCCCTTCTTCCGAACAACCGAATGCAAAAATGATAATTGAGAACAATATTATGAAAATAGTTTTTTGATTCATTTTTTCCCCTAAAAATTTCATTGAAGAATATGAAAAACAATTTAATGTCAACATCAACAAAAGACTAAATTATAATGCTTGATTTTGTCAAAATAAGGGGTTTTGGAGGAGTAAAAAAAAGCATAAGTTACTGAAATATTATAATATACCATTTTTTTAAAAAAATTATAGCAAAAATCCAAATTGACAGATCAATTTTTTATAGAAAGAGTCTTAAACGATTTATTCAAAAGGCCCAACGCCAGTTTCAGCCGCCGCCTACACAGACTTTGTGTTTAAGATCTACTTGCCAAGAATGACCGACTAGACACCTGCAAAAGCGCGATGGCGGTCGGTCTGTAAACTTTTGTTATATTTTTAATTTTGAAAGCAACTCGCCATAGTAGGTAACAACTTTTTCAATAATCTTCTTAAAAATGAACTCCTTTCCACACGCATCCTTAATCATAAGGTCATTAGTTTGAAATGATTCTCCGCAAAAAGATGAGCCTGTGAATCCTCCTTCACGTGTATAAGTGTCTTCTATTTTGTCATTTTCACCAGGATAAAAATGCTTAGAACCATTGCATATTTCATGAATCATTTTAAACTCTGGACATTCCTTATTTATGTATTCGTTAAACTTGCATACAACATGATCATCTCTCCTAATCTTTGATTTTTTTATAAATTTTTCTGACAATAAATAATTTCTCACTTCAGCGCTATTGCATTTCCAGATCCACTCACGAAGATGATATGCCAATACTGAGCATGTGATTGCATGGCGAACTGAATTGAAGTTTTCCTTAGTCATGAATTCATGAAACTGAGCAAGAAGAAGATGTTTATAGTAGGTACTTGGACTATTAATATTGAATGTTGTTCCCATAGTCATTTTAAAGTCGGGTAAGAGGAAGCCGTTACCGGCCTCCTCTCCCCTAAGAACTGTACGTGAGACTTTCGCCTCATACAGCTCAAGCCTCTGAAAAGGTCTCCCTTGTGGGGATTCCCGCAAATTATAAAATTTACTTCATATTACACAGTGGCTGCCGGAGTAACCCTAAGGTACACAAGGCGCACCAGCTATGGAATTAAATAGTATTCCATGCCGTCATTTGCTTTCCCTGCTTTCACCCGGTTCGGCCAAATTTCACATGACCAAAGACCCGTCGAACGTCTGCCTCATTACTGAGCCGAGAATGTTTCACTCGGTATCCCACCCATTACAGATGGGCATTCGCTTCTTTCGACATCCTACTCCAACCCGACAACAGCTTGCCTT
>JBFFHJ010000223.1:0-2947 GCA_041556995.1 bacterium | reverse complement strand
GAAGTTGATGACAGCAAAGGGATGCCATGAGCAATAGCGGTGGGGACGAGGCCGGGGAGCGCGGCCGAGCCGGCCCGCATGGGAGGGCAGCCAGGGATGGCGGCGGAATGGACAATGGCGCAGCCGAGTCCTGGCTTGTTTTTCAAGCCTATAATTGGTGAAGGCATGGATGCCTGAGCACCGCATAGAGAAAGGTAAGGGTGGGCTGGTGGGATATGGTTCTAAAAGACAGTGCGAAGCACACAAAAATGAAGGACAGGGAAAAGGTCACAATCTTCATATCTTTCCCCAAACCAACTACCACAGGGGCCGGTGAAGTCCGTCAGGACTTCCAATATAAAAAAATCAAATCCACTTCCAACGAACCGGTGAAGTCCGCTGGACTTCATATATTGACCTCGGTTTCTAATAAAAAACCTAAGTCAGTCTTTTCGGTTTACAGATTGTGCACTTTAAACAAATGATTCTTGACACCGGTTTTTAAACAGAAAAAGCCCCCGTATTTTCAGGTCACGGGAGTTTGAAAAATGAGGGTGATTTTTGACACCTATCTTAAATACGCCATCTAAGAGGTTGAGTCATGTTTATTTATCCTCTTATAGAACATTAATAGCTCACTATGCATTATGCTTGTTTCAGAATCTGAAAAATCCGAAGATGAAAGATCAAATAGTTCAAAAATGGAAGTCAACATAAAATCAAGAATTTTATATGAATATTCTAAACATTGTTCAAACAGTTTCGGATTGTATATTCGTCCCGCACTAAACGCTTTTGGACATACATACTTCTCCCATTTTCCATATGGATGAGCCCATGCACATAATAATTTCCATGTGTTAGAAATCTCTTTTTTTTCTTGCTCGTCAAAGAAACAAATGGACTTTATTTTTTCTTTCATTGGTGCATTTAGATCTGTTGAGATTCCAACAAGAAGCTCAAACAGAGATCTCATTAAGACAATAGCGCTTAGATAATCGGTAGAACCTAACAAAAAAAGAGAGCTTAGGTATATTTTTTTGAAATAGCCTATGAATAAACGATACTCCTTAGATTTTCTTTTTCTAAAAACGTCATCAATGGGTAATTTAAAAATAACTTGTTCAGCCTCTATTGCGAAGACAAAAGCTGCAGAAAGTTTCAGAGAGACAATAGGATCTGAACATACTGATCGAACAAACGGATCGACAAGCTCATGTTCAAGTACAAATCTAATTTTAGCTTCTGGCATGTCGGTTCTGTCTGAGTATTCCATAACTGTCCTTTATTTCGATGTTTCCATCATTTGATGGTAGTTATAACCGAGGTTATTTATCAATCAAATAAGCCACAAAATATCAGTGAATGTAATAATAGGAAAGTGAAGGAGATATAACAAGGAACTTCTTAAAAGGATGGGGGTATTTGATTGAAAAAATATTAAAGCGAAGAATATATTATCAATTATAATGTCCTCTGAATGAAGAAACATCAATCTCTTTTATATCATCATAAATTGTGTAAACCATCCGATCTTTATGGTTAACTCTCCGACTATATACCTTTTTATCGAAATATCGTAATCGTTCAGGTTTTCCTGTTCCTTGTTCTGGAGTTTCCATAACCTCTCTGACAAGATCAAAGCATTTTATATAAATTTTTTTATCATTTTTTCGAAACCAATCTAAATCTTTCTTCGCCTGATGGAGTATATTAAGCCTGTAGGTCATTAAATACCTCTTCAACTGTGGCAGATTTAGGTTTTTTCCCTTCATCTCTTGTTTTATGACCATCCAACAAAGCTTTTAAAGATATCGGGTCTTGAAGAATCTTTAGTGTCTCTTGAATACTTTCCCATTCATTTTGATCAATTAACACAACCGATCCATCCTCAGATACGATAACCGTTTCCTCGCAGTTTTTTATCGTATCTTGAATAATCTTTGGTAATGTTTGAGCTGCTTTACTTACTATGATTGTGTTCATGCGTACTCCTTTATTGTTTGTTTGAAAGCTACTGTTTAACCAATTCTTCAAACTTTTGCTCTTTTATAAAAGCATCCATGAGAGCGATAATGTGATCTTGCTTTCTTTTTGGAAGTCGATCAACCTCCTGAAATCGTGCTATCAGTTCCGGGTTCCGTACCACTTCATTTTTTATATGGCTATTTCCGGTGATTAAATAATCTAGATCGACTTCAAAAATTTTAGAAAGTTTTGGTAAAATCTCAAGAGGAGGTTTTGTAATCCCACGTTCAATTTTTGAAATCCTCTGTGTGTCAATGTTTAGTTTAGCAGCTAAATCACCTTGTGACCAATCTTTAATTATTCTTAAATGCTTAAGTCTCTTTCCGAATAATGCTGTATTATCTTGTGACTTAATATCCATATTTTCACCTCCTTTGCTTAAGATCTCATTATTGATTGTCAAAAGTAAACATTTTTTTATTGACATAGTCTAAAAAAGACAATAAAAACTAATACAGACAATCATAGTTGAGTTAAAAATATCATGTTATAAAAGTTTACATTAAAAATGTTTCATATTTCAAAAAGAACAGATATTAAATGCCGATATAATAAAGGTATAGATATGAATTAAATCAGACTATCTAAAAAGGATAGATAATGTCACAAAACGATTAATAGTACTAGGTTTTTCAAAGCAAAGGAAAAACCCATGAACCAAACATCCTGGAACTGAACGACATGTTCCGAGCCGCTTACCTGTTATGCCGAAGTGGTTTTACTGTGTCTGAAAGAATCGGTGCTTGCCCTGCTGGAAAAAAGCAGCCAGACCATCAGACCGTTGATGCCGATATTCTTCGGTCTTATATTAAAAGGGCCGCCATGTCAATACTGACGGCCTTTTATCGGTCTCCCAGTCATCGTTTCGGGTCGGTTTTTTAATTAAACACTATCCCAGGTTCAACAGAGTTTTTACCTGTGTGAATTGGGTGGCCCTGTT
>JBFFHJ010000222.1:0-3005 GCA_041556995.1 bacterium | reverse complement strand
TATTCCCGAAAACCGTTGGTTTTAATATCACTCTTTTTGTAATACTGACTGGAAACGCTATAAATCCCAAAAAGCATTGACTCCAGACACAAGCAGCATGGAATGAGGCATCCAGGGTAAACGGTGAACCCAACAAATTTAATCCCTCTATCTTATTTCCGGCAAAAACATCTGCTTTAATATACATAAAATCTTTCAGGTTCTTTGATATGGTTTGAATTGAGTTCAGTGTTTTTGAATCCGATGCCAGTTTCTGAAAATTGTTCCGTATGATTTTGATTTGCTCTAAAATATTTCGAATATCCTCAATATCGTTCCTATTTTGAGAGTTGTTAATGGCCATAGTTTATATCAATTTTAAAATAGTTATAACTCAGATTTTCGAGCCTCCTGGTGAAATCATATAAGTTGTCACCAACGAGTTTTCTTTCTTTCATTTCCCACTGTTCTTGCGATATATATTTTGAGTTAAGTACGTTATATCCTCCAAAAGTGAGTAGCACTAAAGCGACAGAAGGAAGAACATATTTGCTTATTTTCATTTTTGTTTCAATGAATGATATAAAGAAAAATGTCATAAAACTTCCAACAGCCAGGTATATTGTCAAATAACTTCTCCAGGGCATAAAAGACCATCCTCCGTAACGCTTCCAACTAAAAGGAGCAAAAACCGGAATTCCTTCCCAAATCCCTGGAATTGTGACCATATCACAAAACACATGTAGGAGACATTCAAACACAAAAAGAGCAATTAATATTGATATCGTCTTTTTATTTATATATTTACAAATATTTAATTTTTCTAATCCCATATATAAGAAAAAGAATGCCAAACCAAGAAATAAACAACCAATTATGGAATGACTAAATGAATGGTGGGAATACCACTTAAATCCAAAATATGTTTCTTTATCAAAAAAGATAGTAATCCAGTCAATATCGGGAGCAATAGCACCCAGGAGACAAGTGCCGATAATTTGATGTTTTGTTACGTTCACTTTTTCCATCAACAGACTGAAGCTTAATCCAAAGCTCAACCCAAAAAACATATGTTCAATTGAAACCATAGTTTCACATTGGAATTTTAGAAAATTTTCATTATAAAAAAAGAAATAGAAGGCTGTTGTTAAATATTAAGTAAAGCCAGGGATGTTATCATCTCTCATAAGAAATTGTATTTTTTAAAACTAAGTATCTCTTCTCATTTCGGTTAGCACAACCACAGCCTTTACTATTCAGAATATGTTGTTAATTCTCCTGATTAAAAGATTCATTAGTTTAATATATTAATCTCTAGACTTATTCAATTCTATTTTACAACTATTTTTGTTAGAATTTCATTTATGTCAGCAGAGACCCTCATGAAATACTCCTTTCCATTGACC
This sequence comes from bacterium, assembly GCA_041556995.1. Taxonomy (GTDB): domain Bacteria; phylum SAR324; class SAR324; order XYD2-FULL-50-16; family XYD2-FULL-50-16; genus JAHJTV01. The sequence goes on along the minus strand of JBFFHJ010000222.1, from coordinate 1,620 downwards.
AAAACACCTATTGTCTCTACTTCTTTATATATTCTATTATTTTTAGACCTGACAACTTTCTGTATAAAAAGATATTGAATTAATGAATTTTTTTATATTTGTGATAACATGGAAAAGATCATTTGCTTAACCCAAGTGCTTTATAATTTAAAATTTCTGGTATAAAGCTCCTGAACACTGCTTCTGCAACCAAGCTCATTTCTTGTAGAAATTTCAGCTTAAAATCTTTTTCTAATTGATGCGGTTCGAATATGGTGCTTACATAGAAATAGAGTGTATCCTTTGAAAAACTGGTGATCTCCCGTGAAAACGAACCCAGTGTCTAATTCAGCAATAAAATATGGATTGGTTCCTTGTTTGATTTGTTGAATTCTATTGCATATTAGACAATCAGTCATATTTGATGTCCATTTCCAAGATAACAATTATGTTCACCTGCATTTCTTCAAAATAACCTGTCTGAAGGGTAAAATTCTGAGTTTTTAATTGATGAAAATGTGGTTCAGGATTGTAAGATTGCGTTTTGGAAACAAGGCAGTTAACTTATTGTTTTTTTTATTAAATAATATAGTTTTATTCCATTAGCAACCATTAATTTATCGATTTCAATATCAATGCAGGATTGAGGGGGTTAAGTTGAGAGCGCCGGGACAAACCGACATAGAGCAGGGGATGGGAAAGCCCACCACAGAAGGAGTAGCTAACTGTGGCCCCAAGTCATGTGGGGATAGTCGTGCCCTCTGTGTCAATGTAAGTGAGACACCATAGTGTTGCTTTATTAGTGTAGGGCGGTTATAGGTGAATCATGAAAGCACAGAAAAACAAATTAATCCAATTACCAAAGAAAAATCAAAAATGACCCGATTCTGAAGTACCGGTCAAAAAGGCTCGGAGTAAGGACAAAAGCCAATTTGGTATCCTCGGCTTTTACCTTATCGGGGGCCACGATAAAACAAAGCGTGAACAAGCGTGGGTTACTCACATTGATATCTTGGTAACTGCCTCAAAATATCCAACCATCTTTTGTAAGTTCGTAGGCGATTGGATATCAGATATCCATTCATTTTTACTCGCCTTAAGGTTTTTTGATATTCCTGGTGGGAGATCCATATCCCTGACTTGTTCAAGGAAATATTCCAGGTCTTTTCTTTCTAAATACGTCACGTCACCATTCACGGCTGCCCAACTACTACCTTTGTCGAGGGAGACATTTCATTTTTAATGTTACTTTTTATTTTCTGGAACAACTTACAACACGTTCTTGATGATCAACACCTCTTAACAGCGATATCAACGTACTAATATATTTGATTGGATATGCAGGAAGTTTTAAGTAGTGGAGAATCGTATCCATTCGGGCGGACGAAGCCGACCTCCACTGATATCGATCATTTTAATACCGGTCACTATCTCACAGATGTCATCTGTTCGGTCATATATAAAAATATCAAACATAGCTTTTTCTTTATCCCCCGAGATCGGCAAAACTTGGGCTTTATAGGTATTCCCGAAAACCGTTGGTTTTAATATCACTCTTTTTGTAATACTGACTGGAAACGCTATAAATCCCAAAAAGCATTGACTCCAGACACAAGCAGCATGGAATGAGGCATCCAGGGT
>JBFFHJ010000221.1:0-3071 GCA_041556995.1 bacterium | reverse complement strand
CATGCCGGTTCGACGTTTCATCAACAGCATCCAGCGGGGGGTCTGAAAAAGGAGATCCCGAACATTTTCCGGTGTTACTCTCCATCGAATCGCCCGATTCTGTTTCGACCAATGAAACCAGTGGTGATAAACCGAACATTTCGTCCAATATTGTTTCGCAAAGAGGCAGGCCAAATATTTTTTTTACATGGTGGGAGGGAACAAAATCCTTCATCAGTTCAATATCGGCATTGCTCAGCAGATAAAAGGGAATAGCTCAATATCGACGATGGCGTGGGTGATCTTTTCTTTCTCATAGTATGAAACTATTTTCTTTCTTGGTAAGAATCATCAAACGTTAAAGGAGGAGACGTTATTGCTATATACTCAAAAAAACTCGAACTACAGTTTGCCAAACCATGAATTTCTCCATCCTCAAAACGGGCAATATCTCCATTTTCAAAATCTTTCTCCTGACCGTTTGCCAATAACAGCTTTCCGATGCCATTAAGCGCAATCCAGATTTGCTCTGAGGTGTCGTGTGAATGGCGGTTTTGAACAGCTCCTGGTTCGACAATAACCCTTGTTATCGTAACTTTTTTTGAGTTTGAGTTATGTGGAGTAAGTAATTGAAAAGATGTAACTCCAGGATTGATCAACTTTTCCACATCTTTTTCTGAGATGAACTCCATATGTTTTTCTGATTGGGTATTTTTGAGTGATTGATTAAATAGTTGAAATCTTATGTTTTATTAACACTTCCAAAGAAATGAATAGAAATAGTAATCAGTTAGGTACTTGGTTGTCTTTAAAACAGTTTTATGCCCAATTACCATACAGGTCAAGCAATTCCAGATATAACAGCACATTTGTTTAAGGCTAACCGAAAGAAAGCATTCCCGGACGGCTAAAAACACATTACAAAGAGTAACACAAAAAGAAATTTTTACTTTATTATCTTCATAAAAATGATTTTATCCCTGTTTTTCAAAACAGTGTGCTACGCACCATTTTAAAATACAAACACCCACCAGCCCGCCCTATCCCTCCTCTACCAGGAATGCAAAATGGGATGGATTTTGATTCTTGAGCGAAGGTTTTGGATAGAAACAGCTGGAAAATAGCCAAAATCGCAGGAATTAGACGCAGAAATTCATTTAGGATTGTTGGTCCGAAAAAAAATGAAAGATCGATTAGTGGTCTGAACTGTGGCTATGAGGCATCTCGCCAGCTGCCTCGGCTCTCCTGCATTTTCGACAGCCATTCCCTGCTAAATGGGATTTTGGACTCATTTCAAACTTACCGTGATCCGGGCAAATGATATCAACTATTCTATGTTGGTTAAAATAAAAAACATCTTTATAGCTATATTTATCGCCATGGATTTTTCTTGCCTCCTCAATAAAGGCTTCAAGGGTTAGCATTTTGCCACTGCATACTGGGCAACTCATGCCTCTTAGATGGTTTCTGGGGGTTATCCAGAATATTCCACCATGATCTTTGCACCGGATCATTACCTTGCATTGAGAACCAATATATTCAACTTCCTCATAGCAGTATTTATCACCATGGATTTTTCTTGCCTTTTCAATAAAGATTTCACGGGTTAGTTTTCCAGCACCGCTGCATTCAGGACAACCATGTCCGCTCAGGTGACTGGATGCCCTTTGCTCGAAGATGCCATGATCTTTACATCGAATCCTTACCTTGTCTTCAGCACTAACATATTCAACTTCCTCATAGGCGTATTTATCACCATGTTTTTGAATCGCTTTTTGAATAAAATCTTCAGTAGAGAGTCTTCTGACACGTTTTTCACCGCACCTCGGACAACCAGTTCCCCTTAGATGGCTATTGGGATTCTGTTCAAACATTCCATGTATTGGACAGATAATTTTTACCTTTTTTTGGGAATTAACATATATGGACTGGCTGTAGTCATACTTGTCTCCTTGTTTTTGGATCGCTGTTTGGATAAATGTTTCTGTTGTGTATTTTATGCGGGCGCATTTTGGACAGCCGCTCCCTCTTAAGTGATTATTGGGTCCCTGATAAAACAATCCATGAACAGGGCAGATGATCTTTACCTTTTTGTTTGGCTTAACATATACTGACTGACTATAATCATATCTTGTTCCATGAACCCGCATCGCCTTGAGAACAAAATAATCACTGTTACACTCTTCACAACGGACGTAGCCTTTCCTGGTGAACACTTTGCCACAATCAACACAAACCTTGGTTTTTTCCATTTCTCCTTTTATAAACGAAAAAGGTTTAATTAAAACAATATAAAATTCCTACTACCTGCTATTCCTCAAATGCTTAAACAAATCCTTCATGATCTTAAGCCCTGGGCCTGCCCATTACCCATAAGTCAACACATGCAAATGGACTTTTTTATAACTATTCAATTTTATGGGCGTTTAGTTTTTTTGAATTTGAAAAGTCCATAACATTCCTGTTTGTAACGTATTGTTATTTTAAACCTAAATATTTATGGGTAATGTACAGCCCTAGGCTGACTTCCTTTTTATCCGAAGTTTTAGATACACAACAAACTTTGAAATCTCCCTTTCAAACGAACTGTCTTTTGCTTTTGCCTCATCAAACTCAAAAAACGTTTTTATGGGAACATCCAACACCACAGATATTTTTTCAATTGTTTTCAGCGATGGAATATTCACCCCTCTTTCCAACCGGGATATGGTTTCCATGCTCACATTGATCCTTTTCGCCACTTGGGGTTGCGTCATTTTTTTCTCCAGACGAACTTGCGTAATCTTCGCACCAATTCTCTTTTCAATTTCTGACACATTGGCGTTTCTTCATTAAATCTAACATTTTTATGCCATCACAAAAGATGATCGATTGTCCTAATCTCTATATTTCTCAACGAATTACTTAAAATGACATAATTCAATAGAGTTGACAAATACCCCCTTGTTAGCGGTGCACCAAAAACTTGCTGGCAACATCATGATGCCATTAGATACTTATTAACCATCTCGTCCCATCTTCCCGACTCATATCCAGCTTTTACGGACGCTATCGATTGAACATTTTTCTTTTTCCAATGCATACCAGCCTGT
>JBFFHJ010000220.1:0-3099 GCA_041556995.1 bacterium | reverse complement strand
TAAAGAACGATAAAAAAGGGACATAACCCTGAATAAGCCCCCTTATATAACCTTAGAATGCACTTTTTGATAGCAAAAAAGTACTTTTAAGCATTTTGTTTATCAAAAAAATGAGGGGTCATCAAATCTTTGTTTGACTCAATCATATAAGGATTGATACCTGTAAAACCGAAATATGTCATTTAGATGGAGAAACCTTTAGTCAACGGTTTTTACAACATGAGTTACCTTCGGGATTCATGCGAATTCGCCACGTTGGCTTTTGGGGAAACAATTGCAAAAAGTTGATAAGTGCGCCCAAAAATCGCTCAATCGAAAAAACAACTGCAAATCGTCATCCATTTTCCATTAAAAATCATCGCTTAAATCCGTTGCATACTCAAATTTATCAGCATTTCGATCTGATTCCCTCAGAAATATTTTTACAAATCCTCAAAAAAGCCTTACTATATCCATAATAGACAAACAATCGATTTAGCCCGTTCAACAGGGATTATATGTAATGACCGATTCCGTTTGCATTCCAGGATTGTGCAACCACGCGAATTTTCTATTAGAACAGTTCCACCGTTTTATCGATCACTCCATATATTCCCATACGTTGAGTGAATGCAGTTTCAAATTGACAGAATGTGATATTCTCAAAGAAAACTTAAGGAGAAGCATACCAACAATCTCAACGTTTTATGGAATAGTAATCAGGGGTATGTGCTCCAAATGAACATAATCCTCCACATTTTCATGCATATTATCAAAAATATATAGGAATTATTGATGTAAATACTTGTGAATTAACGGAAGGATCTCTTCCCCCTAAACAGAAGAAGCTTGTTTTAGCATGGGCTGAAATTCACAAAGACGATTTATTGGCAGATTGGGATTTGTCTTCTCAAGATGAATTACCGTTTAAAATAGAACCTTTAAATTAAGAGGTTGCGATGTATAAAGCAGTAATTGATGTAAAACCTACACAAGATAAAAAATTAATCCTTACATTCGAGAATAACGAAAAACGAATCTTTGATGTCACGCCTTACCTGGATATAGGGATTTTTAAAAAACTAAAAGATCCTTCAATGTTCAATTCTGTCCATGTTTCATTTGACTCTATTGAGTGAACAAATAAAGCGGACTTAGATCCTGAGCTTTTATACAACAAAAGCCACGTATACACTGAATAATCTTCCTTCAAAATCACACAACAAAAATATCCAGCTGACGGTAACTTGCTTTTTTCGCAACTTGCTTTCCCAGCGGTCGGGCGCATATTACCGCTTTGATTTATGTTCAGCGTTTGCCGCAGTTGATATTCGTGTTAGTGTGCGACACGAAGTCGCATAGTTGAGTGTATTTAATGTAGTTTATTGAAATACCTGGTATGTTCCTGCCAGTCCCTACATGGGCATGCTTATCACGCGCTGTGTGGTTGGTGTGAAGCCCCAAGGACAAGTGTACCGAATTGGGTCAGAACGGTGACGAGAAGACCCCTCCAGAAATCCTCCCCGGTTAAGGGCTTGGGACGAATGATATGGTTAAGATATCTGAATATCGTTAAGCATCGTCAACAGTAACAGACCTACGAGGATTATTAGGTCGAAGGTATGTTTCCTTGTGTTTACATACGTTAATCAGATTATAGGTCTGCTAAGTGCTTGTAACGGAATCGTCATACTACCAGCGTATTAAGTTCACCTAAATCATCCACAGTGATCAACTATGTGGAACGTGGAAACCCAATCCTGATGCCTTCAGTGCAGACTAACCGCAAGGCATGTTGTTGTCGGATTGGAGTAGGGTGTCGAAAGAAGCGAATGCTCATCTGTAATGGGTGGAATACTGAGTGAAACATTCTCGGCTCAGTAATGAGGCAGACGTTCGATGGGTCTTTTGTCATCTGAAATTCGGCCGAACCGGGCGAAAACAGGGAAAGCAAATGACGGCATGGAATACTATTTAATTCCATAGCTGGTGCGCCTTGTATACCTTCGGGTTACTCCGGCAGCCACTGTGTAACATGAAGTAAATTTTATAATTTGCGGGAATCCCCACAAGGGAGACCTTTTCAGAGGCTTAAGCTGAATGAGGTGAAAGTCTCACGTACAGTTCTTAGGGGAGGGGCCGCCGGAGACGGTGTCCTCTTACCCGACTTTCTAGTTTTATCAATTTAATATAATAAAAGGATGATTCTTATGAAATCACTTATCTCAATTGTTATGGGTTTTTTTTCTGGATTTCTAATCTATACTATCAGTGTAATGCTGGCTTCATCTGTATCAGCGGACTACTTTCCTTCTCTATTATTTGCTCTAATAACTTTAGTCGGAGGTTGGGTAGTATCATCTTGGTTTTTCAGCCGAGGTGCTGTTAGCATTTCAAAAGTCTTTTCTAGAGGGTTTTTGGTTGGTGCAGCTGAATGGTTTATGGTAATGTTTGTTGGAATTATTTATAGTGGAAGCATTGTGTCAGGTTCAATTAACTCATCTAGTACTAGTGTTGAGACAGCTGAAGCAGCAATAGCTGGTGGTTTATTTGTCTTTATAACTGGGGGAGTTTCCATACTCATGGCAATAGCGTGTCTTGTTGGTTTTGTAATATCATATTTCATTGGAAGAGAAATGAAGACCGAGCTACAATCGCCTTCAAAAAAGTGCCCAAAATGTGCAGAAATGATTCAAGCAGAAGCAGTGAAATGTCGCTACTGTGGGGCAGAGATATTGGAATAAATTGCGAAAACCTGGCAATCACATTCACGCGACCGCACATCGCACTCGGTTACTCCGAAATCTGTGCTCTTGGCACCATTCACAGGCTAAGTCATCACCGGAGCGGCGGCGGGTGATATCAGTATTAAAGTGCGACACGAAGTCGTATGATTGTATGTATAGGAGGTAGAAATGAAGTACTGAATATACCCGGTGTATCCCCACCGGCCCCCTACGTGAGCATGCTGTCGTTGCGCTGATGACGGGGTGTGAAACCTCACGGACAATGTACCGAATTGGGTTTGAATGGCGACAGGAAAACCCCTCCGGAAGTCTCATCCGGTTAAAGGGCTAGAGTCGGATAATAAGATAAGATTAATCGAAGAGCTGTAAGCGC
>JBFFHJ010000219.1:0-3110 GCA_041556995.1 bacterium | reverse complement strand
AGCATGGGAGCTTTCATAGGTGTAATTGGTATCGGGAACAAACTCCCCATCACCTCTTATCAGATAAAAGGGATTTGTCTGATCAGCCAGTTCAACATAATTGAGGCGTATCTTTCGATAATCCCCACGTTTCCAGTTTGGCGTGTCGGGATGAACTGCCAGTGGTTTGGTTTCATCCAGCAGAGTCACCTCAATCAAAGGCCCGGTCGCTTCTCCTTCTGCGCTGCAATCGGCATATCCTTTCAGGTCACTGCCATTTTTGGGAAGATAAAAAAACAGATCATCGTTTTGGGATTCAAAGCTTTTTAAATCATCTCTGTTCACCCATAAATACCGTTTATCGGCATGGTTCAAAAGTTTGACTTCTCTGATATAGTCAGGTTGGCCGGTGTGTTCATGCACCAGTTCCAGTTGGGTGCCTTTTTTTAACACAAGGTCGGCAATGGGGGAGCTGCCGCTTGTCGGATGTTCGCTGTAAAGCAGGCTGAAATCTGCGGTAAGTGTGTAATTGGGTTCAGAGTACGTATAGTTTTTATTAAGATCTCCGCGTTTTAAGAAGTAGGTTGGTCGGCTTGCTGCATCAATGGGCTGACTATATTCAAGGTTAACCTTGCGGTAGTTGCCTCTTATCCAGGAATCGCAATTGATATCGGCACATAACTTTCCATTCTTTTTCATTGGGGGATAGGCCAGAATTGATTTCTCATCACCGACCGGCCCGGAATCATTGCAGTCCAGGCAGGCTTGAAACTTATCTTCCCTGAGATTAAATCGAATGGATTGTCGTTCCTCCAATTCATCCTTATGTACCCATAATTCACCGTTTTCCTGCCTGCCCACAATTTTCAGGTGTCTGACATTGGAGCTTGGCTGTGATTCGGATGCCAGCTCAAGAACGGTATTGACTGGAAGGGCTGTGGATAAGGTGGTAACAGGGTAGTCGCCGGGGATCATTTTCCAGGGCAGGGTATCCTTTTTGATTTGGTGGACCCCTTTTGTATTTCCAACGGGCGTTGATGCTTCGAGATAGGTGCTCATGGCACCTGGAAGAAATACTTCGATGTGGGCAACGGCCTGACTGAGGTATACACCGGTATGACCGATAACCTCGCCTCCGTTGACTTCCCTGGGGAAGTCGGTCAGGTTTACCACCTTGTCAAATTCAATTGGCTCTCTTGGGTTGTCCTCTTTAATTTCAGGTCCCCAGACGTATCCCTCGAAGGCTGTTTTTTCTTTGGTTCCATCGGCTTTGGTCTGTTCATAATGGGTTATCTTGACATGACCACTTTTCTGATCCGGCCAATTGGCCGGATCGTCCAAAAAAACCTGATTTCCCTTGGGAATGATGGTCTCCACCTCTTTGTTACCGGTTGTCTCTTTTCTAAGATTGGTTCCAGCCGGTTCCATGGTATCCCAACCGCTTTCTCCATCTTCTCTCCGTTTCAGTTGAAAAATATCCTGGGAAATCTGTTTTATGACTTTTCCAGTCAGATCCACAAACCCTTTTTTTCCTCGAAAATCGACATATGCAAACTGTTTTTTTCCGGCTGAAGTGGTTACATCATCGGCTCCGGTGGGAAAATCCCCGCTGGAAAAGGGGAGTTTATGGACGATGGACCCCTCTTCCAACCTTGCGATTAATTCAGGATCATTGTGATAGGACATCAGGGCAATACGTCTGTTGGCTTTGAATCCTCCGTCAACCGGCTCCAGGCTTGTTTGCCCATTCACGACACTGGGAACAAACCCGACTCCTTTTTCCGTTAGTACATATACAAACTCAAATCCTATATTATCCGGGCGTTGCGTCCAATGCAGGTTGGGATCTCCGGCATGGGTGACAATGGGGGGATGTCCCACGATTTTGATAAATGACTCGGAAAAGGCAAAGCCGTCGTCTCCTATTTTGAGGCCATACTTATTAAATTCATCTTTAACGATATACTGTTTTTTCTCTAAAAAGCCGGGTTTGGTAAAACCGCTGTTTTCTGTGTATTGATCCCAGGGAGCAAGGTGCATGTACAGGGAGTAGAATTTGAGTTTTGGGGCGGCACCCGAAGACTCAACGCCCCGGATATCATGGTCGTGTTCAATAAGGACAAAGCAGTTGCTGTACTCTTTATTCCTTTCTGATTCATCAAACAATGATGAGCTGATACGATAGGCAATGACTTTTCCATCTGCTATTGCTTTAATCACTTTCTTTTCCGGTTCGCTTCCAACCTCTTGGAAATGGGGTCCGCCATGCCACATTTTATTAGCTCCCACCGGGTAAAATCCTGATTTTAATTCTGCGTTTTTTTCATAGGCTTCTTCTGCGGTTTCCACTGCTGTGGGGTAAGATACTTTCATAAATCTGCTCCTTGTTCGGTTATCGATTATATTTTTATATATAGTTGGTATTTCCTGCTGGTCTTGGAAGATTCTTCTTTCTGATTCCTAACTGGAAAAGCTATAAGAACCAATCTGTTCGACCTCTATAATATGTTCTGTTCCGGTTTCCAGTCCTGAAAGCAGGCTTTTTTCACTGATTTTTGTTATTTCGGGATTTTTTTCCAGATCAATGGAAATATCAATCGTCCCTTTTGTCAATTCACCAAACTCAATCCAGCCGTTTTCGTCGGTTACGGCTTCCTCTTTTGTACCATCCGGCAAGGTGACCATCATCTTGAATTCCGAAACCGGATCTCCTGTTTCAACATCCACCACCCTGTTTTTGAATGTAAACGTTTCGGTCTTTTGCTCTTTGGTTGCTGGTGCTGTCTGTTCCTGTGGGGGATTGGCCATTTCTTCGAAGGTGTTTTCCAGGGATCTGGCTTCTTTCAGTGCCATCTCTTCAAAATAGCCCTCGTATTCCCAGAGGGGGCGGAAAGGTTTGGGTTCCTTGACAGTGCGGATCAGGTCGTATAAAGCCCATCTGAGGTTCATGTGGGTGATGATCTGGGCAAACTCCCAGTAGGGCTTTTTTTCCTTCTTTTTCGGTTTTGCCCAGATTTTTTCCTCCTCCTTCTCTTCTTTTTTTTCAAGCCACCAACCCGGTGAATAATAAATGCTGGTTGAGTCTTTTCGCTGTTCCTCCATCCATTCCTGCCGCTCTTCCCAGCTCATTT
>JBFFHJ010000218.1:0-3210 GCA_041556995.1 bacterium | reverse complement strand
TTCCAGAATTGTGCAACCACCCGGATTTTCCATTGGAACAGGTCCACTGTTTTATCGGTCACTCCATATAATCCTATACGTTAGAGTAACAACAATTAACATTGATAGAGCTAAAATGAGATATTCAATCATTCATATTGCTGATATTCACTATCAGAAAAATAATCCTGAAGGTGTTTCAAGCGTATTAAAAGCTTTCATTGACGACCTTAGTACTCAGATTAAAAAGCGAGAGGACTATGTTTATTATATTGCTTTTACAGGTGATATTGTCAAAAAGGGATATGATGTTGAATCTTATGAAAGTTTTTTTGAAGATCTAGATAAAGCACTCAATGATCTCAATTTAACGAAAGGTCGACGCCTGATCGTACCCGGTAATCATGACCTAGATAGGAAGTATATTGAAAAAACATGTGAAGAACAGAACAAGATAGTAGCTCAAGATTCAATATCTGAAGAAGGGTTCAATAATTTCACACATGACAACAACAAATTGGGGATTAAATTTGAAAACTACTTATTATTTGAATCCTCTTTTTCTGAATTTGGTCTTAATTATGATGCAAACGGTAACGGATGGATAATTGAAAATGTCATTGGTGTATACTGTATTAATACTGCTCTGTGTTCATTCGGAGGTTATAAAGAAATAAATGACCGTCATAAGTTAGCGATCAATACAAGAAAATTGGTGGAATGGTGTAATAATAGAAATAATCGAATAAACATTTTATTAATGCACCACCCTCTTGATTTTTTAAATACATGGAGCAAAAAGCAATTAATGCAAATATTAGAAAAACATTTTTCATTATGTCTTTGTGGGCATTCTCATCAACAGGATATATATTATAATAAAATCTCACAGAATTCATTAATATGTGCAGCACCGCCACTGTTTACAAGTAAAGAAGATTATTTAGGTTATGGTATCATCAGGATAAAAGACCGAAATGTAGAACAGATTGATTACAGACAGTATGTAGACGGCCAATTTTTAAATGGGTCAAAATTTTCAGGAAATAATGAAGGAGTAGTAATAATAAAAAGCAATAATATTCAAAATTTGAAAAAACTGGAAACGTATTTAAAAAATGCTCTTGCATTTTTTAAGGACCAGCCAGAAGTCTTTATTCAACCAAAGCTTTCAATAAGTAGAGAATTCAATGATGCAGAAAATCAACTTCACAAGCTAATTGCTGAGCCACTATCAACTTTCATAACAGGTCAACCTCAATTTGGTTTCACTTGCCTATCACACTTAATGAGATTGGAGGCTTATAAGCTTGATAATTTTTGGATATACATTGATGCAAAATATACGAAAACAAGAAATATTGAAGCTAGAATTAATGAACAGTTACAGGAGTTTGAGAAACAAATTGAAGATATAAAATGTATTATTATTGATTCTTGGGACAGTTCATTAATTGATCATCAAAATATTATTAATTATATTGATACAAATTACAAAGGTATCCCGATAATAATAATGTTTTGCTACTATGGGTACACTTACAGTATAGGACTAGACCTTTCTAAACTTAATACAAAATTTACAGAACTACATTTACAGGCACTACAAAGAGAGAAAGTAAGAGAAATTACTTGTCAATATTACAGCGGAAGTGAATGCGAGAATGAAGATGAAATTGTTTCAAAACTTGTTAAAGATATCGAAGTACTAAATATTCATAGAACGCCTATTAATTGCCTAACACTACTAAAAGTACTGAAAGAAGGATATAGTGAAAGATTAGTAAATAGAACTAAAATGATTAAAGCAGTCTTGTTTATTTTATTTACGAATGAGGAATCATTCACATATTCTTCTAGTAGACCAAATGTTGAAGATTGTGAATATATTTTGGGAAAATTCTGTGCAAAACTTGTTAAACAAGCTGAAATAAAGTTTTCTAAATCAAGGTTAAAAAGTGAATTAAAAAAATACTGCAAAGAAGACCTGATAATGGTAGATATCGATATAGTTATAGAAATCCTATGTTCTAACCAAATCCTTCGGTATATCAATAATGATGAACTTGAATTTAAACATCGATATTGGATTTTTTACTTTGCAGCTGTATATATGTTACATGATGAAAATTTTATGTCATATATTCTTAATGATCGAAACTACGTAAATTTTCCTGAAATTATTGAATTTTATACTGGAATAGATGGAAGAAGGGAAAATGCAGTAAAAATATTAATGAATGATACACTAGCAATGATTAACGAAGTTAGGAGTAAGATAGGAATTCCAGAAGAATTTAATCCTTTCAATAACATTTTATGGCATTCTACTGATGATTCAATCAAAAGAATTCAAGAAGACATTTCAAAAAAGGTAAAAACGTCAAATTTACCGACAAATCTCAAAGACCAGCATGCTGATAAATCATATAACTCCTTGGCTCCTTATGATCAGTCAATTAATCAATTCCTTAACGAATACTCAGTTGTTAGTCTTATAAATGCAATCAAAGCTTCATCCAGGGCATTGCGTAATAGCAATTTTGTTAAACCAGCGGCGAAGCTTGAAATATTGAAAGCAATCTTGAATGGCTGGGAACAAGTATCCCGTGTTTTCTTTTGGATATCCCCAGCTCTTGCACAAAGCGGAAGAGCCTCTTTCGATGGATTAAAAATCATCTTAGATGAAAAATTTGTGGGATCAGAAATTGAAAAATTTAAAACCATATATATAAATAATCCGCATAATGTCGTTGAAACATTTAAAGATGATATTTCATCAAAAAAAATCGGCCCCATTTTTTTTGAAAGATTAAAAGATGATTCTTCTGATTTGCAGAAACACTTTATCGCCCTCTTTTTAATTAAAGAACGACCAGATGGTTGGAATGATAGATTATTTGATCATATGAATTTGTTACATAGGCATTCATTTTATCTAGGTGATTTATTCGACTCAATAAACAACGAAATCGAATATAGTTTTATTTCAAAGGAAGAATTAAATGGTTTAAAAAAATTATTATTAATTATTTTTGCAAAATCTGATATTTATTCAAAAAAATTAAAAACAAAAGAAATACCAAGTAATATGTTAATAAATAAAAAAAATAAGGTGCCAATTGATAAAATTCTTTCATATTTGGAGCCGGAGAAAAAACTAGATTTTATTAAAAAGTAAATTATTCGTCACTTTGGTCTTTTAGCAAACCGGGAATTGGGATCGCCCCC
>JBFFHJ010000217.1:0-3211 GCA_041556995.1 bacterium | reverse complement strand
GGATAACTTAGATAGGCCTCTACGCCGATGAATCAACAATCCCGTGCAAGCAGTTAAAAGACTTGCATCCTGTTCATGTAACCAAACGCGAGGAAGGTTACCATAGACCTGATAATCTCCGTAGGTCCATTGCCTACTGACGGCGCTTACAGCTCTTCGATTAATCTTATCATACTATCCGACCCTAGCCCTTAACCGGATGAGATTTCCAGAGGGGTTGTCCTGTCACCATTCAAACCCAATATTCAAACCCAATATTCAAACCCAATTCGGTACATTGTCCGTGAGGCTTCACACCGCGTCATCAGCGCAACGGCAGCATGCTCACGTAGGGGACCGGTGGGGATACACCGGGTATATTCAGTACGTCATAACTTATCTCCTATACATACAATCATACGACTTCGTGTCGCACCTTAACGCCCATTTAACCTGCGTTTTTCAGAGTGCAGCGGCGAAAAACGTCAGGTTGAAATGATTGTTATATTTCTTTTGATTGGCCCTTACTTTGGATCAAACGCTGAGTTTTCATCGGGATGCCAGTTTTACTTGCGATCCACTGCTTGTCTCTGTAATCCACAACATTGAGATAAAGATGTTGGACTATCATTTCTTGGAGAAGTCTTTGTGTAAATGGATTCTTTCTTAAACTGTTATATAGCTTTTCAATTTCAGATTTTGGGATTTCTTTTGAAAACTCTAATTTTATAGCAATACAGATTAATTGAATTGTAGGGTATTCTGGGCTTGTTTTCCTGATATCATCAAATATAGCGATTAGTTTGTCCGAACCTAAAGAATTGACTATCCTTTTGATTACTCCATATGAAGTTCCATAACAAAGCATTAAAAAGAACTTTTTTGTTACACTTGAGAGTCTCTCATCAGTAAGGGAAGTGTTCTTTTTTAGAACATTTTCAATTATGGTTGTTATTTCAGTTTCTTCAGATCTTGTAGTGTTCAAGTAAAACGATAAAAATTTTAGTCCTGAAGAACAGGCAGCTTTTGTTAAATCTATCAAGTCATCTTTTGCCAAGGATCCATGTCTATTTCTCAGTATCTGTCCAATTGTTTCAATGATCCTCAAAGATCGATTGATCTCAGCAAAAATGCTTTTGTCATTTTCTACTTCTTCAATGTCAGAATAGTCATTTGTATCATCATCTATTTTGTCTTTTAATTTTAATCGTTTTTCTCTTTCTTTTTCCGGATTCCTATGCTCAGCAACTAGCTGTGGAATTTCCCCAATAAATTTGGACAAATACTTTGTCTCCCCTAGATCTAGTTTTGCTTCATCAAAACCTTCAAAGACAGCAAGTGCCCTAAACAAAATCTCATCGATGATTTGTCTATCTTTACTATGATGAACAAGAAAGATGACAATATTCGCATTCTTCTCGGTATGTATGTTGTCCGAAAGGTATTCAATCTTCTTTTTAATCTCCTCTTCTTGGATATGTTCGGATAGATATTTAGCTACATAGAAGTAATATATATATCTATAATTGAATCGATAAAAGGATATGCCCTTTTTTAATATGCCTGATTTTAATAGCGCATCTAATATCCTTGAATGAGAATCGATAAGAAACATTTCTGAATAACTATTTTGAAAGGATTCAAGCTCAAGTTCATCAATTTTATTGCTACCTGAATTAAAAACAAAATATGCAAGTTCAGTTAAATAATTTATGAAAAGATCGAATTCCTGAACTTTTATTTTAGCCCTAACTAAGGCATTCTGTATTAATGACTGATAGCAATGACCATAGGATGTTAAACTATAATCTGACTGAATTGAAGAGTTCAACAATTGAAGCGTGGAGAGTATATAAAAAGGTTTTGGAGGGATAATGTTCTTTCGAATAATCGCATCAACATGATGTGTAGTCATATCATTTGCTTTCTGTAGTTCCGCGATTTCAATGGTCTCTCCATTACCAATACAATTCCACTTGTCTATTAATTCGCCTCTGCGCAAATGGCCAAATGGTAAGATCTCATATTGGATAAAATTTGATAATACGACATATCGGTGTTCATCAAACCTGATTGTAGTATTCGATAATAAAATTGTGTTGTTAAATGTGTCCTTTATATATTCAAAAAACTTCGGTAGATGTCTGATATTTAGCCTTATTTTATGGAAATCATCAATAATCAAAACTTTCTTTAATCCCACAGATTCATCAATGCCATCATACTGCTTTTCCAATAAACGATTTAGCAGTCTATTAACATTTGTTGAATTGATCTCATCCCCTACACAATAAAGGGGTAGGAAATTTGAAGAAAGCAGATTTGAAAAAAAGAATTTGGCAAGAGATGTTTTACCAATCTGATCGTCACCTAAAATTAGAATATCATCGGCGAGATTATCTGATTCAGTAAGAACAATAGAATGAATTGTTTTTTCAATTTCATCATATTCACTTTTTAGATTCTTTAGATCAGGAAAAACAAAAATATCCTCTAAAACAACATTATCTTTTTGACCATGTTGAAATACTACTCCTGTATCTTTTAAGAATTCTTTAAAATCTTCTTTTAAATTGCTGTTTATATTTATATCTTCATTAGCAATTATTTCTGTTTCTTTAGGCTTCGATTGGAGATATTTTTTACATGAATCTTCGATTGAATCGACTACTTCAACCCAAGCTTCATCTTGATTATCATATTTAGCAACAGCCTTACCATCTTTGGTTGCGGCGACATATTTTCCAAGTTTAGAATCTGTCCACTTACATGGTCTTACAACAATTGGGACAACCCTTACCTCATTATTATGTAAGCGTTCAAGTGTTTGCTGCAATTCAACTTCGTAGCAATACCAAGAGTTTAAAAAATCAACACTAATGAGAAACACTACGATATCTGAATTTCCGAGGTGCTTTTTTATCTCATTGTCAAGTTCATCACCTGATACAAGTTTTCTATCGTGCCACTCATTAATTACACCATTTCTTTTCAAAGTAATGAGATGCTTTTTCAACTCGTCAAAAAAAAATTCATCTATATGGCTATAACTGATGAATAAATTTAGTGGTTTGTTAACTGGATTCATATTGTGGCCTTCGAAAATGATAGTATGGGTTCATTAATATGAAATAATATAACGTATAGGGTTATATGGAGTGACCGATAAAACGGCGGATCTGTTCCAATAGAAAATCCGGGTGGTTGCACAATCCTGGAATGTACACGGAAT
>JBFFHJ010000216.1:0-3262 GCA_041556995.1 bacterium | reverse complement strand
TTTTTAGAACTTAACGGTTTATCTTTTCATGCTCCAGAGCCTGAAGCCGTAATTGCTTTTGAAAATTTGGCTTCTGGTCTTATTAGTGAACTTGAGCTAGCTGATTGGTTCAGATTGCATTCAGTTTCATAGTCTAACGCCTGCATCACCCGCTTTGCCCAGAGCGAAGTGAGCGTAGCGAACGAAGCGGCGGGAAAAGTCGGGTGTATGCATTTGTTGGAAGCATCCCCTTTTTATGGAATGAATTTCTTTGGCCAATTCAAATAGCATGCATGTAATTACTCTTTTGCTATTTGCTTCCATGATTACTGTCCGTACTTCTCAATACGTAATAATCAAGATTAAAAACCTGTCGGATTTTTAAAATTCTTATCAAGAAAGCTGCCTTCAATATTATTCGCCATTTCCACAAATCTGTTGGTTGGCATTGAAAATAAAATCATATCTTCGGGGACAAAATTTCTGGCCATCGTATCCATTAGCCCAATAATACATTTTGGATTTTCTTGAAATTTTTCATGATAGGGAGTTGTAAAGATAGACTGACAACCTGAAGCATCAGGTATCAATACATTATCCGTATTTGCCATCCTATCGTAACTTGACAGGGTTACCAGCTTTGCCAGACTGGTCATATTTACTGGGAAAAGATTAGCAACCTCAATCTCTCTGCTATCATCAATATTCTCAAGTTTTTCCATGTACAGATATTTGCCTTTTGGCGGGTGAATAAGGGTTGCTGACCACCTAGTATATTCTTTTGAAATTTCAATATCCTTACAAAATCTTTCTACTTCAGCGAGAAAAACACCTCCATCATCCTCAAGTTCAGAAAAACCAAAGTATTCTGTGGGACCTGTGCAGGCTTTATCATTATCATCCGAGAACCGGATTTTTTTATTTTTTATCATCATCATCTTCAGATACATAAACATACATACCCATTTATTCTTTCTAAAAATAAATGAATCTTCCATTTCCTCAGAAGAAAAATACCAGCCAATAGCAGGATAATTAAAAGATAATACTTCTGAAAATTTCCTCAGACTTTTTTTTACCAGTTCTGATTTCATTATTTACTCCATACAATTCGATCTAAAAGCCTGATTTAGAATCTTAAGGCTTCCAACGCCGTTATAACCGGCTGCTGCACTGATGGTGGATTAACACTGCCCCTTGCCACGGAGCTTTGGGAAAAGCCCTATCGAGGGCGGTATGCAGTCCGGTTTATAAACTTGTTCTGTGATAATGAACTCAGCTTTCGACTTTAAACTTTTGAATTTTGATTTCGGGCAAATGTTTATAATGCTTTTCATTTCCCGTTAGGAGAGGAAACTGTTTTATCACTGCCGAAGCGCCAATCAATGCATCAGCTAATTCCATTGAATGGCTTAGTGCATATTGTTCAACATAAAACATGGCCTTAGTAGAGATGAGTTCATCTATCTGAATAACCTGAGCGTTTAATACACCGAGGGCTTTTTTAAATGCATTGAGTTCTTTCTTGTTTCTGACTCCTTGGATAACCTCAATGTAAGTCACTACTGAAATGTTAAATCTATCGAAGCTATGTATTACATCTATTGTACTTTGATAGCCTCTTGAGTAGCAAATTAAAACATCTGTATCGATTATCAAAATGATCTCCTTTTCCTAAGATTCCGAACATACCCTTTTACATCGTCTATATCAGTTCGGTCTTTCCACATACCACAGAACTCATTTTGTTTGTTTTCTTGATTCGATTCAGCAATAGGTACTATTTTCGCGTAAGGTTTTCCATGAAATGTGATGATTACCTCTTCACCTCTCATTGCAGCATCAAGAATTTCTTTTGTATGAAATCTAAGGTCTTTACTGGTCGCTTGCATTGAATCCTCCTTTTATTAAAGTTTACAATTATAAGTATAAACTTCGAGTGGTAATCTAGTCAAGGAGATCTTGGTTTTGGACACAGAACGACCGCATCAGCGGCGGCCCATGCAGGCCTTGATTTCCACAGTAATTTGTGGTTTAACATTGAACGAAGTATCGGCCACAAAACGACGAAGGCCGTCCGACTGCATGTGCTTGTTATGAAATACTATCTTAGCACATGCCTCATAAAATCAGTTAAATCGCTTTCGCCGTTATAAACAAAATGATCTCGTGAAATACCCAAAAGCGTTGTTGATATCTGTTGTTTTTCTGCAATAGCGATGATGGGAATTTGTTTTGAATAGGCATATCCTGCCTCAATTCCCAAACCAACACCTTTTTCTGAAAGGTCGATGATTACAATATCGCTTAATTCAATTATTTTAAATGTTTCGAGCATTAAATCATTTGGAGAAAACTTAATTTGTCCCCATTTCTCAACGTCTCTGGTAATACAAGTTGCTGAATAACCGAACTTCTCTACGATTGAAGATACAAGCTCGATCTTTTCTTTATTACTATGATCTGAATGGTATTTTATGCCTAAATATACTTTTTTCATAATCTGTTTTTTGCTTCATAACACCAGCATCACCGGGGTTCCCCAGAGCGTAGCGGCGGGGAAGCTCCGGTGTATGCATTTGTTATAAATTTGGATAATTTGCCATGATATCGTTTTTAAGATTGGCTCGGATTTTAGAGAATATTTGGTCAATCACAGTATAATCACTATCCCCTTGCCATTCTTCGCTTTTATGCATTTCTGTTTGGTTTACAGATTTTTGGATGGGATAACGCCCAAATCCTGTGATGAATTTAGACAGAATTCTTAAAACTCTTTTTTCATCTTTTGAAAAAATGCTGATTATTCCAACAGTGTATGCAATATGATCAAGCTGGTGATCACCTGTTTTAGGTAAATTTAAAAATTTCCCATCTTTAACAAACAAATTGCCTTTGTCTAGCCAAATGGTTTTGAACAATGCTTCTATTGCATAACCATAAAGCATCAATTCTACTGCTGTTACTCTCATTCCAACTGGAAAAGGGTCTTCTTGTGACGGACTTGAATTTGTAATTCTTTCTTTTTTCAGAACTCTTGCAGAAGAAATTAAGAATTCTGCATGCAGTTGCCAAGAATCTATTGAGTTTCCAAGCTTTTCAAATTCCGTAGTTTGATGCATTTTCTATATCTTGGGAATTTATAACGCCAGCATAACCGGCGGCTTAGATGGTGGTCGATTCAAGATGAACCTTTTTTCGGAGCTTTGGGAAAAGTCTCCTTCGAGGGCGCTATAGCCGTCCGCGTTGATGCTGTTGTTAGATACTATTTTTGTTTTTTGTG
>JBFFHJ010000215.1:0-3279 GCA_041556995.1 bacterium | reverse complement strand
TCCAGAACTACTATGATTGGGTGAAATCCGTCTGCTGCATATTCCAGGCAGCGGGGGAAACAGCCACTGCGGGGGCTGTTGCCTATATGATAGGCGCTAAAATGGGAAGTCTTGTAGTTGGAAAACCGGTGGGTATGCAGTGGGTTTCCGGGTGGGCCAATCGACTTGGTTTTATCCTGTCGGCTATCAGTACTGTTTATGCCGGTACGGAAACCATCGAAGCGATATATGACCGGAAAAGCGGGGAGGAAACAGCCAGAAAGATCATTGCCGCCATCAGCGCCAGTATGGCAATGACCGGTATGATCGTGTCAAGTACATTTGTACAGACTCATATCACCGGCTGTCTGTTTTTTCCGGGTATCGGTCCCTGGCTGTTTGTCGGGTCCATTGCCCTGGCTTTTGCCGGTAATGAAATGCTGGACCTGTATGAAAAATATTGGAAGGAAAAGGCTCTGGTCTCCTTTGACAATCATTGGAAAGCATTCCAGAATAGTCCGGGGTATTCGAAATATGAAGACACCTCACTCGAATGGAGCTTTCGAACCAGAAATGCCATCTGGCATGTCAACAACAATCGGAAAAAAACGGATTTTGGCAGAAAACTTTCATGGCATGCCATTATCCCCTTGAAAAACCTTGGGTATACGGCTGAACAGGTAAAGGAATTCATACAATTTGTCCGCATCGAGGCAAGCCTTTACTCAAGTCCCCTGGGCGGGACATCAAATGAACAGCTCCTGTTTGAAATGCCAAAACGAATAGTGGAGGATCTGTTTAAATTTTATGACGAACTGAAGAAAAAAGGGAATGCGCCAATCGGAATCAAAACCTGTCGGGAGGTGGCAGGCGAGCTTGCAACGGGAACCTGTATCCCGAAAGGTTTAAGGGGAAGCGATTTTTTTATGTATGACTACCTGGAGCATCCATTCTACAAGGTGAAAGCCGATATTGCAGGCACCCTTGAACGTAGCAGATTCGCCGTACTGATTCATGAACAGATGAAGGAAAACCCGAATACCCGCTTGAGACTGGAGATGTTGTATCCACAAACCGAATCGTAGGAAATTGAATGAAAAAACCAAATGGAGTGCAGAAGATTCTTTTGTTTATGATGGTTCTGGGATTGTCCCTCTTTGTTTTTTATCCCGTTTCATATGCAAAATCATCAGAAAGCAAAATTGTAGTCAAGGAAGATCAGCTAAATATCGCAAGGCAGATATTTGAGCAAAATGGAATTCCCTGGAACAAAGTGGATAAATTTCACAACAAGAGGTTATATGCTACAGAAGAAGGACTGTCCTTCAGGGAGAAGCCTTCTTCTGAGTTAGAAGAAATAGTATTATTTACGCATAAAGGTCTGTTTACTGATATTTCAGGAAATGTTGTTGCTCTTTTATTTAAAAAACAAAACATAAAGAGTTTAAAAGGGATAGAAAAGCTGAAAAAAATAAGAGGCCTATTTTTGCGATATGGGGAATTTTCAGATCTGGAAGCTGTGCGTGATCTTCCTGAGTTGGAGGAGTTGTGGCTAAAAAACAATCAGATTACCTCGTTAAAACCTTTAAAAAATCTTCCAAAACTTCGGATTATTGACATACGTCAAAATAAAATTAGTGAAATCAGACCCGGTTCCATTTTATTAGGTGTAGTAAAACTGGACTTATATGACAATAAAATATCTGATCTTGACGGTATTTCTCAATTTCCCAACCTGAAGGACTTGGATCTTTTTTTTAACAAAATATCTAGTATTGCCCCCTTAAGCTCTTTAAAACGTCTTGAAAGATTGAAGATAAGTGTCAATAAAATCGAAGATACAAAAAGCCTGACAAACCTGACAAAGTTGAAATACATTCAAATCGAATCCAATAAAATTCGCAAGATAGACAACTTTGAAAAACTGGTCAATCTGGATACTCTCCTGATGGGCGGGAATCCTTTGGAAGATATTCATGAGATTAACAATTTGCCACATCTACGTGAGTTATCGTTGGCAGCCAACGATTTCAAAGATTTAAAAGATCTGTACAATCTTAAGAATCTGGAAGTTTTATCGTTGGCAGGATGCAACATTGAATCAACTGATGGTATAGGGCAACTTAAAAGTCTGAAAAAGCTCAGACTCGCCAAAGCTACGGTAAAAAAAATAGTTGATATGGAGGGACTGAAAAAACTTGAAGAATTGAATCTGGAAAAAGCAAAGATTGCCAGTATAAAAGGTTTGTCTCCCCTTCGCAATTTAAAAACCCTGAACATGATGCAGGCCAGGATTCCCAAATTGGAAGGTTTGGAGAATATGACCAGACTTGAATATCTAAATGCCTCGTTTATCGGACTTAGCAAGATCGAAGGGTTGGATAATCTGATCAGCTTAAAGGAATTGGACCTGATGCAAAATAACATAAGAAAAATAGAAGGATTGCATAATTTGAGAAAGTTGAAAACTTTGTTTCTGGCAATGAACCCCATTTCCAAAATGGAAGGCCTGGATAACCTGGAAAGCCTGAGAAGTATGCACATCGACGCAACCGGAATTACTAAAGTGGAAAACTACAAAGGTTTAAAGGATATACTCTATATTAATTTCCCCCGTGCTGTTTTCAAGAACAGAAGTATGAATCGTGATGCGTTTATATACCTCGATAACATCCGCATGGCCAACCATCAAAAAAGAGACGAGCAAGAAAAACAGAAAAAACAAAAATAATATGTTTTATCGCAAAATGAAATATAAGTATTTTGCGATAAGACATATGTGACTATATTCCCACCATCCCGCCCTAACCCTCCTCTAAGCGGTGCTCGTCCGTCCCTGGACTCACCAATTATAGGCTTGCTTCGCAACCCAGTTCGCAAGCTCACATGCTTCCGCCATCCCTGGCTACCCTCCCTCGGGTGTGCTCGCATCGCGCTCCCCTCGCTCGTCCCGCCTTCTGCTTTACTCACATTCCCTGCTTTTCGGTTAATTTTCTGGTATCAGGTAGTTCGTTGTTTTTTTAATGAAGGCGGGATACCACACCCGCTTGCCTGCGGCAAGTAAAGACGGCATCCATGCCGGTTTTCGGCTTGAAACCGCAGAGCGGTTTATTGGCAAAGTCCTGTAATTTCAGCCGATTTTGTATCCTGGTATGTCTTTGCCCATTACGGCTTCGCCGTGCCCCCGGTCTTTTGTTAATAACTGCTACCGCAGTTACTAACAAAAACCGGGGGTTGGAAAAGGGATTTTTTTTAGGGCAAAATCCCTTTTCCAACCCCGTAGTTTTGTTTACGGATGGG
>JBFFHJ010000214.1:0-3308 GCA_041556995.1 bacterium | reverse complement strand
TCCAATGCCGGTTATGGAAGGCACGCCCGAGGCAGTTGATATATCGAATTTGGATTCTCAAGTTGGGAACAACGGTGGAGTTGAAAAAGGATCCCTCTCTCTTAGTGATATAGCCAATAAAGAGGAGAAAGGCCTCCCAACAGCACTTAGTGAAGAGAAGGAAGCGGTAGCGATCGCTGGCGGCGATATTTCCACTCTCGCGTATCCTCCTCCCCACAACACTTTTTTTGTTTCCACCTCTAAGTATAGAACCTTTCCTTACAAAACTGTCGGAAAAGTGTTTTTCTCTTCAGGCGGTTATAATTACGTATGCTCCGGTTCCTCCGTTGGTGGAAGGGCTGTTCTCACCGCTGGTCATTGTGTTTCAAATGGAAGCGGTAGCTGGCACTCCAATTGGGTTTTTGCACCTGCATACATGAATGGAAGCTATCCGTATGGAGCATGGACAGCTTTTTATAAAACTACCTTTTCCTCCTGGTTTTATAATAGAAATCTCTGCCGGGACGTTGGGTTTGCCGCCGTTTACGACAGAAATGGTTATAAATTATCCCAAACAGTTGGATACCTTGGATTTGCCTGGAATCAAAGTGTCAACCTGATATGGGATATGTTTGGCTATCCTGCTGCCTATCCATATAATGGTGCCTGGATGGTTCAAACGCATGCTGCTTACTCGCGGTCTGATAGTCCCAACGGTTGCACTCCCTATACATTAGGCATGGGAACCAACCAAACAGGTGGAACCAGCGGTGGTCCACGAATCTGGCAATTTGTTGAAGGCTCTGCTGGCGCCAACAACTATGCAAATGGAGTTAATAGCTATATATATACAGCATATCCGTTGGAGCTGTTTTCTCCCTACTTTGATTCATCCGTAAGTTCACTTAAAAATGCGGCTGTTTCTCAATAACTAACTGTTTAAAAACTGACTGTTTAAAACTCCCGGTTTACGACGTGCGTTAGAGATATAACTTGGGTGATCCTTGTTTTGAAAAGGATCACCTTTTTGGGATCGGTATTATTTAATTGTACATTTATCAAAATTTGTTCAGGGAACAAATCAGTTTCTTTAAACAATGAATAATATGGGTTCTTTCGCCCTAAATATCAGAAATCTAACAATCAGATATTGTTGTATCACATGATATCTATTATTTAAAAAAAAATGTATTATGACTATATATAATTTTAGATGTTCATTCAAGCAAATTTCCCGAATCCGGATTTTGTTTTGTATTACTTTGGTCTTAGGGTGGATCTCTAGTCCAAACAACATGTTAAAGGCTGAAGAAGATAAAGTTTTAGCCAGAGTTGCGAATATAACCATTACCGAAAAAGACTTGGAAGCTCGTTTAAACAAAATTCCCGAAAACCAAAAAATCATCTATGAAACCGAACGGGGTAAAGAAGAGTTATTACTGGAGATGGTACGCCTTGAGGTTTTTTATCAAGAAGCGGTCAAACAGAAATTGGATCAAGATTCTGAATACCAGGCAAAAATACAGAGAATTGAAAAAGGTTTATTGGCTGCCGCCTTTGTCAAACAGAAAATTCTAAAAGATATTGAGATAGGAGAATCAGAGACCAGGCAGTACTATCAAAATCACACGGATGAATTTATTGAACCTGAGAAAATCAAGGTCCAATCCATTTTTTTTCTAGTATCCGAAAAACAGTCGATTGATGTAGCTACTGCAAAAGCGGATGCGATCTTGAAGCAAATACAAAACGGAGAGGATTTTACCGACCTGTCGGAACAGTTCTCCGAAAATACCACGCCGATAAAACAGGATTATTTCGCCAGAGGGAGATTAAATCCAACTATCGAGGATGACGTATTTCGTTTAAACGTTGGCGAGATTAGCCCGATTTTACAAGTAGATGACGGTCTGATTATTTTCCGTCTGGAGGATAGGATACTGCCAAAAACCTTACTTTTCGATGAAGTAAAAGATGAGATTGTCAAACAGTTGAAAAAAGAAAAAGAAAAAAATGCATTTTATTCAACCGAACGTCAGCTTTTTGAGGCATACAACGTTTCCTTTAAAGGTAAAAACCAGAATCAAATGGCAATGGACGATAAAAATAAAAAGCCGGATATCCAAGGAATAATAAACAGGATCTCTCGGGAAGAGCAGCAGGGGAAAGTTTCGATCAATATGTTGGAAATCAAGGATTACCATATCCAGATTTCACCGGAAACGACTGTATTTGAAAAAAATAATGATACGAACGAAAAAAGTTCAGTCGATCAATTAGAAGTGGGGCAAAAAGTGTATGTATATTTTTCCGGCCCTGTATTGCAGTCATACCCGCCTCAAGCAAAAGCAGCACGGATTGTGATCGTTGATCACCGAAAGCCTTGAAGGTTATATTAGAACGAAAAATCTGTATACATGCCAC
This sequence comes from bacterium, assembly GCA_041556995.1. Lineage (GTDB taxonomy): Bacteria > SAR324 > SAR324 > XYD2-FULL-50-16 > XYD2-FULL-50-16 > JAHJTV01. Next base: position 905 of record JBFFHJ010000214.1, on the reverse strand, counting down.
TCTTGAATAAACGATGACTTAATACACACGGTCATTTATAACAATGGGATTTAATTTAGCGCTTTTCCAGGCAGGATAAAAGCCAAAAAGAATCCCTACTTCTCCGAAGAATAAAATAACGTTTATATTTCGAATCATCGACTTTCAGTTCACCTTATCTCTCATTTCCAAATTATTCAGTGGTTCCTTCCTGAAAAAAGCATGGCTTTTTCTTTGAACAACGATAATTGGCGTCTTACTCAAGAGCGGTTTATAATCTCTTAGTCCATATCACTGATATTTATCTATTTATATTGAACGGCTGCTCGGCTTTATCCGAAATGTTTTATCAGTTTGATAAAAAGATCATGTGGGGAAAACTAAAGAGGCCACAAGCGAGTGAAGAAAAAACTCCGAAGTAAGTGAAGGTGATGATTAATCAACCGGACCTTCTAGAAAGAACACCAGAGATCTTTTCCTATGTCGGCAAAAACAAATACTAATGTCCTTTACCGACATAGGAAAATTCTTTGTAAAAATCGTAGAAAAACGAATGATGGCGCTGGTTCAAAGAATGATAAAGGCCTGATAAAAAACATTATTATATCAATTAATAACTGTCTAACTCGCTGTTAAAATTGACATATTTGTCTTGACTTTTAAAAAATGATTTCTTATTCTCTCCTAGAAGTGAGACAAACTGAGAGTTAAGCATCTTAAATGATAAAGGTTTCTGGATTTTTCGATACCATACAGTAAAGATTTTTAAAAACAGAATACCATAGTCAGTTCAAAATGCTCGTGCCACAGTTTTTCCTGCTTTAATGCAATAAACGTTGTGAAACGGGGCAACTATTTAATTTTTGTTATTCAGGAGTTATTATGATTAACTTAAGAAAAATGTTGGCTTCTTTTATTCTCTTGAC
>JBFFHJ010000213.1:0-3664 GCA_041556995.1 bacterium | reverse complement strand
TGGTTTAACGATATTGGGCCAGTGCCAATCTTTTTGCAACACATGTTTCCAGAACAACCTTAACCCCCAACGATCGACTTTTACAGTACTCCATGAGTGACTATCCACCAGATCGGAGAAGTAGAGTTTTAAATCCTGGGGTGTTAATTCTTCGGGAAATCTGTCAAAATGACCGGTGACACGGCGCAATGCCCTTGAATAACTGTCGATGGTCTTTTTGCTTTTCCCTTGGAGTTTGAGTTCAAGCTGGAATTGCTGATAAAGCTTTTTGAACTTGCTGGAATCCGTAGTTTTCATAGCGTAGCTCCTTGTTTAATTTCAAAAATGGGTTGGATAAAACTAAGGAGTTACGCTATTTACATCGCATATGCAAATATTATCTAAAACACCGCCGCGAAGCGGCTTAGTCCAACAATAAACTGGAGCTGACGGCATAGCGCCCTCGGTGAGTGTGAGTACGCCAAAATCAGCACCATTTTCGTTAAACCACGTCTGTGCTGGCCGCAGCTCAGTTCGGCGTTAGCTTAAAAATAGACCAGGAATATAATAATGAATTTTCAAGATTTTGTTAAAAACGAACAGCCCCTTTAGCAATGGTTCTTGGATTAGTAGCAATTTTTTCGAAAATTGCGGAATCTTATACAAAATACGGTTTACGCATTTTGGCAATAAGTGGCGTAGTATTAGCAATTATTTGGGTAGTCTATGTTTTTAGGCAAAAAGAGAAAAGCATGATAGATCCCAACATTTTGCAGTCTCGGTTTTCCAGAAAGCAAAAGATTGGATCAATAGCAATATTGTTTATTGCATTGGTTGGAAGTGTTGCTGTCTGGATTCCTGCAAAACAGTTTAAACTTCCGACTCTGACATTTGAAATTGAAAATAAAACTAACAATGAATTAATGATGGAATCTGAAATTCAGTTTTTTCTTAGCCTGCCTGAAACGCCTATTTCAGAAACACAAGTTGGAGTGGGCAAGATAAAACTAGACCTGATTGCAGGATCATCATTTCAATCAATTTTGGTAAAACCCAATACTACAATAGATATTGATGGAAGTTTTTTGACTCCAATTGCCTATGAAAATCTTTATAAGTCAGGACAAGCGAATATTCTGTACACTTGGCAATTAAAGTCTGGAAGGATATTAAGTGTAGGGCCAATTCCTTTCAGAGAAGAATGGATGATTGTTGAACCGATAGAATTTAAAATTGATTCTCAATAAGCTAACAAAAGTTTCAACCCGACGTTTTTCGCCGCTCCGGTCGCTTCGCTCCCTGCGCTCTGAAAAACGCGGGTTAAACTAGCGTTCGAAAACTAAAAATAAAGAGGAGTTTCATGGAAGATACATATCAATCATACAGAGTGTTTCTCTCGTCACCAGGTGATGTATCAGATGAAAGAGATTTGGCTGAAAAAACAATAGGTAAAATAAATAAAAACTGTATTGAAAACCTTCGTGTGCTATTAGATATTAAAAAATGGGAAGATATTCCTCCACGGACACCAACAATTCCAGAGGAAAAAATACAAGATGTCATAAATAAAGAAGTTGAAAGATCACATTTTTTTATACTTATTCTCTTTAAACGATATGGTTCAATAGAAGATGGCCACTCAAAGTCAAATACCGAGCGTGAAATTGATACAATATTGAAAGAATTTGAAAAAAGACCTCAAATAAAAATTCTATCTTACTTTAGAGATATTCCTGAGAACCATGATCCTGGTGAGCAGGAAAAAAAAGTGGCAAAACTAAAAGAAAAGCTGCAAGGTCTTGGAATTTTTCATAAATCCTATAATACTCCAGAAGAGTTCAATGAAAAACTTACACATGATTTGTATGACGTGATTATGCGAATGAAATTATCATCGTTTAAACAATATAGACTTAAAAGAATCTTTAAATTTGGCGTAGCAGAGCGTCCAACCAAACCAAGAACAGCAATTATTTACCCGTCTGTTCAGAGAGAATATATGGGAAACGTTGATGATGAGAAACTGTGGCTTAAGAGACTTGAGCCAAATATATTCTTCGAGGATTTCAAAGCTCTACAAAAATTTCACAAAATGTTTTCTATCATTGGTTTTGGAGACTATAGGATTTATACCCATCTTTGTATTCCATCTGAAAATAAATTTATGAATCGGATTTGGTTGTGTTATCCCCGATTGATTGTGGCACAAGAGCAACTTAAAAATTATAACAAAATTACTCGATTCAGTTTCATCCCACGTTCTTAAAACCGAAATGGCTTTTTGCTTTGGGCAAATGATCACAAAAAGGGAATCAAGATTAGATCTCCTTTGTCCCGTTACCTCAAAGAGCAACGTAAAGATTTAGATTTATCAGGTGAATGGCAACCTCAGTTTGGGAACATCATAGCAAAAGATTATGCTGTATTTGCTCGTTTTAAAGACATTAAGAATAAAGACAAAACATCTGAGGGTTTTCTCTATGACTACTTTATTGCAGGAATCAGAGGCCTAGGAACTTGGGGGGCAACATGGTATTTGGATCGTAATTACAAACAGATACCTATTGATGACAACGAAGAAAACGATGTCCAGATTTTATTAGAAGTTATTTTTAGGGATGACACTATTTATGATGTAAGAGATGTATCTGACGAGCCAGCATCTTACTTTGAAAAGGAAAACAGTATAAATGAAATAAGAAAAAAAATACAAAAATACAAAGAAACAAGACACATAGATTGACTTTCGAACAAATGTTTACAGCGGTGTTCGACAGTACACAGTACTCATCCAAAAAAAAATACTATTGACGTCACACGTAACTCGTCATACAATATATTTATGATAAAAGAATTCAAGTGTAAAGACACAGAAAAGCTTTTTAATGATATAAATGTAAAAAAATTCAGTGCTATTTCAAGGGTTGCAAGAATAAAGCTTGAAATACTAAATGCTGCGGTTTCCTTAAATAGTATGAGGATTCCTCCAGGTAATAGACTTGAACAATTAAAGGGTGATCGCACTGGTCAGCATAGCATCCGTATAAACAACCAATGGCGTATTTGTTTTACTTGGAGAAATGAAGATACTTACGACGTTGAAATTGTAGATTACCATTAATGATGAGGTGTTACTCATGGTAAAAAAACTTACTCCAATTACACCAGGAGAAATTCTTTTGGAAGAATTTTTGAAACCAATGGAGATTTCACAAACTCAGCTAGCAAAAGGCCTGAACGTGCCTCCAAACAGAATCAGCCAGATTATTAACGGTAAAAGAGAAATTACTGCGGATACTGCTTTAAGGCTTGGTAGGTATTTCAATATTGAACCTGAATTTTGGCTAAATTTGCAAGCTCGATATAATATGAAAGAGATAAGAAATAAAGTGGGATCACTAATAGAAAAAGAAGTAAAAGTTCACATTCCTCAAACTCATACGAAAGAACAAGAATTATCACACTTATAGCTATCTACAATTTATATCGTCGAACAAGTGCATTAAGATGGATTTTACCCGCCGTTCGTACCTCACTCTGGGTAAAACCACTTATGCTAGTGTTATGGGTGCGACACGAAGTCGTATGATTGTATGTATAGGAGGTAGAAATGAAGTACTGAATATACCCGGTGTATCCCCACTGGTCCTCTACGTGAGCATGCTACCGTTGCGCTGATGACGGG
>JBFFHJ010000212.1:0-3806 GCA_041556995.1 bacterium | reverse complement strand
AATTTTGAGTATGCAAAGGGTTTAAGCGATGATTTTTTATGGAAAATGGAAAACAATTTTCAGTTGTTTTTTCGATTGAGCGATGTTTGGGCGCACAATCCATTGATAAAAACCATCGCTGTTAAATAGTTGGCAAAATGCCGGGTAAATTCTGATAAGACCTTATACAACCGGCCTTGGCTTCCCTGGTGTAAAAAACGGATATGTTTGATAACTCCCATCAAATTCATCGATCTTTTTGAGTGTTCCAATCTTACATTTACTGCACAGGGTAATGTCGATCCCTGTCAGATCCAACATTAATTGTGCGGTAGACTTCTTTTTATTCGGTTTGGACGATGATGGACCAGCGCCAACGGCCAATCGAATCTGTCGAAGTGTTCTCTTTTTGCAATTGTTTCCCAAAAAGGCAAAATGGCGAATTCGCTATAGATCTAACCAAAACGGAATTGAATATAAACGGGACACTTTATATGATTATCAAACCTTCGTTTGACTCAACTTTGAAGCCTTTTATCAATCTCCTCAAAAACTCTAAATGAGTCAAACAAAGACCTGACCCCTTTTAACCCCTTTTCCTTTTCACTCGTTAGCAAAAATTGATTCTATTCAAATACTTTTATTGATTGGATAGTATGGCCGATTCATTATCGTCATTGTGGTTACTTTCAGAATTTAAAAATCCGCATGTTTTCTCTGTTAATACTGCGACACCTCCTGCCAGTAAAATGGAAACCAAACTGTGCCCATATCCGAACGTACTTTCAACAATTATAAAATATGCAGCGCTTCCTATTGCTACTCCAAAAAAGCTACCAACGGTAAGTTTCTGGCATGAATTCATTGATTTAAATCTTTCCCAATGGGTTGGTGGTTCCAATTCAATATTTTCATTTTTCGAGATAACTTGAGTAATCTGATCTTCGAGACAATCCCACCTTAAAATGTCTTTTGGTCTATAGTACTTGTTTGAACTCCCCATTTGGTCACATTGGGTAGTTATTGCTAGAAGCTCAGATGCTTTAGATAGCCTAGTTGCAGTCTCAAAACATTCTGCAAGCCTCAACGTTCCAACTAATCCATATGGTTTGTTCAATGCATTGCACATTTGATAGAAGATCTTTATTTGAGATTGTTTTTCCTTCAACAACTGTCTTGCTTCTTTGATACAACTTTCTGGTATTGCAGGGCGATGATCAGATTTGAGAATTTGATTACATGAGGGGAAAATCACCTTATCCAGCAGTTTTACATTGTCATAAGGCGTTGAATAAAATGCCTCGTATGGTGCTTCGATTTTCTTATGTCTAGGAAGAGATGTGAAAGGAGAACACGCAGACATAATTAATAAATACAGCACTATAATGAGTATTTGCTTCTTATGCATAATTGTTTATTTTGTCTAATAATTGGTCATCATTACAATTGCTAACGCAGGCGCACGGTTAACGTCAGGTTAATGTAAATGATAGAAGATTCATTACTAAAAATCAGCCTACTTCAAAAGTTCTTTTATGGATTGCGCCAACAGTCTTGCCTGCTCAGAAAAAATAATCTTTTGTGCTTTTCTTTCCCCTTGGCTACTGAACAAACTTTCCCTATAGGTTTGTGTGCTATGAAGCTTGTCAGCAGTCATCATTGCTGAAGTAAAACTGTCGACAATTATGTATGATATACTGCTACTGATTTCAAATTCTGATTCGAATATCTTAGTCCAGTTAAAGAACTCTTTTGAATTAAGATCAAAAACTATTATGTATTCTGAAAGTGATCTGACACCCAACTCTTGCAGAGCATTGAAATCGACCTTTTGAGGTATAATAAATTTTGGTAGTAGTGTTACTCGTTCTATTTTATCGATTCTTTTCAAACTTTGAACCAATTCATATGTGAAAATATGCTGAGCTCTTGAACTGATGTACCTATCCGATAATACTACTATTGATACATCTATGGGATATGAAACGGGAGGTTTTGTGGAAGAAATGATATCAATTTGCTCACGAGACAGGCCGTTTTTACTTAAGGCTACATCCTGATTTCCTATATCTCTTTGTCTAAAAGAAGCTGAATCATAGGATTGGTGGGTGGCACAGCCTACTAGAAGAAAAAATGACAGCAAATATGCGATTATTTTCATATTAAACATCTCCTTATTTGATTAAATAGGTATTTTCATTCTAACTCCTGCATAAGCCGCTGCCTACACTGGCTTTGTATTATCGAATTACTTGCCAAGACCTACCAACTTGAACTTTGCAAAGGCGCGATGGCGGTCGGTCTTAATGCATTTGTTCGGCAGAGCTGAAGCAGTTTCATACGGTTAATTCCTCAACTTTCTCTAAAGCCCACTTCACGAACTCAGGATCAAATCCATCATTAGATTGTGCAAATTCAGCCGTTTTCTTGTAATACTCAATTGCTTTCTTATTGTCACCACGGGCTTCATACACCATTGCTAAACGTTCAATACCGTCGATTTGATCTGGATATGAATTCAATAGCTCATGACATACGCTTTCAGCTTTGTCCAAATCACCACTATTGACTAAATCTACAACGCTGTTAGAAAGATCGCATAATGCATCAACTTCTAAATTAAATTCTTCAAAATCTCTGAAAGATAGATTGTGTTGTGGATCAGGACTTTCTTTAGCTTTTACTTCTTTTTTTGCATGACTCAAACAGCATTTTTTGTATTTTTTCCCGCTGCCGCAAGGGCAAGGAGAATTTCTTGAAATTTTAGTCATATAAATTACTTTTTCATGCTCGATATTTATGTGCCGAACACCATTATAACCGGCAGCTATAACGGACTATGATTTAAGATGATCACGCCAGGACCACTTAACTTGAGACCTTCAGCGGCGATATGCGGTCAGGTGAATGCACTCGTTGGCAGATTCTATTGCACAAATCTACATTTTGATTAACCGATCTAATAAAACATCTTCAACATTGCGTCTTGCATCAATTACAGACAGGACAATGACTTTGCTTTCTACAATTTTGTATATGATCCTCCAAGGATCAACAATTATTTCTAGATATTGAAGTATATTGAATTCTTTGAGTTCTGGCACAATACGCCCACGGGCGGGGTAAGAATTTAATAATGAGGATTTTTTTTTAATCTTGGCAAAGACTTTTCGAGCGTTTATTGGGCTGTCTTCAGCAATGTAATCAATTATAGACTCAAGATCATGTTCAGCTGTTCTTGACCAGACTACCTTATATTTTTTTTTCATTTGAGTTTATTTAATTTCTCGTCCAATCGTGAAAAAACATCCTCTTGAGCTTTTACCCTCTGTTTTTTCAAATCTTCTTCTCCTTGAGCAACCAGTTTTAGTATCCCTAGTGCATTACGCATATTTTCGTAGCTTTCAGGATCTTGCAATACTGCTTTAGGTTCACCATTTTGGGTTATGATGACAGGTCGATGAGTTTCATTGACCTGTTTCAGTAAGTCGGCTGATCTTGATTTCAAATAACTTATTGGCTTGATATCAGTTGAGATATTCATTGATTTCTCCGATTTTTTGTTGTCCTTAATCATGACTAGTCCTTTTATGGTACTAAATATGGACTTATTGTCAAGGCTGTAACCTTTGCCTGCCAACGTATAGGATTATATGGAGTGACCGATAAAACGGCGGACCTGTTCCAATAGAAAATTCGGGTGGTTGCACAATCCTGGAATGTACACGGAATCGGTCATTCCATATAATCCCTGTTGAACGGGCCAGATCGATTGTTTGTCTGTTATGGATATAGTAAGGCTTTTTTGAGGATCTGTAAAAATATTT
>JBFFHJ010000211.1:0-3894 GCA_041556995.1 bacterium | reverse complement strand
TTGGAACACTCAAAAAGATCGATGAATTTGATGGGATTTATCAAACATATCCGTTTTTTGCACAGGGAAAGCCAAGGCCAGTAGTATAAGGTCTTATTATAGTTAACGCGGTATTTTTCCAACTATTTAACAGCGATGGTTTTTATCAATGGATGAGTGCGCCCAAAAATCACTCAATCGAAAAAACAACTGAAAATCGTTTTCCATTTTCCATGAAAAATCATCGCTTAAATCCGTTGCATACTCAAAATTATCAGCATTTCGATCTGATTCCCTCAAAAATATTTTTACAGATCCTCAAAAAAGCCTTACAATATCCATAATAGACAAACAATCGATCTAGTCCCGTTCAACAGAGATTATATGGAATGACCAATTCCGTGTACATTCCAGGATTGTGCAACCATCCGGATTTTCTATTGGAACAGGTCCTCCGTTTTATCGGTCACTCCATATAATCCTATACGTTATGGGAAAATAAAAAAAACTTCTACTTAAAACAAATTGAATGGACTCAATCCAACTTAAAGAACTAGCAATCAAACATTTTTCTCAACTAAATGTTACTTCAGCAATTATTGGCTCCAGATTTAATAATGATCTTGATATATTTATTTTGAATAATTGTGAAAGTATAATAAATATTGATGAAACGATTAGTTTTTTGAATAAGCTGCATATATTCCATTCGGAAACATCATGTGAACTCAAAGCCAAACACGAACACAAAAATTGGTTAAATAAAAAAAAACAAATAATTCATTTGTTATTTTACCCTACCTTCGCACATTTACTTTGTTGGGAATTGCCTTCATATATCGCATGTGTATACCAGCGGGGAGAATTTTTCCTGGGAGACAAGACTATACTAAGGAGAACGTACGAGGATTATCGATCACGGCACTTCGATCCAATGTTTGATATTTTAACATATCAATTACTTACGTATATGGATGTAACAATTACAAATTTAGTTTATTTATCAATTAATTCAAATATCTATAATATAAAAGCTTATTGGGAAAATTTACAATATATATACAGATATACACTTAGAGAATTGTTTGTATGTGAATTAAAAAAAGAAGATGATATTAAATTTTGGGAAAAGTATGAATTAATTCAATATATTTACGATTTTTTCCCAAAATTTACTACAATCGCCCGATTGCTAAACAATGATGTATCGAGGTTTGAAGGAATAACAAAAAATAAAATTAAAACCCTGTTTATAGAGCATCTAAGACTCTGTAAAAGAAAACTGTCTGGTTTTGACACCTCAACAATAAACCAAATAATAGGTGAATAAATTCTTAAAAAAGGATGATAAATGGCTTTAATGACGTATCTTATTACAATTTGTATTTCCATTGGTGCATTGCTTGTTAGTCTAGACCAGAAAATGTTTGGTTTTTTTCAAGAATCTTTTCAAATTCAGGCAGCATCTTTTTCCATCACCTTTTTAGTTATTTTTATTGGTGACAGGATAGCGGTATTGATTTCCCGAAAGGATCAAATAAGAAATATCAGAAATCTGTTTATTCTTGAACATAGCAAAACAGTAACGGAAATTTCAAAATGCTTTATGGGATTACCGCAATATAATCTTATCGTACAGTTTGATACTTCGGATATGGCAATGGAATACGCCACTTCTAAGATTTCTAAATGCAAAACAGTTTATAACACCAAAATATCGAAAGATGCTATACCAGTCAAAGCAAAAATTGGCGATTCATATGTTGATGAGATAAAAAAAGGATTAAAAAATGGATTAGTAGTCAATGATATTGTGAGTTTAGGCTTTGAGGCTCAATGCAAAGAATTAACGGAATACGCTAAAGAGCATCCCGGAGTCTATTCATATAGAATCCAAAATGAGTCATCAAGCGCATTTCTAAATTTTATATTGCTCGATTTTGGAAACAATAAAGAATTGATAATAGGTTGGGCAACTTGCTCATTTTGGGGTACTGAACAAAAAGCTTTTAAAATAAGAGATGAACGTCTGATCTCGTATTTTACTGAATATCACATTTCATTGAGAGTTTAACGATAATAATGACACATCCAGGTTGGTATTTTAAATATTATAATCAAATATTTGCTAAGAATAAGAAATATAAGTTTGAGATTGATTTAATTGATAACGCATTTCAATTGAAAGAAAAATCAATTCTTGAGATTGGATCTGGGACTGGCGAACACGCAAATCAGATATTAAAAAAAGATGTCGGAAATCTTCACCTAATAGACAATGACTTGGAATCTATATCAATTTTACAAAATCGATTTGCTAAAAGTTTAAATGTAACAATCTCTAAACAAAATGGCTTTGATGGTAAATTGAAAGGAAAATACGATGTTATAATATGTATGTTTTCGATAATTCTTTTAGATATTGATAGTATTGACTCTTTTATTAAAAGAATAACAGCCTTATTAGGTAGAGTTAAACGAGAAGGATTCTTATTCTTCGAAATCGTTGATTGTGATGTATCAAAGAAGATTTATCCAGAAAGATTTGTCAGTAACATTTATCGTAATAATAATGATTTTGTGAATATCGAATCAAGATATCGGAAAAACACATTTGAATACATTTATTTTGGTACATTAGAAAATCAGAGAGTTAGTTACCAAGTTTCACTTTTTTCAATCAATGTGAAAACTATTAAGAACATCATAGAATCAATGGGAATCAAAGAATGGAAAATGTTTTTTTTAGAGACAGACGAAAGACGTTGTTTAATTTCAATAAGAAAGTAATAGCTAAGACTATCCTATAAATAGGGTAGCCACCAACTTTTCTCTGGCAGCCCCCACACCACCCGGCATGCGGGTCCGCACCGGGCAGTTCATGAAAATTACCGGACCTTGGTCGGGTAGTGAATGTTGACCCACAACTCTTTAACGGAGATTAATCCCTGTTTCTCCAACCACTGATTAGTCAGCCCTGTTTGCGTTGCCAGCGTCCTCGCTAAATGCCAGTAGCCTGTGCGACTCATCGCCGTGGAAATTGCATTCGACTTTCGAATTGAGGTGAAAGTCTCACGTACAGTTCTTAGGGGAGGGGAGGCCGGTAACGGCTTCCTCTTTCCCGACTTCATTTAGTTAAATTTAAATAGTGAAGAAAAATGGTATTTATATTCCACTGAGAAAAAAAGTATTTTCAATTAACACATAGAGTTAACCTTCTCTTAAAAAAAGGATCGAATTAACTCTCATGAAGGAGATGATAAATGTGCAAAACAAACCTTTCTGCGGCGGAATTAATCGATCAGTCTGAAGATTTCAAATTCAAGCTTATCTTCATAGAATCAGCCGTCAGAAGTATGATTCAAACAGGCAACATGTCGGAATCATATATTGGTGACGGACTGTCTTCAGTCATGCTCTTACTTGTAAGTGAGTATGAGAATCTCCAACAGATAATCGAATCCCTGATTTTAAGCAGAGACGATTCTGCCGCGTCAAACCTGAATGACTCGGTAGAACTGAATGGCAAAGACAAAAAAACGTGAAAAGTTTTATTTGTGGATGGAACCATACGAATGCTTTAAATCACTTGCAAATAAACTTGGGATTTCTGCATCCACGCTATTTAGACAATCACTAGAAGAATTAGATCCACCTATTGATTCACCTAAAAAGGCAAGAGATTTGACAATTGATCATAGATTTTCACGGTATTAATATACCGTAATGGCTTTTTCCTCTTCTCTTCCCCATAACCTATAAAGTACTGTAAACAATCACCTATTTAATGCATTTTGCACTTGCGTTTTTAATAAACTACTGTATAATATATCTATTATATTTGATTTTCAAGAGAACACCTTAGATAGCAATTGATCCACTAAGACTCATATAAGCTGATATATCCGCAATCCA
>JBFFHJ010000210.1:0-3990 GCA_041556995.1 bacterium | reverse complement strand
GTCCATGGGGCTTCACACCAACCACACAGCGCGTGATAAGCATGCCCATGTAGGGACTGGCAGGAACATACCAGGTATTTCAATAAACTACATTAAATACACTCAACTATGCGACTTCGTGTCGCACTCTAACGCCAGTTTAACCTGTTTTTTGAGGAGCTTGCGACGAAAAAAATCAGGTTTAAACATTTGTTATGTTTTTAAAATTTCCTTTATCCAACGTTCTTGAAAAGGACTTTCAGGTGCTTTTTCTCCTCTTGATTTACTGATGAGTTCAAAGCTTTTAATTGGTTCTACACCCAGTCTTGCGGCTAAAAGACTCAACATCATTGATGATCTTCCAACACCACCTCGGCAATGGAAAAGAAAACGATTCTTTTGAGACAAGTATCCTTCCAGTATGTCTATAAATTCAATTGTTTTAGAAATTGAATCAGCAACTTCATCTTTGATGGGATAGTTTAAAAATATTATACCGTATCTTTCACAAAGTGATTCCTCTTCTAATAGTTCGAGTTCAGTTTGTTCTTCTTTTGTAAGCATTGATGCAACAACTTCTATTTTGTTTGTATGCAAATTTTTTATTTCATCGGAAAGAGCAGCTCCACCTCTTGGATGAGGCATGATAAAAAAACGATCTCCACAGAGATCTTTGATTTTATAAATTTTTGTATTCATCTAATGCTTTTTTGAACATAACGCCTGCATCACCCGCAGCTAGCAGGGATTTGCATTAATGATGAAGTGCCAATAAACATAGAACTTGAATTCATCGAGCGCGAACTGCTGTCGGGTGTATGTGTTTGTTCTGTGCATAACTGTACTAATCAGTTTGTTGTTTTGATTGTAGCCGTTCTTTTAAATATTGAAGAGCTTGTTGAAAATTCCCCATTATTATTTGAGCGAATTTTTGCGAAAAAATTGGTGATTTCTCGGAATATGCTTTTCCAATAGGTGTCTGTAAAAACTTGATCACACCCTTTAATTCTTCCTCGGTATATAATTCAGTCATCACCTTAATCAATGCTGGCTTTGATATATCCCATCCCATCGCTTTCTGAAAATAGGTATTTAACTCTTCTTGTGTGAGATTGGGTATTGATTTATCTAACTGAACAGAATAGCTAGATATTGTAGTATTCAACGTTTCTTGAATATGGGATAGCTCCAATAATTGCAGAGCTAATTGTTCTTTTGAATCATCTGCATAAGAGTTGTAAGATAAAAGACTAAACATCAGTACAATCATAATTTTTTTCATTTCTAATTCTCCGTTTAATAAATTTGAAAAGGTGATCAATAAGACACAGAACGCCAAAATCACCGGGCACTGCGCTGATTTCAGCTTCACGTTGAAGTTTTCGATGATCGCTGAACTTTCACCCACCCAAACTTGAGTGTGCTCCGGTGGATTTTCCTGTTAGAGGATAAATACTAATTACCTGGTTCATCACCGTATTCATTTGGTCCGGTTTGACCGTCTTTCAGTAACAAGTAAAATCCAAAAAAAGGATTCCAAAAAATTTGTTTAAGACTTTTTCCAGACTTACCAAGATCATGAAGTCTTTTAATAACTGCATGATATTGCCTTAGAAATCCCCAGCAAGCTGTAAAAAGCAATAAAAAGGAAACAAACGAATTGCCTTTTAGTGAAATATTAAAAATCGATTCCACAATTTTAGCTAAGATAATTACCAGAATAAGTGGGTAATAAGCGGATATCGACCTTGAAATATACTCTTTTCTGCCTGTTCTTCCATTTGCCCGAAAGATAAATTTGATGATTTCTTTAATATTCACAGCATTCTATTTTTTCCCTCTAACGTATAGGATTATATGGAGTGACTGATAAAACGATGGACTCCATCTGAGTAAATAATCGAGTGATATTTTAGTATTAGATTCTTCCCGGAACCGGTCATTCCATATAATCCTTGTTGAACGGGACCTTATCGAAAAATTGTGATAGTTACTATGGGGATAGTAAGCACTTTTTTCTGCATTATATTGAATTTACAAGATATAATAAACACATTGCTTGAGAGCATTTGCATGGAAAAAAGTCTCATATTTGTTTCTTCTGATGTGAATAGATCTTTTGAAAATATGAAAAGCAACTGAAATCATCTTTAATGATAAAAAACAAAAAGGCAATATGAAAAACGCCATTATAACCGGCCGCTGCACGTTTTTTGAGACCAAAGCAGATTTGCCTAGATCACATAACTTGAGTCCAGCAGCGGCGATATGCGGTCCGGTTTATAAATTTGTTAGGTTACAATAAATATTTATTAAAGAGTTCTCTAAAGTTGGTTTATTATTTCAGGAGTTAATATTTTCATACTGATTTCAGAATACATGGTTTCTAATGCATTTTTCATTACACTTGAAAACCCCCAGACATTATCAGTAGATTCTTCACTTACCACCTGACTGATAACATTATTCAGTTTTACGCCATTTTTAAGTAAACTTGCTTCATATTTGACTCTTATTTTTATGATGTAGTTTGTGTGACTTGAAAGAGATCCACCAGAGGAGCTGGACACAGATGTTACTGCAGCAGTCTTAAAATGTTTTGGCTCGGCTTTGTTAAGAATGAGAACAACACCTTTATTTGAAGGTTTCTCTAAAAAAGTAATTTCGTTGAAATAGTCTTTAAAACTGTTTTCAAAACCTATTTTGATGCTTTCTCTAAATTCAGATAATTTCATACTTTTTAAATCTGTAGTTTCTACAGTGAATTCATTTTTAACCTTTGGATGAATATAAATTTGTAATGAAGTGTCAATTGGCGAATCCAAGTTGTCTATGGAGCCAATAGATTCAACTTTTCCAACTGACACACTACAGCTAGATATAAAAAAAACAATCCATATAAAATATACAAATTTTTTCATGAACTTCCTTTTTTACCCCTTTTTGAGATTTGTTAAGTAATGAAAGAGGGGTTGCTATCAATACCTAACACCTGGATCACCGGCAGTTGCACCGGTGGTTGATTAATGATGAACTTTGCCACGGAGCTTTGAGACAGCAGCCAACCGAGGGCGCTATGCTGTCCGGTGTATCCGTTTGTTATGCGCTTTATGTTAAAGTGAAACAATAAAGCTGGGATCAAATTGTAAATTTCGTTCCCCTGGATACCCTCTTGGATTACTTAATACTCGTGTAGAGCCAATTTTATAGTCGGCACTTTCATGTACGTGCCCGTGAATCCAAACTGTTGGATTCAACCCCTTAACAAGATTGTCCAGGTTTGAAGCATAACCTGCACTAATAATATCATTTTTTAGGTGCTCTGGAATGGACTGCCTACTCGGCGCATGATGAGTGACGATAACAGATTTTTCTAGGTCCGGCATAATTGCACTCTCGAGCCAATGAACAGATTTTTTATTTATTAGAGAGATGTCTAAAGAGCGAATTTTTGAATAATTCGGTTCTTTTTTGATTTTCTTAAAATCTGTCATTTTTTGTTGGCACTCGTAACCGGCTACTCTTGGATCTCCAAGTAATTCAAAATCTGTCCACAAGGTGCACCCAAAAAAATGAATGGTCTCTAATTCTATGTGGTCATTTTCAAGTAAAAAAACATTTGTACCAGTAACAAGTTCTTTTAGTTTGCGGGACAGCTTTGGATATGCTTGCCTGTAATACTCGTGATTTCCAAGAACATAGACAACAGGTATGTCTTTGATGGCCTCCAATGCCCATTTTACTCCTTTATCCCCAATGTGGATATCACCTGCCAGAACCACAACATCAGAATTCGAGTAATCAATTTCAAATTCTTCAAACTCCAAATGTATATCACTCAAAATCTGAATATTCATTTCTTATTGGCGCATAACGCCAGCATAACCGGCGGCTTAGATGGTGGTCGATTCAAGATGAACCTTTTTTCGGAGCTTTGGGAAAAGTCTCCTTCGAGGGCGCTATAGCCGTCCGCGTTGATGCTGTTGTTAGATACTATTTTTGTTTTTTGTG
>JBFFHJ010000209.1:0-4002 GCA_041556995.1 bacterium | reverse complement strand
ATCCGAGAGGGCAATGAGGAGGGAGAGCGCAAATTCCATAAGGGTGCTGGGAGATAATCTCCCAAACAAGACACCGGATATACGAATGCATCTTAACCAGTTTTTGTAAAAAAGCACTTGACAATAGGGAGGAACCATATACGCTCTCGGTGAGTGTAAGTACAGCGTTTTTGAAAAAAAATAACATTAATTCAAAATTCAGTGCATATTGGAACCTATTAATGATGAATGGTTTATTTTAAATAAGAGCGGATAAGGAAATGAAAGATAGCTATAGCTTCCATTTATCTTTAATTACAGGGTATATTTTTGAAAAGACAAACTTATCCGCTCTTTCGGAAAAGGAAACTGCGGGTTTATTTGGTTGAGACTTGCTCAGGGTATGTAAGGTTTCAAATAGTGCATTTTCCAGGGAAGGTATATGATAGCCCCCTTCTAAAATAAACAGTAATCGGTTATTGCAGTATTCTTTGGCAAAATACATTAGGTCTTCAGTTATATCGACAAAACAATCCGTTGTCAGCCGTAGATCGCTGATGGTGTCGTCAACATGAGCGTCATATCCGGCAGATACAAGAATAATTTGAGGTAAATACTGTTCGATGATGCGATGTATGATAGTGCTAAACAAATACGAGTATTCGGCGTCACCAAATCGGTGATAAACAGGAATATTGATAGTGTATCCGAGGCCGGCATTTTTCCCCAGTTCTTCAACGTCTCCTGAAAATGGATAGATGTTATTTTGATGAATGGAGATCAACAACACATTGTTGGTATCGTAAAATATATCCTGTGTACCGTTTGCATGATGCGCATCGAAATCCAATATGAGTATCCGTTCCAGCTTATATTTGTTTATCAGGTATTGGGCTGTTAAAGCGATATTATTCAAAATGCAAAATCCCATGGCTCTGCCAGCTGTTGTATGATGACCGGGAGGCCTAACCAGGGCAAACCCCCTGTCGACTTCATCCGTAATGATTGTATCCGCCAGTTCCAGGCATCCTCCGGCAGCCAGCTTTGCAGCAAAAAAGGAATCCTCCATTAAATAGGTATCTTTATCATAACTGAACGGATCATATTTAAGGCAGTGATTTCTGATTTGATCTAGAAAAGGAGGTGAGTGAACGGATAGTAACTCCTCTGTTTTAATCTCCCTGGGAGGAATTTTTTTTATATCCAGTCCATGTTCCGAAGAATCAAGCTTAAGATAAATGTTTCTGAGTCTTAATGGAGTTTCCCTGCAATCTAGAGAGATCTTGTGATTTAACAATCTATTATCGTATGAAATCCCGATTTTAGTCATAACTGTTTTTAAAAAATGTTTAACATACAACCATAAGGATCGTTAAAAAATAACCTCACATAATCTGTTTACAAAAGTCCTAAAAATAATGGACATTTTATAAACAGAATGTAAACTACTTTTGGCCGACCCTTAGTAAACCATGTTGGTATTGATGCATGCTGTTCTGAAGTAATCAGCGCCTGAACGAAAATCTGTTATTTCCACTCCATTGTTTATTCGTCGCTTTGCTCCTCAGGATGATAGCAGGAAGCCAAATTTGAGGATTTTTAACCAGGCACTATTTAGCTCCTGAGCAGCACCTAATACTCAAAACAATCATAAACATGAAACAGAGTTTTATATTTATCGTATGTCAGGCGATACAGATATCCGGTTCGGATAACATTCTGATCATTGTAGATTAACGAACTGATTAAATCGAATCCGAGTTTTCTAAGGCATTTTTCTTCAGCTGTGTTCTTAATATCGGTGTGGATTTCGACAATGCCAATGTTGCAGATATTAAACAGGTGTTTTATTAGTATTTTTTGGGTTTCTTCTCCATAGTTTTTTCCACGGAGTCCCGGGTAGCATATTTTGATCGAATACGCTACACTCTCCCGATTATCAGTGTGCTTCCAATAATGAATAGTACCGATGGATTTCCCATTTTTCAGCTCAATCAAATATGTCTTGGAATGATCGTTCCAATAATAGCCGTTTTGAAATTTATCCCGGCATTCATTTAATGAATAGAGTTCGGGAGACAAATACTCACCGTGGGCCTCTTTTGAATTACTCCACTCTGTGATTAGTCGTAAATCATTATCTTCAATTTTTCGAAGTACCAGCCTTTTTGCAAATATCCTGTTCGTCATTCAATTAGCAGTTATTTGAAGGTCTCAAAAATTTCTTTTAAACTATCGGTTGACGCAGCAAGATTGTTTAGGACCGTTCTGGTTTCTTCCACGGAATCATTTACTTTGACGATTGTTTTCTGATTTCCTTTGGAAGAGATAACCACATTGTCGATCTCTTTTGAAATTTCATCCCCGTTTTTAGCAAGATCACTAGCCTTTGTACTAAGATTGTCGATCGATGTAGAAATGGTTCCGATACCTTCGGAAATCTGGTCAAGGGAATTCAGGGCTGAATTGATGACATCCGAGCCTTCATCCAGCATACGAATTCCATCTTTCATGGAAATGATGGTCTCCTTGGAATCCGATTCAATATTTTTTACAATACCGGATATATCAACAGCCGATTTCGAGCTGTTTTCTGCCAGTTTCCGTATCTCTTCGGCAACCACGGCAAATCCTCTTCCGGCATCACCGGCCCTGGCTGCTTCAATAGCAGCATTAAAAGCCAGTAAATTGGTTTGAGACGCAATTTCTTTAATAATATCTACAAAACCACTTATCTTATCGAGTTGTGTCACCAGGTTTGACACCATCTCATTGTTTTTCTGCATCGTATCACTTATAACATTCAGCTTTTGGCCTGCGTCAGTTCCAGCTTTTTTCCCTGAGTCCGCCTGGGAAACAGCCTTTTGTGACAGTCCAGAAGATGTTTTGGACAGTTCCAGCATCTCTCTGGAGCTGTCCTGCATATTTTTGATTTTGACTGCCGACTCATCCAGAAGTTTGACCGCATCTTCAATGGCAGTATTCATCTCCTGGTTATTATTGGAAACATGATCGATTTTTCGTTTGGATTGATCGACCAATTCAATAATTTTATTACTGGCCCCGGTGACCAGCTCGATAATCCGTTTCTCCGCTTCTTTCTTTTTCCTTTCTTCTTCTGAAACATCCAATATATATTCCAGCGCTCCTTTAATATTTCCCTTGGCATCTTTGATGGGAGCGCTGGTGTATTTAATCGGAAAACTTATATCCGGTTTCGGGTTGGATACAGTCTGATCGGTTACAACAGAATCCATTTTCATGGCCAATCTACCTGTGCATTTGTCAGTTCTACAGTGTCCGGTCTTGAATAAGTCGTAACATTTTTTACCTACGGCTTCTTCGGGTGTTATTCCCACAACCGTAGCTCCTGTTGGGTTAATAAATGTTACATCATAATCGGAATTGATGGCCAGGATGGGTGTCGGAATGGAATTCAAGTTTTCAATTTTCTCATTTGCTTCCTGTTTCTGTCGTCGTTCTTCAGTCACATCCAGAACGAATTCCAAAGCTCCTTTTAGATTCCCCTTTGCGTCCTTAATGGGAGCACCGGTGTACTTGATTGGAATCAGAATTCCTTCCTTCGGTCTAGCGATGGTTTCTTCCGTAACAATCGAGTCCGTTTTCATGGCTTGTCCAACTGCGCATTTATCCGTTCGGCAGTGTGGTGTTTTAAACAGGTCAAAACATTTTTTCCCGATGGTTTCTTCAGGTGTCAGTCCTACAACACCTGCACCTGCCGGATTCATAAAGGTAATAGAATAATCAGTATCAACGGCCAGAATGGGTGTCGGAATGTTGTTCAGATTCTCGATTTTCTCGTTCGCTTCCTGTTTTTGTCTTCTTTCTTCAGTGACATCTATCACAAATTCAAGAGCTCCCTTCAGATTCCCCTTGGCATCTTTTATGGGAGCACCGGTGTATTTAATCGGGATAATAACTCCTTCCTTCGGTCTGGCAATGGTTTCTTCTGTGACAATCGAGTCTGTTTTCATGGCTTGTCCAACTGCACATTTATCCGTT
>JBFFHJ010000208.1:0-4017 GCA_041556995.1 bacterium | reverse complement strand
GGATTATATGGAAAAACCGATTCCGTGTACATTCCAGGATTGTGCAACCACCCGGATTATCTATTGGAACAGATCCGCCGTTTTATCGGTCACTCCATATAATCCTATACGTTGGATAAAAAATAATCAGGAGACATTGTGATAGAAAACTTAGATGACTATTTAATTGGTATTGCGACAGGAGTTCGATTTAGAGCCAACTTCTCTGTAGAAGACCAACTAGGAAGAATTCTCGACGCGATTCTCTACTCTCAAAATTCGTTTTTCAATCCGAGTGTATTCCCCAATGTTGTAAACACGGCTGTCGCTCAACGAGCAATGGTTAATAAGGAAACAGATGACAAGTTAATCATTGATAACTCCAATTTCATATTAGAAACTCAATTTGGGTTTCAAAATGGATTCAAAAAGGAGGATGCTCCGAATATTCTACAAAAATTTGAGGAGCAAATAATTAAAGGAATAATGTCCAAATATAAAATTCAGCAAATTATTAGAGTTGGCCTAATAAAACGATATTTATTCCCAATTAAAGACTTAGCAAAAACCTTTGTAGATAAAACGGTAGGAGAAACTTTAGAGGGCGTTAACGACATTAATTTGCGATTTTCAAAAAAAGTTTCTGTTCCAGAGGCCTTAGTAAAGCAGAATGTGAATGATTGGAGCAACGCAATATTCAATGTTATTAAAAAATCTGATGCTGACGAAATTTTCATGTCTGTTGATTACCAATTATACTACAGCCCTTCATTAGAAAAAGCGTCGCAAATCAATTTCATTCCTTTTACTCAAGCGGCAGAAAATTTTAATCAGAAGCGTTATTTACCTTGGATTAACACCAACTACATGGAGGCTTAAGATGAATAGCCGAGATCACCATGTTAATAAAACACCTGAAATGAGATTAAAATACAGACAATATTTTGAATCTCAGGATTATGAACCTACAGTTGAAGAAAAACTGAATTTTAATCAAACAAGTCAAACAGACGATGAACCCGTTGACTTCCATCAGCAGGCGCCAAGGCCTTCAAGAAAAATCGATGAAATAAAAGAACATTTTAAAGATAATTGGTTAACTTGGGTATTGGTTCTAATTGCTGGAGGTGTTGGCTATCTTGTTTATGATTCGAAAGTAGCATTTATTGAGCTTTCATCTCAGTTAAAGGGAAACTCAACTCAAATCCAAGAGTTAAAAATTGATGAATCAAAGAACTCCGACAAGATTCAAAATCATGACATTAGCATAGCAGAGTTTAACATCAAAATAGACCAGATAAGTAACTCAACAACAGAAATAAAAACTGATCTAAAAGATATTCAAAAGAGATTGATGGAAAGGCTAAATTCACCAAAGCAATGATAAGTTATCCAACAAAAGCATTCACCAGACGGCAACCGCCCTGGGTACAGGCTTCATTTAAAGTTTCAAACATAGATCATTGTTAATCAACTTTCATCTAAGCCGCTGGTGATGCAGGCGTTAGAAAGTTTATCGAATCGGATTAAGAATGGATTTTTTCTAAAAGGCTGATTTTAAGCTTGGATATTTGTTGTATTTTCTGTTTTTGTCCGTATTAAATAATGATAAATGTAAATTAATCCTTTCTATATTTTTACAGGAGGAACAAATGAAAAGGAATGGAATACAAACTATTTTAATGCTCCTGTTTTTCATGATATGTTTGTTGCCTCCAGAAGCATACTGTGAAACAGCAGGATCCCTAAATCAAAAAGGTAACGAATATTTCCAAGCAGGAGATTATGAAACAGCTTTTGATTATTATACTAAGTCGATAGCGTTAAATAGTTATGATCCGTCACCATATAGCAACAGAGGGCTAGTTTATTTCAAAAAACAGGATTATGACAGAGCCATCGAAGAGTATAATAAAGCACTCGAATTGAATCCTTCATTCTATCATGCTTTATTTAATCGTGGGCTATCTTATGCTTGGAAAGGGGAGCGTGATAAGGCCATTGCAGATTATTCCAAAGCAATTGAATTAAAACCAGACGCTAAAGACGCATACTTGGAGCGTGGGTTCCAATACAACAATAATGGTAGCTTTGCGCAATCAATAGATGATTTTAACAAAGCAATAGAGATAGATCCGACAAATGCCTATTTGTATCATTATCGCGGAGTTACTTATAACACTTCTTGGGCAAACAAAAACAAAAATCCATTTTATGATACATCCAAGGCTATTAGAGATTTCACTTCTTCCATCAAATTAGACCCAAAATTAATTATGTCGTATCTCGAACGTGCACGAATCTATCGATTTAAAACTAAAGACTATAATAGAGCCATTAATGACTATAGTATGATCATTCAATTAGAGCCAGACAATACGAGTGCTTATAGTCAAAGAGCGAATTGTTATAAATCTCTCGGTAATTATAATATGGCAATTGGAGACTATAATAAACTGATAAAAATAAAACCAAATGAATATTGGTATTACATCCAGCGTGGAGACATCCATAAGAAAAAAAAGGACTACAATAATGCTATTAATGATTATTCAAATGCAATTGACTTAAAACCCTCTTATACTTCTGCTTATAATAAACGTGGAAGCATATTTTTATTAAAAGGAGATTGCAAAAGTGCTCTTAATGATTATGAAAAAAGTATCGAATTTTCTCCGAGAGGTACAGGGTATGAGAATAAAGCATGGATTCTAGCAACTTGTTCCGATCTCACGTATGTTGATTCAAAAAAAGCAATATTCTTTGCAAAAAAAATAAGTTACAAAAAAAGTTCATCAGCCATTGATACTTTGGCAGCTGCTTATGCTGAGAATGGTAATTTTGAAGAAGCTGTCAGATTGCAAAGACAAGCTTTTTCCAAAGCTGAAATTGGAAAAAAGAGTATTTATCAAAAGCGATTGCAATTATATCAAAAAAAAATTTCTTGGCGAGATCATAAACTTGGTATTTCAAAACCAAGACAACTAAAAATTACTCAACAAATTGATAATTCAAAAAGCAAAAAATTTGCTATTGACACCGGTGCCTATTACGCCCTTTTGATCGGAAATAATCAATATCAATATTTACCATCTTTAAAAACAGCAAGAGCAGATGTGGAATCAATTTCAGTCTTATTAAAAAAGAAATTTGATTTTCAAACGAAGCTTTTAATCAACGCAACAAGAGACAATATTCTAGACGCAATTAATGACATGAGAAGTCATATTTCTTCAAATGATAATTTACTAATCTACTATGCGGGGCATGGTTATTTTGATAAGCAAACTCAAAAAGCTTATTGGATACCTGTTGATGCAAAAAACGATAACGATAAAAACTGGATACTGGCTGATCGGGTTACATCCAATATAAAAAGGTTTTCATCCAATCATATTCTTATTGTTTCAGATAGTTGTTATTCAGGGACGATGACAAGAAGCATCAGTATCAAAATCAGGTCTAGTAGTGAAAGAGATAAATATTTGCGAAAAATGATGCAACGAAATTCAAGGACATTACTGGCTAGTGGTGGAAATGAACCTGTCTCAGATACTGGAGGCGGAGGGCATTCTGTCTTTGCCAAAGCTTTTATAGAGGGTCTGAAACTAATGGATACACCCAATTTTACTGCGGAAGAACTTTTCTATGAATATGTAAAGGAAGCGGTCGCAGGAAACTCTGATCAAGTACCAGAATATAGCACTATTCGAAATTCTGGGCATAGTGGTGGTGATTTTATTTTCAAAAGGGGCAATTAAATATTTATCATCAATTTAGTAATGAAAAAAGTAGTTTCAAAATGAATTCAATATCTTGAAATAGGATTTCTAACAAATGCATACACCGGAACTTTTTCGTCGCAAGCTCCTCAAAAGTCCGGTGATGCAGGCGTTGAAGTGCGACACGAAGTCGTATGATTGTATGTATAGGAGGTAGAAATGAAGTACTGAATATACCCGGTGTATCCCCACCGGTCCCCTACGTGAGCATGCTACCGTTGCGCTGATGACGGGGTGTGAAGCCTCACGGACAATG
>JBFFHJ010000207.1:0-4109 GCA_041556995.1 bacterium | reverse complement strand
TCCGTACCCGGACGATTCATGGCAATCTCCTTTTAAAGCCTGTCCTTTCCAACGGTATTACTTGACGTTGATTTTCGATGTTCCCCTTTTCACCGAAGGAAAGTTGGACAGGTTGATTAAGTGGGAGGAACCATTCCATTGATTGCGGTCCGCCTTAATCACTTCGTTAGCCACATCTGTTTTATAATTTTTCAATTTTTTCTTCTGATAGTCCAGAAGCTTTTGCGATTATTGATTTTTCTACTTTTATTAGATCCAATTAATGATTAATACTCACAAATTTTGGTGGTATCTAACAAGTTATCCGGAACTCTACCAAATAATATACCTATAAGCAGAAATACAACGGGAGATACTATAGCATAACCAATGATCCCGATATTTCGAATTTGCATATTTCCGAGAGGCACTCCGATTAAACCTGCCAAACTCAATACTCCACTTATAATCATAAGGATTCGTATTGATTTTTCCAATCCACTACTACCTTTGAAAACTAAGGAGGCAAATAGCATTGATAGTGCAAAAAACCAATCCCATGCGAGGATGTCCAAAGCGTAAACAATGGAAGGCCAGTTCCAAGAGATCAATAAAGATCCCCAAATTTTAACAGTCGCACTGATCTCTGGACCTACAGCCAAGACAACAAAATGCACACAAGAAGAAATGCAGGAAAGTACAATCATCAAACAAAGCGCCACAAGACTATATACTTTAACTTCAGGAGTTGCATACGCATGAATTGAAACCATGCTGATTAAATATAATAGCGTTAAGGGAATGATTAGTAATTCCATAATCGAAACATACGGATTGCCTATAGGATCAAGTGGAGATTTTAGTGAGAGAAAACCAAGAATCGTTGTAATGGTATACACAACTCCGAGAACAAATACAGCCCAAGCAGTGACTCTTCCAATTTTACGATGCTGCTGGGTGAAACTCTTATTGAACATAAATGCTCTGTTTTGTGGGGTTTGTCTAAGGATCGGGTGGGCCTGAGAATTAAGTAAGTACCTTCACAAGTAATTTTTGGTCATAATACCAGACTGAGCAGCGGCTGGAACAGACGTGGTTTAACGAAAATGACGCCAAAGATTGCCCCAAGTCGCTTCAGAATGGAAAATGTATCCACATTTTGGACATCGAAAGAATATCCATTTTAAAAAAATGTACGCCCAAAGCGCCATCCAAATAAATGGGAACAATTTGAATGCTGACGAAAACTTGTCTAAACTAAAAGAAATTGCTCCTATAGGTAAAAATGTGAAAAAGACAATCCAGAATAGTTTTCGGTATCGCCTTAATTTTGAAAGTTCACTCTCTATTTTGTTAGGCTTTATATATAAATCACTATTTTTATTAAGTGATTTATAAAATTTCTTATTTTGTCTAAAAGCTTTGTCTGACCATTTCTTTGCAAAAAACGATGATATAACCATAATTATGAAAATAGCAACAATAACAAAAAATAGCTTGATTGGATCACCCATGACAGTCTGCATAACTTCTCATTCTTGGTTGTTTCATAAGTAATTGATCAAAAACTTGTTAAGTTGAAAAATGCGTTGATTTGCATATGTTTAGAATTTATAGTTATATGTCAAATATAAACCTAATCCTCCAAGATTTGGGGCTGTATCATTTTCTAATATTGTGTCTTCTTCCTCAGTTTCACCTTCTTTGATTACTATACCTTTTTTCATTTTTTCAAATTGGGTAAAAAGTCGATAAAATGAAAGCTTAAAGCCATGGTTTTCAAAATTTAGTTCAATATATGTTTCTAAAAGTTGTGCCGTCCCATTTGAACTTCTGTCATCATGGTTTTCTCCGCTAATTACACTCCCCTTGTTGTCATTAACGAAATCTTGGTGAAACAATCTATATTTTGCAGATAGACTCTGGCCTCCAAGCAAACCAAAATTGATGTAGCTTAAACTATCTCGGGATAACTGAATTGATTTAAATTTCCAATGTCCTGTAAGAAGTATTAGATCCATATTGTAACCGAAAGAGACGTCTGGAAGGGTCATATAAGTCGAAAGCGTTTGGTTATTGGACTGAGAGTTATCATTATCATAGATTATTTGATGAATGAATTCCATATAACGCAAACCAATAGAAAAATCTTTGAAAAAGTATTTTTCACCATAAAAAATTGTCCTAATAATAAAACTATTTGGTACAATATCAGACTCATGTGAACAAAAATGCTTTCCACCGCCTAAGGGTAAAAAGAATAAAATAATTCCGCCGCCAATTTCATAATCGATGTTGTTAGTATTCGCCATTGTGTATTGAGCTGAATAAACAACACAAATAACTGATACAATCAATTGAACAATAAACCTATTTTCCATTTTAGTATTGTATATGTTGATAAAAAACTTAACCCCAAGCTAAGTTGGGTTACACTGGGTTTTAATTAACGAAAAGGTTGCCAAAACCAATGAATTCGAACTTTGCAAGGGCGATTGTCGTCAACATTAGCCACTTGTTGCCTAAGCCGCTTCGCGGCAGTAATCATGGTTCTTTTAATCTAGCATGGCATTAAAATAGCGTAACTCCATAGTTTGTGAATTCTTTTTTTTATATAAAACTACGGAATTACGCTATGAGCAAAATCAAAAATCCTGCCTTTGTGGCCCTTGATCGTGATCTTACTTGAAGGTTGACAGTTCCTTTCTGATCAGCAGTTCCAAATTTAGACGGGACAGGTGCGCTCTTTGATTAAGTAAAGAGCACTTAAAGCAAGATTCAAATGTCAAAAGAACTGGAACTATCGACCTGAAGATCTTCAATTTGACACAAATCTTCAAAAATTCATCTTTTCATCCCCGAAGTCTTAAAAATATATTTTCTTAATATTATATAGTTTGGCCGTCTAACCATCATCGGGCTTGTCCAACAGCAGGAAAGATTGTGGCTTCGCACAATCTTTCCTTATTTGTTTTTGTTATGCCGTGACCTTATAAAATTCCCCATATTTTGAGCGATTCAATACATCTATGGAATCCAAATTTTAAGTTCACTTAAAGCAGTGGAAGAAAGCAAATATGGCTCATTATTTAATAATGCACTTACTTGTATCTCTTTTAACAGTCTATTTATTGACCAGAACGCCATGTTCTTTTTTGATGATGTAGGGGTGTCTGATACATGACCCCACATATGCTGTAAGGCATTTTTTAGACCTCCTATTGAAGGAGGATTACGTAGTATTTCAACAAGTAAATCTGCTAATTCTGAGAATTCATTATTAGGTTTCACTTCAGAAACACGCTTTCCAATCTCCCTATACAAATTTTGACTGCGGGCAAGAACTGAATATTTATGTTGACTCCAAAATTGTTGTGCATTTTTGGGCAGTGGAATACGACCTTGTTCCTTACATAAATACTTTTGTTCAAGTATTTTAAGCTGCAAATATGGGCTATCAACAAATTTATTAGGCCAAGACCCTCTGTTACTCCTTGTGACAACGGGAGTTTTGTCAATAAAGCCTCGAAGTGACATCTCAGCTGAAAGTTGTTTGTGACGCTGTTTGAGAGCCCACCCATAACCTGCCCAACGTAGTGTTTCGGGATGACGGGAATATCCCTTTTTCTTTTTCACAATAATTGATACAACCCCATGGAGTTCACGATGCTCACCAAGTAAGCTTTGTCGGTTTAAATATCCTGGATTGATATCCCATATTCGCATATTTTATTTCTTTTGGAGCATAACGTATAGGATTACATGGAGTGATCGATACAACAGCGAACTGATTCCAATAGAAAATCCGGGTGGTTGCACAATCCTGGAATGTACACGGAATCGGTTTTTCCATATAATCCCTGTTGAACGGGACGATATCGATTGCTTGTCCGTTATGGAAATAGTAAGGCTTTTTTGAGGATCTGTAAAAAAATTTTTGAGGGAATCAGATCGAAATGCTGATAACTTTGAGTATGCAAAGAATTCAAGCGATGATTTTTTATGGAAAATGGATGACGATTTCCAGTTGTTTTTTCGATTGAGCCATGTTTAGGCACACTCATCCATTGATAAAAACCATCGCTGTTAAAAAATTAGAAAAATACCGGTTTTATTATAATAAGACCTTA
>JBFFHJ010000206.1:0-4142 GCA_041556995.1 bacterium | reverse complement strand
GCGGTGACACCACCACCGATACCGGCCTGGAAATCGGCAGGTTCTACTATTACACCGCTTTTGGATATCTGACAGGAGCAGGCCCACCTGAATACACCCCCATCGGCGTCAAAGCCATGGCTGCCCCCACGTTCGTCACTGACAATCTGGTAGCCTACTACCCCTTTAACAAAGGCCTCAACAGCAAGAACTACATAGAAGACGGCAGCGGCCACGCCCACCACGGCATGTTCCTGACAAGCGCCGCCGACACCACCAATGACATGACCCATGCCGATAATGACACCACCTCCGGCGCCTACGCCTTCAATGGCACATCCGATCAGCTCGATATAGACAACCCCCTGCAACACGATGTTTCTCCAGATAAAGAAACCGGAGACTTCACCCTGTCTGCCTGGGTGAAGTTACCAACACCGACAACAGAAATCATCGTCGATAGCGATGATCCAACATTTACATATTCTACGGGTTTGTCAGGTTGGGAAGAAGGAAATCAGCCGGAGGCTTATGATGGACACTACCTTTATAGAACTAATTCTTTAGCGACTGCCTGGGCTCAATGGACACCCTCTATCACGACTAATGGCTATTATGAAATTTACATGTGGTGGTATGGAAACAGTACTCGTTCTGAAAGAGTTTTCACAGAAATTGGTTACAGTGATGGACAAGGTGGCAATGAAGTGACTGAAATTTCTGTTAATCAACGACTAAATATTGGTCGATGGAACTATCTCGGAACGTTTTACCTGACCAATTCTTCAGATAACTATGTCAAAGTAACAGCCCAAAATTCAGGTTCAACCTGCGCTGATGCTGTTAAGTTTGTGTATGTTGGAAATGAAGTCACTAACTGGTATGATGGGCAAGGCATCATTAATGGTAAGATAGGTGATAATCAAAACGACTTTGGGCTGACTATAGCCGGAAGTAAGCCCATGTTTGGAGTTAGTGGTGATCAGATTACGACTATCCAGGCCAATAGATCGATTGTCAGTGACCACTGGTTTAATATCACAGCCACCCGTCAATCCAGTGGAGAAATGAAGCTTTACATTAACGGTGTATTGGATGTTACAGCAGATGATATCCTGATTGGTAATGAACTGAATGCTCCATCACTCCTGACAATCGGAGGCAGACTTTATTCAGATGATCATTTCTTCCAAGGTAATATTGACGAAGTTAGAATCTATAATCAGGCCCTGGATGTTGGAGATATCTCCAAAATTCAAAAACTCTGGAGTGGACCTTTAGGCTTGGAACTGTACTATACTTTTAATGATACTGGAGACAATACAGCCGATGATTTCAGTGGCAATAGCTTGCATGGAACAGTATCAGGTAATCCTTCTAAACCAAAAGACACAAGTATTCCTGGTGCAACAGATGATAACAGGGTTTATGAATTTGATAATTTAGATGATTATATCACAATACCGAATTTAGATATCAGTCAGTCATCAATGTTAAATGTTACCTTTAGCTTTTGGATGTGGGTAGCAAGTATTGGTGATTTAGTAGCAAATGATGCAATATTTTCAAATTTGAATTTAAATAATGACGGGAGGGCGTTATTTGTAACAGCTTCACAAAATTTTGGCATAATATATGAGAAGAATCCTTATGATACAGGGATAAATATCGACATCGGAAGTTGGCAACATGTAGCAGTTGTTTTCAAATACAATGGAGTTGATGTAGACGTAAGTTTATACAAAAATAGTTCTGTGATGTCTACGTTACCCACTTCAGAAAATGTTAGTGCGGCTGACGGTTTTGCAGATTTTTATATAGGAAAATATGGAAGCTATACATCAGATTATATGTATGAAGGCAGGATAGATGATTTTCGTATTTTTAATCGAGCACTTTCAACTGATGAAATAGAATCATTGTCAAATGGTTTGTTAAGATATTAAATATGTACTTTATAGTGAAAACAGAAAATGAAATTAAGAAAGGACATAGGAACTAAACCACAAAAAACAATTTGGAATTAATGATGATATTATCATGAGAATATCGGATAAATAAAGATATCATGCTTAAGGTAATCAGAAATAAGAATTGGGGATGGGTGAAAAACGACGTTATAGTGTTATTAAGTCACTAAATCAGAGATGTTTCTTTAGAAGAGTCAATATCAATGATCCTTCTAAAGAACTCAGAAGCTGAACTTAGCTATTCAATGATTGTAAAATATCCTGGTTGAAGGAAAGCATTATGGTAGAATGAGATAATAACTTTATTATTTGAGAAAACTGCTGACGAAATGTTTTCTGTACTGGAACCATTGAAAAACAACCTTTCCGACAATACTAATTTGCCAAAAGAATTGTATACTACATAACGTCCATATCCGTCATCTCCATCTCTAAAGGCAACTAATGCATCTCCATTGGACAAAGCAACGACTGAGATATGAGTTGTGTCAGCACCAGAATGAAACGTATCAATATCACTTGTTGAGTCATCAACAGGATCATATATAAAAAAATCACCGCTAGTATCACTGTCACGATAGGCGATAAATACTTTACCTGAGGCAAGTGTAGCTGCTGATATATAATCAGTAGTAGCATCATTAAATGTAATACTGGAAAGTTCAAATCCCAAAGAGTTAATAATATCCAGTTTACCTGAATAACCTGAGTCTTGATAAGCTATTAAAGCCCCACCAGTTGTAAGTGGTGCCGCTGCTATGTATGCAGTATTAGCTGGATTAAAAGTGATTTCGTCGCCTTCAGGATTATCTCCAGAGGCATCATAGATTCTAAAATCACCGCTGGCATCATCGTCTTTGTAAGCAATCAATATGTTTCCTCCGCTAAGAGTGATAGCGGATGTGTATTTTATCTGTCCATCAATATTGTAAGCCTCATCGAGATTTTTATCATTACCGGTTGAATCATAGACCACAAAGTTCCCTTCATTTGTAGTAGTATTGTTATAAGCGACTAATACATTTCCATTGGTTAACAAAGTGGATGAAACGTAGGTAACTTGATCGGTATTACTAAAATCACCTGAAGCCTCTCCATTACCATTCATATCCCATATGGAAAAAAATCCGAATTGATTTCCTTTTGGTTGGGTTATTATTGCTGAATCATTGCTAAAAACACTAGTAGCAGTGTAAAGCGCGGTTTGGGCTGTAGCCATTACTTTTGCTGGTAAATATGTTACACCATCTAACCCTGTGGCCACTGATTTAGCGGTATATACCGTTTTATTATTTTCTTCATCTTTAACCACAACATTGAAATAGTATTTGGTAGTCGTATTAAGTCCGGTAACTGTTTTTGAAATAGTGCCATCTGTTGTGCTGTCGTAAGTGGCGTAATCAATACAGGTAGCGGTTGAAGCAGCTTGAGCTGTCTCGACTGCGCTAACTGTGCTTAAGGTGTCACTGATGGAGTTGCAAACCAAGTATTGTAAATCAGCAGTATCGGATAAATCATCCAGTGCTTCGATCCAGGTAACAGTCAATGAATCACCTGAAGAATCTGTATTCAGTACTGTAAGTGCCCCTGATGCACCGGGTACTGGCAGTGTAGTGTCGGCGATGTTCATGGTATAAACGGTTTTATTGTCAGCAGCATCCTTGACAATCACATTGTAGTAGAATTTATCTGCATTCTCTAAGTTGCTGACATCATGACTTATCAAAGCCGTTGTGTAGGCTGTCATTGCCGTGCCATTGTTCTCAATTTTGGCCACTGTATCAATATTATTGGTTACAGATCTATAAACCCTGTATTGAAGCTCGGATTGTTCTGTCACATCATCCTCAGCCGCTGTCCAGCTTAAGGTCAATGATTCAGAGGTAACAGAGGAAAAAGTGAGGGTTCCCGTAACCGTTGGGGCGGTGGTATCACCATTGTCATCATCATCATCGTCATCATCCGAATCCTGGCATGCAGTAAACGCTAAAATCAGCAGCATTAACATCACCCATAAACTGAACCTTAATCGTGCTTTTTTCATTTTAAATTCCTCCAAAATCATCCTGTGTTTAAATTAATATCCTGCCGTCAAACAGGGTTTGGCAGCGATTCGGAATGAATCACCCAAAGCGGTTTAACCCCTGGTTTTCCAGGGGGTTATAGATTCAACCATTTTAAACCCAGGAGAAT
>JBFFHJ010000205.1:0-4342 GCA_041556995.1 bacterium | reverse complement strand
CCCTAAGAACTGTACGTGAGACTTTCACCTCATACAGCTCAAGCCTCTGAAAAGGTCTCCCTTGTGGGGATTCCCGCAAATTATAAAATTTACTTCATGTTACACAGTGGCTGCCGGAGTAACCCGAAGGTACACAAGGCGCACCAGCTATGGAATTAAATAGTATTCCATGCCGTTATTTGCTTTCCCTGTTTTCACCCGGTTCGGCCAAATTTCACATGATCAAAGACCCGTCGAACGTCTGCCTCATTACTGAGCCGAGAATGTTTCACTCGGTATCCCATCCATTACAGATGGGCATTCGCTTCTTTCGACATCCTACTCCAACTGACAACAGCTTGCCTTGCGGTTAGCCTGCCCAAAAGGGCGACGGAACTGGGTTTCCACGTTCCACATAGCTGATCTCTGAGGATGACTTAGGTGCATCTAATACGCCGGCAGTACTGCGGTTCCGTTACAAGCAGTTAGTAGACCTGCAACCTGACTGACGCATGTAAACACAAGGAAACATGCCTTCGACCAGACTACGTTGACATTCTTTATTAAGAAGACTCTTCAGACTTTCTATTTTTTGCATTTTACTCACGTCTACTGCACGTTAACACTGGCATCAGCCGATTCACACAGAGGGAGGTACGACCGGCGGGTGAATTCGGTCTGAATGCTTTTGTTCGACATTTTTAATATTTAATCTTTCTTTTAATCGGTCGCCACCCAACGCGATACAGAGTTTTCTTAATTCGCTCGTTTTTTTTAATCGCATTGTAATTGCACCCGAACTCATATCAGTTTTCATCTATAATACTCTTTAGATTTTTAATATCGTCTTGATCTTGACCGCTCATTCTCATTGACTTCAATTTGATCAAACCAGCTGGGGATACTACCGGTAATTCTCCTTGATCCCAAGTCAATATTTCTTTAGTTTCCCAAACTTCCTTGATCTCTGGAGTCAATAGTAACATATCAAGCATAAGGGTGTCACTTGAACCTGGAATAATTTTGGTTAGACGATAGATTTGTATTGCATCATTGCTGAAACGCATTAACCCTGCATCAAAGGTGAATCCAAGATCTTTGGCAATACCTTTTGCCTTTTCCAATGTTTTAGGTTCAATCAAAATATCAATATCAAGTGTAGCTCTTGGAAATGCATAGACGGCCATAGCAAGTCCACCACAAAGAGCATACTCAATTTTTTCTTTTTTAAACTCTTTCACGAGTTGAGAAAATTCTTCAAATAGTTCCATAGTATTACTTGTTGAACGCTATTCTAAGCCGGGGCTAGCACGGATTTAGCGCAACCACTTACAATATGTGAATCAAAGAATTTAGTGAAACCGGCGGCCTATTGCCCTCGGCTTAAGAAATCTGTTCGCTGCTTTCTAAGATTAAGCTACTTCTATATTAAGCTTTTTTCCAAGAGCCTGAGCGAAGTTTTCAAGGGTTGATAATTTGATATCACTTGCATGATTCTCAATACGCGAAATTGCAGATTTTTTTGTGTTCAGTTTCTCAGCAAGCTGTTCTTGGGTGAGGCCAGCCTCCTCGCGTGCCATTTTCAGCATAACTCCGATTTTAAATTCTTCATATCCTGCATCAAAGTTGTCGGCAAACTCTCGATTGCTTGCCTTACGTTTTGTAATATATTTTTGCAGATCACTCATTGGTATCTCCTCTTCTATTGAAATAATCCTGTTTCCGTTTCTCTGCTGTTTTTATAGCTTGTCGATGTGTTTTTTGTGACTTCTTTTGAAATGCATGATTCAAAATTATGAGATGAGAACCGTCAAAAAAGCCAAGCAATCTAAAGGTATCTGTTGCCATCACAATACGTACTTCCCAGATATCATCTGTGTTTACAATTTTTTTGAGATATTTAGACGGAACGGATGGTAATTCTTCAATAAGTTGCAATACCCAGGTTACTTTTTGTGCTTGCTTTGATGACAACGTATCTAGAAAATCTTCGACCGGACACTTACCTGATTTTGATTTGTAAAATTTTATCTCTCTCATACT
This sequence comes from bacterium, assembly GCA_041556995.1. Taxonomy (GTDB): domain Bacteria; phylum SAR324; class SAR324; order XYD2-FULL-50-16; family XYD2-FULL-50-16; genus JAHJTV01. The sequence goes on along the minus strand of JBFFHJ010000205.1, from coordinate 2,320 downwards.
TCTAATGTTAACATGTAGGTTAACTTTGTCAAGGTAACTGAACTCTGTTTGCCAGCGAACGTAAAGCATTTTATCCGTAGTGCCTTACGCGAAGGTCGTTTGTTTGCAGATCAGTTTTGGGGCATTACAGATAAAATGTGTTGGACTGAGCTGCGGGCCAAAAAAGTTAAGCGATTGAAATAACTAATCGCGCTCTATGAGGATTCTATGAAATTAAGACTGATTTGTTCAACTGAAAATGATGAAAAAAATGAAGTACGAATAAGTGATTTAGCATGTAATCAGCCATTGCTTCCCAAAAAAAATGGAAGTGATATGGATTATCGAATGATTTTTGTTAGTTGAACATTTCATTTATGTTGATAATCGATGGTAATACGAATGATTTACAAAAAGCAAGACTCTTGACCTATTGAACTAATGAACTCAAATAGATTCCTGTAAATTGATTGCAAAATTCACTAATCCGATAAGAAAAAAATGGAAAGACGATTTAAAAATCAACCCCCTAAACTATTAGATCAGGTTAGGGTAGTTATTCGGAGGAAGCATTATAGCATCAGAACGGAAAAAACATATGTTGAATGGGTAAGACGTTTTATTTTGTTTAATCAGAAGCGTCACCCAAAGAATATGGGGAAAAATGAAATTACAAAGTTTTTGAATCACTTGGCTGTCGATCGCAAAGTAGCTGCTTCCACACAAAATCAAGCGCTTTCAGCCATTGTATTTCTTTATAGAGAGGTGCTGGAACAGGAGTTTGGATGGCTCGAAAATTTGGAATATGCCAAAACACCGGAAAGACTACCTGTTGTTTTTAGTGTGGATGAAGTCAGAAGTGTATTGACTTCTATTGATGGCGTCTATTGGATAGTTACAAACATTCTTTACGGGTCGGGTCTAAGAATTATGGAATGTTTACGCCTTCGAGTTCTGGATATTGATTTTGAGTATCGGCAAATTATGGTGAGGGATGGAAAAGGTCAAAAGGATAGAAGTGTCATGCTTTCGGAGATCCTTATTGAACCCTTACAAAAACAAATTTATAAGGTTGAATTAGTGCATAAAACGGATCTGATGGAAGGATACGGTGCAGTCTATTTACCTTATGCTCTGGAAAAAAAGTATCCGAATGCCAATAAAGAGCTTAAATGGCAGTATTTGTTTCCAGCATCGAGACGGTCTGTCGATCCAAGAACCGGCTTTATTAGAAGGCACCATATCGGGCAAAGTCCTGTCCAACGTGTTGTTAAGACTGCTGTTCGTAGCGCCAAAATACACAAAAACGCAACCAGTCATACTTTCAGGCATAGTTTTGCCACTCATCTGCTCGAAGCCGGCTATGATATAAGAACAGTACAGGAATTGTTGGGGCATAAAGATGTCAGTACGACTATGATTTATACGCATGTCATGAAAAAAGGAGGTCAGGGAGTTCAAAGTCCGGCTGATATGTTGAACGGATCTAAAACATAGAAAACTAAGCATGGATTGACAATTTATGACCCATTGAAATCCCCCAAACAATGGTTATTTGACGTCATTTTTTTCTAACACGATAAAACGCTATTTAAATTGATCAAATTAGGATCATCTTTTGTGAATTTTAATAAGTTGTAATGAACAACGTTTTCTATCTCCAACGGATTGGAATTTTTAATTATCGCGATTTCTTCAATAATTTTATTTATCAATGATGGCATGGTGGTTTTTCCAAAAAACATACTTGGCGCGCCGGGATTATCAGTTTCGGTCAATAATAAACTTAAGGGAATTTCATCAGCGATTGCTTTGATTTGCTTCGAAAAAAGTACCTCAACACCAATGGTGAAGTAAAATCCTCTATCAATCATTTTTCTTAGTATGTCTAAAGACCCCGAGTACCAATGAATAATGGCGCGAGTGATACCAAACTGATCCATTAAATTTAGTACATCCTCCTCCGCTCCTTTAGAATGAATATTTATGGCTTTATTATTTGTTCCAGCGGCGGATAAGAAGTACTTTAACACCCTCACTTGATGTGGATAGACCGATTCGTCTTTTACGAAAAAGTAATCCAATCCTATCTCGCCAATCATCGGCGTTTGATCGATAAACTCAGAGTAGTTATCCAATTCATCGGCATATTCCAAGACGTTCCATGGATGTATGCCGAAAATTGGGAATATGTATTGGCTTTTCTGTCCTATTTGCAGATTTTGTCGGTACGATTCCGGATCCATAGAGTTACTAATTGTCACAATTTGATGATCATTGATTTCGCCGATAGCAGTATCCAAACTCTGATTTGATGCTTGGTACTTGTCCAGGTGTGCAT
>JBFFHJ010000204.1:0-4449 GCA_041556995.1 bacterium | reverse complement strand
ATTTGATTACGGGTGAATTCGGACATTTCCGAAGCCATATCTGTGTCTCTGATCACCGATTCAGCATTAATCAAGTTCTCCTTGGCAATGCTTAAGCTGGTGATATTAGATTCAAGGGCATTCTTCTGCACTGCACCCAAAGCAGCCCGAGCCGATGTAACTTCATTGATGGCTTTATCCACCAAAGAGATTGCATCCTGGGCACCTTCGAAAGTGCGTAAGTCGATGTCCCTTAAACTTCTGTAACCGCTTTCGTTGTTTACATCCTGAGCCAAACGATCAGACCGGGTATTAGGTAAAATCACCTTGACTACCTGATTGTGGTTACCTCCGATCTGGAAAACCAGGGCGTTGGAGTCCAAGACCACTCGACCCACCTCCGGATCAAAAGGATCGGCAATCCCGGTGAATCGAACGGAAAGGTCTTCTACCGATGTTCCCTTGGAACCGGTCAATATCTGTCCACGTCCATCGCAGACCTCTCCACCGATTGTTCCCTGGATATCCAGTCCGTTTTGCACCCAGACTGGTGTATCGGATTTTTCAGAAAGCACACCGGCTGTGGAGCTGATCACACTAAAGGTATGTTCCGAGCCATATTCCTTATGGGTCACCGTCAATCTTCCCATGGCATCAAAATAAACATCCAGATTCAAACCGGCTTCCTCTATGGCACGGTTCAGTTTTGCCCTGACCTTATCCAGAGAATCTCCCATGGTAGTGGTGAACTGAAGACTTTTGGAGCCTTCCATCAAATAAAGGGTCTCCCCCTGGTCGATCATATCTTCCGACATGGCAATGGCACCTGTAATCTGCGCCTGGGTGGACTCTTGGATCACCTCAACGGCAAAGCCACTCTGGGGTGAGGATTGGGTTCGTGTTCCGGCTTTGACAAAATTCAGATCTTCCCCTCCGGTAATACCATTGATTCCATGACTACCATCCAGCAATTTTTTGGTACCGAATTCACAGTTTTTGGATATCCTATCAATACTATCCAGAGCGTTAACCAATTCTGCCTGATCAGCCTCCAGCATAATATCATCATTCACCCCTTCGTTTGAAGCGTGAATGGCCAATTGTCTCATACTAACCAACAATCGGTTGGTTTCGTTTAATGATGCTTCCGCCGTCTGTACCAAAGCCACACCGGCTTCAGAGTTCAAGACTGCCTGTTTTAGGCCGGCAATCTGACAACGCAGTTGTTCTGAAATCACCAGGGTGGCCGGTCCGTCGGACGCCCTGTTTATCTTCAATCCACTGGATAAATGTTCCAGGGTTCTACTCAGCCGGTGATCATTCTGCACCATGTTTCGATGGGCGTTTAACGCGGCCACATTATGATTGATTCGAAGTGACATAATTCCTCCTTGGCATCAGGGGAATATCCCCCATTATTCTTCTTGCAACACTTTATCCTTTGATTCTTTCGACGGTAAAAACCGCCCCAGCCTCATTCAGAAAACTCTTTAGACGTTTTCTGCGGCACTTTATCCGTTTCATCCGTGCTGTTGGTTTTGGGTTCACCGTTTTGGTTTCCTCGAAAAAGTTCTCTGAAAGACGCTGGGGTTCGGAGATGCCTACCATTTTCCGGCATCACTCCCCTCAACTTCGCCAACCGCTTTAACTGCGATGGTGAAGCATCGATAATATATCAAACCAGCTGTCCTCAAAATCCAAAGTGCTGCTTCCTGTTAAAAACAAAGGTAAAACCATTCATAAAAATTCCACCTGTTTTTTGAAACAACGTTCCTCAGAAGCACATCTAACAGCTTCTTTTGAAAGTTTTTTCCATCAAATTCTGTTCAAGTTGAATTTCGATGGTCTGAATATGACGGTTTATCATCACCCGTCACATTCTTTTGTGAATCCACCCGTGGACGGTTCCCGAACGTTTCGACCATTGGTCGTCACATCTCCGGTAAAAGGGTCTCCCGACGGTTTATCACCGCCTTGATCCCCCGCTATCATCTTTTGCCGACTGGTATCCATCTGTTTTTTCAGGCAAAAGAACCACCACTGTTATTTATCGGTTTCCTTTTCCAGCGGATTCATTCCTTCAAACCGTTGTTAACCGTTCGAGCCGGTTCAGGACGCCTTGTTTTGACCTCCTTGTCAAGCTGGCGTCCCGTTTACCCGGTAATTCGGATCTGTCTGGGCCCGTCGGTTCCGGTTTTAAGATTCACATCCTTACGGCCCACTATTCGCCAGGCTTCTCCCAAATGGCGTAGTACCAGCTGGACCTCTCGGATCATTTGTATATCTTTTTTCAGGTTGGCAATAACCACCTGCTCGTAACAATAGATGTATAACCGTTTCAGATTGACAGCGATCTCCCCGCCCTTATCCTCCCGCAGAGTGCTGAGCAGTTCCAACAGGATCTGCCCGGTACGATGCAGATAGGAATGGGCTGTTTCGATATCCCCTTCTTTGATAGCTTTCACCGCCCTGTTGGTGAAACGTTCCATTCCGTCATACAGCATGATGATAAGCTGTTTCTGGTTGGACGTTTTCACCTGTGTATTCTGATACGCCTGATATGGTCTTCCCTGAGCCATTGGGTTCTCCCTCTGTTAATTTAAACATCCTTGTTTAAATGACGTAATGTCTGTGCGGTTTTATTAGTCTTACCCGTCCCGCCGGACTGGTATCGTCGCTTGATATCCGCATATCACCCGGCAGGATCGATGAAACCAATAAAACCAAATCCACAGTGTAAGCTGTTTTAATTCACCGTCGGATAGATCCGTCCAACCAACGGTTACAAAAATATATTACTGCGCATTGAGCAACGATAATACCGCTTTGGGCGTCTGATTGGCCTGCCCCAGCATGGCCGTACCACTGGCTAACAGAATCTGTTGCTTGGTAAATTCCGACATCTCCGCTGCCATATCCGTATCGCGGATAACCGATTCGGCATTTATCAGGTTTTCCGATGCATATCGCAAGTTGCTGAGATTACTTTCCAGAGTATTCTTCTGGAAGGCTCCCAGGTTTCCACGAGCCGCACTGACCTCGAAAACAGCCTGGTCGATCAGTTTCAAGGCATCCTGCGCCCCCTGGAATGTAGTGACATCCAGATCGGCCAATGCCTGGTATCCACTGTCGTTTTCCACCCTCTGAGCCAAAACATGGGTATTCACATTGGGCAGATTAATGGACGCCGTTTGATTCTGATTGGGCCCCACCTGAAAATTCAGGCAGTTGTTGGCCACATATACCGATCCCTCGGTAGTTGGCAACGGTGGTAACGGATTACCCTGTTCGTCCAATAATGGTTTACCTTCGGCATCCAACTGCGGTTCGGTTTTCACCCCTCCTTCATATTTGATGGTGGTGCCTTCCGCCCGAGTGCCTTTGGCCGCCGTGAGATATTGTCCTTCACCGTGAGCCAGTTCCCCCCCGATGGTTCCCTGCAAATCAATTCCCTGGATCGCTTCCTGCAAAACATTTTCCTCGTCAGTCAGGATACCGGCGATGGAACATATGGCTCCAAAACTGGGTTCAGACCCGTATTCGGTATGTTCGGCAAAAAACCTCCCGTCATCGGTCATACCGACCTCCAACATTAAACCGTTCTGTTGTATTTGCTGTTGTACGTTCCTCAGTATGGTCTCCATATTCTCACCCACCTTGGTATAGTACGTCAGGCTTTTGCCTCCCTCGTGAAGGGTCATTTGAATCCCCCCGGCATTGATCTCCTCCTGAGACAACGACCGTTCGCCTTCCAAACGGGCTTTGGTTGCAGCTTCTTCAATGTCAATGGTATATCCATCCGCTGGCGAAGACTGGGTCATCACATCAGCTTGAATATAGCTAACCCCTTCACCCACTGCCACGCCGGAGATACCGTTACTACCGTCCAATAGAAAACGAGATCCGAATTGTGCCTGAACTGCAATTCCATCCAAGGTACGGATTGCATTTTCTACTTCCGCCTGGTCGGCAGCCAGCATTTTGTCGTCGTTAGCGCCCTCGTTGGAGGCGTGTAACGCCAACTGCCGCATACTGACTAATATACTATTCACTTCATTTAATGAGGCTTCAGCCGTTTGAACCATGGCCACTGCCATTTCGGAGTTCGATATCGCCTGTTCCATGGATTTAACCTGCGCCCGCATCTGTTCTGAAATCACCAGATTAGCCGGTCCATCGGCTGCTCTATTGATTTTATACCCGGAGGATAGTTTCTCCAGAGTACCGGCCATAGCTTCGTCCGTGGCTTTTAAGTTTCTCCATGAATTGATGGCCGCTGTATTGTGATTGATTCTTAAACCCATGATAGTCCCTCATCAAAAAATAGTTCGCGTGACAAAGTAGTTGAGCGAAAAACCTTCTTGTTTCCCTTATCGGAATAAAAAAGAAAAACTTTAATACTTTTCCGTTTTTCCCTTTTCAATCTGTAAATCCTGCCAGACCTGGAATTTCTCTAAAACAAGAGACATT
>JBFFHJ010000203.1:0-4455 GCA_041556995.1 bacterium | reverse complement strand
GGCCTTACTAAACGCTTGAGCCGTATGGCGGGAAATTTCCAAGTACGGTTCTTAGGAGGGAAGGGAGCAGTAATGCTCCCGACCTATCCGATCAAAAAACTTAATATTTATGTTGCGTATTGCGCATCATGCGCTATAATAGATTTATGATAAAGTCATTTAAACACAAAGGGCTTCAGAAGTTTTACGAAACGGGAGTTGTTTCCGGTATAAAATCAGCCCATAAGAAAAAAATCAGAATGCGATTGGTTGCACTTGATACTGCAACCTGTATTGAAGATATAGATTTACCAGGATTTCGTCTTCATCCCTTAAAAGGAAGAAAACCAAAAACTTGGGCAATTGATGTCAGCAAAAACTGGCGTATCACCTTTCATTTCAAAGATGGTGACGCTTACATCATTAATTACGAGGATTATCACTAATGACTATGCACAGCCCTCCCCATCCCGGTGAGTTTATTAAAGAGGTTTATTTGGAACCCCTGAAAATAAGTTATCGGACAGTGGCGATGAAACTCAAGGTTTCTCCATCTACTTTTAATCGTTTAATCAAAGGACAAAGTAACATAAGTTCAGAAATGGCTTTGCGCTTATCCAAAACTCTAGGCCGATCCCCTGAAAGTTGGCTAGCAATGCAAAGTAACTACAATCTTTGGATTGCTAGGCAAAGTATTAATTTGGACAATGTCGAAAAACTGGCTATTGCCTAACTTGCACATACACCCGACTTTACCCGCCGTTTCGTTCGCTACGCTCACTACACTCTGGGCAAAGCGGGTGATGTTAGTGTTAACGATGCTACATAAAGATAGGTTTTATTAATTTCGGATAAAATTCAGGGTTTTCTGATCAGATGCAAAGATAAAATGGTAATCAAAAAGCAAAAAAAAGAAAAATACTCTTACAAGCAAGGTCAATATTTGTCTTTTATCTTTTACTTCACAAAAATTAATAGAATTCCGCCTGCTGAAACTGATTTCCAAAAATATTTCAGAACAAGTCCGCCTTCTGTTCATAATATGATAGTTAAGCTTGAGGAAAAAGGTTTTATAAGTCGTAAACCCAAAACTCCTCGTAGTATTAAGCTTTTATTATCTCGTGCTGAGCTTCCGGATTTGGATTAAATTTCGTTAACAAGTACATGCAGAGGGACGGCCGGAGCGCGCGGGAAACCTTTTATTCTTCTGCTCTTGGCAGATTCATCTTTAAAATTAGCATCAGTGCAGGCCGCCCCTGATGCAAGCGTTAGCAAAGCTCACAATTTCAAGAATGACAAAGAAAAATAAAAAACTCACTCCTGCTCAAAAGCGTGCTAAGAAAAAAGCAAAAGCGGAGAGACAAAAGAAATGCGAATGGGTTTTTATGAATGGTAAACAGGTTAGGATTAAAAGACAGCCTACAATTGATGGCATGAGCGTTGACGAATTCATTCAACAAAATGCTGATCCAATTTGGCTCCATCAAAATGGAATGTGGGAATATATGGATCAAAATGAAAAAAATGAAGACGATGATAGCGAAAAGATTCCATTTTAAAAGCTATGTCATATACTCATATCAAAATTGCTAACGTGTGCATTCAATCGGACGGCCATAGCGCGCGGGAACCTGTAAAATCTCTGCTCTTGGGCAGATTCATCTTTAAAATTAGCGTCAGTGTCGGCCGCCGTTGATGCCGGTGTTATGAAACGAAAACTATGGCTAAGCTTTTTATTACTGCTACAATTTGTTGGATAGGATTCTTTTTACTATTTATTTTTCGGGATTCAATTTTCTTATATGAATATGAGCCTAGACATAATATTTCTAGCCTGGGTGATCTAGGCTGGAAAGAGTTTTCTGAGACTGAAAGTTTAGAAATTGCAGTAGATTTGCTAAAGAAAAACAAAAATGTTGTTTTGAAGCATAACTTTGCTAATGAACATAGTGTTTTAGCTATATATGAAATTCTAAAGTCAAATAATTTGATTAACTCATCAGCCTTAAAGCATCTTATTCCAAATAAAATATCTGATATTCGGACAAAAATACTGTTACTTGAAAAAGTTTGTGAACTAAGATTATATGGTCCAGAGCGTTTAAGGCAAGAGTTCAATTATGCATTACTTAAAGAAAAAGAATATCGTAAAGACCAAATTTCATTTTTACTTAAAAACAACGATATTGAAAAAATGAATCCTTTTGAATGGTTCATAAACAATTTCTATTTTTTTGATGGTGACTTTGGTATAACAGAGGAAGAATTAATTAATAATTTTGGATATTTCCATTTTGAATTCGACTCACTAATCGATGAAGTTCAATCAGGGGAATATAAAAGAATTGACAGTTCAATGTGGGATCATATCATCAAGAGGCTAAGGAGTAATGTTTCATGGACAGCATTTATGATGAAAAGAATCACATACTTTTCCTTAAAAGAGTATTCAAAATTAGAAAATCCAAGAAACAAAAACGATGCACAATGTCTCAAAAAATAGAAATAAAATATTCATAACATTTACATTCACCGGAGCGCAATCGCCTTTCGATAGTGCATATACAGTGATCTAAACAAATACAACATAAATTCAAAATTCAGCTAAGCGCCCGGTGATGCTGGCGTTAGGCAAAGATTCTATTGTTCAATTTAAGAATAAATTAATCAATTGTGATTATAAATCAGTGAGGCGAAATGAAACTCAACATGGTTGCATACCTCATTAAAAAAGGAATCACAGAAGAACAGATTATAGATCTAGATAAAGGTGCTCAAAGAAATGAGGTATTAATAGATGGAGAGATTCATCCATTATATCTAGTTAATTCTGTCTCCAGACCAAAGTGGTCGGATCTTTTTATAAGCCAACCAACTTTAGATTCAGGGATATTCAATACCAAAAGCATAAAGGGATTACTACTAATCGAATCAAAAAGTAGATTGCTTGCTTTTACTTTTGGACATGGTAGATCATTAATAATTCCCAAAGTAATTGAAAGAGGATTTGGTCTTAGAATAACGCTAAACTTAGGTGATCCTAGCAAAATCAAATCTGTAGATAAATCTACTCTTGAAAAGGTTGCATTAAAGACACGTTCTCAAACATCAAGAAACACTATCATTGCCGACTTTGACTTTGAATTCGATCACGAAATATTGAAGTCAATTTGTGCCATTGTTGACAGAAAAGACGACGAATTAGAGATGGTTTCAGGTTGTGATTCTGTATCACTATATACTGAGGTTGATACAGATGATATTCCAAGCATTGCAGAAAGACTACTTGATGCTTATTTTGCTGATAACTATAAGAAAAACTATCCATGGGTAGATTTCATTCAAGCTGTTTCTGATCCATCCAAAATTGAGGAGCTAAATAGTCAACTTCTAGATTCAATAAATGCCGGCGAATACGATGATATTTGGATATCAACCCCAGAGATCGTAGACTATGACGATTTTTCTGGGTTTGTATATAAAAAGATGTCAAAAAAAGATCCTTGTTATCACAGTGAGTTATTTTTAAGTGATTACATATCTGAATCAAATATTAAGATTCCCACTGACATCGATGCACTGAAACGACGCAAAATTTTTGTTTACAATGCTAGTGGAGTTGAAAAAAACGCTTGGTCTATATATCAATGTCTGAATGGAGAGGCAACAATAGATGATGATACTTTTATCCTTAACGATGGTCACTGGTACGGTGTAGAAGACAGCTTCGCGTCTTCAGTAAATAGCTTTTTTAGCAGTTTGAAAAATAGTAATTTGGATTTTCCGCCTTATCACGGAATGAAAGAGGGTGACTATTTGCGTCATGTCGCAGATGGTGAGAATTATGCGTTACTTGATCAAAAATGGATTTACCCTCAAGGAACTGGAAATAGAATTGAATTTTGCGATCTAATGTCAAAATGCGATGCATTTATTCATGTAAAAAAATACGGATCATCTTCAGTTCTTAGCCATCTGTTTTCTCAAGCATCTGTGGCAATGGAGTTCCTTATGAACGATCAAAGCGTTCAGGAGCAAGTCAACAAGCACTTAGAAGAGACATATCTGATGGTCAATTACAAACATGATGAAACTCCAAGAAGATACCGTATCGTTTTAGCTGTAATGCAGCAAAAGGCTGGTTCTTTACACCTGCCTTTTTTTTCAAAAGTTAATTTACGACATCACGCTCGTCGACTGGTAAATATGGGATTTAGTGTTGAAATTGCTAAAATCGATATCGGTGGAGAATAAGAGCCTAACAAAAGTTTCAACCCGACGTTTTTCGCCGCTACGCTCTGAAAAACGCGGGTTAAACAGGCGTTGAACTAAGCCGCAAGCGGCAGCTGTCTCTTGGCAGATGTGGTTTCCCAGCCTCACACTCCTGAAGTATCAAATCTTTTTTAAGAAGTTCTTCTCAATAATTTGGAGCTTCGTTTTTTTAAAAGTCCTCTCTTTCATTTTCTCTCCGCCATC
>JBFFHJ010000202.1:0-4483 GCA_041556995.1 bacterium | reverse complement strand
CTCCTTTGATTGGTTGAATTAAAAAAATAAAAAATTCGCAAGGAGATTCATATGTCAGTCCATTTTTGACTGATCCCCAACTTTTTAAGGGCAGATGGCGGAGAGAAAATGAAAGAGAGGACTTTAAAAAAAACAAAGCTCCAAATTATTGAGAAGAACTTCTTAAAAAAGATTTGATACTTCAGGAGTGTGAGGCTGGGAAACCACATCTGCCAAGAGACAGCTGCCGCTTGCGGCTTAGTTCAACGCCAGCCATAAGCGGCCGCTGCATTGATTTTGATTAAACAGCTTACTTTGCCATAATGATGTACGCTCCCTTACCGAGGGCGTATATGGTTCCTCCCTTTTGTCAAGTACAAATTTACGAAAAAATAGAAAAAGATGCATATGTATATCCGGCGTCTTGTTTAAGAGTTATTCTCTTAGCGCCCCTATGGAATTTGCGCCCTCCCTCCTCATCGATTGCACGATTTTTTAAAATCAAACCCTCGAACAGGTTTTGAGAGAGCCGGTCTTACCTATTTTGCCATAAATCGACTGACAATCGCACTTTGGGAAATGAACTAAGCTGCTGATTTTAGCAGTGGTTTTGATGCCAACTTGACATCGAATTTCGTATTATGGGCCATGAGTGCCCAAGCGATTCGTGCATTTTTATTAGCCAAAGCGACAGCAGCCAGATTCGTTCCTTTTTCCAGATAGAGCTTATGAATCCATCTTTCAAGAGAATCCAGGCTATTGACGTCTTTAGCTGCTTTTATATTTACTGCTCTGATAGCGGATCTTGCTCCATGCACCAGCATTGATCGTAAATAGGTATCGCCTCTTTTGCTGATCCCCATGTTCTTGTTTTTCCCACCGGTTCCGCTGTGCTTTGGCACAAGTCCCAGCCAAGCCGCAAAATGTCTACCGTTTTTAAAGAACCTGGGATCAGCTAATGCAATTATCAAAGCGGTAATACTGATCAGACCAACACCCCTTATAGAGTCCAATCTTTTAAAGGAGCTATCTTTTTTGCTAAGATCTGACAGTTTGGATTCGTATTCCAGAATTTTCTTTTTAATCTCGATCAGTTCGGAAAACAGATCCTGAATGACTGATTTGAATAGATCTGTGATCGTTTCATTATCCTCTGTAAGCAATTGAGATAATCTTGTCATGAGTGCCGAATCTCCTTTTGGAATGACGATTCCATATTCATAAAGCAGACCTCGAATCTCGTTCGTTAGAGCATTCTTACTACGGATTAATCGTTGACGCACTCGGTGGATACTCTGCAAATCCTGTTGCCACACCTGTTTGATTGGAACAAATTTCATGTTTGGTCTTGATGCCGCTTCGACAATCGCTTCTGCATCGGCAGCATCGTCCTTGTTTGATTTTACAAACGGTTTAACGTATTGAGGAGCAATCAGTTTTGCTTCGTGTCCGAATGCTTGAAATCTTCTGGCGAAATAGTGCGCTCCTCCACATGCTTCGACGACAATTGTACACTTGGGTATGTTTGAGACAAATTCAAAAAGTTTTGTCCTGGTCAGTCTTTTTCGATAATTACACTGACCTGCAGCATTCACTCCGTGACATTGAAAAACGGACTTGCTTAAATCAATCCCCATCAGTACAATTTTCTTATCCATGGCGGTTCCTCCTATCAGCATCCTTTTTTAAATGGGTAACAACTCATTTTGGCTCTCAAGAAGCCGTCTATGCGAAGGGGGAGCCGCTTCTCCATCTAACTCGCCCTTTCCAAATGCTACCCATTTACCTCTTTTTTAAAAGCTTTTGATTTCAATAAAGGTCAATTGTAAATACTCATCAATAAAACGACAATCCCCACTTTCGATAGAGCCTGGTGTTGTTTGACCGTATCTCTTTTAGCATATAAGATTACAATTGTCCGGTGAAACGGAAGCAGGCTCTGCTGAGGAGCAACCTGCCAAGGGATAACCGGATGGGCTTGTAACGGATACAAGTTTGGGGAAGTGGATGACTTCCCCACCCATCGTTTATGCCTGTCGAGTTTGTATCCGGACATGTCCTTATGCCTTGAAAACCTCGGGGGGTTGGGGGCAGAGCCCCCATTAAAGATATAAAACTAAAAATCCACTTTTCATTTTATGTCAAAGAGCAATCAGCCCTTCTCTATCGAGTGATTCATAATGCCCTTCCGACAAAAGCGAACACACATGGGTTAACAATTCCTGATCATCCTCATCTATTTTTTCTAGATAAGAATGGATCTCCTTTGAGACCAAAGGATTCATCAAAGCATGTCCGGTTCGGTATCTAAAATCGTGTAGGTGTAATTTGTGACCTTTTAGGAGAAACTGCTTTTTACCGTTACTCGATTGTTTTACCCCATATAATCGATGTTTTTTATTTAAAAGATACATTGCTTTGAAAATATCGCTTGTGATGATTCTGTCCATGATTGACTCCGAATGGTTGTATTTATAATTCTCCGATTACTCAGATTTTGTTTTTGTGGTTCTAAGCAATTAAGATAATCTGAGTAATTGCTTTTAGCGGGAGGAACCATTCCATTGATATGCAGTCCGGTTTATAAATTTGTTAGAATATTTATTAAAACTACCATTGATAAATAAGCGTTTTTAGATTTCAAGTATTTATAACTTTTTGATTAATTTTTCGAACTCATCTCTTTGTTTCTTATTGGACAATTTTTCTTTCCTAACTGAAAAACAACCAAATGCAAAAGATAAAAGTAAAAATATTGAACCTAAGAAAAACCAAAGAAGAAAAATATCAACTTCATATATAATACTAATTTCGAACCAATAAAATAGAACATAAATTAGCTCAATTAATAATCCGATCACAACAAAAAAACCTGCAAATACTCCAATTGTAAAGATTAGTAGGGGTTTAAAAGATTTATCTCTTAATACTCTCCTTTCTTCATCTGCTAAATTGTATTTTGTTAAGGATTTGCCATAAATATAGAGATACTGCGCAAAATAAAAAGCAGTCGTAACCAATAGTATGGATAACAAGTAAAAGGGATTTTTAAATTTGCTAAAAAATTTGATTTGTTTTGAACTATCATTTTTGAGGTATTCTTCAATTTCCATTAATTTTTCATCGTCTTTTTTACTCATGTTTAAACCTCTGATTTAAGTAACATTCCGTTATTTTATTGGGGTGTTCTAACGCCATCATCACGGGCGCTTAGCTTAATTTTGAATTAACATTAATTTAGTCTAAATCACTGTACCGGTACTATCGATGGGCGATTGCGCTCCGGTGAATGTATTTGTTAAGTTTTTGATAATGTATTCTATTGATTTTTCCCCTTCATATCTATGAATCTTACAATCAAGATGTTTTAACCATTGCTCATGCCTTGCTTTGCTTCTCATATTAATACTGCCATCATCATAATCTGAAGCCCACTCAATAAACTTTTTATGGTTTTCATACATGTCACCACCAGGGCTAAGCGATACTGTACCAAATTTTTTTGTTTCTCTTTGCTTTAATCTAGCAATACGAATGTCTGTTGGCACCCAAAGGAAAATTACTAAGTCAAAAAATGGAATGACTAAATCTCCCCAACCACATAGTGAACCGGATAATACCCATGCGTCTTCATTTGCTAAAGTTGTATTCAACAAATACTGTCTACTACTTAGTTCTCTTACATTCTGATATGGTGGATTACTTGGTTCCCAAAAGAAATCATCTGTATCAAAATGGATCAATCCGAACTCTTCTGATATTCGATGCCCAAGTGTTGTTGTACCCGAGCCAGAAGCCCCCATAATATGTATCTTTCCACAATTCATTTCACTATAATGAATTTAAAAATTTGAATCAGTCTTAGGCAACTTAACACGTGGCTAAGTCGCAACAATTGCGGGCCTAAGGCCGCGATTGTTGTCGATCTTCAGCCTTTTGTTAGTGGCTGATAAATAGGAGTATTTAGTCATAGCTACTTATTCAGGGATAATGGCTGCCCATGCTGAAATCAATGACATAAATATCATCAAGATTGGACTAGCCGCCAATGAATAAAATGAAATTAATAAAAGTGACTTTGATTTATTAGTTAAAACTTTAAACAATACAAAACTTAGAATTGGTCCAAGCAAATATACCAACGAAATCAATATTGGCCCATCAATACTCTTTTTACCTGGAACTACTGAATAGAAAAAACTTAATGATTTTGTTTGAATTACGATTGCAATTGCAAGACTTATAATGGAACTGCAAATGGCAAAAATATTTTTGGAGTACGGATTATCTAAAATCGATTTGTCGCTCATGGCTTCTGTTATTGTTTTTACACCATTAACGTATAGGATTATATGGAGTGACTGATAAAACGGCGGATCTGTTCCAATAGAAAATCCGGGTGGTTGCACAATCCTGGAATGTACACGGAATCGGTCATTCCATATAATCCCTGTTGAACGGGCTAGATCGATTGTTTGTCTATTATGGATATAGTAAGGCTTTT
>JBFFHJ010000201.1:0-4624 GCA_041556995.1 bacterium | reverse complement strand
GGCAAAATCATCTGCATCAACAGTATCGTCGTTGATGGTGGCGATTCTGCCTTTGCCTTCCAGCATCACATGTTTGGTAACGGTGGCATTGCTTTTTTCAGAATCGATTCTGATTTCAAAGGTGGGACTGACATAATAAGTCGTCACGGTACTGCCGTTTTCACGGGTATACGTCTTGGAAGCCCGCTGTCCCTTATAATCATAGGTGAATTCAGTAACCGGTGTGTTACCGGACAAAGGACCCACAGCGTTTTTATACACTGCGATCAACCGATTGAGTCAAACAAAGACCTGACCCCTTTTTGACCTTCGAGAGAGGTATCTATAACAAGTTGTTCAGGCTCTACGCATTTGACTTTTGGGATTTCGATCAATCGATAGTGGGATTTTTTATGAAAAATCTATCTATTATAGGAGCATACGTGATTATTACACATAATTCTCTTCAGATTTTACGAAATCATCAACAAAAAAAACGAAAGATGTCACAGAATTGAACAGAAAAGGATAACAGTTAAGCTGCTGTTTATAGTTAAGAATAACCACAAACTATAACGAAAGACCGGCGAATAAATTGCTCAATTTTCTTGATAATCATCCCATTTAAAATAGAAAAGATAGTTATCCATGCTCAGATTGTGGAGACAACCCAACTTAACTGTTACCCCCTTTTCTTCTTTTCCTAACGATCCCTTAGAACCGCTTTTTTGCTATCATAAAGTGGACCCTAAGCAAAAATAAGGGGTGCTTTCTGGGGGCATGTTTCCATTCTACCGCTCATCACGTTGGTCCGACCCGATTATTATTGGTCGACCCGATTATTACATTTACCTTTACAAAAACTATTTTTTTTGTACTATAATACTTTGATAACCAAACCCGTTGTTTTTTGAAAAGTAGCCTAATATATTGAATATGTTTATCAAAATATTTGGATGCGGTCTGAAAAATGGAATAATCCTTTTTAATAACCTGATTGGTAAATTTTTAAAAACAAGTTCATAACCATCTGAGATTTTAGGTTTAAAAGGATACTGTCTTTTACCGATTTTATGAATTATTAAAAGCACTCCTTTATGACTTAGAAAGGATAAATATTTCTCAACAATCTCCTGATGAGAAATTTGAGATATCTCTTGAGTTTCGTAAAAATTTTTACGAGTAAAAGGATGAAATTCTCGGATCAAAATAAAATCAAATTTGCTATTGATTTCAGGTGATCTCTCAGGAAACATACCGTTTGCAATAAAATGTTTTATGTTAGCAAAATTGCTATTTTTTTCTTTTGCATAAGCTATTGCATTCGGACTTAGGTCAAAAGATAAAACATCTTTACAAATCAAAGCCATGGCAGGTGATAGAAAACCAGGCCCACATCCTACTTCCAAAGCATTATTTATTGTCGTAATATTTAATAATCTATGTAAAATATAGCTGTAGGCTTGAAATTCATAAAAAATAACATCATAGTCTGTTAAGGTACTAACATCAAATCGTTTCTTGCCGTAATTGTCATCCTGATTTTTATACAATTTTACTCTTGAAGCAGGTACCTCCTGTTTTGTTCTGTTCTGTTCTATCATGAAATCCCTTTTATAAAGTCAAAGAAAATTTATTATTGAAGTGATCTTAATGTATTTGGGGACCCAACGTTAGTTTAACCTGTATTTTTCAGAACGTAGCGGCGATAAACGTCAGGTTGAAACCATTGTTGAACTAAGCCGCTTCGTGACAGTGATCATGTTTCTTTGAATCTTGCATGGCATTAAAATAGCGTAACTCCATAGTTTTGTTAACTGTTTTTTTTAACCAAACTATGGAGTTATGACATGAAAAAGATTGAGAACCCAGCCTTTGTGGCTATTTATGAACAGTTTCGTTGTGAAATCAAGCTTGCCAGAAAACAACCAAAGACTATTGACAGCTATACCAGATCCCTCAAGCGTCTGTTGAATTACTTTGACTGCCATCCTGAAGAGAGTTAACCCAGGACGATCTCAAACTCTACTTTTCGGCTCTTCTCTCCTCCCATTCATGAAGTACTATTCGTGTTGATCCTGGGGGCTTCGCCTGTTTTGGGACCGGGTTCTCAATAAAGAGTGGCGATGGCCTGATATTATCGAATTCCCAAAAATCAAAAGACTACCTGACATTCTCACCATTGATGAGGTCGATCGCGTCATAAAAGCCATTGACAAATTCAGATTTCGAACCTGCCTTTTTTTACTATCTATTCTCTCGGCTTGCGCCTGTCAGAAGGGGTCAACTTGATGGTTTCTGATATTGATAGTGCCCGAATAATGGTTCACAGCAGAAATGCCAAAGGCAATAAAGATCGAATGGTGCCTTTGCCAGAACAGACTCAGTACTTATTAAGATGATACTGGTTGACCCATCGGAATTACAATCGTTATTTTCCTGCTGTTCATCTTGGACTCAAAAAAAAACCTGTGTCAATAGATGGATAAAGACGGTGTTCAAACCGCCTTTAAAATTGCTTTAAAGGATGCCAATATCCTTAAAAAAGGCAACGGTTCACACGTTGCAGGTACAGTTATGCCACTGAAGCCGGAGTCAACTTACAACTGATTCAGGAGTTTCTGGGGCATTCAAACCCAAATACTACGGTCATTTACGCACAGCTTTCAAACTCCTCCTTAGATAATTCAAGTGATCAAAGTGGAATTAGCTTCGATTTTGAATGTTTATCGTACTCAACTTCTAAACGATACAAGATTTAGAAAATCTGCCTCATTCAGAAATAAAATAAAGATGCTTAGATCCGCTTTTTTGCTATCAAAAAGTTGACTTTAAGCAAAAATAAGAAGTGCTTTCTGGGATCATATTTCCATTCTACCGCTTATCACGTTGATCCGACTCGACTATTCAGGCATGCTGATTTCCCCTATCGGTCAGATAATTCAACAGAATTTCCAAATTTTTCTTTCATATGATTATATAAATTATTGACTTGTCTTTCAAAATCTTCTTTGGGTGTTCGTAAAGCAGATACAATCCAATTAATGTCTATCTTTAACCTATTTGAATCAAGTTCACTAAGAAATATATTAGGATCATGTCTACTTGATATACAGGCTAAAATCTCTGGAGAGTCCTTGGGAAAGCAATCATATCCTTTAGAATACGCATATGTCTTGAGTTCTTTAATAATATCGCCCTTTCTTTCTTGTTCTTTAACAATTATTTTTTTTCAGTAATACTTTCTGAAATAGGAATCACTATAACTCTGTTTAATAATGCATCGCAATTTGAAAAGTACAGAATGAATAATGTAAAAATTAATATTTTTGTATATATATTAATTTTTTGTAACATAAACTTACCTTGAATAGTAATTCAGTTCAATTTGATATGCTTCATTTTCTCTTGTTCCAGGTACTGCATATGGATCTACATAATTAAGATGCTCAAGAGCAGTCTTAATCCAATGGTAATTGGAATCTGTCTGGTGTTGCCAAACATGCGCGGCTTCGTGGACAAATAAACCTCTTTCACCAATAGGAGCTATTGAAAAATCATCGTAGTAATACTCTGCTTTAATAGTAAATTCATTCCCCATTGTAACACCGCTTGTCTTACCCCAAGTAAGTACTCCTCCTTTTCTAACTCTTATCTTATCAACATCTATACCTTCCAAGTCCGGATTTTTCTTTAAAATATTTTTTTCTCCTTCCGTCAGAGGACGCCCCTCAGAAGGATCGAGACTGTTGGACACAACGTAATTCAGGCCATAGGCTGCCAGCGCATATGCTGCAGCTTCTTCAGCGGCAGTTTGTCCCCCTTGGATATAACCCATTGTATACCCTGTAAGTGATGAAGAAATAACTCCGGGAACACCGGCTGCTGCCAAGCTTCCACCCATAAGTCCTCCTAGTGCTCCGTAAACGGTTCCTTTTATTGTTGAATCCAATACTTCCTGACTGTTACCACCATTAGATAAAGCGGTTAAACCACCGGCTGTGGCACCTGCTGCGGCACCCACATAAACGGCCGTGGCAACGGTTCCCATACCGACGCACGAACTGGCTACATATGAGGCTACTGCTCCTACTGCCGCTCCGATAGCCGCCCCCTTTAAAGTTTCAGTAGCATCACCATCGCTGTTTCTATAAGCAGCCGCGCCTCCAATAACTGCACCTACGACAACCGCTGCAACCGAAAACCAGTGTCCGGTAGGATCTATATATTTTACCGGATTGTTTCTAACGTAACTATAGCGGTTGAACGATTGGGTATCCCATTTATTGGGTACTATTTCATCCGCACTTATAAACCGTCCGATTTTTGGATCGTAGTATCTGGCGTTATAGTACATCAGGTTGGTTTCTTCGTCCAGTTCCTGGGAGGTGTATTTGTGGGTGACGGTGTTGTCGCCTGATGAGCGGCTTTGGATCAGTTCGCCGAAGGGGTTGTAGGCGATGCGGGTGACCTCAGTGCCGTTTTCGCTTGTGATGACGGTGGAGGAACCCAGGTGATCCGTGTGATAGAAACGGGTTCCTGCCGGTACACCTTCAACAGTGGTGCCTGCCAGGTCTTCCAGGCGATCGGGGATGGTCCAGGTGCCGTCGGGCGATGACACGGAGTCATAGTCGGTCTGACAGGC
>JBFFHJ010000200.1:0-4722 GCA_041556995.1 bacterium | reverse complement strand
TATTCCCGAAAACCGTTGGTTTTAATATCACTCTTTTTGTAATACTGACTGGAAACGCTATAAATCCCAAAAAGCATTGACTCCAGACACAAGCAGCATGGAATGAGGCATCCAGGGTAAACGGTGAACCCAACAAATTTAGTCCCTCTATCTTATTTCCGGCAAAAACATCTGCTACTGTTCCTGTTTTGTAGATCTTAAGAGGCTGCACTATATTTTGGAATGCTTTACCAAAGGGGACCAGTTCCTCATATATTTTCTGAGGTGAAATCTCAATGAACTCTTCCGATTCATCCATCTGATTGTTTTGAGTAATGGATGTACTTAACGGTTCCCTGTTGGAAAAATTAAGGACGACATGCTCTTTGGTTCTAACAATACCGGATTTGGTCCGAATTCGGGTTTGCAATTTCGTAAAAATATCCCCGTTTTCCAAAACATCAACCTGGCTAAAAGCTTCCATATCTGTTGATCCCGGTTCAAGATAGAAAAATTTTTCAAATTCCGCATTTTTAAGAACCGTTGGATTGAATTCCTGATCATTTTCATATAACGAAGCCGCTATAACTTGCATGGCTTCAACTGCCGGTAAAACGACTTTGTTGTCAAACCTATGATCCATTAAATAAGGAAAGACCTGAATACGAACCGGGATTTGGAATGTCTTTATTATTGGGGAAAATTTTTCCATAACTCTAGTGTTTTAGGATCGATTCCAACTGGTATTCCGGAAGGATTGGTAGCGCAATGACGAGTAAATCCGACACAAATGATCTTACCGGTATCCTGATGGGTAATGACATAGTCAAATTGAATTCTCACCCTCTCCAGTTTTACCGGTCGGGTATGCACAAACATTGGATCATCATACCTTAATGGAGAATGATAGACGATACCGATTTCAATGATGGGATAAACAAAACCGCTTTTTTCAATTTCAAGATAGGGGTAAGAAGCGTCTCTCATCAATGATGCCCTGCCGAATTCGAAATACCGCAAATAATTACCGTGATAAACAACATCCGAACGATCCGTATCTGCATAAAGAGTACGGGTCTGGCACTGGTGCCAGACATTTCCATCGGCTTTATTTCTTACATAACTGCCACTGTCGTCAATGTACTCAGGAATAAATGGTTTTGGTCTCATGCTTAAACTCCTTTCAAAACAATACAACAGTTGGTTCCTCCAAAACCAAAGGCATTTGACAATAATATTTCCGTATTGTGTTTTCGCGCTTCATTGGGAACAACATCCACATCACTCAATTCTGGATCGGAAATGTGGTTGATCGTTGGCAAAATTAAACCATTCAGCATGCCTTCAATAGACAGCGATGCCTCAATGGCTGCCGAACCGCCTAATGTGTGTCCCAATTGGGACTTATTGGATGATATGGGGATTTTTTCCAAAGATTTACCGAATACAGATCGCAGACACTCAATTTCTGTTTGATCACCTTTTGGAGTGGAAGTACCGTGAGCGTTGATATATTGAATATCTTGCGGTTTTATTTCGGCATCCTCAATTGCTTCGATAATGGCCCGGTTAATGGTTTCCGCATTGGGAGCAGTGAAATGATAAGCATCGGATGTCCAGCCGATTCCCATAACTTCAGCCTTAGGAGTAAGTCCATAGCAAGAAAGCATATCCTCTGAAGCCAGAACGACAACTCCGCCGCCTTCGGACAGCACAAATCCCCGACGATCAACGCTGAATGGCCGGGATGCCTGAGTATGATCAATAAATGCCCGGTCTTTGGGAGTGATTTCAATAGTTGCCCTCATATTGGAGAATCCCTGGATGATTTCCGGAATGATACAGGTATCAACTCCACCGGCCAGCACAAAATCACAATCTCCGTCTCTAATCATTCTTGATCCAATGCCCAAGGCATGGTTTCCCGATGCACAAGCCCCTTGGGGGGAAAATATGGGACCTGTAAAACCAAGCAGCATGCCGGCTTTTCCCGATGGAAGATTGGCACAAAGATTGGGCAACAAATAGGGACTGACTTTATAAGGTCCACGATTGATGTAATTGTCCATGGCCACGCGAAACGAATCGGTACCGTTTAATGCGGAACCGATCAAACAGGCGGTTCTAGAAGCCGTTTCTTTGGTTATTTCCAATCCTGCATTTTCCAGTGCCTCCTTGCAGATGGCCATGGTCAGCAGGACATAGTCTGCGTTCCAATTATAAATTTCTTTATCACTGGCAAAATCGAACTCACTTGGATTCCAATCCGGAATTTCACCAACAATATAACTATCTGATTTGGTTTGGCATTTAGTGACTTTTCGAAAACCAGCTTCACCATTCACCGCTCGGTTCCAGGTTTCTTCTAACGTTTTACCAAGGGGGGTGGCAATGCCGTAACCGATAACAAATACTCGCCTGTTTAGAGGTGCTTTCATATTACTTCATTTCAAAACGGTTGATAAAGCAGAGTGGATCTTCCAATTGAGCACTTACGGGACTTGATCCGGTATCCATGGACATGTATTCAAAAATAGCAATGGATTCCGAGTCAACAGGCTGTTCAAAAGCCCTTGGACCCACCAACGGGTTGCTCATTTAATACGTCGCAACACCAGACAGGCATTACATCCACCAAAACCAAACGCATTTTTTAACACAAATTCCTGGTCCAGTTGTCTTGCGCCCTCTGAAACACAATCCAATGGAATTTCCAAATCCGGTTGATAATTGATGGTTGGAATCAGCATATCGGTTTTCATTCCCTGCATGGCAAAAACCGATTCAATGGCACTGGATGCACCCATAGCATGGCCGATCATCGATTTATTGGCACTTACAGGGGGGATTCTTCCGTTAAAAACCGCAT
Source organism: bacterium (assembly GCA_041556995.1). Taxonomy (GTDB): domain Bacteria; phylum SAR324; class SAR324; order XYD2-FULL-50-16; family XYD2-FULL-50-16; genus JAHJTV01. The sequence continues at coordinate 1,874 of JBFFHJ010000200.1, read as the reverse complement.
TCAGGGCGTCAAATTCGACCTTATCACCAACTTTGGTTGAAGCAGCATGGGCATTCACTGCATCGATGTCCTGCGGAGAGATCCCCACATCATCAATGGCTTCTTTAATACAACGCATCACGGTTTCAAAGTTGGGAGCTACGTAATGATAAGCATCCGATGTCATCCCCCATCCAGCAAGTTCAATGGAATAATCCAAACCATGGGCATCTGCAAACTCCTTGGTGGCAATAATAATGCAGGCACTGCCTTCTGATACAACGAATCCCTTTCGATGGGCAGAAAACGGTCGACTGATTTTTTCCGGATGTTCTGCCAGATTCCCGTCCCAACAACTATAAGCACCGTTCATGGTAGCAAAACCAGCTACGATCGGTTCTATCAGGGCAAAATCAACAGCGCCACAAATCGCGACATGGGCCCTGTTTTGCTCTAACAACATGGAGCCTGTAATCATTGAAGTCGAACCGGTAGCACAGGCTGAAATGGTTGACATTATCGGCCCGGTCGCTTTAGTCAGAATTGAGATTTTTCCACCGACCATATTGATACATGAATTGGGGTTAGTGGATGGATGTGGCAGTTTTCCTTTCGCGTTCATTAACCTGTCGGCATTTATAACTGCGTCCTGGCCTCCCACTGCTGAGCTGAAGGTTATGGCAGTTTTGGGAGCAAGATCCGGGGTTATCTCCAAACCTGCTGCTTCCATTGCCCGCTGCACAGTCAGCATAGCATATTTAAATATGGGAGATTTCCACTGAGCCAAGGCTCGCGGTTTTAAAAACGGATAGGAAACATCATCGATACTATCAACTTGTCCAGCAATTAGCACTGGAAAATCATCTCGCAAAGGAAAACGTGTCAGGAGATCCACACCACTTTTTCCATTTACAGCAGCAGACCACTGATCCTTGAAATGAATACCTAACGGTGAAATCGAATCATATCCTAGAATTACTGCTTTTTTACCATTCATATGGCACTTCATTATTTTTTAATTTACAGGGCTTTCCGTCACTGTACTAAGCATTCACCCTAAACCGATTCAAGTTATTAATATGGTTGCTTATTTCATAGCTGAATTTAATAATTTCTTTTTACCAAGGGATAAATCGATAGAGTTTAGCAAACATTTCATATACTTCCACCCAGTTCTGGAAATCTTTGGTAGTGCGGATATGGTCTCTTTTGTTTACCATAATCCAGCTCATGGTGGCGGCACCGTCTTTACACGTGCTACAATCACGGGTTTCAGAGGTACAGCAGCGATGCATGGTTTCAAGATCGGAAGCCCAACGGATAAAATTGGTTAATCGTTTGGGTTGTGGTTTCCTGGTGTCCAAGGGAAGTGTTACAGACGGGCATTCATTCCAGCCGAATGATCGGCCCAGCATTTTTCCACTGGTTAATACCTCATGATAATACTTGGCAGAGATATAGGTATCCGGGTATTTATCCAGCATCGCATCCAACTCAACTTTAACATCCTTCAATTCTTCTTCTTTCCAGTGAAAACCATCCACATGCTCATCGTTGGAAAGCAATTGGATATGAATTTTAAGCCCCACATCCCTCACTTTATTAATAATTCGCTCTGTTTTGGAGATTTGAGTCGGCGTCATTGTATACAAATAGTATGCGTTGGGATCTCCTTCATAATTACTACTGGAAATGGCAAAAGTGTCCTTGCCCCGTAGCACTTTTTCATCTTCCTCATCCCCCCATAAAGAAATACCAACCATCATATCCGGAAATCGGTCCCTGGGAATTTTAACAAGTCCATTGGTGGCACACATTGTCAATACGCGACTGTTAAAAGCCTCAACCCTATCCAGCGACAGTGCCGGTTCACCACCAATCAGGATGGCCATATT
>JBFFHJ010000199.1:0-4729 GCA_041556995.1 bacterium | reverse complement strand
TCCTGGCTTGTTTTTCAAGCCTATAATTGGTGAAGGCATGGATGCCTGAGCACCGCATAGAGAAAGGTAAGGGTGGGCTGGTGGGATATGGTTCTAAAAAACAGTGCGAAGCACACAAAAATGAAGGACAGGGAAAAGGTCGCAATCTTCATATCTCTTCCCAAACCAACCACCACAGGGGCCGGTGAAGTCCGTCAGGACTTCCAATATAAAAAAATCAAATCCACTTCCAACGGACCGGTGAAGTCCGCAGGACTTCATATATTGACCTCGGTTTCTAATAAAAAACCTAAGTAAGTCTTTTCGGTTTACAGATTGTGCGTTTTAAACAAATTATTGTTGAGACCGAATTTTTCAAAATAAAAGCTCCTGGATTTTGGGAATCCGGGACCTTCAAAAACGATGGTGATTTTTGGCACCGCTATCTTGTTATTGAATATAATTTCCATTTTCATCTTTCAATCCATTCCATGACTTAAGTTTATCTATTAGGTCTTTATGAATGATTTCATAGAATAAATCAGAATCAATCCCATACTTTTTTTTGAAGTTATTGATAGTTATGACAATAGAAGAAGTATATTCGCACATTTTCTGATATGGAATTGAATCTTTGAATTTTTCATAGTCTTCACTGCTGGGTTCTGCAATTATCAGGGACTGTTCATCATGGCGATGGTTCAGAATCAAGTAAGATAGTTTCTTATTACTTGGTTTATGCATTTTATCATTTCTATTTTTTTCATTTTTAACGTCGTATGCTTTGCCTAACATTCTTTCTATTAAAGTCGACAAAGACTCCATTGTCTTGTTCTCCTGGTCTTTTCTGATATTAATATTAAAATGCTCATGGTCTTTCAATTTATCATTATTCCTAAATACCCATAAAGCAACTGCAACAGGAAAACTTAGTATAAAAAGTTGAAAAGATTGAAAATTTCTTACATCAATGAGCTTGCTAACATAACAGTTATCTTTATACCAAATTAGAAGAAAAACTCCCAATATAGCAAAAGCAAACAATCTAACAGCCCTAGGTGTCGTCTTTCGGCTTACGAAAAGAAATCTGGTAATTTTATATTTTTCGTACCAATTAAAAAAACTATCCATAGTGTGGTTATAAAAAATCGTTATGTGCATTGTGTCAAAAATAAAGCGATTATACTGGCAATTGCTCCCAAAGCCCCAATAATTAATAAAATTTCCCTAAACATTTTGAGTAAGAATGGTTTTTTGTTTAATTTCTCTAATGCGCCTTCAATTGAAAGTGCATCTTCATGCTTGATATAGAATTGACAACATTTTGCTTTAGACTTGGCATATCCTTTATACTTTTCAAAATCAAACCCCGCATCCCAAAAACCCTTAAAGCAATTAGCTTTTTGCATATTTCCAGGCCTTTGAAGCCAATTAAAATCACCATTCTTAAACCATTCTCTTTGATATTTATTTAAAGAAGGATTGATATTCTGACCTCTCCTCCAAACAAGTAAATGACAATCTGAACAGTTATTTAATAATTTCATTGTTTTGTAAAAACTATGGTTAAAAATATCATTTTACATGCATAACACTGGAATTATCAATTCTTCATGATACATTTTGAGTTTTTTAGTTATTTGTCAATTACGCCGATATATCAATATGATAAAGCAAGCATCACATCTGCGCAATATTTTAATAACTTTGACTGGTCATCAAAAAGCGAGATGTAAAAGACAATTAAGTCTGATTGGTGAAATATAGTGATAAATCAAAGACTGGATTTTTTGGCGAAGAAGCTTTTATTCATTGAATTTCATATAAACCTGGCTACTTACACAATGATGAATGGAATTCATGAAAAATAGTTGATGGTATGTTAATGAGATTGAGCCAACTCCTGAAATTTATGTTTCATTACGACAAGATTTAATATCTCTTTAGTGATTCTTCTCTCTTCTTCTGAGTAATTGTCAATAGTTTCGAAATATCTCCCCAAACCAACTACCCCAGGGGCCGGTGAAGTCCGTCAAAACTTCCAATATTAAACAATCAAATCCATTTCCAAATGAGATAGTGAAATCTGTATGTCTTTGTTAAGAGGCTGAATATAAAAAGTAACAAATTCAATCCAAAAAATTTAAACAAGAGATTATTTTAGTTACTTTTTGGAGATGAGCTGATATGCCGCTTTTTCGAATTGATGTTTCTTGATAAAGGCATCAAGTACCAGAATGACAGCTTCCTGCTCCTCTTTAGGAAGTTTTGATATTTTTTCAATTCGTCTTAATAGTTCTTGATTCTCAATATCTTCAGGTGAGATATCTTTTACTCCTCGTAGCAAGTAATCAAGTGTAACGTCAAAAGTGCTTGCTATTTTTATTAATACATCAGCAGTTGGGAAAGTGATTCCACGTTCATATTTTGAGACACGTTGTGGATCTGCACCAATTTTTTTAGCCACTTGTCCCTGAGACCATCCACGGTTCATTCTTAAGTCTTTTAATCTGCGGCATAAGTCTTTAGATAGAACTTGTCGTTGCTCACTCATCTTATTCTCCCATGATAATTCATTGTATTAAAACAAAATATCAGGATATTTTTTTTCTTGACATGGTCGGAGGCGACAAGTAAATATGGCATAGATAGACCATAATGTTGTTGTCTATTTATAAGGGAATTTAAGTCGAATAAGACTTAGAACTCCTTTAGAAGAAAGTAAATCCGGGTATTTTTGAATGATTTGTATAATTCAAAAACATGATTTATATGAATTTGAGAATAGATTATAGTTAATGTGAACAAAAAAATAAAGCATGAAAAGCCATGTTATTTATCTAACCTTTTTCGCAAGGAACCCATGAAGCAAACCCAACCAAATAACCTTATATTAAAAGGGCCGCCATATTAACACTGACGGCCTTTTGTCGGTCTCCCAATCATCGTTTCGGGTCGGTTTTTTAATTAAACACTATCCCAGGTTCAACAGAGTTTTTACCTGTGTGAATTGGGTGGCCCTGTTGTGTAATTTCCGATCAAAACGAGGTTTGTAAAATAAAAACCGCACTATGGAATTTTTTTTTCAGGGAGCCGTCCACCGTCATTTCATTTTTTTCTTGACAGAAAAACATGAGTCTGAAAAGGTGGCGCTAATCCGCATTCGTTGGTCCGAATGCACTGGTAGAGGCACTGTAAACACTTGTAGATTCAGGTGTTACACTGTTTCCGCTTAATCTTTAACCCCTTGTCAAAGGATATATATGAATTCCACACATGTTGTGGCACAAATAAACCCCCATTCCCAGGAGAATTATGGACAAAAACACCATTAAAACATCGGACATCTTTAAAGCCGCTTACCTGTATCACCTCTGTGACTGTGATCTGATGATTGAATACCAGATCGGGGTCGGGGTGGTCTTTGTCATCAGCGGCTCCTCAGTCGCTGATATGGAAAAGTCATATGTGGGCGGATCAGCCGATGTGGACCTCCTTGCCTTTAAACAGGGCTTTTTCTCCCTGCTGGAAAAATGTGAATTTGATGTCAAACCCTACCGGATATTCAAGGTCAACCTATGGAGAACCGCATGAACCAGGAGATATCTATGAATCCCACACACACTGTGATACTGATAGACCGGGTGATCACCTGTTATCACATGAAACTGAAAGAGAGTCCCCCGGCCCTGGAGTATCTCAAATCCAGAGGAATCGTTCACCCCGAAGTCATCGACCGATTTCAGGTCGGTTATGTTGACAACAACCTGCACACCATCCTGCCGGATCGCAGAAGCAAACAGGGCCGGGAGATTCGTAACCGGCTGAAAGAGTTTGGTGTTCTCAATCACAACGGCAAAGAGGTGTTGAATGGTTGCCTGACATTTCCCATTAAAAACCAGCTGTCTGAAACCATAGCCATCTATGGTAAACGCGTTAAAGAGGATGCCTTGAAACCGGATCACCTGCTGTTACCGCAAAACAGCGACGGTTATTTTAACCTGGAAGCCCTGGAGGAAAAAGAGCTGATCCTTTGTTCCTCGGTCATGGATGCCTTGAGTTTCTGGATTCACGGCTTTAGAAATGCCTTGGTCAGTTTTCCCCAATATGAAATTAGCGAGGATTTTAAATCCCTGCTGAGTCAGTACCGGGTCAAACGAATGACCGTTGCCTTTGGCAACGCTACAGAAACCAACCGGCTTGTGGAAAGAGTGTCATCAGAATTAAAAGGGCTTGACATCGAATCCTACCGGCTGAAACTCCCCACCGGTCTGGATGTCAATGGATTCATGCAGATGCATGACACGGAAACCCTGCAAAGGAACGCCTTGAAAAAGATCCTGGAACAGGCGGAATGGATAAAACCTGCCATCAACAGACAGGTGGATGGGATTGATAATGCGGATCTGGCAGCCAAAGAAGAGGAACCAAGTTTGTCGACAAAGACCTCTTCAATGGCCGTGACCGCTGTTTCCAAAAGGAAACAAGCGGTTTCAGAATCCGAAAAAAAGACCTGTTTCGTCAAGGAAAAAACAGACAGTGGTATTAAAATAAGTGATGAACCCGGTTAAACCTCCGGTAACGACTCTAAAGTCAGGGGGGATGATATCCTTTTTGATTTTGAAGATCGAACCTACCGGGTCAAGGGATTGTTCAAAAACCTCTCTTCCGATACCATGAGAATCAATCTCAGGGTGTTCAGGGGAGATTTGTATTACATCGACAGCCTGGATCTGTACCGGGCCAAATC
>JBFFHJ010000198.1:0-4817 GCA_041556995.1 bacterium | reverse complement strand
TGGATATTGGTGCCTTCAGGAAGAAAACTAGTATCAAATAAACCATATTGGTGTTTTTTTTTCATTGCGGCCAATATTCAAAGATTGTCTTTTATTGGAATAGTTAATGATATTTATACTTGGATTTCTATAGGCACACATTTCTATTTGATATACGAAACTCATACTAAACAACAAGTATTGTACTCCCTTGATCCAATAGCCAATGCTTCGTAGAATCCTACTTGTCCACAGCTAAAATTTTAACAATCACAACAAAAAACACTGATAAATCATTTGAATATGGTGAGCTACAGGTAGCCTTTTCTTTTAACGCCCTGTTCTTAGGCGATGACGAATTATGCAAAATTGACTTTATTTAGTTCTTGTAAAAGCTGCTGCCCATACTCAAAGCTTTCGACGTGATAATAGATAAGTGCTTTAAGCTGATTTTCAGAATTAAATTCGATTTGTTTGTTTTCTCCCGATTTTTGCTCTGGCATATCAGGTATAATATCCTTAATTGGACGATAAAACCGGACTGTTGAGAAAACTGAATATTGTTACATTTATTAACAGGTTTAATGACGAGTGAACCATTTATGGATATCGTTTTTGTTGATACACCTATATTTCAGTCAAATGGAGAGGCTATTTTTATTCAAGACCATCTTCCGAACATCGGATTAGCAATTTTGGCTGCTGTAGCTGAACGTGAAGGGTTCAAAGCATCTATATTGGATGCTGTAGCGCTGAAATATAGTTTTCAAGAAATCATTGAAAATATAATCAAAAAAAAACCCAAGTATGTTGGTTTATCAGCGATGACTCACAGTATATCTTCTGTGGCAATGGTAGCAAAAAAATTGAAGGAGAAAATATCAGATGTTACTATTATTCTAGGTGGCGTTCATGTTACTTCAACTCCAAAGCAAACCTTTTTAAAATTTCCTGATTGTTTTGATATTGCAGTTATCGGAGAGGGAGAGATCACTCTAATTGAGCTTCTTAATGTTTTAGAATCGCATCGGGATTTATCTGAAATTGCCGGATTGGCCTTCATGCACGAAGGAGCCTTTTTTCAAACTGGAAGTCGTGCTTTCATTCGGGATCTGGACGAACTTCCCATGCCCGCATGGCATCTTTTTCCTCCCCTTGATATTCATTATAGTGCTTCTTTTATTAGCTCAGGTAGTCGCAAAAAATCCGGGCATTTAATAACGAGTAGAGGATGTCCGGGGCAATGCGTTTTCTGTGATAATAGTGTGAATGGAAGGAAGATGAGAGCATATAGTGTTGATTATGTGATAGAGATGATAGAGATCCTGCATAAGAAACATAATATAAATGATATACAGTTTAATGATGATACCTTTGTTACATTACGAAAAAGGTTGCTTGAAGTTTGTGAAAGGTTGATCCAGAGGAATTATGATTTAACTTGGTCTTGCGATGCTCGTGTTAATAGTGTTACTCCAGAAAGCATAAAAAACATGAAAAGGGCGGGGTGTTGGCAAATCGCCTATGGTGTAGAATCCGGTTCGGAAAGGATACTTCAGTTTTTAAAAAAGAAAATAACACTGGATCAGATAAAAAACGCTTTTACTTGGACAAAAAAAGCAGGAATTTCGACAAAAGGTTTTTTCATATTAGGGCATCCGACTGAAACACATGAAAGTATCAATGATACAATAAATTTGATGTTGGCACTAAGGATAGATGTTGTTGGAATGACGTTCTTTACTGCATATCCCGGATCTCCCATACACTCTTCAATTAAAAATTATGGTAGCTTTAATCCAAATTGGGAGTTTGCTAATACTTACAGTGTGGGTAATTTCATACCGGATGGTTTCACCGATGAGGAATTACTTCAATATCGAAAAAAAGCATTAAAAAAATTTTACTTAAGGCCAAAGTATATATTAGGGCAATTAGGAAATATTAATAACTTAAGTGATTTTCAAAAATTGACTCAAGGGGCTTTTAAAGTAGTTCAAAAATATTTGTTCTGAATCATCAATAATTTATTGATAAAACACTTTAACGAATGAATTCATTATAGATTGGAAGACTTCTAACATTTTAGGATGATACACTTTAGCGGAATATGTTAAAAGGCTTCAAACTGGCGATTTATTGGTCGTAGCAAAGGTTTGAGTTTACAGAAATTTCCAATAGAAAAAAAAGAAAGTATAAAGGACATTTATGTTTATCCGATTGAGAAGGATTTTTGTGTTAAGATAGGACTTTCTGAAGATTCCAGATTAAATGCATTTGATATCTAATCCGGTTTGGATGGAGATTACCAGGCTGAAACGAATTTTGTAACGCCCCTATGGGAGATTGGTTGAGGAGCAGTGTTTTAGGGAAGGACGTTGCCATCAACTAACACCTTGAATTATTTAAGCGAATGATTCGTTTTTTAAATAGCTAAGAAAATCGGGCCAGGATAATAGTAAATAATGTTTAAAATAGAAGTGTTAATATAAGATATGACTACTTATTCTATTACAGGGGCATCAGGTTTTATTGGGCGTAAGTTGATAAATGTACTTCAAAATGAAAAAGGAGCAAAAATCAGGATTCTTATTCATCGCAAAAAAGATCCCATCTTGTGGAAATCCCAAAATGTCAGTCCGGTTTTTGGAAGCCTCTCGGAACGTAGTGCGTTGGATGAACTTGTAGAACCTCAGTCCATTGTTATAAATCTTGCCTATAAAAGGAATGCTTCGAAGAATTATAATCTTTCGCTATTAAAAAATCTAATAAATGTATCAAAATACAAAAAGATAAAACGTCTGATATATTGTAGTACCGCTTCAGTTATCGGACGAGTAGATTGTGAACGAGTTATGGAAGACATAACTTGCCATCCAATAAATAAATATGAAGTTGCTAAGCTGGAATTAGAAAAGTATCTTACAGAAAAGACAAAAAATGAATTTGAGACAGTAATCTTGAGGCCAACATTGGTGTTTGGTGATGGAGGAAGTAATCTTACAAAAACAATTGATGATATTTATAACAATAAAATTACTAGTTATTTAAAGGCTTGCCTGTTTTACAATCGTAAAATGAATCTAGTAAGTGTTGAGAATGTAGTGTCTGCTATCGAATATCTGGCAAAGATTGATACACATGTTGATGGCCAAGTCTACTTTATTTCGGATGAAGATCCTTTAAACAACTATACAAATATTGATCAACTTATCAGAAAAAAAATTGGAAGAGAAGATTATATTATTCCAGTGATTCCATTACCAAAGCTGCTTCTCAGAGTACTATTAAGATTAAAAGGAGTATCAATAATTAATCCCAATCAAGTAATTGTAAATAAAAAACTAATTGATCTTGGATTTAAGTATGGAGTTAGTTTTTCTCAAGCTATTGAGGTATTCATTGATAACTACATTAACCAACAAGGATATAATAATAAATGAATGTATTATGTGTTAGTCAATATCTGGATACCAATATTGGCGCAGGTACTGCTGAGCGTACTTTTCAAATGAGTCGATATCTTGCAAGGAAAAATGTTGTGTGCAATGTGATAACAACAGATTTGGGATTACGTAAAAAAAGAATTGATGAACTTGAAAGTGTTAATGTTCTAATTCTTGGGTGTATAACAAAAAGATTCGCCATACCGCTTTTTCGTCGAGAAAAAATTTTACGACTAATAAAAGAAGCCGATGTTATTCATATTATTAGCCACTGGACACTCATCAATGCAGGTTTATATTTTTGGGTAAAAAAGCTGAATAAACCATATGTTTTTTGCCCTGCAGGATCTCTATCTTATTTAGGACGATCAAAGTTTTTAAAAAAAATATACAATATCATCATTGGAAAAAAAATTATAGAAAATGCAAGTTATTGTATTGCAATCACTGAATCAGAAAAAAATGATATCTCAAAATACAATTTTCCAAAGAATAGAATATGGGTAATTCCTAATGGTATAAATCAAAACGAGCTTCCAAGAAAAAATGAGGTTTTCTTTCGAAAAAAATATAATCTTGAAAGCAAGCCATATATTTTATTTGTTGGGCGCTTGAATTATATCAAAGGTCCAGACATATTACTTGAGGCATTTTACAAAGCTCAGAGACACCTTGCGTCATATGATCTTATTTACATAGGAGCAGATGGTGGTTTGCTTCAAACTTTAAAATTTAAATGTCGTCAATATGGAATTGAAAAACGTGTTCATTTTTTGGGGTATTTTGATCGTTGGGAAAAATACCAGGCCATTTATGGTGCACACTTGGTAGTGATTCCTTCACGAAATGAAGCAATGTCGATCGTTGTATTGGAGGCAGGAATAACAGGTACACCTGTTTTATTAACAGATAATTGTGGGTTTGATCAAGTTCAGAAAGTTGAAGGGGGGATCGTTTCAAATGCAAATGAAAATGATATCGCAAAAAATATGGTATATTTATTAAACGATAATGAGAAATTGGAAAAATATGGAGAAAATCTAAAGAACTATATTCTAAGAACCTTTACTTGGGATAAAGTGATTAGTAAATATATTAAACTGTTCGATAAAATAGTATGCTCATCTTAACCTAACCTTGTCAATGGTTTGGCGATTTGTTTTTTTTTTTTTGTGTGTCTAATTTTTTTATCAATAAATATTAATCCGAACAAATTTATATCTTTTTTGTATTTACTCACTTGATATGGGGATCTTGACAGTTTAGAGTTCTCCACGGCTATGCTGCTTTCGGAAGCTTAATTTTAAAGGATCTTCTAAACCTTGACATAATTATTCGATAAGTCGCGGTATTCTTGAAACTGCGAAAATTGTGATAGAATTCTTGTTGGAC
>JBFFHJ010000197.1:0-4881 GCA_041556995.1 bacterium | reverse complement strand
TGGTTTAACGATATTGGGCCAGTGCCAATCTTTTTGCAACACATGTTTCCAGAACAACCTTAACCCCCAACGATCGACTTTTACAGTACTCCATGAGTGACTATCCACCAGATCGGAGAAGTAGAGTTTTAAATCCTGGGGGGTTAATTCTTCGGGAAATCTGTCAAAATGACCGGTGACATGGCGCAATGCCCTTGAATAACTGTCGATGGTCTTTTTGCTTTTCCCTTGGAGTTTGAGTTCAAGCTGGAATTGCTGATAAAGCTTTTTGAACTTGCTGGAATCCGCAGTCTTCATAGCGTAGCTCCTTGTTTAATTTCAAAAATGGGTTGGATAAAACTAAGGAGTTACGCTATTTACATCGCATATGCAAATATTATCTAAAACACCGCCGCGAAGCGGCTTAGTCCAACGAATATCTGGAAAATTTATTCGAACAGCTACCATATGCCGAATCAGAAATAGAACTAAAGACTTTACTGCCTCAGTATATCAAGATAGACACATCCGATCAGGCAGACAAGGTGAGGTAGAATTAGCGCTTACATCTATGTAGAAAATATGTAGGACATTCTTAGCTCACATACTTGACTGATGAACTCTCTGATGGAAAACAAAAGTTATAACAGCTCAATGTTGAAAAGAATTTCACCCTATTTTTTAAATCATAAGAAAAGTGTGAGTATCGCTTTGCTATCAGTGATTCCAACAACTGCAACCCTAACCACACTACCTCTTATTTTTAGGGAACTAATCGATACTGCTCTCCTTTCTGGAAACTCGACAACCGTTTTGTTTTTTTGTTTGTTATATTTCATGGCGCTGATAAGTCATAAAATACTAGAGTATGTTCAAAATATAGTTGTTGGATTTATGGGACTTGAAATTGTGAGTCAAATCAAAGAGGAGTTACTGAACCATATTCTTCATTTATCGGTTAGCTTTTTTGATAAGAATAATTCCGGTATATTAATCAGCAGAATTGAATCAGATGCCCAAAAATTATATACTTTGTTTACTACAGCCGGTCTTCAAACGTTTAATGCGTTCTTAAATATTGTTATCCCGGTTGTCGTTATGTCGTTTATCAATATAAAACTATCACTTGTTGTTTTACTGATTAGTCCAGTTTATATAGTCTCTACAATCATTCTTTACAAAAAGGTTAGGCCGATGTTTAGAAAAGACCGGGAATTGTATTCAGAAATATCTGGTTTTCTTACAGAACATTTAAAGGCCATTCCAGTTTTAAAAAGTTTAAATAATCAGAATTGGTCGAAAAATAAACTAGCCGCTATCAATCGAGAGAAGCGAGAACATGAGCTAAAAATAAATATATTGAAAATGTCAACTCGTTTCATTCTAATGTTGGTGCCACAACTTGCCATTGTAATCGTACTATATAAAAGCGTCGATTGGATATCCGCCGGTTCGATCACTTTTGGTACTGTTTGGATGTTTATTCAGTACATACAAGCCGCTATTTTTCCGCTGATTGTCATATCTGAAGAAATCGGACAAATACAGCAAGCTTTTGGTTCCGCAGAAAGAATTTTTGGTTTGCTTGATACAAGAAGTGATATAAGCGAGGGATTTATAAGGAAATGTAGATTTAATCATGATATTCGATTTAACAACGTTAGTTTTTATTATGAAAAAAACAAACCAATTCTTAATAACATAACATTTTCAATAAAAAAGGGATCAACCGTCGCTATTGTGGGACCAACAGGCTCAGGGAAATCAACTATCATAGCCTTATTGGCTAGGTTTTATGATCCGATCAAAGGAACGATTACAATTGATGGAATAAATATAAAAGATTTTAAATTTGAAGCCTTAAGACAAAAAGTTAACTTAATATCGCAAGATATCCAATTGTTTCCGGGAAACGTGACTGATAATTTGAGGATGTTTAAATCAAATATCAGCATCGAAAAGGTTTATGAATCATGTAAAAAACTGGGTGTGTATGATGATATTGTTAATCTTCCGGAAGGGTTTAATACCAAATTAGCAAATGATGGCTCAAATATCTCATTTGGTGAAAGTCAACTTTTGTCCTTTTCAAGGGCAATGACATTTAATCCCGAAATCCTGATAATGGACGAAGCGACCTCTTCGATTGATCCAAATACTGAGGCAAAACTACAAAATAATCTTTCCATATTACTTGATGGACGAACTTCAATTATCGTTGCCCATAGGCTTTCAACAATAGTGCATGCGGATAATATTCTAGTAATTGAAAAAGGAAATTTAGTAGAGCAAGGCTCACATGTCGATCTTTTAAATCGCAATGGGCTATACGCAGACCTACACTATTCTCAAACTGAAAAATCGATAAAGAAACGTTATGTATAACTACTTAAAGTGGTTTTTTGCTTACTGGAAAGAAGCAAAATCAAAGTATGTAATTGTAATCATGCTTGTTGTAGTAATGACATGCGTCAAAACGGTGATTCCACTGTTTTTTAAAGTAATTGTGGATAAATTTAACACAGGTTATGAAATTGATACACTCTATAAACTTGTTTTTATATACGCGATTTTTGTTCTAAGCCAAGAAATCGGTTCTATGCTTTTACCAATACTAAGAAGTCGCATCAATATGTTTCTCGGTGCAACCATCAGAGACAAATACTATTCATTATATACATCTAAGAGTTATAAATTCTTCCATAAGTTTTCGATGGGTGATCTTTTAACAAGGTTAACCGACGATATTGATGGAAAAAAGCACAGTATTTCATGGTATTCATGTACCGGCTTTATGGTACCTTTGGAAGCATTTTTGGTTTTAACATTTACGCTGACTGCAATGTTTTACTATTCAGTAAGTCTAACCATTTTTTCATTTTTCCCAATACCGTTGCTTGCTTTTAACCTGGTTAAAGCAGGAACAAAAATGACTCATTATACGGATAAAGTACAAAAATCTGTCTCAAATTGTAATGATATACTTGACTCTTGTTTTTCTGGGATTCGGATAGTTAAGACAACTTTATGCGAATCCAATCAACTATCAAAGTATAAAAAAGCGATAAAAAGGCGAGTTGAAAATGAAAAACAACTCCTCAAGATAAATCAGTTGATCCATTTGTTATCGATTCTTTCAAATCATGCTGGAAAAATAACGATAATTTTTTTGGGTAGCTTCTATGTGTTAAACGGTAAAATAACGTTGGGAACGTTTTTGCTTTTTACAATATACTTAGAGCAGTTGGTTCAACCTGTTTGGGCACTCTGTTATTCTTATATCTCTCTGATGCAAGTTTCCAAATATATCGACCGCCTAAATGAAACCGAAAGGTATGATGCAGAATCTAATATCAATAACACAAAAAATCGTTCTACCTATGAGCAACCAGCAGTCGAAGATTTTAATGAAAAAATTTCTAGCATTTCTCTCGAAAATATCAGCTATCGATTTTCCGAAACCCAATTTGTGAAAACACTCAGTAATATTTCGTTTACAGTGAAAAAGGGAGAACTTTTAGCTATTGTTGGTGCAATAGGTTCAGGAAAAACAACTTTATTAGAAATTCTATCGGGAAATTATATGCCTGAAAGTGGAAGTATTTTATTTAATAACAAGATATTAACACCGGGGAAAAAAATCGCCTTTAGGTTAAAAACAGGATATGTTCGACAAAAGAGTATTCTGTTTTCTGGAACGATAAAGGAAAACTTAATACTTGGGGATTCCTTTAATGATGAGGATATTATTCAAGCCCTAAAACATGCTTTAGTATTTGATGAAGTTATGCATTTCCCAGATCAAATAGACTCTGTACTTGGTATAAATGGCTTTTTACTTTCTGGTGGTCAAAAACAAAGATTATCAATAGCAAGATGTCTGATTAGAAAACCGGAATTAATTTTGATGGACGATATAACCGCTGCTATGGATGCGAAAACAGAAGCGAGTTTTTGGTCAGATTTTAGATTAAGCCATCCTGAAGCCACTAACATCATTGTTACTCATCGTTTAACAACAGCAAAACAAGCCGATAAAATAATTGTCTTAAAAGACGGAGAAATAGTAGAACATGATACACATGAAAACTTGTTTTCGAATCACAGCAGCGTATACAACAAAATAATGAATTCTAAATCAGCCTAATTTTTCCCCTCTTTTTCTCCGGCTTTGCTGCGAACCACCCTGCCCAATCACATCTGATGTTTTGTTGAATACTAAGCGTATGCTTGTTAAAAAGTCATATCTCAATCCTAATAATCATTGATCACAAATTTATAATTATAAACAGGTTACATATAGATGCAAGATAGTAATTCAAATAATAAAAACATAGCATTTCTATTTCCAGGAGTTGGATCTCAGTATTCAGGAATGGGCAAAGACTTTTATAGTAATTTTAAAATCGTCCAAGAAAATTTTGAAGAGGCAAGCGATAGCCTTGCTATGAATATGTGTGATATCTGCTTTAATCCCGAAGAGAAGAACACACTAGATAAACTCGAATATGCAAAACCCTCTCTAGTCTGTCTTAGCACAGCTATTTTCAGATTACTTGATAAAGAAATCGGAGTAATTCCAAAGTTTTGTTTGGGGCACAGTTTAGGCGAATATTCGGCCCTGACCAACGCTGGAGGGATTGAATTCTGGGATGTTTTGAAAATCGTCCAAGAAAGAGCGTTAATTATTAATGAAGTTTCAAATTGTGTAGAAGGTACAATGGCATGGATAGTAAATTTGAACGCAAAAACCGTCGAGGATGTGTGCCAAGACTTCAATAAAGACGCGATTGACGGCGATTGGGGTAACGGCGATTGGGGTCGGACCAACGTAAAGAACGATAAAAAAGGGACATAACCCTGAATAAGCCCCCTTATATAACCTTAGAATGCACTTTTTGA
>JBFFHJ010000196.1:0-4934 GCA_041556995.1 bacterium | reverse complement strand
TGCCAACCAAAATATCTTGGATAAATGGCAGAGGAAGATCTGGATTTTCTTCAATCATTTGACCAATTTTTGCCCAATACTCAATCTGACCAGCGATAGATCTTTTGAACACTTTTGATTGAATTTTTGCTTTTTCAAATAACTCATCTGATACTTTAACTGCGGTTGACATAAAACCTCCTTTTATTTGTTTTGGTTATATTGTAAAACTTTTGGTTACTATTTGCAACCAACGCTTTATATTATGTATCTAAATGTAATCATTAAATAACCATAACAAATGACTGAAGTTGACAGCAATCACTCTTGCAAAGTTCGAATTCATCGGAACAAAAAACATTCACCGTAGGTTAAAGTTCGGTGTAGCCGCAACTTAGCCAGATGTTAACTTTAAAAACATAAAGACAAAAAGGATGGGGATGGGGTCTTCGTTTGACTCACTAAATTAAGAGAAACTTGTCCTGATGCCTGGAGCAATAGATCGCTTGGTAACAGTTAAGCTGGGTAGTCTCCGTAATCTGAGCATGAATAACTATCTTTTCTATTTTAAATGGGATGTTTATAAAAAAAATTGAGCAATTAATTCGCCGGTCTTTCGTTGTGGTTTACGGTTATTCCGACTATAAATAGCAGCTTTACTGTTACGCTGAACTCAAGATACAGGTAATGACCTACTTTTACTAATTACTGTTAACTTACTGATATCGTGTTCGCTAAGAACAAGGTTTTAGTGATACCATCCCTGATTATTAGATAAGCACGTCAAGAAGGAAAAGTTGCTCCCAGGATGATTGTCATTAAATTAGTATATCATCCGTGTGATTGATTTTTCGTGTCATTTTCTATATAAAAGTTAATACATAACACAAAAATTGATTTAAGAAGTAGTTTAATCTTGGATAAGAACTGGAGTTAACCGGATTTAAAAAGCTGCTGTTTTACACTCTCCGAATAGATCCTCGATTGTCCCAAAAGTTTATAGTTCTTGATTCGTGGAATCCCATTTTGCCGATTGTTAAAATGGAATAAAACATTTGCACGTCAGCTAATCTTCATCCAATACTAACAGTAGCTTCTCGATATCAACCTGCCTTTTAAATTACAGGCATATTATTAAACGATTTATTTTGAAGAGATATGGTCTTTAGTTCTCCGATATTCCTGTTTGGTTTTTTACCAATTGCATTGCTTTTTTACCATTTGTCGCCTGGAAAAATAAAAAATATCATACTATTGTCTACAAGTTTATTTTTCTATGCTTGGGGAGAAGTCTTTAATATTGGCATAATGATCATTTCCATTTTTTCAAATTATTATTTTGGAATAAAGATTCAAGAATATCAAGTAAATAATAAAATTAGATCTGCAAATTTTCGTTTTACTATCGGCATCGGTATCAATATTTTTCTACTTACATCTTTTAAGTATTTGAATTTTATAGTCGATAATATAAACATTCTAACCTCTCCATTTAACTTGCCGATAATTCCTTTAAAACCTGTCCATTTGCCTCTTGGTATATCCTTTTTTACCTTTCAGGCCATATCTTACCTTGTTGATGTTTATCGAAAAGATATTACTGCGGAAAAAAGCCTGTTCAATCTCGCTCTTTATATTTCGCTTTTTCCACAACTAATCGCTGGTCCAATCGTTCGTTACAATCACATTGCAATGCAGATTTTGGATCGGTCGCATTCGGTGACATGTTTTGCCAGCGGTGTTAAACGTTTTATTTATGGATTGGCAAAAAAGATGCTAATCGCTAATTCACTGGGTGAAGTTGCTGATTCGGTTTTTGCATTTTCCGGGAATGAATTAACCCTGCCTCTGGCGTGGATCGGTGTTCTGGCATTTACTATACAGATATATTTTGACTTTTCCGGTTACTCGGATATGGCGATCGGACTTGGGAAAATGTTTGGTTTTCGAATAAATGAAAATTTCAACTATCCTTATATTTCAACATCCCTGCGCGAGTTTTGGAGACGGTGGCATATATCGCTGTCAACATGGTTTAAAGACTATATTTACATCCCATTGGGAGGTAATAGAGTATCTTCTGTTCGAGTGTATATGAATCTGCTGGTTGTTTTTATTCTAACGGGTATTTGGCATGGAGCCGGTTGGACATTTATCATATGGGGAGTATTTCATGGGATGTTCCTGGCTGCTGAGCGTATCGGTCTTTCCTCTATTTTAAACAGAATGTGGAAACCTTTACGGCATGTATATACTATTTTAGTGGTGATAATCGGATGGGTGTTTTTCAAGGCTGACTCACTGGCACAAGCAATTGATTATCTGTATGCAATGTTTGATGTATCAAATTATCAATCTACCAAGTTGCAATTTGCCCAAGTATTATCATACGAAGCACTGTATGCATTTTTGATTGGAATGATATTATCAACACCCGTTTACCCTCTAATAAAACAAAATCTTTCTGACGCCGCAAAAAATAACTCCATTAAGATCGCTTGGATAATCCATGCTCCAAGATATGCCGTCATTATATCAATACTGTTTTTTAGTATTTTGAAAATCTCATCCTCAGCTTATAATCCGTTTATTTATTTTAGATTTTAACTATGGAAGATAAATTTTCATATAGATTGAACAATTACATTGTTGCGTTCTTATTTGTCCTGGCGATATACGTTCCATTGGTGATTGGAGTTATAGAGAAAGACAAAATAATATCAAAAAACGAAAGAAGAGAATTAGCTCCATTACCAAAAATTCCGAAAACGATAAATGATGTTTGGAATTTCCCTAAAAGGTTCGAAAAATACTATTCCGATCACTTTGGATTTAGAGACTGGCTTGTTAGAACATATAGCCGTGTCAAATATAACTTGAACGATTCACCATCGAAAGATGTAACGATTGGAAAAAACGGTTGGATGTTTTTAGGATCTGTGAAAAAGGGCTACAATGGATATGACGCTCCGATGGGAGATGTTAGAAATGTTAATTTATATACTCAACCAGAGTTAAAAAAGCTTGCGCAACACTTTATTAAACTGAAGGCATGGCTGAATGAAAGAGATATTGAGTATATATTTGTTATAGCCCCCAATAAACATAGCATTTATTTTGAGCAACTACCTGATTATATTTCCAAAATTAATAATCAGTCCACAACCGACCAATTTGTGGAATACATGGCAGAACATACTGACCTAACAGTGGTTGATTTAATAAGTGATCTAATTAAAGAAAAGAAAAATCATCAGCTCTATTATAAAACCGACACCCACTGGAACCATTTTGGCGCCAATATCGCTCAATATAAAATAATGGAAGAGATTGAAAAACTATTTCCCGGTCAAATTAATCCAGAACGGATAAAACTCAAAATGAGTACACGTAATGGTGGAGATTTAGCAAGGCTTACCGGAATTGGAACTCAAGAGTATAAGGAACAAAATCCTTTGCCTGTGTTTAATAAAACCTGCATACCGACCAAACAGCCTAAAAACGCTAAACACCGAGAACCCCATACAATGATATGCAAAAACCAGAAACTCAATGCACTAATTTTCAGAGATTCATTTTTTATTGCTCTTCAACCATATTTCAGTAGAAAGTTTAATCGTTCTACCTACGTATGGCAAAAAGCGAACTACAAATCCTTGAAAAAATACATAGAGTTAGATAAACCGGATATCGTTATTGAGGAGTGGGTCGAAAGACGTCTGCCATTTTGAAGTGGACGGGTATGAACAAACATGTCTTGACGAGAGGGAATCCATTGATCCCTGCTTTTTGAAATACCACCACCCGCCACAACACAATGGATATGGGGATGATAGGGTAATTTCCGTCCCCAGGTATGAAGCACACTGGTGAACCCTGGGAGATCGGTCCCAATGAATCGTTTGTCCGCCGCGAGTTTTTTCAGCGCTTGGGATGAAGCTTTGAAAAGCGCGTTATATGCGACGGTTTGATTGTTTCGAATGATTGGCCTGATCTCCTCGGGAACAGTGAAGGTGATCAAAAAATGATGTCCCGGTACTTGCTTGTTCAGCTGCTTTTCCAACCACTCCTGGGTTTTGTGGTGTTGACACCAGGGACAATGCCGATTTCCGCAGGAACGAGGCACCAGGTGTGTCTGCTCACATACGGTGCAACGATAGATGGTGGTCCCCAAATTGCCCGATCGACAATTGACAATCGCATCCATCGCCTTTTTGTGTTGAATGGGCATATGGGGATAACGCTTCATGTACTCGGGAGCGAAGGCTCTGAATATTTCATTTATCATGTTCATGTTTCCACTCCTTCATCACGGTGTTGATCAAACGAAAACAATCCTCTTGTCCGTATGAGGTGAGATGAAGATATTTCATCGTTGTTTCCAGCTGGGCATGGCCCAGGTACTTCTGGATGGCAGGGATATGAACCCCGTTTTCCAATAGATGCGTGGCATAGGAGTAACGAAGGGTATGGATAGATACAAACCGCTTGGTAATACCCGCTTGGAACTTGGCGCGCCTAAACGCCCCTTGAACGCTACTCCGACTCATGGGCTTATCCGCAGTGGGAGCCTCTTTTTCATTTCTGCCCATCGCGGGAAAAAGCCAGAGAGGATTGCGGTGTTTTGCCCAGTATTTTCTGAGTAACAACAAGGTATCATTGGGAAGAGGAACATATCGATCTTTGGCTCCTTTTCCACGGTGGACGTGAACCATCATTCGATCGGAATCAATGTCGGATACCTGAAGATAAAGCCCCTCATGAAGTCGAAGTCTCATGGAGTAGACAGTCACAAAATAAGCGTAATTATGAAACCGAGTGACCTTGTCGAAAACACGACGGATCTCGTCCTCGCTTAAGATGGACGGTAATCGCCTTTCGTTTTCCGCTTTGATCAGAGATAGGGTATGCCACTTTCTGTTTAGAATATGGATGAAAAAAAACCGGAGAGCACC
>JBFFHJ010000195.1:0-4987 GCA_041556995.1 bacterium | reverse complement strand
TCTACAATACTCTGAAGAATATCTATGTTTGTCTTTCATATTGCCTTTTTGTTTTTTATCATTAAAGATGATTTCAGTTGCTTTTCATATTTTCAAAAGATCTATTCACATCAGAAGAAACAAATATGAGACTTTTTTCCACGCAAATACTTTCAAGCAATGTTTATTATATCTTGTAAATTCAATATAATGTAGAAAAAAGTGCTTACTATCCCCATAGCAACTATCACAATTTTTCGATAAGGCCCCGTTCAACAAGAATTATATGGAAAAACCGGTTCCGGGAAGAATCTAATACTAAAATATCGCTCGATTATTTACTCAGATGGAGTCCATCGTTTTATCGGTCACTCCATATAATCCTATACGTTATGAAGCACAAGTATTACTTGATATTAATATGAAAGAAAGAGGCAACAAAATCCCAGCTGAATTGGCTCCTTGTGGAGTATTTTGTGGAGCTTGCCCATCATTTGGCAAAAGCTGCTTGGGTTGTGCGTCTGTGGACAAAAACCAAAAACGAAAAAGCAAATGGTCGTGTAAAATCAGAAATTGTTGCTATTTCACCAAAAATGTAAGTTTTTGCTTCGAATGTGGTGAGTTTCCGTGCCAGGAACTCAGAAGAAAATTAATCAACTCACATACAGGCGACTCAAGGTTTCAGTATAAACATGAAATTGTAGAGAACCTTGAAAAGCTTTCTGATTTAGGAGTAGAAAACTATCTTAAAAGTCAAAATAAAAAATGGGAGTGCCCCTTGTGCAAGGGTCGTATTCACTGGTATTCCTACCGATGTAGCCAATGTAATCAGGAAATTGCGAGTGAAAGGTAAAATATTTCATAACAAATGTTTCCAGCGGTGTTATGGTGCGACACGAAGTCGCATAGTTGAGTGTATTTAATGTAGTTTATTGAAATACCTGGTATGTTCCTGTCAGTCCCTACATGGGCATGCTTATCACGTGCTGTGTGGTTGGTGTGAAGCCCCATGGACAAGTGTACCGAATTGGGTCGGAACGGTGACGGGAAGCCCCCTCCGAGAATCCTCGATGAATTTGAAGGGATTTATCAAACATATCCGTTTTTTACACCAGGGAAGCCAAGGCCGGTAGTATAAGGTCTTATCAGAATTAAGCCGGCATTTTTCCAACTATTTAACAGCGATGGTTTTTATCAATGGAAAAGTGCTCCCAAACATCGCTCAATCGAAAAAACAACTGGAAATCGTTTTCCATTTTCCATAAAAAATCATCGCTTAAATCCGTTGCATGCTCAAAATTATCAACATTTCGATCTGATTCCCTCAGAAATATTTTTACAGATCCTCAAAAAAGCCTTACTATTTCAATAACGAACACGCAATCGATCTCGTCCCGTTCAACAGGGATTATATGGAAAAACCGATTCCGTGTACATTCCAGGATTGTGCAACCACCCGGATTTTCTATTGGAACAGGTCCGCCGTTTTATCGGTCACTCCATATAATCCTATACGTTCGGTGACAAAACTGAGTACAAGTATACTTGAAGGAAAGTTGGTTAATTATGCAGTTTGTAAAGCTTTTACTTCACTATCAAGACGATCTGCCAATAGTTCTTTTTGTAATTCAAGTTCATAATGATCTTGAAGATTCATCCAAAACTGTGCGGAAGTTCCAAAATATCGACTTAGTCTTAAAGCAGTATCAGCGGTAATACTGCGCTTTGCTTTTACAATCTCATTGATTCGCCTTGCGGGGACTGAAATATCTTTTGCAAGCCGATACTGGGTAATTTTCAAAGGTTCTAAAAATTCTTCAAGCAGTATTTTGCCTGGGTGAATAAGTGGTAATTTTTCTTGAGCCATATTTATACTCCTATTTTGCTAGTGATAGTCAGTAATTTCAACTTTGTTAGCATTACCATTGTCCCATATAAAACAAATACGCCATTGCTTGTTTATTCGGATACTGTATTGACCTTGTCTATCGTGTTTCAATGCTTCAAGTTGATTTGCCGGGGGTATTTTTAAATCATCAAGGATAGTTGCTGCTTGTAGCATCACTAACTTTTGCCTTGCTCTTGCTTGAATATCTGGGGGACACTTCTTTGAAAAAGTTCTGTTTAAGATTTTTTCTGTTTCCTTGCATTTGAACGATTGAATCATAAGCTTAGATTTTTGGTGGACAAGTAAACTAATATTAACGCCTCACGTTAATAACGTCAACCGTTATCTTTATTTGTTAGTATCAGTTCGATTGGGCGATTGGCGGGATAACGATTGGGGGTTGGACCAACGTAAAAAATGATAAAAAAGGGACATAACCCTGAATAAGCCCCCTTATATAACCTTAGAATGCACTTTTTAATAGCCAAAAAGTACTTTTAAGCATTTTGTTTATCAAAAAAAATTGAGGGGTCATCAAATCTTCCATAACAAACAATCGATCTAGCCCGTTCAACAGGGATTATATGGAAAAACCGATTCCGTGTACATTCCAGGATTGTGCAACCACCCGGATTTTCTATTGGAACAGATCCGCCGTTTTATCGGTCACTCCATATAATCCTATACGTTAACACTCATTTTTTAAATAGATCAAAGTGAGAACCCGTTCTTTCCAGATAGAGGTTTTGGTTAGAGATTCTGTAGATGAGTAACCAATCAGGTTCGATGTGGCATTCTCGGTGGTTCTTCCAGTCACCGATTAGCTGATGGTCTTTGTGTTGGGGGTCAAGTGGTTTTTCGTCGACAAGGAGTTCGATAATTGCTTGCATTTTGGGCAAGTCCTTATGCTGTTTCTTTACCCGTTTAAAATCCTTTTTGAATTGTGTTGTGTAGTAAATCGTTAGCAATTTAATTCCTCAAAGAGATCATTTACATTGTCCACCTTCCGGAGGTTTTTTCCAGCTTCGGACTCTTTGAGCGTTTTTTGTGTAATCTCATTTGGGATCTTTATTTCAAACGGGATTCCTTTATGTAACGTGATTTGAGTTAGATACATAGCAATTGCTTCAGACATTGAAATGTGTAACTGACTCAGTATTTTTTGTGCTTCACGTTTTACTTCGGGGTTAATCCGGGCCTGAATTGTCGCTGATTTTTCCATAATGAACCTCAATTTTAAAATGTACTTACAATCACCATACATTCAGCATACATGCTGAAATTTTCTTTTGCAAGCGCAGGTTTGTATCTTACGGATGTAACAGGGATGGGGTCAGGTCTTCGTTTGACTCATTTGGATTTTTTAAGGAATGGTTTTTCACGAGGGAAGTCAAGTCCGGTAGTATAAGGTCTCATCAGAATTAAGCCGGCATTTTTCCAACCATTTAACAGCGATAATTTTTATCAATGGATTATGTGCCCAAACATCGCTCAATCGAAAAAGCAACTGGAAATCGTTTTCCATTTTCCATAAAAAATCATCGCTTAAACCCTTTGCATACTCAACGTTATCAGCATTTTGCTCTGATTCCCTCAGAAATCTTTTTTCAGATCCTCAAAAAAGCCTTACTATTTCAATAACGAACACGCAATCGATCTCGTCCCTTTCAACAGGGATTATATGGAAAAACCGATTTCGTGTACATTCCAGGATTGTGCAACCACCCGGATTTTCTATTGGAACAGGTCCGCCGTTTTATTGGTCACTCCATATAATCCTATACGTTAAACCTAAAAACCTGGGACTGAATCAAGAGGAAATGCTATATCAGGGAAGTTTTTTATTACTTTTTTATCTTGAGTGACGAGAAATGTTTTGGTTTGTTTAGCTAATGCAACATATTCACAATCATATGCTGAACAATTTGAATTTAAGACAAGATTCAATACCGAAATTGACGAAACCTGATACTCATTATCACTTAATAGGTTTTCGGCTCTATTCATGATTGCTGTTGAATCCTCAAATTCAATCAGATCATTTCGTATATAGCCAGCTAAAACATTTCTAAATTCGCTACGCCATAAAACTGGCGCAATCCAATGCGGATCTTTGATTATTAATTCTTCAGTAAGTTCAGAAAACTTTGAAGGTAAGAATAAGTAACTGATTATATTTGTATCAACTACAATCATTCTCGTCCTTCATGAATGAAAGACTGAATGTCTTTTATATCTGCTTTTTTTGCTTTGAATTTAGTTCTTAGCAAACGAGCATCTTTTATTATTTGATCAGTAGACAATTTTTTATGCATTAGTTCCTTTTCAAGACATGCAATAATCTCAGAATTGATACTTCTGTGATTCAGATGAGCGGATTGCTTTAAATTGTCATACAAAATATCTGGAATATTTTTAACTGTAATGGCCGGCATATAGATCTCCATACAAATTTGTTGCGATATGGTATCATTATGGTTTATACAGCTGTTTTTGTCAAGAACACCGGTTTACCAAAAGCATGCACCCGAGCGCAATCACCCTCAGTGAGCGCAGGTGCAGTGCTCTTGGTAAATATATCATTTAACCAAAATCAGCGCAGCACCGGATGATGCAGGCGTTATGGAAAATAATGAACAGTTCAGTCTTTAAGATACTTTTTTAAATCTCTATAGAAGTTTTCATATGAACCGAACGTTAATAAGTATAGCCTTGATTCAATAACCTCATAAGCGAGTAAAATTTGTTGTCTGTTTGACTTAAATTTAAAGACTTGGACTCCCTGTAAATCACCGTTTTTCATGTCTCCGACAACGGGATTCTTATAAACGGTTTTAACAGCTTCATCCAAGTCATCAATCTGGTCCTTTTTGAGTTTTTTCTTTTGTTTGGCAAAAATGGGTGATTGGATTATTTCCTTAATTTCTGTCATTCACCCTCTCCAAAAACATATGGAGTACCTTGGCCTGCTTTTATTTGTTCTCTGCCAACCAAAATATCTTGGATAAATGGCAGAGGAAGATCTGGATTTTCTTCAATCATTTGACCAATTTTTGCCCAATACTCAATCTGACCAGCGATAGATCTTTTGAACACTTTTGATTGAATTTTTGCTTTTTC
>JBFFHJ010000194.1:0-5000 GCA_041556995.1 bacterium | reverse complement strand
CTGCTTTAAATCAGAAACATTGACATTTTGGTAGTCTACACGGCCGGTTTCAGTTTGCAGTTCCTTGAGAATAGCCTCTTTTTGAGCAGACAGCGTTGACCTGCCCGTTAGAATGATTTTTGCCTTTTGGGTCCGGCAAAGTATCTCTTTGGCAAACAAAATTCCCAAACCACCCAGCCCACCGGTAATGAGGTAGACCCCGTCTTCTTTGAACGCAAATCCCGGCGTTTCATTTAATTCTTTAGAATCTTCCCAGGTTTTGACCAGTCGTTTTCCTTTCTGATATCTGATAACCGATTCAAAGGGGATATGTTTGTTTTCCTCCAGTATTTCGGCTACGCGTTTTATATCCTCTTGAGGATCGATCTGGAAAAGTTGACCGATTATATCAGGATTTTCCAGGGTGGCTGTTTTTAATAGTCCTGAAAATCCGGTAAAGAGTGATTGTTCTCCTGAAGATGGGACCAGGACCTGGATCAGAACTTTTCCTTTGGGTTTCTTTTTTAAGATCTCTTTGATGATTTGGAAGCAGTTAACAGCATTTTCCGAAAACCGGGATTCAAAGGACTCCTTTTTTGACAACAATTTCAGGCATATACTTCCTGAAATCAGTGATTCCAATTCGTTGGCTTTAATATTCCCTGTTTCACAGAGCAGTATCCGATGTTCAGCGTATTCCTGAGTTGTTATACCGGTTGGGATGGGTGCTTCTTTCCAGCTTGGAGTGGTCAACAGGGTTCCGATCGGTTTGTCAAAAGTACCGACTTCTCCGTCTACTGTCCTTGCTGAAAGCCCCCTTAGTTTAGAGCAAACATTTCCTTCTTTATCATAGAGATCGATATCCAGCTTCTGTATTTTATCTGTTGTTTTACTGTGGATTGAGTAGCGAACCCAGGCGTACATCTCCCGTGTGCATGAATTCAACACTTCCAGTGACTCCAGAGCAAATGGAAGGCTGGGTTCAGGTTCGAATGCTTTACCGGATTCTACGGTTATTCCATTCGCTTGCGAAGAAGAATCCAGCGTTAATCCAATGGAAGATTGGAGGGCTGCATCCATCAAACCGGGGTGCAGGACGTACTCGTTTTGACTCTCCTGAATTGAAGCGGGGAGGTTCAGTTCAGCCAGAAGCTGATTCTCTCCCCGGTAGATTTTACTAATCCCCCGGTGTCCCGATCCGTAATCTAATCCCATGGTTTTGAAGGTTTCGTAGCAGATTTCATTTGTTAATACGCCTTGCTGCATTTGAGACCTGAGTTCACCGATATCAAGAGGAGGTGTTTTCTCCTTCTCCTTAAGTTCTGCCATGCCCTGGGAATGGACAATGTTTTCTTCTTCATTTTCAGATTCCGTATAGATTTCATACTGGATCTGGCCATTTGCCTGTCCGAAGAGTCCGATATGAACGTCTGTAGCAGATCCATTTACAATAATCGGTCGGGACCAGACGATATTTTTAAATTGGAGCGACGTCCCGTTGGCCATTCTTCCGATCGCTTTTTCCACGGCGGCCCTGGCCATCTCCAGGTAGCCGACTCCTGGAAATACTTTTTTTCCATTGATTCGATGATCGTTGAGGAAAAATTCTTTTCCACTGAAGGTTGAGCTGAAACGCTGCTCTGTCAGGTCCGAGGTATTCTGGTGCAGCAGGGGATGAATGACCGAAGCGCCGACTGAGGCGTTGGAAAGACCGGATACGGATTTACTTTCAGTATCGATAATCCAATACCGTTCTTTGGCAAATGGATATGTGGGAAGGCTGATCCGTTTGGGTTTGATGTCTCCATAAAGTTTATTCCAATCCAAATCCAGGCCCTTAACCCACAGCTCCAACAGTCTGGTATGTTTTCCTTTGGCAATCCAGGCATTAATTGTGTTTTGCATATCCTCATCGGCTGTATATAGCGAGATGTTGTCTTTATTGCGCTTAACCTGGCCCAGATGAACATCCTCGATATCATCTTTGCCTTCCAGAAAGGCTGATAGTTTCTCTTCAAGTTCTTTCAGTGAACCAACAATCAGGCCCAGGCGTTCTTCCATCGCCTCTCGCCCAACCTGAAGCGTATAGGACAAGTCCGCCAGGTTAAGTCCATGATGATTGGCCAGCTCAGCGGAAGTTGTTTTTCGGATAAACGTTAATAAATTGTCGGCGACTTTCTCAAGTCGATCCCGGTTTTTAGCGGAAAGAGGAATAATTACACGATCCATCTGAGTCGCTGTAAGTATGGAAACGTCATCCGAGTTGTTTGGGTATTCTTCAATAATTATATGAGCGTTGGCCCCCCCAGCTCCAAAGGAAGAAATTCCCGCAATCCGTGGAATTTCTTTGCCTTGAATGACAGGACGGGACCAGTCCTGTAAGGTTTGATTGACAATGAAAGGCGATTTTTCAAAATCTATATGTGGATTCAAAGTGGTTGAATGCAATGAGGGCACTATTTTTTGATGGCGCATTTGTAACAGCACCTTGGTCACACCGGCAACTCCGGCTGCGGATTCACAGTGGCCAATGTTGGATTTAGCCGAACCTATCAAACAAAATCCATTTTCTTCGGTGTTTTTTCGAAAGGCTTTGGTTAGAGCCGTGATTTCTATCGGGTCTCCCAACCTGGTTCCGGTTCCATGGGCCTCAACATAGCTGACCATTCCGGGATCAATGTCTGCGTCGTTAAATGCACGCTCTATCATTTTTTGTTGTGCATTGGGATTGGGAACACTATATCCATTGGTTTTTCCGCCATGATTGACGGCGCTGCCTTTGATCACGCCATAGATCCGGTCGTTGTCTCTTTGTGCGTCCGCAAGCCGTTTGAGTAATATAACTCCAACACCTTCTCCGGGGATAAATCCTTCTCCCTTATCACCAAAACTTTCGCAACGACCTCGGGTAGAGATGAGTTGACCCGCACTTAACATCAGGTATTTATTCGGGTGAATGGTTACATTCACACCTCCGGCGATACAAAGGTCTGTCCGTTCCAGCTTTAAGTCCTGACAGGCAAGATGAATTGCGGTCAATGAAGAGGAACACATGGTATCAACAGACATACTCGGTCCATGCAGATCCATTATGTAAGAAACCCGATTGGCGACACTGGCGTAACTACTGTCCATACCGATACGATTTCCCTGTAGGCTTTCTTCGGCTCCAAACAGCTGGTATTCTCCATACATGACGCCTGCGTAAACGCCGACCTGACCGGGTAAATCCTCTCCTCCTGTGTCTGTATGCAATGTGTCCCTGGTGTATCCGGCGTCCTCAATTGCCATCCAGGCATGCTCTAAAAAAAGACGTTCCTGTGGATCGATATATATTGCTTCCCTGGGAGAAATATTAAAAAACAGGGGATCAAACTCATCCACTCCGTCAATAAAACCGCCCCACTTGCTGAAATGAAATCCAGGTTGACTTCGATCTTCCGTGTAGTATTGCCGCCAGTCCCATCGGTCTATGGGAA
Source organism: bacterium (assembly GCA_041556995.1). Classification (GTDB taxonomy): domain Bacteria; phylum SAR324; class SAR324; order XYD2-FULL-50-16; family XYD2-FULL-50-16; genus JAHJTV01. The sequence continues at coordinate 1,542 of JBFFHJ010000194.1, read as the reverse complement.
CTTCGGTAATACAATCCTTACCATCTCGTAAATTGATCCAGAATTCTTCAAGGTTTTCCGCTTGAGGATAACGCCCGCTGATTCCGATAATTGCAATATCCGAATGTCTGGATTTCGCCGGTTTTACAGGATCTTTATTTAGAGAAACAAATCGGCTACGGCCTGTGTTACGGGTTGAAAGTGCTTCTCTGGAGATCGGACTTTTATTTGTCTCGGTTTTGGTGCTGGAACTTTCCTCCGGGTTAAGAAAACCAAGCAGTTCTTCCCTATATGAATTTATGAAATACGAGGTTAATTCATCAATGGTTTGATATTCAAAAAAGAGTGTCTTTGGAAGTGAACCAAAGCTTTTTTCCAATTGATTGGTCATATCCAGAGCCAGGAGAGAATTGATTCCGTATTTTTCCAGGGGCTCATCCGTATGTATCCTGTTAGCCGGCAATTTTAAAGTCGATGCCAGCAACCGTTTGATTAAATCTGTAGCCTTTTCCTGAAACATCGATGGTTCCATGTCTGTCGATTCAAGAACTGCTTTTGTATCGACTTGAGAAGTGATCGGCTTCTGCTCTGCAATATCCATAAAAAGATGGGACTGTATTCGTTCGATATCTCCCACCATAACCATCAGCTGTCCCTGTTTCGATGCCAATCCATGGTAGAAGGCCTTAAGGCCCGTATCGGTTTCCATGGCGACCATCCCCGTAGAACGTCGGACTATCTCTTCTGTGGATTCATCGACCTGCATACCGCCTTCTTTCCATAAATGCCAGTTAATCGAAAGGGTTTGTCCGGTTCGCTTGTTTGATAAGACCTGCTGATTACGGTAGTGAGCAAAATGGTCCATAAAAGCATTGGCCACAGCATAGTCTGACTGACCGATATTTCCGCTGGCTCCCGCACCGGAAGAAAATAATACAAAGAAGTCCAGATTTAGATCTTTGGTCGTTTCATCCAGGTTGATGGTTCCTGAAACCTTGGGTGCCAGCACTTGCCTGAACTCTTCGGTGCTTTTTTTGATGATAAAATTATCTAAAATTACGCCTGCACTATGAATAATTCCATTCAGTTTGCCAAAACTGCTTTGAATAGACTTAATTAAACACTTGACTTGCTCCAGGTCGGAAACATCGACTTTTTGATAGTCTACACAGGCGTTTTCGGATTGCAGCTCCTTGAGGACGGTCTTTTTCCGATCAGATAACTCAGACCTGCCTGTTAAAATGATTTTTGCCTCTTGGGCCTGATTAAGAATCTCTTTGGCGAATATCATCCCCAAACCGCCTAATCCACCGGTAATAAGATAAACACCGTCTTTTTTAAAAACAGATTCCGGGTTTTTCTCTAAATTTTTGGATTCTTTCCAGGTTTTAACAAATCGTTTATCCTGCTCGTACTTAATGACCGGTTCAAAAGAGGCGTTTCTGTTTTCCTGTAGTTTCTTAGCCAGGCTTTTTATCGATTCCTGATGATCGATTTGGATCAGTTGTCCGGTTATTTGGGGATTTTCAAGGGCTGCTGTTTTTAATAATCCGGATAATCCGG
>JBFFHJ010000193.1:0-5178 GCA_041556995.1 bacterium | reverse complement strand
ACCTCTGGTTCCCTCAACACCCATACTTCATCTGTATCTTCTTTTACTTTGTCATATGCCTTCATTCCAAGTTGTTCCTGGATGCTGTTTACAAATACCTCGCTGCCTACTGCCATACAATCAGTCCACTCCGATATTCTGGTCTGATTGTTTTTTCTAAGTTCTTCATTTAATCTTTGCTCATAATAATCTGACATTTGGTTTTCATCTTTTAAATAAACTAACGACGCCAGTTTTTTTCTGTCGATGATAGTGTATCTCTCTTTTGGATTGATGATTTCATGATACCCGCAAAATTCCCAATCTTCCGGGTGGTCAACCACACCTGCTCGCATCATGTTTAAATCAATATAAAATGAAGGTAGTGTAATATATTTTGTGTGAATTCAAGTTGGGGGTTAAAAAAAAAGCGCTTTTCCTTTAAAAGAGTAGATTATCCGCTAAAACAATCACTCAAAGGAGAAAGCGCCATGAAAATCGAGATAAATATACCAGACATCAGAAATTTTATCAAAGACATTCAGGAGAAACCAGCAAAATTTTTTCAGGCGATTCGTTAGGATGTCAGAAAGTCGGTCGGGAGATATTTGACAGGGTTGATGAAAGAGGAGTTAACTGAGTTCTTGGGGAGAGAACGCTATCAAAGGAAGGGAAAAAATCAAAACCACCGGAACGGAAGCTACAATAGATCTTACACTCTAAAAGACATTGGGAAAGTAGCCGTCAAGGTTCCCAGAGATCGAAAAGGCGAGTTCCAGACAAAGGTGAATTGTCCTTTACCACGCTCAGATCAAATTTCTGACTCTTTTGTACCGAAATAAAATGAAGTTTTGCTTTTCCAAAAACATCTTTAATTTGGGAAAAGAGTATCGCTGAAAAAAGCTGAAGTGATGCTGTTCAATTGACCATATTTTGCATTCCCTCCTTTTCTTTGTTGAAACCCATCTGATCTTCTTAATCCTGCTTTCCAATATCTATAATCCCTTTGTTATCTGACATTCCCCGTTTTTACAATACAGAAGAAGAGTTTGAATCTATCCGGCAAACCATCAAGCAGTTTTCCTGTCCGTTTTGTCGGGGGATTGGGATGTTCATCCTGCACGGCTATCTCTACGGATACGACGATTCATCCGCTTCTGACAAGGTCAAGAGAGGACGCCGTCTCTTTTGTAGCAATCGAAAAAAAAGAAAGGGTTGCGGGAGAACTATTTCGATCATGAAATCTACAGTGATCAAATACTTAAGGACAACTACCAAATCCTTATGGAAGTTTTTAGTGAATCTATCCAAAGGCATGCATCGATTGAAAGCCTATAGAAACGCAGGGGGATATCTGACACCCAGTTCTGCTTATCGGCTCTATTCAAGATTCATCGATGGCAGCAGTCAGATTCGAACATATCTGCTTCGACGATGCCCTCCGCCCATTTTAAGCCAGTGTCATCAGCCTTTTATTCAGACCATTACCCACCTGAAGTCCGCCTTTAATCACGATTCCTGTCTGATTGCACAATACCAGTTGACGGTTCAAGCCTCATTTTTTTGACATGAGAGCAATTTAACGATTCTTTTTTGTATCGCCTCATCATTTTCTTGGTTTTTTGATCTTATTTTGTCTTTTTGCGGTCGCTTTTGGATGTCTTCTTTAATGGGTTCCAAGCAAGCAACATCATATGGTAATAGCTAGGTGGCGCCGGTTTACGCTATTTAAAAATAAAACGGGAAACCCTGTTCAGACCAAGTTGATTGCCTTCATTGATGATGCCTCCAGAATGATCTGTCATGCCCAGTTCTTTTTCAATGAAAATACCGATGCCCTGATGACTGCCATCAAAGCAGCCTTGTACAAGAGAGGCATCCCCAAACAGTTATATGTGGACAATGGCTCCATCTATTGCAGCAAGGAGATCATAATGGTTTGTGCCAGAATTGGCTGTATATTAAGGCACACCCCGGTCAGAGACGGTGCTTCGAAAGGGAAAATCGAACGGTTTTTTCGCACGCTCAGGGATCAATTTCTGAGCAGACAATTGGATCTGTCCTCCCTGAAAGCATTAAAAAAACTTCCTTTGCGTTTCATTTAATTAAATAAGCAGTCAACCTACCCTTATCGCTGAAGCGGTGCTTAGGGAATTGGGCAGAAATATCTAAGAACTTGTCAGATCCTCCAAGAAAGAGAAAACGACAAATTAGCAAGACTTTTTCTTAAGTTAGCGCTTATGCCCCTCAGTCAAGTTTAAGGCACGTTTTTAAGAACGCTAAACTATTGAGTTAATATATCATAGCATGAAAACGACTGCCTGCTTCTGCTTGGAATCCTGGTTTTAAAGTAATACTGTCTCCGGCAATAAATACGGCAAGTCCACCTGTTGAGCCGTTTCCGTCAACCACGTAGTTTTCTGCCGTAATAGTATTGCAGGCTTGAGTAACTTCTTCCTGACCAATTCCAATTGTTACATTGTTCAAATTAACTTCGTTTGTGCAAGTACTTGATGGCTGAATGATCAATATGGTTTCTTCAGTTTCTTCAATCATATCATCCGTTGATCTCACTGCATTTACATTTACCTTCCCCAGTCTGGCTTCACTCATATTTTCAACATAAGAAACTTCCAAGGAACCGGACTCATTTCCAGAAGACGCACCCGAAAAGCTTAACCAGGAAGTCGATGAACCTTCAACTTCTGCTGTCCAACTAAAATCACCTTCACCACTTAATAGAACATCAAAACTCTCTGTTCCGTATCCGGATTCAACCAGTGCAATAGGTTCAACCAATGATAAAAACAATATCTCACCTATATTCAAATGATATGGATTGCTGTATAAAACAGTATTTGTAACTTTCGTATTTGTAATTTCACATGTATAAGTTCCTATGTCGTCTGTTGACACTGACGGGAAAGTAAGAAAATCATCCGTTTCACCTGTAATTGCAAATCCATTTTTATACCATTGATATTGATTATTACTTCCGCCAACAGAAACAGAATATGTATGGCTTAAGTTTTCTTCAACATTCACATATAATTCTTGGCCAATATTTTTTTGTGGTGTATTGAAAAAATAAATTTTTTCGCTATGGAAATATATACGGCTGCTATTTATATAAGAATAGCCTCCGAGGAGAATTGGTTCAATATCTTCGAATGTAAGCCTGTTATCTGCCACATTGATCGTCGCATCAATGCTTGTATCATCTCTATCTATATCTGATACATCAAAAATGGCTGTAAAATCATTGTTACTTACATTGAATTCATATAAATCTGGTGCGAAGGCTTTGAACACATTAATAAGACGTCCTGATAGCTGATTATTTTGTAGGTAAAACTCGCCTATTGGGAAATAATAACTAAACCATGGAATAGGGCCTGTAAGTTGATTATCATTAAGGTACAACCTTTCCAATGAATCATTTGCAAGAAGAAAATTACGAGGAATGGAACCTGATAGCTGATTATGCGAAATATCCAACAAATATAAATTGCCAAGATGCCTGAATTGATCAGTTAATGAGCCGGTGAACTGGTTGGATCCCAAGTTTAAAAAAACAAGGTCATCAAAATAATCAAATATGTATGGAATTTCACCGGACAACTGATTGTTACTTAGATCCAGAAACTTCATTCGTAATCCTAGGTTGCGCATTGCAGCAGGGATTGAGCCTGATAATTGGTTGTTGGGCAAATATAAATTTTTTAACCAGCCCAGATCACCTATTTCCGGAGGGATAGTACCTGTTAACTGGTTGTTTTGAAGTGAGATACCATTAACATGCCCATAATTAGAAACACCAACACCATACCAAGTCTCAACAGGATTAGCAGATAACCAATTTGTATTGTTGGTCCAATTATCGCCGTCCGTTGAATTGTAAAGAGCAACCAGGGCATTATATTCGGCGTCTGAAACACCTCCCTGGTCTGCCATGGAAATGGAGCTAAATGTAAAAAGACTCAGCAGCACGAATATTGCAAATAAATGATGATTGATTTTATGATTTTTCATAATTTCTCCTTTGACGATTAAGTTTTGTTCATAAAACCAAGTTAGAAAAATAAAGTTTAAATAAGTATCAAACCCTGGAAAATCCATAGAAACTGTATCAGATTATTTTGAGATTTTATGTTAAATGATTGCCCAAAAATGTCTATCAAATATTAGGGTAAAAAGCTACAAGAACAATGTATTAATGATCACTTATCTGAATTAATTATATAACTGTATCTGGCAATGTTTGTTTTGGAATCAAAATATTGGTATTAAAGAAACTATGAAAAAACAATTAAATCGGAAAATCATCCTTGTATTTCTGTGCTTTCAAGCTTAACTTTTTTATTACTTAAAACAAAAACATTCAAGTAATAAAAAAAGAAATTCTGACTGGCTTCCTTTTTTCTTTTTTGCTGACGTTTAAGTCAATGTCTATCCTTCATAACACTGCTCCAAATTGTAATATCCATGCCTCTTAAGAACACCAAGTTGAAGGTTCTCGTCGTCATGCCGGATATTCAGTCAAGCTGAGCACAGGTTTTGATCCAGAATCCAGTTCTCTAATATACTAAAATTACTCTGGATTCCGGGGTAGCCCGGAAAGATGATTGGTCAAGTTTTGCCGATAAATATAAAAATCCGTAATTGTGACACGGCCTGCAAGTCCGGAATGACCCAATGCTCAATATGTACAGTCCGTAATAACAGAGGAATACATAAGAACTCTTAACCGTATAGATGGATAAGTTTTGAAGATTTATTCAATATTAATTCTTCATTCTTATCACATCTATTTCCTTCTCTAATTTTGTCATTTTTTCCCGTAATTCTTGATTCTGTTTATTCTGCTCAATCAAATGCAGCGTCAATTCTTCAATTTTTGCCAAAAGCTTTGTTTGCATTTGACTGATGCCAATACCTTTTTCTTTCATCTCAGCCGCTGAAGGGATATCTGGAAGATGTTTTTCTTTTTCGATATATTCGGCAACTTTGTCTAATGGTTCCAGTTTATAATTTTTTTCAAAGACATAATCTGCACCGGTGGTGTTGACGACAATTTCATCCGCCCGGATGGAGCCAGAGACATTGAGCTTATAAGCACCTGGGTTTGTGTTTCCTATTGAAACCGAACCGTTATCAACGGCAAGATAGGTGTTACTCGTTGTACGGAATTGGAGATTT
>JBFFHJ010000192.1:0-5249 GCA_041556995.1 bacterium | reverse complement strand
TTGTTGTGGTATAGATTCAGCTTCTCCACACAAGGTAAAACAGAACCGGGGGTTATTTCTTCAACAATGCTGTAGTAAAGGTCAATCATACGCAACTTTGGCAGATTTTTTAATCCTTTCAATGAAGTAATTTCATTCCTTTCCAAATGTAATTCTTCAAGTTCGGGAAGATCACGAATTACTTCTAAATTGGATACATGGCAACTTTCAAGAGATATTACTCTTACCTTTTTTAATCTATTAAGTTCAGCAAGGGTTGTGCAATTATTTTTATCCAAAACAAATCCAACAATATCTCCCTGTTCATTGGAAAATATACCTTGATTTGTAAAATGCTTGATTGCTTTTAAATCAGAACCGGTTTTTTTTCTAATGGATAATCCCTTATCGGTTAAAACCATTTTAACTTTGTTAAACACTCTAACTTTATTCCAAGGGACCCCATTTGCCTCAAACAGATGTTTTGCCGCTGCTAATTGCTGCGGCTCTATTTCCTCATCAGCTTTCTTTGATTTTGCATATAACGTGTTACTGCATAGAAAAAAACAAGCTCCAATCAGAGCTGAGATGGTAATGATTTTGGATATCACTCTTTTAATTTTCATAAACCTGTTCCACATTACGGTTTGGTTCCAGCATTTCCAGGCTCAGGCTGGAGTTCGGGTATTCCTTGATATGGGCATCGATTAGAACCGCGTATCGACACAATTCGTGGATACCCCTGAAATCAGCTTTAACACGATAGAATGGATGATCCAGTTTTCGTATGAAGTTTGCTTTAACAGCTTCCTTAAAACCGGACTGATTACCGGATGCATACAACTCATCCTCCCTGATCCCTTCCGGGACATAAGTACCGGCTGTCAATTCGTTGGTGATTGTCCGACATGTTTTGGAACCGATTTTTTCCTCAGCCAGTTCTTCCCTGGATACATCGTTATAAAACGCTGTAACAAAATGGCTGTCATGCATCGGCATGGCTGAAAATGAGATTTGTTTGTCATCGTTGTATCCCAGCTCTTCCTTCAGGTCGACATGAGCCAGCCAGTCGTCTATGGTTCCGGGATTGTATCCCAGATGCGTTAACGGAACAATGGCATGCCAGGAAAGCTTTTCACCGAAATCCACATCACTACGGTATTTTTCCATACGGTCAATTATCTCCGGTGAATAGTGAGACACCTCTTGACTATTTAGAATCATCTCCCACTTTTCGTCAAAGCTTTTCAGGGACTGTTCCTTGATAATGTCTTCATATATATAAAACATACCGGCTGATAATATGGCAATGGCCACACCTGCACCAAACAGGTAGGGACCCAGACCGGGTATGTAGAGACAATTGGCCAGACCCAGAATCGTCTCGGATGACATGATGAGTGCGGCGGTGGTGAGACCGGAGCTAATGGCGGTTATCACGAGTTTCAGGTTTTTTGAGGTCATCCCCTGCCGGTATACCATTTCAATGGCTTCAACACTGGTTTGAACCGTGGCAATGGCTGACATGGTGAATCCGATGCCTCCGGCCACCTTTGTTATTGTTTTTGCGGCAGCCAGGGATTTGGAGGTAAACAGATTGTACATGTTATTGGCCAACAGATACGAATTGGCTGCAATTGAAGCTGTATCTCCGGCAGCCTGCATCACTTTTGCCACATCACTCACCCAGTCAGTAAAATCATTTTGCTTTCCATTTTTAATAATACCTTCGAGTTCGATCCACTTATCATCCAACGATTCATAGGATAGAACCATCAGGGCTGTTTTTAATGCCACTACACGGCTGAGTTGAATTCGTGATGAGGCAAGAGATTTTTTCCCTTCATTGTAGACAGCTTCTCCCAGAAAATGATCTTTCAGCAGTCGGTTCGTTCTTAACATACGGACGCTTTTATCCAATGAACCGGTAATAGAACGAGCAATAACACGTCGATTTCCCGGTGAAAATCGAGCAAGCTGAACCAATGTGGTTAAAAGTTTGACATAACGCTCACGATTTTTCGGGCTTTTCATTATTTGATGACATACAAAATCCTCGAATACATTGAGACTGCTTTGCAGCAAGCAGGGTGGTCCCGGCACTGACACCACAGTCGTTCTCAGAAATTCTTCCGATATTTTGAACCTTTGCCAGACAGCAGATAATAGACTTTCGTTTTCCTGTTTGTTTTTTGAATTTTTTGTATCATAACTAAGAACTATTAAATCAAGTCTTCTAGCTTGCTCATTTCTCCTCTTTCTTTCTTCAGCAGGTATCGTATCATCCGGTTTTCGAAGCTCGGAAATCCTGGCCTGCAACTCCTCAACCATGATCTGGTGAAATTCTTTAAACTCTTTCTGATTGGACAGGGTGTTCAGTCCGGGCCAGCATTCTGTTTTCCACAGCTCTTCCTTGACCACGGTGCTTTTCAGTATAATCAAGGCGTGATTCAGGGTATCGTAGATATGCTCCAGGTGATATTCATTTTCCATATAGGGGGACGCTACGGGAAACACAACCGGGGTTGACTCGTTCGGCTGGGGATTATCCTTTTGACGGTCTAAAAATTCGATGAATTCGTCCCGAAAGGCATCGGATTTCAGCATGGACCACAATTCATTGGCTTCCTTATCAAACGCTTCATTAAACGATTCGGCTTGTTTGAAAAAATCATCCTCGGATTTCTCAAACAGGTTATTGCCGTTGGTATACAATGGCCGGTTTTCGATATAATCGGCGATATGTCTTTTCAACTCATCTATACCGGACAACAACCTTAATTTGTTTTCGTCAATATTCTGATCTGAGGTATGAATCTCCTCGATTTCCCTGCTGAACTTTTCCAGAAGATCATCACGTTCCTGTTGGAGAGTGTCTATCTGCTGCGTGTATTCCCTGCGTCTTTCCTCGATACTGTGGTACACCTCCCGTTTGCGGTTTAAATCCTCGATTTCATGTTCACGTTCAATAATATCGTTGATTGTTTCCCCGCTGAACGGAATAAACCGTTTGAGATCTGTCAATTTTCTTTCTATAAACGATTTACTGTAATACGGATATTTGGTCATTATGGAAATCTGATGGTACATCTGGTCGAGCCATAGGATGTTTCTCGTATGCGAGGCATTGTATTGCATTTTGCGTTTATTCATTATCTGGAGTTTTCGGACCTTTTTCTGAATTCGTCGGTCCCACTCTCTAAGCGTACAATGCAATTCGATCGGGCTTTCATCGATCGGAGGTTTTACTTTGGTGGCTACGACTTTTTCCTTACCGTTGATACTGAACGTTTTTCCACCGAGTTTAATCAGGTCTTTTATACTGCAAACACCCATATCCATGGGCAATACTATGAAGCCATATGTTTTTTTCGGCAGAAAAAATTCATATTTGCTCTGGGTGGTGATATCGTCCATATCAACCGAATCGTCAGTATGATCCGCTACAGAGGGCAGGGATTCAAAGTGCTTTTTGGAAAAGGCGGCAATGATTTTATGGGTTCGTTCGCTTTCGATTTCCTCGATCGGGATATACTCCAGGGTTTCTTTTACCTCGTCAAAATTCAGCCAATCATATGACATGGTAAACCGTCCGGTTTTTTTTGAGATATTGACACTGCCGTCTGTTAACCCGCTTTCATCAGTATAGACATATCCTTTGGAATCTGTTTTGCCCCAGCCGCATCGAGCGTGATACCGATGTTGAAACGGCATGGGATCTATCTTTTTGTCATTTTTATCATATCTCCAGTAGAGAACATGGCTATCAGCCACTGGGACAGGCTGACCGCCCCTTTTTTCATCCTTGAATACGAATCGCACCCTGACCCCCTTTTCCGGGAGACGGATAACCGAAGTGGGTTTGCTGCCTCGGCTGACATTCATGACTTCGACTTTACTGTGTTCCTTATACAGCTCATCCAGTTTATCCAGATAGGCTTCTCTTTCCTTTATCTCGTTTTCCAGAGCCAGGATTTTTTTATCCCGGTCGCCTTCTTTGGTTTTATTTATCTTATCCCTGGAATCTTCAGCACTGCCCAGTGTTATATCTTCCTCTTTGGCTGCTTTTAAGCGCAAACGTAACTTCTCTATATGTTGTATTAGCTTTTCTTTCTGAAACAGAACAGATTCCTGCGGATACATCTCCCTGGGAGGCTCTTGTTTGCGATACATTTGACCATTTTCGTCTCTTTCGAAGAATCTTAATTTTTCCATCTTCTTATCTCCTTGATTATCAGGTGTTTCAGTTTAAAACCCGGAAAACGTATTATTCGCCAAGCCGGTTAATTTTTCGATAATAGTTTCGTTTTGATAATTGTCGTCCAATTCCGCTTCTGCGGCCAAACCGTCAAATGCGCTTTGGGTCAGTTCCCTGGGATCATTGTCTATTTTACCGGTATATAGTCCCAGTTGTTTCATACGCTCCTGCTGACCGGACATTTCATTAACCGGATCGAGATGGCCAAATACCAACTGTTTTAATATAAAATTGTCGCTGTTGTTCTCCATGGGAAACAGTCTGATGTCGCATCCCTTTGCATCCAGGGGCAGTTCTTCGGAAATGGCACCGTCCTCATCCGTAACACCTTCGATGGTATCCATTCCCTCTACCTTCAATTCGTATTTGACATTTACCAGGGTATGAAACGATGCATCCCTGACAACAAAGGTAAAGAGAAAGGTATCTGTTCTGGCAATCTTTACATCCTGGATGTTGGATTCCTTGGAAAGCAGTACCTGGATTGTTTTTTCCGGGATAAAGACCTGATCCTCCGGCATCAGGCACATTGGGTCGTTGCGGTGTTCCATCAGGGAGGTGTTTTTTTCATGATGACTGATCTCTGTGTAATCCTCGAAGCCGTATTTTCTGGCCAGGGTCAGCAGGCATTCCCCCTGTTTCACTGTATGGGTCATGCCGTTCAGGGTCAGGGTGATGTCCTTGACCTCTTCCTTCAGTTTTGTATCGATCAGACCGTTTTCAGCAGTGGTTGAATTTGATTTTTCATCGGCATCCGGTTCCATGGTGACATGGATGCCTTGCAGCGGGATGCCATCCTGGTCAATGAGTCGAAGTTGATAGGTTTTTTTCGGTTCCACTGCTTTGGTAGCAGAGGCGGCCTGTTCCTGTGGAGGATTGGCCATCTCCTCAAAGGTTTTTTCCAGGGATCTGGCTTCTTTCAGCGCCATCTCCTCAAAATAACCCTCGTATTCCCAGAGGGGGCGGAAAGGTTTGGGTTCCTTGACGGTGCGGATCAGGTCGTATAAAGCCC
>JBFFHJ010000191.1:0-5474 GCA_041556995.1 bacterium | reverse complement strand
CATTGTTTCGAGGCTTCTTAAACCTGGCAGCGAACGATCCAGTTTTAACTGGTTGCAAAATACGAGTAGTTTGGGAGAACTGATCGATTTCGATTATCGCGACAGTTCGCTCAGCCGCTTCTATGAGATAGCCGATCTATTGTATGCCAAAAAGAGAGCGCTGGAAGAGTGGCTGTACCAAACGGAATGCCGTCTGTTTACGCTTGAAGAGTCAATCGTTCTATACGATCTGACCAATACCTTTTTCGAAGGAACGGGGAAGTACAATTTAAAAGCCAGGTTCGGTCGTTCCAAAGAAAAACGTAGCGATGCACCACTGGTCACGATGGGCCTTGTCCTTGACGGTCAGGGATTTCCCAGAAAGAGCGCCACACTTGCGGGGAATGTGATCGAACCTTCCACTCTGGAAAGCATGCTGAAGGAACTCGTGGGATACAACGGCGAGACACGAGAACGAATCGTTGTCATGGATGCGGGAATAGCAAGCGAAGACAATCTGGCCTGGCTTCGGTCAAAGGGCTTTGTTTATGTTGTGGTGGCCCGAAACAATGTAGAAATGCCAGTTTGTTCCGGTCGCCGAAGGGAAAAAGGATGTTTCGGCAAAGTTGGTTAGAAATGCGGAGGCGGAAGAGTGGGATCTCTACATCGACTTTGAAGCCAAGGCAAAGAAAGAAGAAGGGATCAAATCCAAATCCCGTCAACGCTTTGAAGAGGATATGGAACAAGTGCGTGCGGGACTGAATAAGAAAAAAGGAACCAAGGTTTTAGAGCAGGTCCATACGCAAATCGGCAGAGTCAAGGAAAGGCATCGTCGCGTGTCTGGACTTTATCGGATTACCGTTGTTCCAGACAAAAACGCTATTGATGTGACGTGGACGCTTCAGTCCGAAAAAGAAAAGAAGAAATTGAACGGGATCTATCGACTTCGCTCCAATAGGGAATCGATCACCGTGGAGGAGTTTTGGCAAATCTATACCAACCTAACTCAAGTGGAGAGTGCGTTTAAGAGCATGAAATCCGAACTTGGATTTAGACCGATTCATCATCAAAAAGAGCAACGCGTAGACGCTCACTTGTTCATCACTTTATTGGCGTACCATATTTGCCATTCCATCGGACACCGATTGCGGGCGCATGGTATCTGTCATCATTGGGAAACGATACGAGATGTTCTTTCCGGTCACGTGCGTGTGACCACTACGATGAAAGGCGAAGGGAATCGGTCGATTCATATTCGAAAGAATAGCCGACCGACGACGGAACAGAGAAAAATCTACAAGGCACTGGATATTGCGAAACTGCCGGGGAAAGTCATCAAAGCGATCCTTCAAAAAAGAAAGAAGTAGTGCCCGAAGTGTAATGACCAAATTTTTTACAGCCTGATATTTTAGAACTTTTACGACCAAACTGACGAAGTTGGGTTAAAGATTGACTTGAACGTTAATTATTTGTAGTCTTAATAGAATCGTTTTTTTTGAAGACTTTACTCATTTACCTGTTTTCATATGACTTTCTTCTTAAAAAAAGAATATAGAAATCATTGGCTCCAAAAATAGATCCTTGAATTCAACACACAAAAAAGGACAAAATACAAAACCTGAAATTCGATCAATTCTAATTATTCCGAGAACATAGAAACATGTACCAAATCCATAAAAAACTTGACGATCAAACCGATCAGACAACATTTCCTGATAATAGATCTGTTGTGTATATGATGCCCTCTCAAGAAATTGAAGAAGATACAATCGATTTATGGCAACTTTTCTTGCCTTTGGTGAAATACAAGATTCAGATTTTACTATTCTTAATTGTGGGGACAATAATTGGATTTTTTATCCCGAGATTTTACGGAACAACCATTTTCAAAAACAGCTTAACTTACAAATACTCTGATATTACAAGTTTTTATTTAACCATCACCGGCAATGATAAAGCTCCTAACGAAGAAGAACTTGAAGTTTATAAAAACAGTCTCTTTCTTCCAGATCGTGATTTTTTTTCACCCAATGAAATCAAAAAAACCATCCCCATTCTAGAGTCTTATTGGAATTATCCCCAAATAACAACAGGTCGGCAATTGAGTTCATATTTTAAAGATAATAACCTCATCCAGTTTGAAAAAAGCAAATATGTTAACGATGGATATCGACTAACCGTAACAACAGATGATCCCCAAAATTCAATTAAAGCTTTAAAAGAGTTAAGTTTGTTTTTTATTCAAAATAATAATTCTAAGATCATTCGTAATAACAAGTTGAAAATTAACAGTCTACTAAGAAAAAAGGATGAACTATATGCTCATTTGATATCTTCCCTACAAACAATAAATGGAATTAGATACTTAAAAATTGAAAACACCGGCTATTACTTGGATGTCAATAAATACATTTATCTCTTGGAAGAAAACAACAATGGAATAAAAGCCAAAAAGGCAAATCCTACAAGTATAAAGGAGAGAAACACTATTCAAATATATAATCAGTTAAAAAACTCGCCATCAATTCCCGATTTATTAAGCTTAATTATCGCCCAGTTGCAAGATCTAGATAAACAGATACAAAACCTTGACCTTAAAAGAAGTGATCTAAACGCAACAATTTCTTTTTTAGAACAAGAGTATCTAAACTCCAAAGACAAAGCAAAACAGGAATCCGTACAGTATAAGATTATAAAAGAAAAAAGCCGGATTTCTTCGCTATCAAAAGAAATCGGAATACTGGAGAGTAAAAAAAGTCAGCTAAAACTGGATGCAATCTACACAAATAATATCCTACAGGAAGCATTTAACTTAAGGTATAATCTACAAAATATATCGACTGAAACATGGATAAATGTAAGCAAAAGTTCAGATCAGAACTCGACAACAGAGAAAAAAACCACAAATGAAGACAGTAAAAACCAATCTCAGCATAATAAAGTCATTGATACTGAAAATGTTTTCTTAAATATCAGCAATATAAATAGGGAGATAAAACATTTACATACAGTCAATTTCTCTCTTCTTAATAACCATTTAACTATCTTAGACATCGTTGAACAACCAACAATGCAAACCACTGAAAAATCTTTATCATTTAAATTCAATCAATATGAAAAAGAACAGAAGGATGAAATTAACCCTATAACTGATAATACACAACCAATAGTATTTACTAAGAAGGTCTTGTTATTCAGTCTAGTAATAGCACTCTTTTTAGCTGTTTTGTCAGTGTTTTTGAGAGTATTCATCATTAACCTCAAAAAAAACGAATCAATAAATATGAAACAACAAGATTTTATTTCTGCTATTAAGTTTTGGAAATTATAATATGTTTTTATGAGTTGATATTTTTTCCTATTAACTTAATAACTTAATAACTAGTATTGCTTTTGATGACTCTCTTGAAATGCTTTTTTATTCCAAAAATATTCACTTTAAATATGACAAAATAGACAATATGTTGAAACCAAATGAAAGCTGTATGTTTATCATAAAAAATCTTTTATAAAAATTGATAAAAGCAACTCCCAACTTTCTAATACTACTATTCATGTTAGAAGAAAGAAAAATTGGATATCAATTCAAGATATTCAAATGTGAAAAATTTAATGAAAGTTCACTTTGTCCCAATTGGAGGCTAAAATGGATGTATTAAGAAAATACCAAGAAAATGAACTCGACCCATCCAGCAAACCTGAGGCAACACAACAACTAAAAAACGAAACAATACAACAGCTTAACAGATTAAATCATATTGCACCTGATATTGATGATGAAATAGATCTGTTTGAGTTATTAAAAGTTATCTGGAAATGGAAATACTTTCTACTATTATCAGTCATTCTTGGCATTGGTTCAGTAAATCTATTTGTCATGATAACTAATCAACCCAAATATATCACTGAATTAGCCATATCTCTCAATTTTAATGGGATAGAAAAACATCATAATCCCGACGGATCACTGTTTGATAAAAATCAAGTGATTGCACCTCATATTATATCAAAGGCCGGAATCCAAATCGGAGATAAGGAAACTGACGATATTGATTCAATGCCCTACTATGACTTTATATCTATTAAAGCTATACTTCCAATACATATTCAAGACACATTAAACAATGAAAGTAAAAAGAATGAGATATTTAACTATTTTCCAAATCGTTTTTTTATCTCAATAACAACAGATGGGAATGGTATCAAAATATCAAATGATGATAAAGCTGAAATCCTCTACTCTCTGATTGATGAGTATAAAAAGGATTTCTATAATAGGTTCATTGATCAACCTTTGCGCTTTGGAAGCATCGCTGACAACTTTTTGAGTTCCGCTGACTATCTGGAAGCAATACAAATTATTACAATAAAAATAGATAGTGTTATGATTTTTCTGGACAATAAATCTAAAGAAACCGGTTCATTTCGCTCAACAGTTAATAAGCTTTCATTCTTCGATATTAAAGACGAACTTTTGTTACTTAGAAATACCAAGTTAACAAAAGCTCAAGCAATTATAAACAACTCATATCTTTCCAAGAATCGAGATCTATTTATTATTCAATTAAAACAGAATATTAAAGACATGGAACTAAAAATTGAAAAAGCAAAAGGGAAAGCTATAATTGCAAGAAGACTATTAAAAGATACCTCTGGTAGAAAAATGGTTGACAGAACAACTAACCAATCTACTTCAAATATTGTATTAGAAACATCATTTATTGAAAAACTAAGGGCTGAAGATAGCGCTTCTTTTCTGCTAAAATACATCCTCAATTCAGATACTGAAGCAAATGATCTCAATGCTGAAAAAGAAAGAGCAATAGAAACATTGACCAGATTTGAACAAGGCAAATACAACTCACCTCTTGATTCGGCCAATATAAGATACGTTGAAAACTCGTTATCTTATATTGTTCAAAAATATAACAAACTTAACCAAGACTTAATCAAGCTATATAATGAGTTTCTAATGACGAAGTTTGAGAATTCAATTAAAGTCATTCAAGAACCTCATTCATATGTTCAAAATAGTGTAAATTTATCAATAAGGATCACCATAATAACATTGGCTGCGTCAATATCTATCTCACTTTTATTAGTATTTTTTATTGAGTATATAAATGATTATAAAAAGTTCAAAAAACAGCTTTAGATTAAATATAATAAACAAACCCGATAACAACATATAATATTGACTTATGGGTAACAATACTGAACAATTCAAGCCCCCCTGAGTGAATAT
This sequence comes from bacterium, assembly GCA_041556995.1. Lineage (GTDB taxonomy): Bacteria > SAR324 > SAR324 > XYD2-FULL-50-16 > XYD2-FULL-50-16 > JAHJTV01. The sequence goes on along the minus strand of JBFFHJ010000191.1, from coordinate 250 downwards.
CTCTCGCACATCATTTGCAGTTGTGAGTAATCCCTGATGCCCCGTGGATCAATGGTACGTCCAATATAACCACCCATCGCAGTATAAGTTTGTACATATTTTTAACTGGCCGTTTTTATTGAACATAGATTTTCACGGTATTAATATACCGTAATGGCTTCTTCCTCTTCTCTTCCCCATAACCTATAAAGTACTGTAAACAATCACCTATTTAATGCATTTTGCACTTGCGTTTTTAATAAACTACTGT
>JBFFHJ010000190.1:0-5530 GCA_041556995.1 bacterium | reverse complement strand
GGAAATTCATTTATTCAATCAGCTAACCTGATTTGACATCAGATGGATCAACTTTGAAACTATTGATATTATAGGTTTGACCGGTCGTTGGATTATTTTTATTTTGACAGGATGACGGAATATACTGCAATGCTTGACAAGGTAGTTAAACAAATGAAGAATCTGGTTTTCATGAAAGGAAAGTGTTGCTTGTGGGATAAAAAAGTAAACTAAAGATTTGTTTTTTTTGTTATTTTTCTATGGAAATCGAAATAATTCTAGACAAACATTGCATTGAAGGTGCAACCAAAGCTAAATACAATCAAGCTGTTTCAGATTATTTCAAATCAAATGGTGATGTTGATCTGCTTGAAAAAACAATTGAAGGGTTGAAGTATTTTCTTGAAAAGGCCGACTTTCGAGAATTAAGACACATGTACCCGGTGTTGGATGCCAATACTAATGCGAAAGTGATATTGGTTGTTAAAGAGTCGGAAGGTCTGATGCTTTGCTTTGAGAATAAAGAATTGTGCTTTTAAAGTGTTTTGGGAAAACTATCCATCCAAATTTCTCACCTTAGGGATCGTTAAAAAATAACGTCACATAATCTGTTTACAAAAGTCCCAAAAAACTGGCAATTTTGGAGTTTTTTTTCGATGTGCACTCGTATCAATTACAAATCAGATGAAAACAAACCGCGATCCATAAAAAACAGAGAGTTTGCTTGAGCAGAAGAAGGATCAACCTCTTCCGTTTCTTGAAATTTATCTGTCAAATCTGTTGTTTCGAGCCAGCCAAAATCGGCATAAGGAAGTATTGGATTTTGAGAAGTTTTTTCTCCTACTTGAAGATTCTTTCGATGATCCAAATGTACCTGATATCGTCATGGTTGGGGGATCGTATTCTTCAATTCCACTAATGGAAAAGCTGTTAATAACCAGATCCGGGATTTGTGAGAGATGGCAAATAACCAACTCGAAGATGAATTCCGATATTCTGACATATTTGCACCAAGTGGTCGTGACTGGTCCAACTTTGATCCTTATGAATAGTATTTACGCTGTTAAAACATAAGTTACCGTCTCAATATTTCAACAACGTCCCCTTCTTCTTTTTTCTTTACATTAAGTGAACCATGAATTCTAATGACCTTGGAAAAAAATATAACAAAATAACAGACTGACGAATAGTCTGCTGAATTAGTTTAATAAGTGCACAATCATACTGGAAATGAATTTTAACAAAAAAAACAAACACTGCCTGCATCCACTGCCCCCTCTTAAAAAGGAGACAAAATGGGATATAAAATAGAACAAACAATTGATGCGCCGGTTTATAAGGTTTGGAAGTCGTGGAGTTCCGAAGAAGAAACACAAAAATGGTTAGCACCCAAGGCAAGGGTGATTTTTGAAAAAAACGGGGCATATGAATTCTTCTGGGATGAAGATCCAAACAAAGATAGCACAATCGGATGTAAAATCAAAAAAATAGAGAAAGAAAGAAGTTTAACATTTGAGTGGCAAGGTAAAACAGAATATATTGAAATGTTTAGAAAGCCTTTTGGCCCAACATTGATTACGGTTAGTTTCCACGAAGAAGAGAATGAAAAAACAGTATTAATCCTGGAACAAAGAGAAACACGTGAACTGGAAAAATGGAAAGCGTATGATGAATGGATGTCTGGTGCTTGGAATTATGCAATAAATTGTTTAAAGAAATATATTGAAAGAAAAGAATGAGCGTAATATAAATATGCGACACACGAACGTCTCCGGTCATAGCTAACTCATCGTTATGTCATTTTCGGGGAGGGATGGCGAAATAGAATACCGTTATGAAAATAAAAAAAGAATATGGATACAAAAAAACTGGTTGAATCTGAAAAAGATCCAAAATATATTTCCGGTATTTATAATTACTGCGATAGATGGTGTGAACGTTGTCAATTCACTTCCAGGTGCTTGAATTGCACATTGGTGGAAGAGCAATTTGGAGATCTTGAAGATATTGATCTTGACAACAAAACATTCTGGGAAAGATTCACCGAGGTACTTAAAGGTACTTTTGACATGATAAAAGAGATGGCCGAAGAAGCCGGTATTGAGCTTAATGCAGTTGAGGCGGAAAGTAAAAAATACATCAACAAGAATCCTGTTACGGATATCATTACATACACAGCTGAATCCTACATAAGGTCAGTCGAAATCTGGTTTAAGTCCAATGAATATACGCTTTACAAAAAAGATAATGAGTTGAGTCAGGTTCGACTTCTTTCAGAAGATGAAAATCCAAATAAAGAAGTATCGGAAATCAAGGACGCCATAGAGGTTATTAGATGGTATCAGTGCCAGATATTAGTAAAACTGAAAAGAGCATATGGAGACTCTTTAGTGGAAAAATCCCTTGATGACCATGAATTTAATATCCCCAGTGATTCTAACGGATATGCAAAAGTTGCATTGATCGGAATGGATCGCTCAATATCAGCCTGGAATATGTTGTCAGTTTATTTTTCTGAGCAAAAAAACGAAATCTTAAAAACCACGGCGTTGCTGGAAAATCTCAAAAGAAAAACAGAATTGAGATTCCCCCTGGCAAGAGAATTTGTACGACCCGGCTTTGATGAACTCTAATTATTACTAGAATACATTGTTATTAAAGGAGAAACAGAATTGAAAAGAAGATTAATGATTGCTGGCGTATCAGGTTTTTTTATTTGCCTGATTTTTGTGATAATGCTTTTATTTGAAAACAATTCCAATGAGGTTAAACGCACCATTACATTTCTTTCCAAAGATCAATTAAAAGTTTCGGCTGATACTTATATAAAATACCGGCCGGATTCCACACCAATGATTGTGATGTTTCATCAAGCTGGCTGGAGCCGTGGGGAATATGAAGAAACGGGCCCATTGTTTAATCAACTTGGTTATAATTGCATGGCAGTTGATTTGCGTTCGGGCAACGAAATAAAAAGCCAAATCAATCTGACCGCCAAAAGAGCAAGGGATTTAGGAAAACCGACAGGTTATGCGGACACACTGCAAGATATTGAAGCCGCATTAAAATTTGCACGTGTAAAATTTAAACCGACACGAATCATCGCCTTAGGTAGCTCGTATTCGGCGTCACTGGTTTTAAAAATCGCCGGTGATCAACCCGGGTTAATCGATGGAGTGATGGCCTTTTCTCCAAGAGAGCATTTTGCCAAAGAAGGTAAAACAGACACATGGATAAAAGATTCAGCCGAAAAGATCACAGTGCCCGTATTTATTGCATCTGCCAGACAGGAAAAAATCCAGTGGGAAGGTATTTTCAAAGCCATTAACACCCAAACCAAATTCTCGTTTGTTCCGGTAACCGATGGGAATCACGGTTCCAGGGCGTTATGGAGCCGATTTGAGGAAAGTGAAAACTATTGGAGAGTGGTAAAAACCTTTCTAAAAAGTTTTTTTTGAGAAAATCTCACAAATCACTTTGTTGGGGAGGCCTACCGCAGACATAAAATATCCGGTTAAACTGCCGGACAGCACTTCTTTAATATCCAACTCGAAAAATCCGTCAACATCAAGCAGGATGTCTGATGAATGCGGATTAAGCAGGTCAAGTAGGAGCTTTAGATAATTATACCTGCCGGGATACTTGTCGATGTATATGTCCAAGCGATTGAATTAAATCTATTTTTGCATTCATTCGTTTCCAATTAAGCCTCTTACGTAAGCAAGTAAAGAAATAGCAACTGAATTTTATTAACGGCTTTACATGTTTTCACAACCTGATTCAGGTGTCCAGGGTGGGAAGGTTTCCTCTTTTGGCACCTGTTCACCTATGATTTTGAAGAGTTATGGTTCATCTGGTGTCAATACAAACTTCCAGGCACAAAACCATTCATCTGGATGGTTATCCGGCGGACATCCGATACATTCTGTAGTGATTCTACTATCTATGGCTTTGGCAAAATAAGGATACTCCACCAACCCTACCGACTTGCAGGGGTAATCCTCCAAACCTTTCCGCTTTCGAGCAACCTGCACCCGGCATTCATTCATTTGAAAAACAAAACTGTTTTCCGTTTCATCGGAAATCGATTGGGTATTGATTCTGCCGTAAAGTCTGTAATCCAATGCCTTTTTCAGCCCTTCAAGACCCGGATGTTCTGACAATCGCAGCAGTTTTTTTATAAAATAAGCTTCGACAGGTGAAAATTGCGCCCAACAAGAATCGTTACACCGCTTGGCGTCGTTCATACCATTGGAAAACTCAACTTCCTGGAACCAGATACCGTCGTTTGCCAACCAATTTAATGCGGTATTATCCAAAAGTTGTATCAGCGTATCTTTTGGTTTATCCAACAAAGCCTTGGGAACCTCCTCATACAAATCAAATCCCAGCACTTTCGAAAGGCGCTTGATTTGTAAGGGAAAGCTCTTCTGAAATACATTATCCAAGGCATCCAAGGCTTTTTCCATGCCCATCTGATGTTTAATCTCCGTAAACCAAAGAGAATGATGTACAACCATTCGATGAAACATATCAATGATTAACCGCGCCAAATCATATTTATTAAGGTCCTCTGGTTTTTCCATTTGCTGAGACATAATATTTCTCCAATTAGTTGAATACATTTTAAAATCGAAAATGTGTTTTTATTTAGAATGTTAACAAACATTGCTTTAATCCATATTTCAGGTTTGCTATCCTAACCTATTGACCACGGATTCCTGGTTGGTCAGCAAGCAAGTTTCCTGTCATCCTGAGGGTTGAGAAGGTACGACAAAAAATCTCTCTGAAATAACGGGGATTCTTGATGTCGCCAAGGCTCCCATCAGAATGGCACCGGTTTCTAAAAAAATCTGAACAAGCATAAGGCTAAATCCAAACTCAAAAATGTGTGTTTTCAATATGGATATCTATTGGGCATTCCTTATTTCTGTAGAAGAAATATCACATTTGAAATCAAAAATAGTCCATTGATAAGACTCAGAACCGTCCAATAAATCTTTGGGATCATAATAGACACCTGCGGTTAAACGGCCGATAAACAGTACTTTCATTTTGTTTATCTTTTTTTGTTCTTTTGCATCCACAAATCTATTCTCATCAATCCACCGTTTAGCAGTATCGTACCCCATCACCCAAAAAGGGTCGAATATATTAAGCTGATCTCTTTTATCACTGAAAAGTGGGGCTTCAGACACAAGAACCGGGGAATAGTCCCGAAACTGTAAGATCAGCTGATTAAACTTTTCATCTGAATAAGGCTCTTTTTGATAACGGCTTTTGCTCATTTCAAATACAACATGATATCCGTTCTTCCACAGCAGGTCATAAATCCCCCTATGTCCCTTGTGCAAAGGGTTAAAAGAACCCGGGTACACTGCTAATTTCTCAATTTCAGCCAGTTGTTTAATATTTGAAGGTTTTCCACTTATGTCATATAACTTCATTTGGGGACGTTCGTTTATAAATTGTTTAAAATAGATACAAAATTCCGGGCATTTCAGGTATTTTACTCAATTTCTGTTTTCTGGTCTACCATTTGACGGCCACG
>JBFFHJ010000189.1:0-5625 GCA_041556995.1 bacterium | reverse complement strand
CTCCGGTTTTTTTTCATCCATATTCTAAACAGAAAGTGGCATACCCTATCTCTGATCAAAGCGGAAAACGAAAGGCGATTACCGTCCATCTTAAGCGAGGACGAGATCCGTCGTGTTTTCGCCAAGGTCACTCGGTTTCATAATTACGCTTATTTTGTGACTGTCTACTCAATGGGACTTCGACTTCATGAGGGGCTTTATCTTCAGGTATCCGACATTGATTCCGATCGAATGATGGTGTTACTCAGAAAATACTGGGCAAAACACCGCAATCCTCTCTGGCTTTTTCCCGCGATGGGCAGAAATGAAAACGGTGGTGTTTCGGCCGAAAAGATTAGAGAACGGATCGAGAAACGGACCGGGGAAACGCTACCCGAAGCTACATTCTCGCCTCCTACGCAGCGATATTGTCCTGATTGTGGTGGCGAATTGATATGTTTGGGTTACATTTTACCGTTTCAGGCAAAAAGAGAATAGCCCGTTAACCGGGGCGGGACATACATTTTAAGATATTAATAAAAGCGTTTTGTAGCACAACGGGATTAGTGCGTCCAAAATCGGGTCAGAAAATCGATCATTTGAGAGATGGTATCCTTTTCCTATGAAAATCTCTCAAATTCTTCTGACTCTCCTGCTAATGAGGTCTGGATTCGGTCTAAATTCCTATTTTGGGTCCGGTTTCCTTTCCTAAATTCACAACCTCCTTTGAAGCTTTACCCTATACATATATCTTAGATCGCGGCTTCTTGAACAGAGGATAGAAAGCGACCTTTCAGGATCGCATCTATCCTTATTCGTTAGTGCTTTCAGGAAGATCAAGCTTTTTAAAATTTGTTGGATTGCAATTACGAAAATGAATAGAAGGTTTTGTAAGTTCTTTTTATTAATTCTACTAACTCTCAATTTCTGGTTAGTCAAATCTGATACCAAATAGTCCTCCATCTTCTATAGCATCTGAGAGTCTCACATCAAGAATGTAATTACTTAAATCAAAACCTGACTCTTTCTCTTTAAATGCATCATCTTCATTCATGGTGACAATGTATTGAAAACCTAATTTCTCAGAGATTTCGGCCCCAACTCTCAGAGCTCTAATTACTTGTCGTCCGTCAACTCCATCAAATAGATGACTATCATGAACTAAAAAACCGGGTCCAATTCCTCTAGCAGAGCATATAGACATGAGCATTATGTCAAAACAAAATATCCGCATGTTCTTGATACCTTCACTTCTTGATCCTTGTATCTCAAATTGAAAGATTGGACCGTTAGTTGTTTCATCAACGAGCATGCTCCCCGCATTTTCATACAGCTCATTAGACCTTTGCTCATAAGCAACAATAGCGTTTGATAGCTGTAATTTGCGTTCATTAAAATCACGCCGAAGTCTTTGTAAGAGGCGATTCCGCTCTATTTCAAGTTCACTTTTCGTACCTTCAAGCTTTTCAGCTGAATCATATCTTTGCCTCAAAGCTTCAACTTCAGATTCAATTCGTCCAGCTTCAGATTGTAATCTTGTATATTGATCAAGCGCTCCATGACTTTTTAACAGAGCCATTATTTCTGATCGTCTTTGATCCAATCTAATTTTTTCCTTATTTCGACTTTCTATTCTATCTTTTGCAGCCTCTAACTCACTAGAAAGATAATCTTTTCGATTTCGAACAATCGATTCATGAAATCTACGAACTTCTTCATATCTTTCTCTAACTATTAAAGGGAGAGCAAGCCCAACTTCTTCATACACAGATTGGAGATCGTCCAATTCAGGTGGAGCTTCTGACTTCATTGATAGTTCCAAGTCTCTGATAGAAGCTAAATCAATAGTATTCTCATTTGCCAGATTTCCAAGGTTTTTGGTTTTCTCATCAGCCTCAATTTCTAAGTCTCTGTATTGTGGATGAACTCGAAAACTTCTAATTGAGTCTTGAAGCTGCTTTAATCGATTTTCAGCAACTGTCAATTGCGTCCTTAACTCAGCAACAGTACCAATAATGCTACCAAAAGCACCGGATCTTGACGCTTTTTTTAATTCTTCTAAGGTTTTCTCTCTATCGCGAACCATCTGCCAATCACGAGCAATTTTCCAATCAAGCCCCAATAGATACATAAGCGCCATTTGGTAATCACCTGTTCCTTGCATTGCTGCCTGTTTTTCCGGTGTCAAAAAAGCACCACTTAAAACCCTGCGAACAAAATAGGCAAACATGGATCTAAAAGTCGGACTTCGACCTTCATCATCATCGTCAAGTAGTAAATTAAACATGTTTATTCCAAGTTTTTCTTTCCATTTAACTGCTGACAATGAACTTCCATTTAGCTTGAAAGCCGCTCGACTTTTATTCTGACGCTCAACACTAACCTTTTCGCCACCTAGATCAAAGTCCATACCGAAGATAATGTCGCTTAGTGCTGGAGATTTAAAAAGTGATCTTTCTTTAACTTGAGCACCAGTTAAGAAATGAATTATTTCTATCAAGCTCGATTTTCCAGCACGGTTTCTTGTCTGCCGACTAGAGGCTCCTTCACTTTTTTCTGCAATCAGAACATTAAGTCCAGGGTGAAATTCAAGTGTTTTAAAAGTTGAAAGTGAACTGTAAATCCGATGTATCATTTTATAGTCCTCTTGGACAGTAAACCGTCTTTTAGGTCAATAGCCTTCATAATAAAGAGAAAATCCAATGTTAAAACAAACCATTCATAGCTGATGTCAGTATTAGAGTTTTGATTATCTCTGTATGTGATCAGAATATCTTCCCAAAGTGAAGATACAGTTTTACTTCTATTCAAATGCTTTAGAATTTGAGCACCGATTGATAATAGTGCATTCTCTTGTGAAATGTGTTTAGTAGGTAGTATCATTGTACTATTCCTGCGTCTTCAAATATTATACATTTGTCAAAAAAATAAGCTAAAATTGCAAGAAGGGCTGCCTTCTCTTTTGGAGTCTTAATTGATGTTCCACCAGCCCATACTTCAAGCTTTGAAAATATTAAGTCAGGATGAAGAGTTGGCTTTTGATCTCTTAGAGAGATGTATTTATCACTAAAAGCCGAAGCAATTTGTGATTCATATTTCGGCTTTCTTAATTTCATGAAAAAATCTTTTACTATAGAATATTTGAACATTCCTATTTTTAAAAACTCAGCTACTTCAGTAGAAAGCAAATTAGCTTCTATTTTACCTTGAGAAACCTCACGTATTGCTGATGATTCGTCCAGTGGTTTTGTTTGGATATGCTGTAGCACTGCTTGTAACTCACTAAATCCAAGCTGTACAGATGATTGAGTATTGATAGCTATTCCAAACCATGATTCGAGAACTTTTATATTTAGTTTATGAAACTCATTTAATAATTCCTCATATCCCCAGTGCCCTACCTTTATTTGAGGATTGTTTTGTTGTAGTGCCAACAATTTCTCAATAATTGGAGGAGATAATCGACTATCAATTGTATTGTGAACAAAAATCCAGTTATCAAAATGCTTTTTCCAGTGTTCTTTTGCGCCATTGAAGTCTTTATCAATTTTCTTTATTGCATCAGCTGCCTTTATTTCATTTGGGGCATACACCTGAAAAAGAATTCTTTTTGAAGATAAATAGCCATCGTTTTTTTTATCTCCTATTTTACCCCAAGGTTTGCAAGCAATAAAATCGTTTGGATATACCTTTCCCATTAGTGTTTCGAAAAAACTTTGAAATGCATCACCATGAGATTCTAAAAATCTGATTCTAAAGTCCTTTAAATAGTATTGTCTCTGATATCTATCCATGATTTTGCATACCCGGTGTTAACTGCAATTGGAAATCACAAAGTAAGTGTAGAGTGAACATTTATTCTCTTCAAGTAAAAACGACAGTTCTTTAGATTTTAATGTTGAAGTTGAAATATTCATCACTGATTATATTATTATTATTATTATTATTATTATTATCGGCACTAATGCTTAAATAACCGGGAACTGAGCCGGTTTTGGTTAAAAGGCGAATTGTACGATTATCACTAAAATTCCACCCATCGAAAGGCCTATGTTCTCCTGTTGATCCTGTTGTTAACCAAATATCCGAATGATTGCAATCTTAAGCAATTTTAAAATATAATCATAAAGTTATCAATTAATCGGTTTGAAGCTAGTTTTAATTGCTTGATTAATTTCAGTTCCTGGTTCCTGGGTAAACCACCATACTTCCATTCTGTCGTATCAGGTTTAGTTTCGATCCAGGTCAGGGTATCTTGAATGGTTGCAGAAAGTGACCTAAAAGTGAGCCCATTTTTAATCGCTTTAATGTTGCTTACCCCAAAAATGTCAATCTCTTTTTCGTTCAGTGGAATCCAAAAAGGTAAATCGTTCCAAGGATCAACTTTGTTTTGCAGTAAAAAGTCATCTGTGGCATAAACGAAATTGGACTTTTCGCCACAGATTTGACTGCATTCAGTAAGAAAAGTCTGGTGATTTAAATAAGCCTCAGTTCCAGTCGTGTTAAAAACACCAGTTGTGTTGCATTCAATCATTCTTATGGTCCAGTCTGAAAGATCCCTGCAATCGATTAATCTTATGCGTCTTTTTTCTGGTTGATCCGGGACCAATACATCTCCTCCTTCAGCTATTCGTTTAATCCAATATCCTAATCGACCGCTATAGTCATCTGGTCCGACAATCAACCCGGGACGAAGTATGAGGGCATTTTCGGGCATGGTTTGTTCCACAGCCTTCTCACACATTGCTTTCAAACCGCCATAGAATGACTTATAAGTTTCAGCTGTGGCTCTCTTGCCGGTTGAAAATTTAGCCGATTGTATGACCTGATCTTCGGTAATTGTACGAACTGGAGAATCCTCTAGAGTATCCATTGCAACAAAACGCTTATAAACTGATATAGTAGAAATAAAGGTATAGTGAGAGACAATATCTTTTAATATTTCAACAGATGCACTAACACTGTATGGAAGATAGCCACAAGTATCGATCACAGCATCCCATTGCCTTCCTTTCAGTTCGTCCAGATCTTTGTCTCTGTCCCCTTTTATGTGTTCTACCTCAGGCCACTCATCTGATTGAGAGATACCTCTATTGAACAAAGTTAAATTGTGTCCTCGGGTAAGAGCCGCTATAGTAAGATATTTACCAAGAAAAATAGTTCCACCAATTATTAATATTTTCATAGAGTTGTTAAACTGATTTATTACCTGAATGAATAGATATAATTTCTCTCAAAAAAATAAAGACTGAAATGACATGAATGTTGAAATATTCCAACGTAACCGTATGGGATTATATGGAGTGACCGATAAAACGGCGGACCTGTTCCAATGGAAAATCCGGATGGTTGCACAATCCTGGAATGTATACGGAATCGGTTTTTCCTATAATCCCTGTTGAACGGGCTAGATCGATTGTTTGTCTATTATGGAGGATATAGTAAGGCTTTTTTGGGGATCTGTAAAAATATTTTTGAGGGAATCAGATCGAAATGTTGATAACTTTGAGTATGCAAAGGGTTTAAGCGATGATTTTTTATGGAAAATGGAAAACGATTTCCAGTTGTTTTTTTGATTGAGCGATGTTTGGGAGCACTTTTCCATGGATAAAAATCATCGCTGCTAAAAAGTTGGAAAAATGCCGG
>JBFFHJ010000188.1:0-5868 GCA_041556995.1 bacterium | reverse complement strand
TTTTCTTTGATCAACGCCAATAAGAAAATGTATGGAATCCTGTATTCCTATGTCGGCTTTATCTTCATAAACTTGCTCTATGACATCTGTCCTTGATTTTTTGTTCCAATGTTTGATTTCTACATCAATACCTTTTTGTTTAAATAACCCTTCATTTACACAATAATATATATTTAAAAATTCAATACTCGGATACCAGGGTAATTGGATTCTTATTTTACTGTTTGCATAGGATATATTATTGAAACCAAATATCAGAGTAATCATGAAAAATAACTGAATAGCGTTTTTTGTTGTTATTTCAGGGTTTTCAAGAGATATCATTAGGTTCCTTTTTTTGAGTAGTGAAATTCCTGATTTTTCAATCAATTCTTTTATTGCATCATCAACAGAAATGACGATAAATATCCACGAAATTAGTAATACCTGCCTTGACATTTCCAGCTGGTTCATCAAGGCTGATGCCCGCATGGTTTTTGATGTGTAACTTCGATCAATCGTAAAACATATTTTTTCCAACTATTTTGAATACATGAATATTGGGTGTTTTTTTTCTGAGTCATAATATCGAATACACTTGAGGAGCGCTTGAAAAATATTAGCGTACAACCGATTTATTGGATTGTTTCTATTTAATAATTGTATTTATGCCATCTATTGTGGGTGGCTCTGTTTCGGTTTTTTCATGGATACGTTTAGCAGGTTTTTTCTGACGTTTATCAAAAAACAGTTGATCCGGCTTTAATTTACCTGTGTCGACCAGTTTTTTAAGTCGATGGAAAAATGTCGAACGCGGCAGTCCAATATGCTGGGCGATTTTATTCATCGATCGCAAGTGGAGCCGTTTGGCCAGTTCCTTAATCACATTAATATATAACTCTTCCTCCAGGTCCCGGTATGAAAAGTTATTCCAGTTGATGGTCGTGCTGAATTGTGATGTCAGCGATTCATCGACCATTTCTTCCATGATATATTTGGGAAGAAAGCACGGTTCAAAGGATTTTGAATCTGTTGTATGTTCAGTCATACTTACCAGGCAATTGATGAGTTCCCTGATATTTCCATTTTTCCAGGAATAGGATTTAAGTACATTCATTGTTTCCAGGGGAATGCTATAGGGGCCGCCGTCCAATTCACTGGCAGTTTTTGTGGCAATAACCGGTATTTCTTCCTTGCGTTGCCGTAAAGGCGGTAGATTAATTGTTAAAACACTCAACCGTTGCCAGAGATCAGGACGAAATTTATCAAGAGCGATCAGTTTCTCGATATTTTTGTTTGTAGCGGTTAACATGCGGAAATTGATTTTTCGACTGATGGTCTCCCCCACTCGTCGGACTTCTCCCTGCTCGATGATACGTAGTAAGGAAGCTTGGGTATCAACAGGAAGACAATCGATTTCATCCAGAAAAATCCAGCCATTATGGGCAGCTTCGATCAAGCCGATTTTATCGGATGTTGCTCCTGTAAACGCTCCTTTAACATAACCAAACAATTCGCTGTTGGACAGGGAAGGGGTAATTGTCGCGCAATTTACTTTTACAAATTTGACGGAGCCACCGATTTTTTCTTCGAACAGATTGCTTACCAGTTCCTTTCCCGTACCGGTTTCTCCATTGATATGAACCGTTTTAATCTGTGATTTTAAAATATCGGGAATCCGTTCGGCAATGTGTTGAATTGTATTGCCTTTATTTCTGTTTTTATTAAAGGGGGAGTGTTTATTATGCCTGTCGATACATATTTTGTATGACTTGAGTATAACTTCTCCCAGTTTTTTGATGGGTGTTTGTTTGGAAATAAAGTTATCGGCCCCGTCTTTTATGAAGCGGGAAACAACTTCTCCCCGATCCCATTCAGAATACATCAGGATAATCGTGGACGGAAACATGTGTCTGGCGGTCTGCATCAATTGGTATCCGGTTTCCCTATCTTTGTTGAAAATGATATCCAATACCACAATATCCGGTGTATCGGATGTGTCCGAAGTAAAGGCAGGCACCGTTGAATAGCTTTTGACCGATAATCGATACATGGAACCTTTGTACTCGATAGTTTGTGAATCCAAAGCAAGCTTAGCCGATTTCAGCATGAACTCGTTATCATCTACAAACCGTATCTTAAGATCGATATGTTTCATAAAGTGTTTAGTTTAGTTGGGTTGTTTCAGGATTAATTGTTGATAAAAAATGAAGCAACGTATTGAGTTGTAATGGTTTGGCGGCAAAATTCTCTTTTTTCAACTCACAGAACCGACCGATCTCTTCCTCGTTGTACATGCGATTGCTGTGGATCAGTATTGGTAATCGATCGCCGGACTGTTGCAGTGCATTTATAAAGTCAAAGCCGTTTTTGCAAGTCCCCAAATCAATATCGACAATGGCACAATCGAATCGATGCACCGCCATAATTTTTTCCGCTTCATCAACATCGCAAGCGTCATATATTGTTACCTGGTTTTTTAAGGTGGCATGTTGATCGACCAGGTTTTTTACATGGGCTCGATACAAACCTTCGTCTTCCAGCAGCAGTACTTTTATCGGTCCCTGTATATCTTCAATTTTTTCCATTTGTTTGGAATTAATCTGTTGATGATTGAACGACCGGTTTTCCACAAGCAAGTCCCGGGAAGCCCCGGGTAAAAGAGATATGTCCCAGGTGTCCAATTCTTTGGAAGCCGGCAGGGTGATGATAAACTCCACCCGTTCGATGGCATTGCGTGCTTCGATTCTCCCCCCATGCATTTTTAAAATGTGTTCAGCCGTAGCCAGCCCCAAACCGGTGCCTGACGGTTTTCCCCTGGTTTCGAAGGATTTGAACATTTTTTTGATGAAATCCTCGGGAATCAGGGGTCCATCGTTGGCAATCACAAGTTCAATGGAGTTGTGTTTCTGGCTGCTTCCTATCCAGATACGACCATGCTGGCGTTGTCCAATCTCCTGAATGGCTTCCATGGCATTTAGAATAATGTTGGAAAACACGCCGGCCATGCGTTGTTCATCCATCAATGGTTTGAATCGCGTTTGAAAGCAATATTCAAATTGGATATCCAATTGATTGAACTTATAGAGAGTCTGGCGGATGGCAAAATTCAGGACCTTGCCCAGGGATCGGGCCTGCAAATTCAGCTTGACTTGAACAGCAAAATTCAGAATATCGTTGATATGCGAATTAATACTGGCGACCGCTTGTCGGACCGCTGTTTTTCCTTCTTCCAATAGCGACGGATCCTTTTCATACTGATTAAACATATCCAACATCGTTAACATCATGGTAAATGGTGTTCTTACATCGTGCGCCAGAATACCGGCCGTTTTTCCGATTGCAGCCAGTTTTGACTGGGATTTCAGCAATTCCTGGTATTCCTCCAGCGACTTAAACAGCAGGTTGATCTTATGGGTAAGCTTTTTGGCCAGAATGAAATAAGCTATAAAAACAAGAAGGGAGATGCAGAAAAAGATGGCCAGAAAATTAAAAATGATTTTTTGCCTGCTCTGCTGTAACAATGAGATATCCGAAATAATCGCAAATTCAACCACTTCCTGGTGATCCCGGTTTTTTAGTTTCAGGCTTGCCAGGGAATATGATTCGATGGTCCGTACATCGGTGGAATTGTTCATCCGACTCAACTCCCGGTTGAACTTCTCTAAAAGTGAACCTGGTTTGGACAGGGTGGCCGCCAGCAGTTTTCTTTCGGCGGAATAGATCAGAAAATCCTGGTGGGTGACTGCTTTTAATCCTTCCAGAAATGTTCTGTCCATGCTGTATCCCAAAACGAGATAACCGAGCAGTTCATCAAAATATTTCAAGGGATAAATTCCCACCAACGTCGGAATATCGTTGATGATTCTCAAATCCACCCAGGCGTTGGTTATTAACGAATCAATTGTTTCCAGTTTTTCCCGCTGAAGGTTGTAAATGTCGCTGTTTTGGGGTAACGATGAAACAATGAGTTTTTTCTGAGTGTCAAACGCCATGATCCAATTGATATTCAGCTGATCTTTATAAGCTTGCATAGCATCTTTTAATGGTTTCTTTTTGTAGATCAGTCTTTCGCTGGCATAATAAAACGCACTTTTAAAATCGTTATTTCTCTGGAATATATGGAGATATCGTCTTAAATTGTTTTGATTTTGGAATATCATGTTTTTAACGATTTTTAAGGACTGTCGGTTTTGTTGTTTTAAATTATCGTTAAAAAGATAGGTTAATGCTGAAATAGAAATGATGAGGGTCAGTAAGGAAACAATGATTAATCCAACGAAGACCGGAAAGAAAAACTGTAATGTTATGTAAAATCTGTTTTGGATTTCCTGCTGCATTCAATTCTCCTATTAAATCTGAATTATTCAATTATACGATTTTTATTGCAAGCAGACTGTTGATTATCCGTTTGAAATCACGATATGTATTTCGTTCAGACATCACATTATATATATTAATGAATCACTTAATTAACTTTATCTTTTTTGTTTGTGCTGTTTGTATGGATTCATGGATGTAGGATAAAACACAGTGCCGATTTTTTACATCAATGAACCATTTTTTGTAATTTGGAGAAAGTGATCCCGGCTTGACAGGCGTTATCAATGCCGACAACGATAGATTTTATCGTATCAATTCCTTGAATAAAATTTATTGAACGCTCCAAATCGAATTGATTATCAGGATTTTCAAAAATCCTGTACGCAGTCATGGTTTTTTTTGTATTTTTAATTCCGTCCATTAATGTTGAAATATCAGGATTTGATAAAACTGAAAATCTATTGAACCGTATCCAGATAATTTCCAAATCCAATTTATCAAATTCAGATAAAGCAAGCCCTCCGCATTCGCAAATCCCAATGGGAATCAATCCGAACTGCCTGGCAATTTCTATCTCCCTGATAATAATGTCGTCTCTTTCCAGGAGAATTAAAGCACTCATACCGAGGTTACCAACAATACTAAAATCGCAAAATTTACTGAATTTATGAAGTTGTGTTTTATATTCATGTTCGTCAAGTCGAATATTTCGGATATCTTTACAGGAAAACATATCATGAATATCAGTATTTTTTTCACGGGGAAAAACATTTGAATAGACGGTTGATGCAAGCTTGGACCTGTTTTTATTTGTCCATAAGGATTCATCGTTTACATAATAGTGACTCTGCCAATGCGGATTTGCTATACAACCAATTTCCGGTTTTTCAGTTTTAAAATTCATAAGCGTCTTTACCAAAGTCCTGTGAGGAGACATACTAAACCCTCTGACGCCATGCTCATATGCCGTATTTAAAGCCTTTCCATATTCAGTTGCCCTGGATGCCTCGTTTTTAAAAAAATCTCTTTCAAACCAACCGGTGAATTTATCTTCCCCCATAATGATTCCAGGATATTGCCGACCTTCAATAGTGATAATTTTATACATTGTTATTTTTGTATCATGAGTTTCCAATTCTACCGCGACCTGCGGCTTTTAAATAGAGGATGCAGGCTTCATTTATTGTTTTTCAGCTGTGATTTTGCAGCAACGTCCTGTTATGCATCGCTGTGTTTTTTCTCGAAATTTACAAATTATCCGTAAACTCCCCTGGACTACCTTTTCAATCGTTGTCTAATCGGATTAGAATTAAAATTTGAAGCAGGGGAAAATCACATAAAAGATTAAGCTTGTTTGTAGCGTAACTAAGAATAAAAACGTGAAACAAGAGGTCAAACAATTCATGGGGTATATGAATGTTGAAGACATGTAATTACATATTGATTCATCCATCGTCATCATCATTGCGACATGGGCTGGAAATCGGAAATTCAACAGGTGAACATATGCCCGGATTCGTTTGATTGATGAGGGTTTTTTTTCTAAACGCCAATTTATATTAATAT
>JBFFHJ010000187.1:0-5917 GCA_041556995.1 bacterium | reverse complement strand
CAAATTGCGAAGAAAAGATGTCTGGTTTATCAACGATATTTCGTTTTCTTCCACATCCAGTCTTCGTAATTTTGGTAAATTTTCCAGGTTCGACAATGTCTCAATTTTATTCTTCCCAAGATACAATTCTTCTAACTCGGGTAAATCATGGATGCTTTCCATGGATTTAAGATTATCCTGTTCAAAAACAGCAACTTTTAACTTTTTCAAACCGGATAGTCCTTTTAAATCAAACTCTTTTTTGCTGATATATTTGAAACCTCTAAACGAGAGCATAATGATTCGCCCTGAAGCATCAATGTAAACACATTTTTCATAAGCATAATGTGAAAAATCTAAAATATTAGAATTTCTTATTCTTTTTGATTTAACATGATTTGGTAAAAAACGATCATAAACCAGATTGAATCCAAAGTTAAATTCCTTATCCACATCTTCCCATTTAATCCCATTTTGCTCGAAAATACTCTTTGCAATCTTGAGATCTGTGGGGTGAATGTATTGGCTGGCAGTTCTGGTTTTGGCAAACACCTGATGATTCAGGCAGCAAACGAGAATCAGGATTAACAGCAAAAACCTGGATCGAATGGATACTAACATTTTATAATAATTCATGTTTGTCTTTTATTAAAATTGAGTGGTCTGCAATATAAATCCGCAGTTAAACGTTCCTGTATAAATATCTGTAATCATGATGTGTTTCAAACACTTGTCACATTGCCAAAGGCCTGACCCGGCATCCGGGTGTCTCAACCTGGATGCCGGATCAAAACTGGTATATCGATGAGAACGTTCAACTGTCAGGAATCATCGTCTTTTTTTCAGTGTATTTCCAACCTGCTTTTAAGCTCATTGACATATTGTTCATCCATATTTTTTCTACTGTACCTAAAAAAATGACTTTTGCGAGCGGTTTCACCATCCCTGCCATCATCAGGATCAAACATGATTTCATACTCGCAGAGTTCGGTTTTCCCCAGCAGATTCTGATCATGAATCCTGATCACTCTTTGACAGAATTTGCTGATGCCAAACACTTCCGGCAGAATGGAATAGAATGGATGTTTTAAAAACTGGTATTCGTATGGAAAGGGGTTTGTTTCCCTGAACGACTTGTTCTCTCTTTTTTCCTTCATTTCCAGATATATTTCAGGCAGGGTTTGCGGTTGGTACCTGCCGTTTTCCAGTTCCCTGGCGATTTGATTATACGTTTTGGAACCGAATTTCAAATGCCTTTGGGTGGTATTTTTGTCTTTGGAAACCAGTTTGTAAAAAGAGATCAGTTTTTTCACAATATCAGCATCGACTCTGAATCCCTCCAGCTTGGGAGTGAAAGCAATAGCGCTTTCATGTCTCAGTTCAATCGAATCCATGGATTCAAAATGGATCATGGATTTGATCTGCTCTTCTGAAAAGCCCAGGTTGTAAAGGGGGATGATGGCATGCCAGGATAGTTGCTGGAATTTTACCGAACGGATTGTTTTATCGATATCTTCTATTGGTTCCAGGGTATTTTTCTTTGCTCCGAATTCCACATCCGAATATAATTTATAAACATCCGATTTGACAAGTCGGTCCTCCCACAAATCGTTGAAGGTGGCTTCCGTATTTTCCACAAAGAAATAGTTATACAGCTCTTCGGTATACCCGGAGGCAAAGAGCAGAACAATTCCACCGGCAAACAGGTACGCACCGACACCGGGAAGATAGAGACAGGGAGACAGGGAAAGAAGAGTTTTGGCGGAAAAAATCAATCCGGTTGTCAGCATGATCTCACCGGCTGCCTTGACGCCGCCTTCCAAGGCTCTTCCGGTCAAGCCCTCCCTGAAATACAAGTGCAGATAATTGACCGATGCCTCTGCCGCTGAAATCACCTGGAGTCCAAAGGCGCATCGATTTGCCCAGCGACTGGCAAAGGCTTTCAGGGGAATTTCCCGACCGGCCAGGGCAAAGGCGTTATCTCCCAGCAACCACAAACAGCTTGCCGCTGAAGTGGATTTAACACCAAAGTGCAGATAATTACCGATGCGCCGGCTGATATCTGAAAAATCCTCCGGGCTTTCCGCCGTACCCAGCTTTTCCCATTCATCCCACAGCGAATACAGGTTGAGCACTGTACAGCCTGTTTTTATGGCGCTGATGGCCAGCACCTGCGCCTTGGGAAGCGCTGCCCCGCCACCATAGGCGGCCGTATGCAGAAACAGGTTCAGCTTCTCCTTGGATTTGGCAAGTCTCACCTGATCAACAAAGGCATCCGCAATCATGTCAAATAGTTTGGCTCTTGATTTACTGGAGAGTTGAAAACGGCACAGGCATACAACAACCGTCATCAGGTGAATATACAGCCCTTTATTACCCTGATTTTTAATTGAATCTTTAATGGCACGCTTTTCAAAGATTTTAAGTGTGGCCTGCAACAGGTTATCAGGACCAGGGGCGGGAATCACGGTTGAACACAACAGATCCTTGTACTCCTTGAAGGTGTTCCATGACCTGGCCCAGATTTCCAGGATGGAATTGGAAAGTTTTCCTGTAGATGACGAACTACTTGTCTTGTTAATGGTATCTGCTATACCTGTCAGTTTTATTTCAGTATCTGTAGCACGATACTTTTTGGCCAACGCATTAATACTATACCCTATTTCATCACCCATATCATTAAATTCCTCACGACTCAACAAGGCAATAATCCCCTTGATTATTTCATCCTCATACACCTGATCACCCAGAAACGGATCAAGCATCTCCAGGGAGTGACCCAGGACTTCAAATACGAAACCGGAATAGTAATCGGCGGTCATGTAATCAAAGGATGGGGGAAAAGCAGCTGTCTGTTTAAATTTCGGGGCCTCCGGTTTGTTGAAATCATCCAGCTCCTCGGCCGGAAGGAGTTCATCGTAGTATTTTTCAAGTTTGTCCAGGTGGTTGGCCAGTTCCTGATCATAAGATTTGGGAAGTCTGGTTTCGGCACTTTTTTTCATATAAGCGGAAAACTGCAACCGGAAAGGTTCTGACCGGATGATGTCCCATAATTCTGTGGTCTCTCTCTGTATCCGTTTTTTTACTTTTTCATAATTGATGTCACTGGTCATGAACTTACGTTTCAGGTTGTCCTCCTCTCCAGTGATGAAGTTGTGAATGGCATCAATCGACTCCTTGAGGTAGTCCATAACGGATTGACCCTCTTTTTCCAGCGCTTCGGGAGGAATGTTTTTCAGGAAATATTTCTCGCCATTCAGCAGTCGATCCTCGATGCCTTCAATCAGTTTATTCAGCGTATTGACAGCCGGTATGCTGTTTTTTATTTTCAGGTATTCAGCCGCCGTCTCCTCTCGAAACTTCCTGATATAACCATACAACGCCTTGACCGGATCTGTCTGTATTCTGTAATCTGCATCGGATTCCTCGTATGTCATGACCCGGGATACGGATTCAACATATATATCTGTGACCGGTTTCCTGATGTAATACAATTCGGCTTCATCGTATTCATATTTAAAGCTGGAAACGATTTCGACAAATTTTTTGATGATGGTCAGGACATCAATGTTTTTCTGGTGGGCTTGATTGACCTTGATAAAATCCAGCATGCTTTTCTGAAGTTTTTTTCGCTTCAGGTTGATTTGACGGGTCATCTCGCGAAAGGTGACAGGCAGCTCAATCTCCATGGTGGCAGGGTCTTTGACATTGATGCGTTGCCTTACGGCAATGGGGAGTTTTTTATCGAACACCTGAACTGACTGGTTGGGAAGGTCAGCCAGATTTTTGATTTCGCAGTCTCCCATATCAACCGGAAAAACCATAAAACCATATTCTCCTTCTGTTATGTAGGCGGGTGTCCACATGGGGATCTTTTCCCATTTTTGTGTGGATTTATTCTGGTCTTCATTCACAGCCCTGATATAGTCTTCAGGATAAGAGGCGTATATTTCCATGGCCTGCTGGCCGAAAAACTCCTCGTTGGGTCTGGTTTCAAGCAGCTGGTGGGCCTGCTGTTGAATCCTGCCTGTGCCGATAATCCGAAAATCACCTGTTGCCGGACTGAACTCACACCGTCCCATCAGTTCATCGTCTTTGTTCTCAAAAGGGGAGGAATAAATCAGCCTGCCGTCCCTGTCGGTTTTTCCAATGCCAACAAAGCGGGAATAGAGCGTGGAATCATTCTTTTCAAACTTGATGAGGTTGGTGAATGTTTTATTACTTCTGTTAAGCCGGTACTTCCAGAACAATACACACCCCTCGGACAGGGGTTCCCTGACCCCTGACGCGTTTTTAATAAAAAACCGGGGTTGAAAGTAGTAGCTTGCTGTCTGCACGGAAAAGAGTTTTTCTATTGTCTCCCAGTCACCTCGCGGAGCCAATATTACTCTTTTATTCACGTCATCACCGGTCGTACCGGGTGATTCATCATACAACTTCTTAAACCGCTCCAGATCGGTTTTGTGTCTTTCAATTTTGCCGATATACTCACGAATCTTTTCAACCTCCTCTTTATAGAATATCTCGGTGTTTTCCAGCCTGCCCGGATTCTCCAGTAGTTCCTGTACTATGGATGGGCTGTCGCCTGCCAACACTGCAAGCAGGTCATCCACCTGTTTTATATAAAATTCCAGATCCTTTTTCAAGGCTTCTATATGGCTCTGACATTGTTTGACAATATCAATGTATTGCTGGTCGCCAAGCTCGCAATAATTCTTTTTTTTAAATTCAATCACTGGGTTGTTTTGAGTCATAATATCTCTCCGGTCGTATGGTGCGATGAATCAGTCATGCATCGCATAAGTCTGCTGTATTGTTTGTTGATAATGTAAATGATCGATATATGTTACGCTGTCAGTTGCGAAATAAAACTGTTCAAATCACTGATGATGTCCCCTGTTTCGCCTTCTTCCTGCTCCTGGTGCATGTCCATTGTGAATTCGTCCTGGGCTGACAGGGTCAGCCTGTCGGGAGGATTGTCCACCTTGCCCTGGTAATATCCATATTGTTTTAAGCGTTCCTGCCGACCTGAATCCGTTTCTATCGGGTCCATATGTCCAAATATCACTTCACTGACAATCGACCATTCGGGTTGTTCCGCGTCCGGCCAGATGGTCAGTTGACCCCTGGTGATATCCAGGGGGATTTCAGCAATAATCTCACCTTTTCCAGTCGTTGATCCTGAAATGGTTTCGTTCAGGCCTTCTGCTGTAATTTCATAGTTGACATCCGAAAACGGTTCCAGGGTCTCAAAGTTGGTCAGCACGATCTTGAAAACAAACGTGGCAGGGCGATTGATTTGAATGATATGAACCTCCCCCTCCTGGTTCAAGGATACCTTCTGTTCTGTTTCAGGAACAAAAAACTGATCACCGGGCATCAAACACATCGGGTCGCTGTGTGTGTTTTTCACGGACTCATTTTCATCATGATCCGCGATTTTTTTATAATCCTCCAGGCTGTATTTACGAGCCAGGGTCAGCATGCAGTCCCCCTGTTTCACAGTATGGAGGACACAGTTCAACCTGAGTGTAATGCTTTCTTTCATCTCGTCATATTGAACGTTGAAAGATCCGTTATCATCGCTTTTCCGGGTTGATTCCCTGCCACCATCATCTTCTGCAATCACATGGATACCTTGAATCGGAATGCCATCCTGGTCAATGAATTGAAATTGATAGGTTTTCGGTTCCACTGCTTTGGTGACAGAGGCGGCCTGTACCTGTTGATGTGGGGGATTGGCCATCTCCTCAAAGGTTTTTTCCAGGGATCTGGCTTCTTTCAGTGCCATCTCCTCAAAATAACCCTCGTATTCCCAGAGGGGGCGGAAGGGTTTGGGTTCCTTGACGGTGCGGATCAGGTCGTATAAAGCCCATCTGAGGTTCATGTGGGTGATGATCTGGGCAAACTCCCAGTAGGGCTTTTTTTCCTTCTTTTT
>JBFFHJ010000186.1:0-5968 GCA_041556995.1 bacterium | reverse complement strand
CTCTTTTTTCTCTTTATTAAAGGAGTTTATGCATAGTTTGTGTTACGTACGTTAAATATAAACTTGGGTAATTGACAATGAAATGTATTCAATATTAGCTTATATTTCAATATCTTGGCCAATAACTCTAAACTGTTGAGCGATCAAGGAACATATATGAAAACAACACTAAAATTGTTTGTATTCACAATACTATTATTGCTATTCAACCAGGTTCTCTATGGCAAGACCTGTTATCTTTTCATCACAAACCCGGCCACGTTTAAGTATGAAACTGTATTTGAAATTGGATCTGCATTACTCAACAATTTTGTAGAGGAAGTGCGGCAAGTACCGCGAAGTGGAATTGGTAAGAATGATTGTGTGTATAATATGACAGTTTTAAGTAATCAAGGTACAATAACCGTCTCCATAAATGGTCCGGAAATCAATTCCATCGGTGAATCAACTTCTTCCGGGTTAATTGGACTACAAAAAGCAATTCTGCTTGCTATATTCAGGTCTGATGAAGAGGTTCGCAAAGAAATGTGCGCTTCCTACATATCCTTGATACCAAAAGAATGTGAACAGGTAAAAAAGTCAGAACCCAGCTTTGAAGGTGTCTGGCGTATTTATTATAAAGAAGATAACGAGGAAATTATTGCATTCATTAATGAGGATAACCAGGTTTTTCTTTGTGAGCTAAAAAACAAAAAAGTGGAAGATGTTTCCGATGGCTACATAAATAACAATCAGTTCTATTGGGGTGATGATGAAGGCATTTCTATCGAACTAAAGAACAATAATACTTTGATCATGCACAATGAAGATCCGGATGAATTTGAACGCCTAGAAAAAATGCCTGAAAAGTGCCTGAAACGTTTTAAGGAGGAGAAATAATAATCATTAGGAATCCGTTGGATCGATAAGTTTAGGTTTTTTAAAATGGGTTCTGTAAAATCCTCGATCAAGGTTATATTTTATTAAAAAATTCGTAGTTATTCAGCATAAAAAACATAACCTATTTGTTATTCTGAATCCGTAACTCAGGACGATAGCAGAAAGAAAACTTCAGTTAAACACTACTTAAAAGCGCTCATCGAAGAAATATAAAGTTTTAGGGTGTTTTTTCCCAGAAAATAGATAATAAACAAAGCCGGGACATTTAACAGAACCAGTGCAGGTATTTTTTGTAGATAGACGGACCGAATTCCAATGATGATGGCCATCACACTTAAGGTGATAAAAAATAAACGCCATAAAATGCGAAATTCCCAATATATGGGTAAGTTGGGATAGACTCCATTGCTTCGTATATGTTTGATTTGTTGAGGTATTTTTAAAATATAATAATATAACAGATGGTTGAGAATCCACACCAGGAAAATGATACCGATGCAATCGCTTAACCAATGAGCCAGGGTCATACATCGTCCAATACCCATTATGAGTGCGTAGCAAAAGGACATGACACCCCATAACCAGCCGAATGCTTTAATTTTTTGTGAAGAATCGGGATCACCGATGAGAATATAAGATAACACAATAAACATAAAAACAGCTGCTGTATGGCCGCTTGGAAAGCTGCCATAAAAAATACCATCGGAGACAAATTGCGGACCGAATTCAAACCAGTGGGTAAAAGGAAATTGTCCTTTTACCACCAGATTGGGCCTGGCCCTTCCGATGACCCATTTAAAACTGTGTACCAGGCCCAATCCTGATACCAAGGCCGAAGCGAAGATAAATCCCAATTGTGGTCGAAGGGTATATAACCACTTAATACGCCGCTGCGTTCGACTTAGCATGTACCCGATCAAACAGACCAATGAAAATATAATGGCCGGATCGCTGCCACCAAAAGCATCATTGTCAAACAGGGTCCTCCGCATAAACTCCCCCAGGGATTTAATGCGGTGTTTATATATATATAGTGTCCACTCGTAATCCACCATACTTAATAAAGACATGGTGATTACAAACAAAAAAATCAGACAAATGAGTCCCCAGGGCATGGATGTTTTTGAATCTGTTGATGTCATTTTTCCAAGTCCCGTCTAAAAATAGATCCCAGCTTTGTAAACAAATCATAAGTGATGTCAACATTTGGAGGGACATAAAGGATATTATGGCTTTGATATTCATATGCAATACCGGATCGTTTGACCTTGTATTCCAGTTTCCAATGATCTCCGCTTTTAACGACGTCAAGCGTTCGATCGGCTTGGATATTGGGAAGCGCATGTCCACTGATCCAGGTTTTAATCCAGACCTCCCCGGGTTTCCCCCGACGGATGTCGATATCTCCTTTGTTAGCTCTGACCGTTAAACTGATTTTTTTAACCTGGGAGGGTATTTGAACAATCTGAGGAGTATATTCAATACGAAAAGGTGTACTGAAGAGAAATCGAAAAGCCAGCAGTCCGATTCCCAGGAACAAAATGATAGTAACGAAAATGTGACGTTTGGCTGACGGTAAAAACTCAGTTGCTCGGCTTAGTTTTTTTTCATAAGGGAGGAACCACCAATAGTATAAAAAAAAGACCACATACCAGTTTAATCCGAACGCCCATAAACAGTCCGAAGCAAAATGCCCACCTGTAACAATCCGGACAAAACCCAGCCAACTTCCCAGTGCTAGAGCAAATACAAGGGATAACCAGGCTATCTTTGGTCGACGTTTTTTTAACCAAAAATACAACATTACCAGGATAAATCCCGCGCTGGCATGTCCGCTGGGAAAAGATTTTCCCCTGAATTTACGCTCGCCGATTTGTAAAACTTTTTGAAATTTGTGATTACCGTGAAATTGAGTGATATCCCGAGGTCGAGGACGTCTCCATGTTTCTTTGACAACACCGTTGGTGATCAACACAGGACCGACGACAATACAAAGAAGAATAAATAGTGAAACCGCCCGTTTTTGCATATACTTAGGGGAAACATATGACGCAAACAGTTGAAAAAGTGCCCAAAATGAGACAATGGCACTGATTATAGGTCCATATATATAGCTTAGATTGATGACTGGGTGTTTGCGTAACCACCATTCTTTATTTTCAATATCATAAAACACTTTTGAGATGTCGATATCCAATTGGGAAAAGAAAAAAACCGTCGTACCCAGGATAAGTATCACCAAGGGTATCAACGCTTCACACCAGAATTCCGTCCGATTTCTTTTTTGTGAATGCTCCATCATGCTGTTAATGCCTCTTTTATTTAATCTAACATTTCAGGGTTTTGAATAAACCTCGTATTGTTGCTCCGATGTCGCCAAATGCATTGTATTGATCCGAAATCAGGGGACATGTATTTACAAAGCAAACAAACAGAATAATGCAGCAAGCAGTCGGAAAGAACTCTATACTGAATATATTGCAACACACTCATTATATACCCTCCGATTTCAGCAATCCATGTCGGTAGTCCAGCCGGAATCGGGCAATAAAGTGAGTTACCAGTGAAACTCTGCAAAAAATTAAACAGTAAGGGCTTTTTATGCTGAATAGTGACCTAAAATGTTAATTAGATGCTCAGTCTATCATAATATCCACTATAGTCATCTGATTCTGATTTGTCCGTCATTAACTCATCCGATGAAAATTTGATACCTATACACAGAACGTCTTTTTTTTTGATGACGGTGAATCACTTCCATATCCGGCAGATGATAAAAATATCCCCCTTTTGCGTCAAGCCGTTTCTTCCGATCTATGCTATCGGTATGTTTTTAAAGGGCGAGTATTTGGTTTATTATGTCAATTAGAGAGATTTTTTTCTCCTACCCTTAAATTCAAAGAGATACAACAAATGTGAATTTATGATGAGAATAAATGTAGTTATCTTCAAATAATTCTCGTGAGAAAGAAATGCTTTGACACTGAGAAGGTGAGTTCTTATTATCTCATCTATCACTTGCACGGTCGAATCGAAAATATCTTCACGAAAAGCCGGTTATACCTTGATCGGTCACAATGGAACGGCATTGCTCGATTAGTTGGTTTTTATACGTGTCGATGCATTGTTAGTCAATGCAAAATCGAACTATCCTATAAAAAAGCACTATCGGAAAATCAACATGATTCCTTTTATCAAAACTTTTGAGTCTTTAGTAAAAGCCCGCCTTTGGGGGCTAATGGCAGCTAGTGCTGCTCTGGCGGTTATTGTGGTTACGGTTCTCATCGGAGGTGTGATCGGGTTGACTGCTCTGCTGGTCAATGTGGAAAATGAGATTATTGATACACTGGTTAATTTGGGAGCCGGAACTGCCGCAAGTATCATCGGGTGGTTTATGCTACCTGCATTTGTTGTTTTGATTTCGGGGATGTTTCAAGAATCCGTTATAAAAAAAGTAGAACTAATCTATTACCCAGATGCGGTAGATAATAATGATGTAAAATTTTGGATGGATTTGAAACACAATATCAAGTTCACCTTCTGGGCGCTTTTTCTTAACCTTTTAGTGATTCCTTTCTATTTTGTGGGTATTGGATTTATCATATCTGTTCTACTAAACAGCTATTTGCTGGGACGTGAGTTTTTTGAAAGTGCGGCCGGATACCATTTGGGGAAGACCGAGGCAAAAAACCTGGGAAGCAAAAATCGAATGATTGTATATGGCGGAGGATTTTTTATTACACTGTTTACACTGGTGCCGTTCATCAATCTTTTTATACCGATAGTTGCCACTGTTTGGATGGTTCACTTGTATCATCACATCCAAAAATCGCAATAAACAAGAAGTGGATGGGCTGGTACTGCAACCGTCACAACTTTCTGCCGGCGGTATCCTCTTTGATTGAACTGCTACTGTTTTTTTATTTTTGAAGGAAGATTGCCGGACAATTTCTCACCGGCGCGAGCTCCTAATAAGGCTAATGCAAAAGCGATCGCACCACCGATCAGCATTTTGGATAAACTGAAATGTATAAAACGGAATGGTGTAAAGATTGCGAGTATCAACATGACAGATACTGATAAAAAAGCGCCTGCGGCAGGTTCGTAGATACGGATACCAGGAGAGATCAGCCCGATAATAAAACCGCCAATGAAAAAGCTGATAAGGTTCAATAGACCTTGCAACATGAACCGAAGACTGATTGACATGTAACCACCGACGAAAGTTCCAATCATCCCTCCCAAAATAAGCTCAATAACAATAAATGTGGCCATGCTGCCAAACATCCATTTTTTTGAAAACGGCTGATGTTCTACATTATTCATTCGTCTTATCTCCTGCAATGTCCTTTACGGGTCTTATGAAATTAGAGGCTTTCCACTATCATTATAAAAATGGAATAGATTGATCTCCAGAAGTTGGACAGGAATCCCAAAATTGAATTCTCAAATTCCATTTAGTGCCATTTCTTTCCGATTATGAGCTAATCATACCGCTTGTCAAGGGAGTTTTACCAGGATGGTTTTCAATCAGACACTCATTAAACCATATCCAGAACAGTTTGTTTAAGGGGTTCCGGAATGGGAATTTGCGGATTGCTGCGGTATAGGGCGGAAGTGCGGATTTTTATTTCCAGGGATTGAATTTGGTTAGCCAACTCGGATTGTTCTTTAGTCGATTGGCCCACCCGGAAACCCACTGCATACCCACCGGTCTTCCAACAACAAGACTTCCCATTTTAGCACCTATCATATAGGCAACTGCCCCCGCAGTGGCTGTTTCCCCCGCTGCCTGGAATATACAGCAGACGGATTTTACCCAATCATAGTAGTTCTGGACGGGTTGATTTGAATTGACGATTTTATCCACTTCAAGCCACTTTTCATGCAGCGATTGTATGGTTAGAATCATCAAAGCACTTTTCAGGGCAACCACTCGAGTGAGCTGGGACTGAGAAGGAGCCAACGGCGTTTTTCCATCCATGTAAACATCTCTGGCTAAAAAATGATCTTTCATCAAACGGTTTGTGTTTGACAAATTCACACTGTTTGCCAGTGATCTTGATATCGATTTTGCGATGACCTCTTT
>JBFFHJ010000185.1:0-5993 GCA_041556995.1 bacterium | reverse complement strand
TCTCCGGTGTTAATTATTACTTTTGGATGTTTTTTCAGGGATTTTATATTGTTTTTTGGAGGATTTGAGTCAACAGTAAAGGAAAATAGTGGGGTGGGGTTGATAGAGCCTGATGTCATGGGAGGTTATAAAGATCTTAATGTATTGACTTCGGATTCTCCTGGGTTTAAAATGGTTGAATCTATAACCCCCTGGAAAACCAGGGGTTAAACCGCTTTGGGTGATTCATTCCGAATCGCTGCCAAACCCTGTTTGACGGCAGGGTATTAATTTAAACACAGAATGATTTTGGAGGAATTTAAAATGAAAAAAGCACGATTAAGGTTCAGTTTATGGGTGATGCTAATGCTGTTGATTTTTGCGTTTACTGCATGCCAGGATTCGGATGATGACAATGATGATCATGATAATGGTGACACTACAGCACCAACGGTGAGTTCAGGTATTATAAACGTTTCTGATGTTACTAATAACTCGTTAATCTTAAACTGGTCTGCTGCCTCTGATGATGTAACTCCACAATCCGACCTGCAATACAGGGTTTATAGGTCTAACGAAAATAATATTGACACATTGTCCAATGTTGAAGCTAATGGAACGGCAGTAGGGGACTTTACTGCCGACATGTTAACAAAATTTGTCGGTGATATAGATGACCTTGAAACCTATTATTTCAATGTGATTGTCAAGGATGAAGCAGGAAATAAAGCTGTATATACAATGAAATCACAAACCATCGACTTTTCAGCTCCATTACCCGGCAACTCGGGAATATTGACAATAATAAATACCGATACTTCAACCGACTCTTTAACGGTGATCTGGACTAAAGCTTCAGACTACGGGACTGATGATACCGAACTACAATATATGGTTTGCAACTCCACTAGTGATACATTAAGCGATGTCACAACCATTGAAGCGGCTGTTGCCAATTCAACAGCTAACTGCTTTGACTATACTACATACGATAGTACAACGGATGATACAATTTCAAAAACATTTACCGGATTGGGAACAACAACCAGTTATTATTTCAACATCGTTGTTCAGGATGAAGATGAAAAGAAGATGACCTATACAGCCACGTCAGTAGCAACCGGGTTAGATGGAACAGAAGATGTTAGTGATACAGATTTGGGTGTCAGTAAGCAAATAAACTATACATCTGTCGGTGTTTTCTCAAACGACAATGCTTTAATAGCATATAAATACACTTTTGATAGTACTGGACAGTTTTTGATTCGAGATGCTTCAGGCAATCTAATAAAAGAAGCAACTCCCTTTAGTGGTGTCAACGATATCATGTATACATCAGTAACAATACTATCAAACGATACTGCTCTACTTGCTTACGAAGATATAACAGATGGAAATGGAAAATTTAAAATATTTGATTCTTCTGGAGGCGATCTATCCAATGATTCAGTTTTTAATAGCAGTGGTTCTACAGGCTACATTTCAGCCATTACTCTTACTGGAGGTGAGGTCTTAATCGCATATCAAGATGATGATAGTAGTGGTGATTTTATCATTTATAACTCTACAGCCGATAATTCAGATGATGAAAGAACTTTTAATACAAGTGTAACCAAATATATCTCTGCCACGCCTTTATTTAATGGGAATGCATTTATTGCTTATAACAATGGGGATACTTCAGGTGATTTCGTCATTTACGATTCTTCTAGTGATTCCATTGAATATTCCGATACATTCGCAAGCGGTACGATTACTTATATTTCCACCTGCACATTAGCAAACGGTAATGTTTTAATAGCCTATAAGGACGAAGACGGGATGCATGATTATGGGAAATTTATGATTTATGACTCATCTGGAAATGTAGTAAAAACAGAAGAAGATTTTCACCAAGATGTAACAAATTTTATTGCAACAGCAAGTCTTTCAAATGGTGATATTCTGATTTCGTATCAAGATAAAGGACACAATAGTTATGGGAAATATATTGTTTACAATAGCTCCGGTATTACTTCAGTAAAACCCGAAACGCTTTTTGGAGAACACACTAATACTACTCATATTGCAGCTAAAGCATTTTCGAACAACAAAGTTATTATTCCTTTCAATCGTACAAATTTAGGCAGTAATGATTCTTATTTTGTAATTATTAGGTAAGTTGAAATTTATTTGTCTCTTTCAACAGTTACTGAACTTAGAAATACACACTATTCAGCTCTTTTAGGTGGGTTCCATATTAGTAACCCACCTTATCTCTTCCAACTGTTTTTAACTAATACTTGTTTAAAGATGATTTTAAAATCTGAATCTCTGAAGAAGATATAACTCTATTATAAATTCTGAAATCGTCAATTCTTCCTCGATATCTGTAACTATCGTTTGAATCATATGCTATTCTTCCAATATATAAACCTTCCCCACTATCACTTCCAATTTCAATTTCGCTCAGACCTGAATTTGCAGCAGTTCCATTCTTATACAATGAAACATTTCCAGCTTTATCAATTGTCAGCGCTATATGCTGCCAAGTGTTTAAATCTACATTTAAACTAGTACAATGACCTGAGTTGTTATACAAAACACACCAATCACCATCATATAAAAAGAAGCCTCGACCGTTTAAAGAAGAATCACTATTTGAAAATAGAAATCGATAGTTATAATCAGAAAAAGTAGGGTAAACCCAAGCACTGAAAGTGATGTTTGGTAAAACCGATCTGTTTATATTATAATTGATTGAAATTTGGTCTCCAACCCCATCAAAATCATAAACATAGTTTTCATTTGAAGCTCCAGGAATTCTATAATCCAATACCTGAGAAGGATTACCTGTAACTGTACCGTGCCACCCATTGCCACTAAAATCATCGGCTGTAGCATCTCCGATATCGTTAAATGAATAGTAGGCTTTTAATCCTAAAGGTCCGCTCCAGAGTTTTTGAATCTTGGTGATATCTACGATATCCAGGGCCCGATTGTATATTCTGACTTCATCAATATTGCCATTGAAGAAATGATCTTCTGAATACAATCTGCCACCTATTGTGAGGAGAGAAGGCACGTTCAGGCTGGTGTTATTCAATGCATCACTAGTTGAGTCTGCCAGAGTTCCATTGATGTATAGTTTTATTATTCCGCCCGAGTCTTGTCTTGTAGCTGTGATATTATGCCATCTGCCATCTGATAGTGAATCGCTTGATTTCAAGGTGACTGGTAAGGAACTGCCGACACCAAACATGGGCTTGCCATCAACCATGGTCAATCCAAAATCGTTTTGATCATCTCCGATTTTACCATTAATAAGCCCTTTTCCATCGTACCAATAAGAGGCATCTTCACCATAATAAACTAACATCAAAGCATCCGCACAGGTGTAACCAGCACTTCCATTTGTTATGGTTACACTATGGCTTAAATCTTTATTAAATGGAAAACTCCCCAGCAGGAACCATGTTTGATCATTTACTGATTGATCAACTGTCATGTTGGTGGTTGAGTATTCACCATTACCATTACTATGGATTATACTTACCGGGACATCCGAAGCTCGACTTGCGCCGTAAGGCCATCGCATGTAGAGCTTGTATGCACCCGTTTTTTCCACATTTATATTCCAGGCAGCAGTATTAGTACCAACCGCACCTGCATATCGATAATCAGTCCCCCAATATCCGGGATTATTTGTTACAGGCCCTGTAGACCATGATCCACCGGTGATACTAAACTCACTATCAGTATTATCGATTATAATATCCGATATTGATTCATTTGTTTTCATCCAGACAGACAAGGTAAAGGAGCCTGTTTCTTTATCTGGTGAGACATCGTGTTGCAGGGGGTTGTCTATATCGATCCGGTTGGTTGTGCCATTGAAGGCGTAGGCGCCGGAGGTGGCGTCATTATCGGTATAGGTCATGTCATTGGTGGTGTCGGCGGCGGTTGTCAGGAACATGCCGTGGTGAGCGTGGCCGCTGCCGTCTTCTATGTAGTTTTTGCTGTTGAGGCCTTTGTTAAAGGGGTAGTATGCTACCAGATTGTCGGTGACAAACGTGGGGGCAGCCATGGCTTTTACGCCGATGGGGGTGTATTCAGGTGGACCGGCTCCTGTCAGGTATCCAAAAGCGGTGTAATAGTAGAACCTTCCGATTTCCAGGCCGGTATCGGTGGTGGTATCACCGCTTCCGTTATACACTGTGTAATCCGCTGCATCATTGGTGGCATCGGGATAATCGTCTGTTGATCCACGGATTAAGACACCATCAAAATTGCTACTATCGGGGTTTTGCCAGGAAAGCGTGATGGCTCCATCTCCCGAGGCATCGATTCCGGGTGTGGCCATGAAGGAATACACATCATAGGGATGGGTTGGGGAGGTTGTTCCACTGCCATCATCATCGTGTTGAGGGGAGATTGTACCGGAACCCTGATTTATGATCCTGTCCAGATCCGCAGCGGTCAGGGCCATGTGGGAGAACTCCAGGTGGCCGCTGCCTTGAAGGACCACGGTGGCGTTGCCTTCCAGGTTTATGCCGCCAAAGAATGTTACAACGGCCGAGCTGTTGGTGATGTTCAGGGTGAGTGTGGCGCCATCGGCCACTACAAGCCCGTCCATGAAGTCAATTGATCTATTGACTGTCAGTGTCGCGTTTTGCTGGACATATAGGGTTGAATCGGGAGCCAGGGTTGGTTTATCGCCGATTAAGGATAAGCTGGCGGACAGGTAAATGTCATGCAGGATGAGTTGGGCGTTTGTTCCCAGGGTGACGTCCATGGTAGCGTCTCCCGTTACTCTTAAGGCGTCGCCGATTACCAGGATCTGATCGCTGTCCACCGAAACATCTGTGTTGTTGTTCAGGTTGAGATCCAGGATAACATTATCATTGGCCGCATGGAGGGCGCCGGTCCCGGACAGGAGGTTGCCTGACACGGCCACTTGGCTGATCATGGTGTCTTCCCCCTCAAGGCGCAGGACACTGTTTTGATGATTGAGATTTATAGCATCGCTACTGATATCATTTTTGAACGTTCCATCCCCCTGCAAGGTCAGCGTCTGGTTGTTGATATCCAGGGTACTTGCATCGGAATATGTTAAAATGACATCTTCTCCTATATATATAGTGGAAGAATCATTGGACTGATCAATTTTGCCACTCACTGTCGTATCAACTTCAATATTCAGGGTTCCGCCGCTTAGGTTGATATCCGCCGAGATATCCGCCGGGGTATCATACACAGTGAACCTGCCACCACTCGGAATAGTGATCGTTCCATGGAGAGGTCCGCCATTGCCGGGCCAGCGCAGGGTGTGATTGTATAATTGCCAACCGGTTGACACATCGGAACTGATATTGGCGATATTCAGGGTGACATCGGCTCCCAGCTCAAACCGGCCGGCAGTAAGATCCAGGGTGCCGGTGCCGGTGATGGTTGATGGACCATTGTCTATTCTTATCATACCGTCGACATCCATTGCACCGGTGTCTTCAATGGCAAGATCGCTATTTAATATCAGGGTGGCGGTATCGGACACATTCATTGTACCGCTGCTTTCAATGTCAAGGTCGCTATTTAATACCAGGGTGGCAGTATCGGCGACATTCAGGACACCCGGCAGTGTCAGCGAGTTGACAGCAGTCATGGAGCCGGTTCCCGATAAATACAGTGTTCTGTTTTGTGGAATGGTGATGATTGAATTGACGGTTAAGGTTGCATCGGTATCAATGGTAGCATCATTGCTAGTGATGGATAGTTGTCCGTTCACATTAGTGGTGACATCAATATCCAGGGTGCCGTTATCCAGGGGGATATTTGCCCCGATAGCGGTTGGAATACCAGTGGTCCGTAACCTGCCGCCTGCAAGGTCGATTGATCCGTTTAAGGTATCATCGCTTTGCCAGGTCAGGGTGTTCCCGTTAATATTCCATGTTGTTGAACTGTCTGTCTGAATGTTACCCGTGATATTCATCATCAGATCGGTTCCCAGGGAAATGGTTGTTCCATTCAGATTAACG
>JBFFHJ010000184.1:0-6078 GCA_041556995.1 bacterium | reverse complement strand
AAGGGAGACCTTTTCAGAGGCTTGAGCTGTATGAGGCGAAAGTCTCACGTACAGTTCTTAGGGGAGAGGAGGCCGGTAACGGCTTCCTCTTACCCGACTAACAAATTATAAATCAGAAAATTGAAACCTATAAAAATATTTGATAATATTCATAAGTATCTTTTTATTTTTCCTGTTTTGTGGATTTTTTCGATATACAGTTACTTTGGAAATTCAAGACTTATTCTTGGGTACTGGCCAACACCTTATCATCCAGATCCCAAAACTAGACTTTTACAAGATGCAATTGGTTATCATTATCTAATCACTATTTATTTAAGATTTGCTTCAATTTTTGCAGTTCTCTTTTTCATTTTGTTACTACCATTCTTGCTGGCTAAAGTTTCAAAAGTTAATATTGGAATTAGAATCACAATTTTTGCTGTTACTATTTTGTTTGAATACTTATTGTTGAATTCTGATCCAGGAAATATATTTGAGTGGTATTTTGATTAATCATATCGAACAAAAGTATTCACCGGATGGCATAAGCGCGCGGGAAGCTTTGCAATTCAATGCTTTTAGCAGATTCATCTTAAATTGAGCGTCACCTTCCGCCACCGGTGATACTCGGCGTTATCCGCTTCAAAAAGACCAAATGAGAAAATTAAAACTTTTCAAAGAAACTCTATCATGCCAAGACTGCTTGTACTCTTGGGAGGGTCTTGCTCATGGCTTTTCAAGAGGCCATAGTGTACTGATTAAAGAAAAGAAAATTTTGCTCATTTCCGACGATATTTGGTATTCCTTTCCCAAAGGAACCGATTTCGATATGGATTCAATATTTGCAAAGCATGGTTGGAGACCAATAGAATCATGTCCTAAATGTCTGTCTAAAAATATTTTTCCACCTATTTATGATAAAACTTCAACAATTGAAATTGAATATATTGAAGTTGAATATGAACACTTTGAAAAAATAAAATCAGATTGGAAATTGAGCAAATCTGGAAAACTAAAATTCGTATAACTTGTGTGTTCACCTGACCATCCCCGCGCTCCGCTTGGTCTGGCAGGTGACACCTGTGTTAGTTGAAAAAAATGAAAGAGGAAAACTTTGTAAAGGAGTGTCTCTCTACTCAAGGGTTTTTGGTAAAAAAAATTCAGGAAACCGATGAGCAAACTCCTGACTTCTTTGTGCAAGATAAATCAAATTCCTATCTTATTGAAGTCAAGAATAAAATTGATGATTTAGAAAAAAAGCAAGAATGGGAATCAGATTTAAACCGAGGATTAGTTGTTTCGGAAAGCATTGAATTAAAAAGGCGGAATAGAATATCAGGTATTATTAAAAGTGCGGTGAACCAACTTGATAGCATCAACACTAGTGTAGATTTTAAGGTAATCTGGTTTCAGTTATCTGGTCGCAATCCAGAGGCCGACTTAGAAATTATTAAGGCTACAATTTATGGACTCGCTCAGATAGCTGATCTAGATACTTTTAAAACAAAACCTTGTTTTTATTTTGGATTAAACGATTTTTACAATTTTATGTCTTCACTTGATGCGGTGGTCGTATCAACCGATCTGAAGGGTATTCTTTTTCTAAACGACTTGTCTCCAAAATACGATTCATTTAGAAAAAGCATGATGGTCTCATGTTTTCAACCAGGAGTGGTTGATCCAGCAGTAGAAATAGAAAATAACAGAGCAATGGTCGTTCGAGACAATAACGTCAACAGAAAAGACAAGAAGGCAGTACTTAATCACTTGAGAAAAAAATATAATAAAAGCAAATTAATAGACATGGCAAAAGACCACTTTTCAGCAAGCTTCATCAGCTAGTGATTTCTTAAAATCAACTAACAAAGCCATTAAGACGGACCGCAATTGCCCTCGGTGAGCGAGAGTACATCATATATGGCAAATTAATCGTTTATTCAAATCCTTTTCAGCGGCCGCTTATGGCCGGCGTTAGGGAAATAAAACCGATATTAAAGATATCAATGGAAACAACTCTACCGAAATTGAAGATCCTTAATAAATCAGAGAAAACTTACAATATTGTTTTTTTTGATTCTCTTTGGATAGACGAAAACCACATCACTACTTTGTTAACAAGCAATAACAAAATCGTGTGGGGCAGATTTAAGTTTGTAGATCACCAAAATAAAACAGCATGCTTTATCATTAATGATATTGAAGACGATCATTTGTTAAAAATTAATTCAGAATATGCGTATTTAGACAGTTACTGGGGTGAACGTGCGGTAACTGTTTTAGATTCTTCTCTTAAATGGGAAAAATCAGAATTCAAACCGGTTGATGCAATTGAATTTAACATTAACGGAAAAAGAATCAGTGGGGTTATAGGTCAAAAGCCACCGGAAGGAGCTAAGTCAGTTCGGGTAATAAAGGGGGGTTGGGATCATGAACATTGCGTGATATTCCAAGAGAAGATTAGCTGTATCGATGGACAGGTTAAAATCGGCTATAAAAATCAATATAATGAATGGGTTTGTGAAGAGTGTTTCAATAAATATGTGAAACCTAAAAGTCTCAGCTTTATTCACATTCCCTAACAAAAGTTTGCAGACCGACCGCCATCGCGCTTTTGCAGATGTCTAGTTGGTCATTCCCAGTAAATAAATCTTTAACACAAATTCCGTGTAGGCGGCGGCTGAAACTGGCGTTGGGCTTAATAACCAATCAGGTTGACAAGCTGTAGCCAGTTGGATACAATTGATTCATGATTGAAATTCGGAAAACAGAAACTTTTACCAAATGGATTGATGGATTATCTGACATTCGTGCACGTGCTCGGATTTTAGTCAGAATTGAGCGCCTAGCTGCTGGTAACCCCGGTGATGTGAAGCCAGTGGGTGAGAGTATTTCTGAAATGCGAATTGACTATGGCCCCGGCTATCGAGTTTATTACAAGAAAACAGGGCAAACGATTGTGATCATTCTAGCTGGGGGAGACAAGCGAACTCAAAAAAAAGATATAAAAAAGGCTCAACAGCTGGCAAATAATCTTTAGGGGATAATTATGGCAAAAACAAAAACAACACGATTTGATGTCGCTGAGCACCTCCGTACAACTGAAGAAATGGCAGCGTATCTTGAAGCCAGCATTGAAGAGGCTAATGGGGATGCAACATTTATTGCAAAAGCTCTAGGAGATATTGCAAGAGCCAAAGGTATGTCCCAAGTGGCAAGAGATGCTGGTCTGTCTAGAGAAAGCCTTTATAAAGCTCTTTCAGGTGACCGAAATCCAAATTTCGATACTATTCTAAAAGTCATTTCTGCACTTGGTATTAAACTCCATGCAGAAGCAGTACATTCCCATACTGTGTAGCCCAACATTAGTATTCACCGGAACGCATCGTCATTTTGGGGTGCTACAAATACTGTGGACTTGGCACCATCAACTTTAATTTTAAATTCAGCTAAGCGTCCGGTGATACAGGCGTTAGCGCATATAAATAAGGAGCAACAATGCCTTTAGTAAAAGTAAGTATTCGAAAAGGAAGATCAGACTCTGAAAAAAAAGAACTATTGAATATTGTTCATTCAGCCTTAGTCGAAGCCTTTAAAATCCCTAATAGGGATAGAGTTCAAAGAATTTATGAATTTGATAATAAAGATTTTGAGATTCCCGATGATAGAACCAATAAATTTACAATCATCGAAATCACAATTTTACCAGGTCGTTCTTTCGAAGCTAAAAAACATTTATATCGCTTAATTTTTAGTGGTTTAAAAACCCTCGGTTATCAGGATAATGATGCCGCAGTAGTTCTTTCCGAACCTGAACTTGATAATTGGGGCGTTCGTGGTGGAATACCGGCAAGTGAAATTGATTTAGGCTTTAATCTAAAAGTATAAAGCGCTAACAATGCAAATGCACTCGGACGGCAAAAGCCGCGCCGCTTCGCTCTGCAACTTTTGCCGCCGGTGATTTGCGGCGTTATAACACAATCAAGACAAATATTATGGCAAACCAAAATAGTATTTTATTAACCGCCCTACTTGATCAGTTAAATTGCGAAATTGCACCCGATATGGGAGAAGATGACTATTTTGAAATCTTCTCAGCTGAGCAGATTTTGAAAGATTATGATCTATCATACGATGAGATCTGTAACGGAAATATTGGAAATGGCGGTGATGGTGGGGTTGATAGTTTATTCGTTTTCGCTAATGATGCATTATTAAGCACAGATGAAAATATTCCAAAATTTAAAGGTGAACTGACTATTGATATCTATTTCATACAGTCGAAAAACCAGGAAAGCTTTGGCGAAGATGTAATTCAAAAATACATTTCATCTGCTGAAGATATACTTTCACTTGAGAATTCAGTTGAGTCCTTAGCAGCTGTATACAATAAAGACTTACTGGATCATGTCCAGCTATTCAGGACATTATATATGGATAATATTACTAAACAACCTTCACTAAACTTTCACTACTTCTACGCCTCGAAAGGTGATACTGTTCATCCAAATGTGAGTCGTAAGGTCGATAGCCTTAAAGCCATAGTCAAATCTTTCTTTAGTTCTTCCAATTTCATATTCGAATTCGTTACGGCAGAAAAACTTTTAATATTATCAAGAAAAAAACAAAAGCTTTCACATACAATAAAACTCAAAGAAAGCCCTATTTCTACTGAAGATGGCGGGTACATATGCTTAGCTACGATATCTGACTATTTTACGTTCATAACAGACGAAGATAGAGTCATCCAGAAATATATGTTTGATGCCAATGTTAGAGATTATCAAGGAGCAACAGTTGTAAACAAGGAAATCAGTGACACTCTAGTAAATGATAAAGACTTTGAATTCTGGTGGTTTAACAATGGGATTACTGTGTTGACAGAAAAGGCTTCAGTATCCAGTAAAATTATGACACTAACATCTCCTCAAATAGTTAATGGGTGTCAAACCTCCTTTGAAGTATATTCATATTTCAAAAAACACTCACCGAACAACGAAAATAGAAGCATAACCATAAGAATTATTGTAACAGATGATGAAAAAATAAAATCAAAGGTTATTAAATCAACTAACAGTCAAACATCGATTCCCCCTGCTGTACTTAGTGCTACTGATCCGTTGCATAGAAATATTGAAGAATACTTTAAACATAAAGGATTATATTATGATAGAAGAAAAAACTTCTGGAAAAACGAGAAAAAACCAATAAAAGACATTGTTCCAATTTCATTACTGGCTCAAAGTTTTAAAGCAATGATTCTCCAAGAGCCCCATATCTCAAGGGCAAAACCTAGTTCTTTAGTCAAAAACGAAGACGACTACAATATGATTTTTGATCAATCATACAATTTGGAGGGCTACTATAAAATCATAATGCTTCAAAGGAGAATTGAAGAGATATTGAAAAACAGAGCTTACCTCGATAAAGGCGATGGGTTAAATATTCGTTATTTTGTTTATATGCACTTTGTGTTGAAAAACAGAACAAATAAGATTGCATCTATCAGTAATGTCAAATCATACTTGGATGAATTTCTTACCATTGATTATAACTCTATATCTGATACTGAAATTGAAAACTCAATAAAGACAGTATACGAATTGTATGCGACCAAAGGAAAAACAGATGGTACTGCAAAAGCAAAACACTTCACAGATGATGTTATAAGTGATGCAATGGCATAACTCAATGTTATAACAAATAACTTGAGCTGACGGCATAGCGCCTTTGGTGGACTCAAGCTCATCGTTCATGGCACAATCTATCTTTACACCACGTTTAGCGCAGCCGCAGCTCAGTTTGGTGTTAAGGTGCGACACGAAGTCGTATGATTGTATGTATAGGAGGTAGAAATGAAGTACTGAATATACCCGGTGTATCCCCACTGGTCCTCTACGTGAGCATGCTACCGTTGCGCTGATGACGGGGTGTGAAGCCTCACGGACAATGTACCGAATTGGGTTTGAATGGCGACAGGAAAACCCCTCCGGAAGTCTCATCCGGTTAAAGGGCTAGAGTCGGATAATAAGATAAGATTAATCGAAGAGCTGTAAGCGCCGTCAGTAGGCAACGAACCTACGGAGATTAATAGGTTTT
>JBFFHJ010000183.1:0-6143 GCA_041556995.1 bacterium | reverse complement strand
TCGGTTTTCCCCAGCAGATTCTGATCATGAATCCTGATCACTCTTTGACAGAATTTGCTGATGCCAAACACTTCCGGCAGAATGGAATAGAATGGATGTTTTAAGAATTGGTATTCGTGTGGAAAGGGATTTTCTTCCCTGAACGACTTGTTCTCTCTTTTTTCCTTCATTTCCAGATATATCTCATGCAGGGTTTGCGGTTGGTATCTGCCGTTTTCCAGTTCCCTGGCGATTTGATTATATGTCTTGGAACCGAATTTCAAATGCCTTTGGGTGGTATTTTTGTCTTTAGAAACCCGTTTATAAAAAAAAGATCAGTTTTTTTAACAATATCATCATCAACTCTGAATCCCTCCAGCTCGGGAGTGAAAGCAACAGCGCTTTCATGTCTCAGTTCAATCGAATCCATGGATTCAAAATAGATCATGGATTTGATCTGCGTTTCGGAAAAGCCCAGGTTGTAAAGGGTATTAAAAAACAGTGCAAAGCACCCAACGGTTTGGATTGATGGTTTTTCATCATATATCAGTTATCATTAGCCCAATCCGGTAAAGTGAATCGTCTGTAGTTTTTCAGACCGCGAATGGATGCCAGGGATTGATTGGGAATTCCCTTGATTTCAAGTGACCATAAATTCGTCAGTGATTTTATTGGAGTAAGATCCTTGATTGGATTGTTGCTGAGAACAAGAGATCGAATTTGGGGAATGGCTTTTAAAGAACCGATATCCTGGAGATGGTTGTCACTCAGGTCAAGTTCCACCAGATGGGTTAAGCCTTTTAATGGGCTGAGGTCTTGAATTTGATTGCTTTTTAGTATCAGAACCTCAAGATTAATCAATCCTTTCAAAGGAGTCAGGTCTTTTATCCGATTGCTCTCTAAAATCAGCCTTTTTATATTCATCAAGTCCTTTAGAGGGGTTAGATCCTGGATTTGATTGTTATTCAGACGGAGCCGGCCCAGCCTGGACAGTTTTTTCAAAGGGCTGAGATCCTGGAGTTGGTTGTTTTCAAGATCAAGGTAATAAAGTTGGGATAACGTTTGTAAAGGTCTCAGATCTCTGGTTTGAGTGTTACCCAGATCAAGGTATGTAAGCGTTGTTAATTCTGATATCCGGTGTATATCCTGGAGTTGGTTATGGCCAAGATAGAGCTTTTCAAGACGGGAAAATATTTTCAATGGACTGATATCTTTGATCTGATTATGTGAGAGGTTGAGCTCATTCAATTGAGGTAACGGTTTTAAATGCCTGAGGTGTTGGATTTTGTTGTTGTTAAGATATAGAACTTCAAGTCCCGGTAATTTTCCCAAAGAACCAATATCCTGAATCCGGTTGTCCTGGAGATACAAATGGGTAAGCTCGTTCAATCCATCCAACGGAGGGATGTCCTGAATCTGGTTTTCTTTGAGAAAAAGCATTTTAAGATGTATTAATTCTTTTAAAGGACGGATGTCTTGAACCTGGTTGCATTCAAGATACAGTGTTTTAAGCGCGGTCATTCCTTTCAAAGGGGTGATATCCAGAATGGATTTATTCGTCAGATCCAGGCTTTCAAGTTCAACCAGTTCGTCATACAATTTCCTGCAAGTATTAACGGAATAATCGGTTACAGCATTTAACGCTATCTTTTTCAGTGTATGCGACTGCTCTTCCGTTGCGTTTTGGCAGATATGGATACTTTCCTCAAGAGGATTTGCAACGTCTGTTTTTAGTGCCTTTTTTACCACCTGTTTATTTTTTATTTTCTTTTCCGCCCGGTCATTCTGTGGCTTTGAGTCGCAACAGGAAAACAGGAGCATGGCAACAAGAAAAAAACATATCGTTTTTGCTTTCATTTTATAAAATCCTTTATTTTAAATTCCAATAGTTATTTTTTCAGGGTAACAAATGATTTTAAATTGCCGGCACAACGGAGTCTACCTTTGCACCTTCGAGATGAACATGTGACATTTTGAAAACGAATGGAGGCTAGTTTTTCTGAAAGTCACTCATCCGGATCGACAATGAATCCATAGTGTTGCTGTCGGTATAAAATAACTCATTGTTTAGGAAAGAGTGCTTATCTTTAATGGTTTTGGGAAGACCCGGCAGTTCGAGTGTTATAACACTTTTTTCATAAACAGCTGATGTTTCGGACTGAATTTTCTCCTGGAGGTCAAAGTTAAACACCTTATCTGCCAAAAACCTGAGTTCATAGGTATATGACACATTGTCAGCTTCGGTTTCGTGCTTTATTCCAAAAGGTTTAAACATTTTATGTGTTTGCATCTTGCCGTCATTGTCTTCGACATCATATTTGAATTCCAGGGCAGTCGCAAAAACATAGTTGGCATCAATTGTATAGTCTGTCCTTTCCGGGTGTAGTGAATCTTCGATGGTGTCATTTTGGGCTATAATACCGTTTCGGGACAAAACACCTGTTAATTCTGAAAGAGATAAGCTGGTTTTCTTTTTATCAAACTCATCTTTATTGCACCAGATAACACCGGTTTCATATGATGGGCCGTTTTTCCTCAACATAAAATGGTGCTTTAGATGTGTTGTCATTTGTATTGGAAACTTGATTTTTGACCGTTTTTTTCTCCATTCTGCTATATCATTGGATCTAAAAAGCAGAATCATGGAAAATGCATCGGTCCATGAAAACGTAAAGTCTTTTCCGGCATGCATTGTTCTTTGGGACTTCATTTTATGTTTCCGATCTTTGTAATATGGATGAGATTCGATAAGCGGGTTCACAGCCATATGTTCGTAAAATATCCATCTTTCTCCCTTTTTTAATAAATATCCCACCAGCCTGGGACCATTAAAGTGTTTTTTGGGATCTTTTATCAGGTATCGGGGAAAAACACTGTCCAGGATATCCTGGGTTCCATTATGGTTTTGAAAGGTTTTGCTTTTAAACCAATACTCCCGGTATTCCTTTTTCTTATCGGGATTCAGCTCACCTTCCAGACTCTTGTCAACTGTTCTGGTAATCGTAACGGAAAACTCATCCTGGCCCTGTTTGTTTATTTTGATCGATTGGTTCAATTTACCCGCCTTTAAATTAAAGAAATAGTCCAAGGTGGGTTCATCTGACAAAATATTTCCCAGATTTCTGGGATTTCCACAGGGTTTTATGCCCCTGCGAAGATCTCCCAGTATAAAATAAAATGGATGTAAAACAAAACCATACCAGGACTTTTTAGAACCGGATAAATAATCCAGCTCCTCATCAATCAATCCTTTATCGTGTCCGTTATCCATAGATTGTCTGGTTCGGCTTAAGGAGCCT
The DNA here is from genome assembly GCA_041556995.1 of bacterium. Classification (GTDB taxonomy): domain Bacteria; phylum SAR324; class SAR324; order XYD2-FULL-50-16; family XYD2-FULL-50-16; genus JAHJTV01. Next base: position 2,865 of record JBFFHJ010000183.1, on the reverse strand, counting down.
TTATAAATCGGCCCATAAAAATCCGGAAAAACATCCGTTCTTATCAAACGTATGGAAATGGGCACACCGGTCAGATCTTCCCAGGTTTCCTTGCCGTGTGAGTCCACTGTTTTTTCACCTTGAAAAATCACCACTACCCTGACTTTTGTGTAGGGGGTGATTTTTACGGAACTGGTGATGGGATGCCATTTCCTGTCAGTGCCATTCCAATAATAAGCGGCTGAAAAAACCAGATTTTTATTTCTTTTGGATATACCGCTATAATCCGTCGACAGGTTCCTTGCCAGGGTAAAGACATCATTCGAATCCATGGTGTGGATTGGAAACTGTTTCTGGTATTGCAGCTTGTATTTTCTGGCTCCCACCATCTCGTCGATAAAATTATACAGATGTTTTACCCATGCCAGATCTGTTATATCGGCAGTCTTATAAAACTTGGAAATCTTTGTATTTCTGGTTTTTTGAAGTTCCATGATCAGGTCCAATGTACTGGTGCCGATTCCGGTTTTTGAATCATATTTATTGTTTTCGTGATGAAAAAGCCAGATTTCATCCAGGGTGACATAGGTCTGCAATAAAAAATCGTCCTGTAAATTAATATCCGTGATAAATGTTTTTATGTAACCTTCGATATTGTATTGCTTCACCTTTCTCCTGAAAGCCTCATCGTTACCAAATCGTGTACCGCAACGATCAATCAGCCTCAGCAAACCGTTGATTACCATTGAACGTATTCTGAACTGGGGCCCGGCTTTTTCCAGATCAGAATCGTCTTCTACCATATCCCGAATACACTTGATGTTTATTTCGTATTCCTGTTCAAGCTCGTTTAATCGGTTGAAATGATCCCCAATGGCTTTGATGGTATTGTCCAGTAACATCGCATCCAGGTTCGAGGCAATAGCGGCAAACGAGCTTTTCATGGCATCGTACGCCAGTGATAAAAATATTAACAGGGCCGCGAATTCGCCCACCACCGGAATAAAAACCATGATACTCAGCATGAGATCAACACTTTGAGCCATCAGCTTTTTATCGTTGATATCGATATTCAACCGGGTGACATCAGTCATCCGACGCAGTCCCTCAATCATTTTGATTGCCGCCGGATCGGGATCATTTCCGAATTTCTTTTCGTATGTTTTGAAGGTCTCCATCAAACGGCCATTCATTTTGTCGAATGTGATATCCAGTTTGTGTCCTTCAAAAGCGGTTTGGGCAATCTGCCCCACACTGATGGCTATGTCAAGGGTGGGTAATGTTTCACCAAAGAATTTTGCCGTTCCCCTGGAATACTTGCCATATGCGATTCCCAGCTTTTCCACGTTTTTTGATACGGCGTCCCGGTATAAAAGCATGGCTGTTTTGGGATCAACCGACTTGCCAACACATTCGATGGCTTGAACATTTTCTTTTTTAAACAGGAAATTCTCAAATTGATGAGCCGCTTTTTTAAAAATACTTCCTTCAGGTGCCCCCGGTGTCGCGTCGGCAATCTTATTTTGAATGATATCTTGAAATCTGATCCCGTGGAACAGTTTTTTCAAAAGGCCCAGTTCCTTATTTTTCATCAGTTTGATCACGGCCGGTTGACTTGCCGATACCTTTTGATAGTCGTTCCATCCGGCGGCAGCCTTTAATATGGCGGAAAAGGCTTCTATATTTTGGGAAACAACGTCATTATATTTCTTATGTGTTGCAGAATCTTTTTTCAATGCTAAATGAAATTTCGCCAAATCACTGGCGATACCGACAAGACGGGATGCATAGTTGGCATCTGAAAAACCGGTAATAAAATCATGTTTTGCTTTGGCCCATTCCGCCCGGTCAATCAATGTTTTAAAAGAGACCGCACTTTTTTTATAAGTCGCCTGTTGATCCTTATCGGGTTCTTTTAACAGTTCCTGAATATGGGTGTACCGGTGGGGAAATTGGGTAAAAACCGCCTCTTCAAGGGAAAAGGGATCAAGGAGATGAAAATCAAAATCACCGTATAAATTTGAAATTGAAAATTTAACGTCAAAACTGAAACGGATACCCAGCTGACCATTTGTGTTGCACCACTCTTTTAGTTGATCATTTACATCACTTTTCTTTATTTCAATGATATATTTGGTTTCTTCAATAGGATTCTCGCTGACGAAAGCAAAAACTCTGACATTCGCATCAGTTTTTTCACCCGACAGGGACGATTTATATGTTAAACCCGATTCCAATGTCAGTTGAGTCAACCCAATTTCAGCTGTTTTATCTTCTTTTTTACAGACAGTAGGAATTTTTGCTCTCCTATGGAAATATTTATTTGAAATCAGGATAAACACACCCTGAATTTTGGGGATCAATTGTCCATGATAAATATCAGTATTATTAAAGGACTCATACGTTTCTATTTCATCATCAGTGGCATAATCATCCGGTTTTTTCAGGTGTTTTTGCTGGAATCGGATGGGGATGGTTTTGATAAACGTGTCCTTTATATTTTTGTTCATCTGCTCGATTAATTCGTTTTTCCAGGTATCGGTTTTGGTAAAGTATATGTACCTTATAACGCCCGGAGGAAGGATATTGAGCAGGAGTTCCTCACAATGAAACCGTTGGATGGGATGTTTTCCCACTGCAACGTTTTTGTCCACCGGGTGAAGCACGCCATTGGAGTTAGTGGCAACCAGTGTCCATTTCTTTTTCAGACCTTCCGTGGCAAAAAAACGATTTGAAACAATTTCCAGGGAGTTATCAAAAAGTCCGTTTTCACCGGCATGTGGGTTACCGTAAAACAAGGGGCCTGATAGTATGTATTGCTTAACCAGTGAAAGAGTAAGCGGTTGTTTAGTTGTATTCATTTTTATTTTCCTGTTGATAGGATTT
>JBFFHJ010000182.1:0-6276 GCA_041556995.1 bacterium | reverse complement strand
TTACTATATCCATAATAGACAACCAATCGATCTAGCCCGTTCAACAGGGATTATATGGAATGACCGATTCCGTGTACATTCCAGGATTGTGCAACCACCCGGATTTTCTATTGGAACAGGTCCGCCGTTTTATCGGTCACTCCATATAATCCTATACGTTAGAATTTGAACATATTTCTGAAATGTAGTCTTAATTTGCTTTGGTAGGTTATAACCTTTTACATTGATCGATAATGATTTTATCTGCACTTTCAATACTTGCAAATGTTGCTGGTTTACATGGTTGGTTCATGGGACTCAAGCATGGCAAGCTTACGGAAAAGATATTAGATGAAATTGTGCAAACGCGATCCGAAATTGAAAAACTGTCTGACCATATCTACTATGCAAGCTCAATAACACAGGTCCATAATTTATCGGGAAACCCGAGCGAAATCCTTACGGATAAGCACACAATCAACGAGTTATTATCACCAATTCAAAAAAGTATACAAGAGGAAATCCTATCAACAGCGGTAATATCTACACCGGCAGAATTAAGAGCAGCATTTAATAAAGACCCATGGGAAGTTTTATTTTCTATTCGGCCTATTAGTAGGCCGAAAAAACCAAATAATCCTGATGTTTTACCTGTCATTTTCATGGAGGGCGGGAGCTATTTTGTAGGGTGGCAAATGAAAGGTGCTTTGCCTAGTCTTCTCAATTGCCACTATGACCCTGAAACCGGGATATATCTGAATTCCGAAAAAGAAAAACAAAATAACATGTTTTCAGTTGAATCTCATTTAGATGACAATTTTTCTGAAAATACTGTTGAGGAAGACAATTATATTCATGGTGATAATTTCGTGTTTACTAGTTCTGATTCCTCCTTTTCTCAAACCAGTTTTCAAAAACCAGAAAAGAACATAACAAAAGATAGTTCAAACATAGGTCAAAAAAAAAGGGACTATTCTCATGATATGAAGGCTAAATCAAAAAAAGCAAATTCATCTTACTTTGAAGAAGTATTCAAAGGATTGATATTGTCTTTATTGATTATAGGCATGTTACTTGGTGGAATTTATTTAATATCCAATTGATATATTAGGATTTATTTTACATATACATCAATTGGATATTAAAAGATCTAGGTCTTAGAATTGTAAATTTGAATTCTAACGAGTGCATTAACTCCGACGTTTTTCGCTGCGCTCAAAACGCGGGTTATGCAAGCGTTATAGTGCGACACGAAGTCGTATTGAGGTAAAACAGCCGGGGCGTCCCACAAGGTCATCCTTTACTAAACGCTTGAGCCGTATGACAGGAAACTGTCACGGTAAAGGGGTCAGGTCTTTGTTTGACTCAATTTCGCCACTTTGGCTTTTTGGGAAACAATTGCAAAAAGAGAACACTTCGACAGATTCGATTGGCCGTTGGCGCTGATCCATATCAAGTCTTCGTTTGACTCATTAAGTTAAGAGGAACTTGTCCTGATGCCTGGAGCAATAGATTGCTTGTGTGAAAAAGGTACATCAAGGCATTCCGATTTGGTCTTCCCGATCATTCCGAATCCTCATCGGTTATGGAACGTAAATCAATGAAACTTTGCACCTGCTACTGGGATTAACTACAAAAACCATGCAATGGCAGGTTGCTTATTTTAAGACTATCATTCCCATATGGGATGACCAATAAGTGAACATGATTCATCATTGAGTAATTAACTGCAAACTCCACCCTTCACTCTGATTTTCCTGATCTATCAATAGAGAATATATTCACCCCGGTCTTCCTCTTCAAGAAAAATCCCAATGATCAAACTCCTATTCGGATTACATCTTCAAAAAAGATCCCAATGATCAAACTCCTATCCGGGTTACATGAAGCACACATCCCGATAATAGCGCCTTCGCTGATCTTTTTATTAGTCTATTTTACTAATTTTATTAACATTATAACTTAAGTAAATATTTCTTCTCTGTTTCAGAAAATAGGTATGATATCACCCGATTTAAAAAACAGATATGCTATCACTCGGTTTACAATTTATTTCCGAAAAAACTCAGCAGAAATCAACTTAAAACTGATTTCTGCTGAAAAAACGTCGATATGCACCAAAGTTAAAATCGATAAATCAATTGTTGATAAATGGAAAAATTATATTATATAATGGAACAAGAACAATTTAACGTTTTTTTTCCAAACACAATCTTACAATCCTGAACCACATTTTTATCAAGTAAAAACACAGAACTTCTCAGCTTTAAGCCGAATCCATCAGAGTTTTCGTAATGATAAAAACAAAACCAATTATATTATCAAGTAAAAACTCAGAACTTTGCCCTTCAAGCAGATTATTCTGAAGAAATGCAGGTGAATATGTTAAAGGGGTCACTTCATGAAACTACAAAATGTTCGCATTAAAAACTATCGTTCATGTAGGGACGTCGAAATAGAGTTTGGTTCAATGCATGCGCTGGTGGGAGCAAACAACGCCGGAAAATCATCACTTCTGAGATCTCTAGATTTCTTGTTTAATCCTACAATAACAAAAATCGATAATGAAACATTCTGGAATGGAGACACTGGCCTACAGATATGGGTAGAAGCTGTTTTTTGTAGTCTAACGGATGAAGAAAAAGAAAACGAAAAACTAAAGCCTTATTTAAAGCCAGATGGGTCATTTCATATTGCCAGATCAGCCATTTGGAAAGTTGAGGAGTCAGAAGAAGATTCAATTTCTGAAGATGGAAAACCTGTAATTAGTCAGCATTACTGCATCCCAACGCCGATTTATAAATGGCTTCAGGATTCGAAAATTAATGGAAAAAACATCGATGAATGGTGGAAAAACAAAGATACGTTGAAGGTTGGAGAGGTAAATTTTCTTGACTATCTTGGTACTACAAAACCTAAAGTTGTTACTTGGAAAGAAAAAGCAAAAGAATTTGTTGAAAAGCATCTTTCTGAATCAGATTTTGCTGATACTTGGAATGACAATCCACAAGGATATGCTGGAGTATTAAAAGGCACATTGCCTCATTTTATTTTCGTTCCTGCAGTAAGAGACCTAACTGACGAAGCAAAGGTAACAAAAACTAATCCATTTGGAAGACTTCTATATGCAGTTCTAGAGAGTGTGACGTCCCAGCAAAAAACAGATTTAGAGAAAACACTTGAAACTCTCACTAAGCGTCTAAATAGAATTGGTGGGACAGAGAGATTGGAGAGCATTGTTCAGACAGAAAATAAATTAAACGCTGTATTAAAAGAGTATATGCCTTGTGATCTTGAAATTGAATTTCAGTCTCCGACAATCGAAACACTTTTAACAACCCCACAATTATATGCAAATGATGGCTTTAGAAACATGGTTTCTAACAAAGGCCATGGATTACAACGAGCAATAATATTTTCAATATTGCGGTGCTATTCTGAGTTAGTTACAGGGGTTGGTGATAATAAAAAAAGACCAATGATCTTTGCAGTTGAAGAACCTGAGCTATATATGCATCCACAAGCACAACGGAATATTCGGAGAGTGTTTAGAGATATAGCCGACAAAGATGATCAGGTATTATTTTCAAGCCATTCTTCATTGCTGTTGGATGTCGCCTACTTTGATGAAGTAATCAGAGTGGAAGCGGTCCAGGAAAAGGAAGAAGACCAAAACACAATAAAAAGCAAAATTTGGCAGTTACCTATGGAGGTAATGATCAAAGATCTAAAAGCTCGTCGTAATATAGATGCAACACCTGATTCCATGAGAGAACTGTATTCTCATGCATATCATCCAAATAGAAGCGAAGGCTTTTTTGCCAAAAGTATAATTCTTGTGGAAGGTGCAACTGAACAATATGCACTTCCAATTTATTCAGAAGCAATGGGTCATCTATTAGATAATATGAATATAAGTGTTGTTGATTCGGGCGGTAAAGGCACGATGGATAGGCTCTATCGGATTTTTAACGAGCTAGGTATCCCCTGCTACCTGCTCTTCGATTATGATAAAGATAATAATGACAACAATATTGTAGAAAAATCTAAAGAACTACTTGGTTTACTTGAAGCTGAAACTGATCCATCGGATAGTATATTGATTGAAGATAAATTTGCATATTTTCCAAACAAATGGGAAACAGATCTTTCTCCCGAAATCCCAAATATTGAACAATTAACAAGAGACGCAAGAAATGAGTTGGGGTTAAGTAGTAGCTCTGGTAAACCCTTGGTAGCGCGGTATATATCAAAAAAGCTTACCAATCAGTCACCACCATTAATACCTAATTCAATACGTTCAATAATTAGCAAAGCGGTTTCAGTTAAATGGAAAAAATGTTGCCTTCGGAGTATAGCAGAAGATTAAAACTGATGCAGGCGTTAGGCACAAAAAAAGGAAAATTTTATGATTGATGTAGAAAGCGCAGAACTTTGGGAAAGGTTAAAAAATCTTTCTAAAACTTCAAAAAAGAAAAGTGCTGCAGTTGCCTATGTTTCTGATGACTCCGTCATATCTTTCGGTAAAGATGATTTACTAATCGCTGATGCCTCAAATAGTTCTATTTCTAGTGGGAATACATCAGCGAGGGTATTAGAAAAAGCATTTCAAAAAGGGGCAAATCTTTATTCTTGTGATACGTTACATGGAAAAGTAATTGTTTTTGACAATTATGCATATATTGGCTCAGCAAATATTTCTAATAATTCAAGAAAAAATCTTGATGAAATTGGCATTATTACCGATCATCCTCACTTGATGTCTTCTTTTACTCAACTAATTGAATCACTAAAAAGACAGTCAATTAAAATAGATAAAGAATTTATTCAAAGGATATTAAAAATTGAAGTCAACCCAAATAATAATTCACCAAAAACAGTATCAAAAAACATTCAGTTGAACAAAACTCGAAAATGGCTAATAAGTTTACGAAATGATGTTGAATATCCTGGGAATGAAAATGTAATAAATGAAGTTAATGAACAGGTTGAAGTATCTAAGGATGAAGAACCAGGGTGGTTCTGGATAAAAAAGGGAAATCGTTTTTATAATGATGCCAAAATTGGTGACTCAGTTGTGATAATTGATAGAGATAAGTCACTAAGTAAAAAACCCCAGCGCGCATACAGGCATACTATTATAAAAGAAATTACGTCTGAAAAACTCTTGAATTCGAAAGTATATCATTATGCGTACACCGATAAATATATGATAAAGTGGTCAATATTTAAAAATTTGGCAAAAAAAGCTGGTATAACTAATTTGGGTTCTGGTTTAAACACAATACGTGAATTATCTGAAAAACAATCCAATATTCTATTTGAGCTTTGGGATGCCTAACGAAAAAGAACGAAAAAGGATAGATTGTGCGAAGCCACAATCTTATCCTGATGTTGGACAAGCCCGATGAGATGCACATTATATTAGGAAAATATATAATTGGGTGGTTTTGGTATTAAAATGGGGATTTGGGACTTTTGGATAGAATCAAGTGGGATCTGAATGGACAAAGAGTCTTCATTTTGTGTCTTTTTATGGTTTTTTCATCATAATTGATTTGGTAGTTGATAAATAGACAAAATTCAGGCAGACGAATTCCGTTGTATTTTGAATCCGTTCTTGACATTAAACTGTATTTGCAATGATCCATCTGTATCATTGGGCAGGTACCGGAAGAAGAGATTGAGGCGGCGAGCGGTTTCTTACATGGATTTGATTAATAAAAACACAAATAGCAATAATTTGCATGGGACGGCCACACGTCGAACAGATGAAAACAGGTCTCTCAATAACCGGGTGCTTTCTTATTTTGGGAACGAGGATCAACTGTAGTTGGTTAAGTACTTTTTTGGCGTTCCCATGAAGAAAACCGAAATCACGAACGCGGCGGTAGCCCTTTGGAAGAACATGTTGTAAAACCAGGTATAAAAAATCAGCACCGGGCAAGGTTCTGAATTCTGTTTTACCGGTTTTACTATTAATGTAACGGAATGTCACATGACCTTGCCAATCGGAAAGGATGTTCTTTTCAGATATTACACCTCGATAAAGATATCGGGACAGGTATTTGAGAGCGGATTCTCCTTTTCCGACAGATTCGCAGTCTACCACCCAGTCGATTTTGTAAAGGTGCTGTGGAAATGAGAAACCGAGTTTTTTGAGACCGTCCAGGATTTTTCCCCGGAACAAACGGTTCAGTGCTGCACCTGGCACCAAATAGTCTGATCCGGGACGAATACAGATGTTTTGTTTTTTGTTGATAGCACATCCCGGCACAACGTAATGGATGTGCGGAT
>JBFFHJ010000181.1:0-6343 GCA_041556995.1 bacterium | reverse complement strand
AGTTACTGTCTCAAGTTGATCAAGGTCCAATGTCGGCAATTTTTCAATCCAATCGGATGCTTCGGTTGAGAACTTCTGCTTCAGTAATTTGGAAATCAAATCAATGCTTTTCGCCTTCATACCTTTCTCGATACCTTTCTCGATACCCTTCTCGATACCCTTCTCGATACCCTTCTCGATACCTACATTGATTCCTTTTTCATACCCCCTTTGCTGCCAGGTTTCTATCAATGTCATAATATATTCCTCGGTTTGTTCTGTTTGCCGAAATTCGGTAAATTCCCGAATCGTTTGTTCTTCGTTCAGATGTGAACTTTTACTGACTAAATAATATAACATATCCTGAATGTATTCAATACCGCTTTTCTCTTCAAATAACTCCCGCACCAGAGGAATGAGCCTGTCGGATAAAAGATCATTGATATCCGGGGAATCAACATGCTTCATGACCAGTAAAAACAAGCTTAACGCTGAGTTCTTCAACAGTTCTGTCCTGATTTCATGGTCACTCAGGTGAGAGAGATCAAACAGGTCATAGCACATTTGAGGACAGTAAGGTTTAAAGAACTCCGGCACATCCAGCAACTCATGCAGACTTCCGGGGGCTGTCCACTGTTCCCGGCCCTGGTAAACCACCATTGGATAAATCAACGGCAGACTTTTAGCTTTGGGATGTTGCTTGAAATAGCTCTCCCAAATATTGTAAATGTACCCAAAAATCCTGAAGGCCATCATTTTTACGATGGTGCGCTGATGCTCCAGATGAATGTACAAAAAACATTTCCTGTCATTCAGCATCACCTCATAAAGAATATCGGTTCGTTTATTTTTCAGGGCCTTATCAACAAAATCTCCCGATGCCAACCGGAGGGTATCCCATCTGATTCTTTTTTGTATCTCAGCAGGCAGGTAGTTTTGAAAAAAGGAGTTTGCCAATTCAATGCGACTGAAATGGCGTTTAAAATAACTGTCATGGGTTAATCCCGGTTTTCTCGGCATGAAATTTTTTCTGAAAATAGGAAATTTAAATTAGAAGAATTGTGATTTTTACTAAAACCTTGAGAGTACCCAATATGGAGGAAATTGGGCCTTTAGGGATTGTGTGTAGCTATTGAGAAATACTATTTAAAAAAAGACTACACGACATTTCGCCATTCATAGCAATGATGCAACCCGCCGATCTTTGACAAAGTCATAATTCTGGCAGAGTGCGATAGTCTGTTTTAAGCTTCTCTTCACAATGGCGAATCCCTAACTAAAGCCCGGTCAGCTCCATAACATGTTTTATTATCAGAGCTTTATGTTTACCCATTTTTCCCAAAACGATCAACAGGAATTTCCTTCATTATAACTACTTGATATTATGCTGTGATGTTGTTTTAAGGAGGGGCAAACTGTTGGTGATAGTGGTTTTGGGAATTTGGTCTGGGGTTTCTTTTTGTGTTCTGAGAATAAAATTCCAACCGAGTTGAGGGGTGGTAACAGTGTCGAAATCGACATCGGGTTGATCGTCATTTCTTTCACCTAAACGGGTTCCAGGAACTTCTTCTTGTATGAGTTCCAAACTCAGGTTGAAATCAAATTCATCGCCGGCGTAAAATTTTATCAAGTCACAGGCTTGGGTGTAAGCGGTGCCGGACGGTAGAAAATCCATGAATTTTGGTCGATCAAGGGGGCCGACATGGACAGTGAATCGGCTTTGATCCAGCCAAGCCCGAGTGCCCAGCAAAAAGGATTTTCCCAAGACATTATTGATACCGCTGAAGCCAATGGTTGTCCACAATCTTTCTTCGATATTTTCCCAGCTGCCACAGAAAGGTTCTATTCTTATTTTTGCCGTAAAATAGCCTTTTAACAGAGTTTCCAAACCATTCAGGGATCGAGATCCGGAAAGAAAAACGCTGCTGAATCCCATAATAGATCGATCCGGTATGGACATCTTGTTTTTCAAGGTCTTATTATGCAAGCCTAAAATGGAAAACGCGCGGCGAGAATAGCTTTCAGTTTCGACAGAGGTGCCGTCAACGGCCGGTCTGAAGTGTTTTTTTACTCTATAAAACAGAGAAATCAGGCGATGGACGAAATTATTCATAAACTGCAAAATCGCCCTGTCTTTCTGGTAATATCTCTCTAAAATCAGCTGATTGTATGGCATGGGTAAAGGACCAAACGCTCCACCCAATCCCAGAAAATTGATAGTGGCTTGGACCGGGTTTTCACCTTTTTCACCTGGAGTGATTTGTTGAATATCACCAGCCGGGAATCCCAGATTAAAATTGCCGTTAAAACGAACTACCTCGGCGGAAGGATCATATCCTTCCGCAATAGGTGCTGATTTCGGGTTCACTTTTTCCAGCAAACTAACCAGCTGAAAGAATTGATAGTTATATTTTCCGTTAATACCTGCCCTGGTTAAAGGGTGGCTTTCTTTCCCATGATCGGGGTCCAACGTTTCCATATACCTTCCTGGGTCGTTCTTTTTAATACAGTTTCAGCAAATGAGTTAATGGAGACATATAATGAGAAAAACCGCCTTAACACTGACGCAAACAGAAAGGCAGAACTACCTGCATAATATGATGGATCGACGATCAAAGTAATTTCCAGCCCCTTGCAGAATCCCCTCCACCCCTCGTATGTGGTTTGACTCAACGTTTTTTTGCATTCCATGTCCACCAAGCCCATGATTTGTTGTTCTACCGATGTATTGGCAGCAAAATTATATGTTCTTAAAATGGACCGCAGTCCAGTCAGCGAATTTTCGCTGTCCGACAGCGAGAGATAATTAAGAGATAAATTTGAGATCAGATTCCACAGGGTCGGCCCTCTTAAAGGTGGTGTGATAGGAGCAGTAGGTTTTTTAAGAAAAACCGATTGTTGAACAATGCCCGCCTGTTCCAGGTTCAGCAAAGCACCGGCCGGAATTTTTTCTGCCAGATTCCGATTTGTGCATAAAGCCTTTACATACACCATTTGTGAATCAGGCTTTGCATAGTTGTTGCTGAGATCCCTGAACGACATATATGTTTCGGTCCCACCGGTACTGCGATGCCAACTTTCCTCTCTTCTAACGTACCAGTACGAATCCGGTTTGTTATGGGACATTTCATGACCAAACGCGTAAAACGGCTCTATTTTTCTTTCCTCAACATCTCCGATATAGGATTTTGACACACTTATGATGGAATGAATTTCAGTTTCGCTGTTACTATCGGCATCTGGTACCAGATGGTATTCTGCCTTTTTGTTGTCTAATTCAACCGAGATGGAACTTTTTTCGAACAGATTAATAATGGGAGCACAATTGGGGACAAAAGAATTTTCATTAATATCCAGCTTCGGATTGGACGTGAGCGCCAGCAAAAGATCAAATTCGTGTTCGGAGGTATGGTTTTCCAAATTATGGATATCGATAAAATAGTATTTTTCCGGAAAACAAAAGTATTCCTGGATCAAAGTAAAAGCCGGATGGCTGTTTTTTCCCGAAGGAATAACCTCCTCTTCAGGATGAAATCCAACCGGAGTGATGGTTTTATCGGGCAAAACAATGGGGTTGCCTTCTCCTTCCGCCAGAATCATCACCTGAGTTACATCACTGAAAATGGTTTCGTATAGCTGACTGATAACCATGGGATCACCGTTGAGGTAAAAACGGACTTTTTTAAATTTAAAATCACTAAAAACGATTTCTCCTTTTGGTTTGATCTTTATACGCAAAACACTGTTTACATTGGGCACTTTTTCCAAAAACTCAAACTGATCCACCGACTCCATTCCGGCATAACTAACTTCAATAGGCACCAGATCCACTTGATAAGCTGTACGAAAAAAACAGGTCATGTCCGATGTCGTCTGGGCAAACATTTTTGCATAGCGAGGAACACGCGCTTCCGATCCCAACGGGACCTCTCCGGCCACCAGATCAAATCGAGCAATGGACATGGATGGAATGGGATTAATTAGATTAGGATACAAAATCCCCAACAGCGCGGTGGTGACTTCAGGAAACTCTCCGTCAATCACCCGTTGAATATTGCCAGTCAAAAAGGCAAAAGACTCGATCAACCGCTCGACCTGCGGGTCTCCGGAATCATGGGCCCCAAAGTTCAGATGCCCGGCGACTTTCGGAAATTTCATCGAAAACTCGTGGGCGATCTTACGTAAGAAATTCTTTTCGCGTTTAAAATACTCTAACATGTTGTATTTTTTCGGTTATATTCGGTATCTTGTTTTATATTGTGATCAATGTTTTTTTGTGTTCCCGAGATAAAATCAAGCATTGGGCATTGATATTAATCCGTGTCTTTAATTTTCTTTTGGCTAATTAATGGCCATAATAAAGGTGACCGGTTCATTGATGTCGTCTATTTTTAATTTTGCCTCAATAATCAAAGTTAAGGAGAAACTATCATCTTGGGCACTCATTTCGACCACACCGACGTCGATATTTGCCAAACGTGGTTCGAACGCTTCGACTACATCTTTTACCATCTTGGCCAGCCGGTTTCTGTTATCGTTGCTGTCCGGAAAGAAAGCGGAAAAATCGTGAATCCCATAGGTCAAGGTACTCTTGTCAACACCGTCCATTTCGTTCTGGGAATAAGAGCAATGAGTGTTCAGCAGCCAGGAGATTTCACGATGGACAGAGTCCTTTAGTTCATTAACAGTCAACGTTTTCAGGATCGGTGATGCTTCCTTTTTATATGGTTCCATGTCAACCAGACGGTCGAAAATGGAACCTCTGACAAATTCGTTGGTACTCATTTTATGTTTTGTTACATTTATTGATCCGCGTTTGAAACGGAATTTAACTTATTATTTTCACCATAAAAAGGCTTTATCTATATATATCAATAATGGGTTCAGGCTCTTGATATAATCTACTGGTTAGTTTTTTGGGTAAATTTTCTGTCAGCAATTTAAATGCTTGACTTCGCCTTTTATATGCTTCGGTGAAATCGGCATCCAGGCGAATAGCTTCATCGAAATCCTGAATGGCTTTTTGGTATTCTCCGAGACGAAGAAACGCGTTTCCTCTGTTAAAATATGTTTTGGCGTAGTTTGGATCGATTTTAAGGGCTTGATTCAAATCTTCAATGGATTTTTTGTATTGTTTAATACCCAGATAAGCCAATCCTCGATGATAAAACGCCAGAACGTTTGGTTTCATGGCATAGTCGGGATTCAATTCCATGGCTTTATTAAAATCCTCGATAGCTTTTTTATTCAATTCTTGCAGACTGAACACTGCGGCCCTGTTGTAATAGGCCTGGGAAAAATCCGGTTTGAGTTGAATAGCCATATTGTATTCCTCGATAGCAATGGGATACCGTTTCATCAGAGTATGGATGTTACCACGATGGTAATAGGCCATGGTAAAGTTAGCATCCAGCTTAATGGCTTTATCCAGATCAGCCAAAGCATCTTTATATTCCTTCAATGCTTCATGGGCCACACCCCGATGATACAGTGCCGGTGCATGATCTGAATTTACCTGCAATGCCATATTATAACGTTCGATGGCTTTGTTCAATTCCAACAGTTTGGCATAGATTTTTCCGCATTCAAAGTAGGCATCGGCAAATTCGGGATGAATTCGATTGGCTTTCTTAAAATCCTCTACTGCTTCTCTATATTCTCCTCTAACCGCATAGGCGATACCACGTTGATAATAGGAGAGGGTATAGGCTGGTTCAATGGTAATAGCCGAGTCGAAATCGGTAATAGCTCTTTTATACTGTTTTAATCCGGCATAGGCCATCCCCCGTTGGAAAAAGGCTTGAGCATTTGATTGGTCGATGACCAGGGTGGCATCATAATCTGTAATGGCTTCCTTATATTTTTTCAGCTTGTGATAAGCCAGTCCACGGTTAAAGAAAGCAGCAGCGTAGTTTTTTTCCAATTCTGTGATACGACTGAAATCAGAGACCGCCAGTTCATATTTTTCCAGGTTATAAAATGCCAGCCCCCTTCTGAAAAGGGTTGGCAGATCATTGGGTGATATGAGAATCACCTGATTATAGTCGTTTACTGCGTCCTGGTATTTGCCCAAGGTCAACATGGCTGATCCTCGGTTATATAAGGCTTTCACACCCCTGGGAGACAATTTTACCGCCTGATTAAAATCATTAATAGCCGGTATTTCCTGTTTCAAATGGATCTTTGTAAAACCGCGTTGAATAAATCCCATGGGATCCGAGGCATCAAGGTTAATGGCCTGGTCAAAATTCTCCAACGCTTTTTGGTATTGTTTCTGATTCAGGAGGAAATTTCCCTTGGCCAGATAAAACTCTTTATTATTGGGGTCTTTTTTTATGGCCGTATCATATTCTTCCAATGCTTT
>JBFFHJ010000180.1:0-6529 GCA_041556995.1 bacterium | reverse complement strand
TAACATGAAGTAAATTCTCTTAAATTTGCGGGAATCCCCACAAGGGAGACCTTTTCAGAGGCTTGAGCTGTGTGAGGTGAAAGTCTCATGCACAGTTCTTAGGGGAGGGGATGCCGGCGACGGCGTCTCCTTACCCGACCAATGTAAGACAGCGTAAGAATATGAACAAATGTGTGTTTTGTGACTTTATTTTGAACAGGATTGATCAAGAGCTTATTGTGTTTGAGGACAAGTATATCATTGCACGAGTCGACTTGGCTCACAAACCGAATAATCATGGTCATGTCCTTGTGATTCCGAAGAAACATATTCAGGACATTTATGAATTGTCAGAAGAATTATATATTCCTTTAATGTCTGCTCTTCGGTTGCTTTCTCGTGCCGTGAAAAAAGCTTTTTCGGCTGAGGGTGTTAATATTCGTCAAAATAACGAATCTGCTGCTGGGCAAGATGTTTTTCATTTGCACTTTCATGTTATCCCTCGACATAAGGGAGATGAATTTGAAACAGAGAAATACGAAAAATTGCCTTTAAAGAAACGAATTGAAATAGCTGAAATACTAAAACTTGCAGTCAAAGATGAACTATTAGCTGCATAACAGATTTCTTAACCGGAGGCATATCCGGCGCTGGGAGACACAACATTCATTGCTCTTGGCAAGTACATCTTAAATTTAAAAATCCGGGAAAGCCCCGGTTAGAATAGTGTTGGATAATAAAAACATGATCAAATATTTCAATTTTTTTCTATTATTTCTGGTCTTTCTTCCATCAATTGCGTTGACAGATGGTTATCCTAAATCAATTGAAAAATGGAGATTACAATCAGATTATTTCTGGAAAATGGATTTTTCAAATGAAAGCGCATTTAAAACGAAACTGAAAAATTATTATACCAATGTGTTCACTGGGGACCTTAAAGATAGGTTTTATTCCTGGATAGATGAAGGTAGTCTAAAAAGTGATCATTTTTCATGGTTTTATAAAAAAGCTGAAAATACGAAAGCAAAGAATATAATTAAAGATTCTGCTTCAAATAATTATATTTTTAATGAAACACAAACCAAGTGTTTCGCTGGTGACTATAATGCACCAGATATGAAAACAATTGTATCAAAGTACAAAGTAATCAATAAGACTCAATCTGAAGTGGACAAACATATAAAATCTCTTAAATTGCCAATTGATTTTGATGCATGTCTAATTATAGATCAAAGAACAACAATTTATCTGACTTCAGATAAAGAACCATTGATATATAAGATTCAACAGGAAATCATTGAATCAAAGCTAAATTTTGAATAAAAAATCCAACATAAGCATTCACCGGAACCCAAAGCTGGCGCTTTGGTTCCGGTGATGCATGCGTTAAGGTTACAAAAAAGAAGTCACTATGGAAAAAAAACCTATTGAAATCTCTTTCAGTTATGTCTTTAATCCAAAGGAGTGGCGTGCAATCTCAATTTTCAAAAAGAGATCGCTAGAACTGTTAGATACAAAGGTTTTCTCCGATCATAAATCTAACACAAAAATTGAAGCAAAATTTGAATTAAATCAAAATGGGAATAATTCGCTCAAAGTCACTCTACCCTCAGAAGAACTGTTGAAAGAATTGTACATGGCCTTTAGATTTTTCTACTTGCAAAAAGAACCGTCAAACTTTCAGAGCATATCAAATATTGTGAACCACGCAGCAGCCAATGAACAGGTAAATGGATTTATCAGATTCTTAAAAAATCAATGGTCAGGAGCTTTGCTTCGAAAAGAAATATTTGGAATTTATCTAAACAACAGACATGTAGATGCAAAAAGGCTACTAGACCTTTGGTTCAATGCACATTATTTCCACTCAGATGAGAATAAGGAAAAAGAGCTAAATATTTTGAATGACGCATTGAGTAGTGAATTTTCTAGATTTCTTTTAGCACAATCTGTTTATGATGCCTGTAATTCAGTAATAAGCTTATACGAATCTATTAAAAACTTAGAGAACTTGGAGCCTAAAAAAACTTAACAAATGCATGCAGTTGACGGCAATAGCCCTCGGTTCGCGGTAGTACCGTGTCCAGGGTTAAAATCATCATAAATTCACCATCAGGGCAGCCGCAACTGATGCAGGCGTTCGACTTTCAAAAAATGATAAGAGAATGATTGACCGGTTCGAAAGAAGATTAAATGCCGATTTAAGTAAATTCACTGTATCAGGTACTGTATACGCTCTGATTCAATGTTACTTAAAGTCAGGCTCGAAGTTATTTAACGATTATCGAGGAACGGAAGCATCAGAAATTGCAAAAGAATATGATCAACTGGCAGCCGAAGTTGGGAAAAACAAGTTTTATTATACTTATCTTCAAAGACATACGAAGGATGACGACTATTTTGAAGAAAACTTTGGAGAGTACAGATTCAATCAAGAATGGACGTACGAATATGGCCGACAAAATTTTGAAGAATTATCCAAAAGGATAAAGGATTTTTGGCTAACAAAACCGAGTTGGAAGAAGCAGACCTCAACAGATATCAATGATATAATCAGTAGCTCAATTTCCTGCGAGGAAAAAAAGAGGTTTATTAAAAAATTACTGGATTCTAAGAGCGGTAATAGAGGGATAAATTTCGAAGTGATGACTTTTTCCATTCTTCGTGAATATTTCAAATCATTTGGTTTCAACTTAAAAAGATTCTCTACAACTTTAGCCAATGACGGAGGAATGGACTATTTGTGTGAAAACGGCTTTTTTCAAGTAACAGTAGCACCAACAGCGAAAAAAATTGGTGATGATTTACAAAAGTTATCTGATATCCAGAGGATTTTAGTTGTACTCTCAAGAAGAAGAAATGATAAATTCATCAATCGAGACAATGTGGTGGAAATAATCGATTACGATGACATAACAAATCATTTTTTAGGCTGGTTGTACAATCGGGACAAATCACGAGGCAGTGCTTATCATCTGGATAATATTCTCAAAACTGCTCTTCGTGAGTATGATCGTGAATGAATGTTGAGTCGAACAAAAAGATACAGCTGACCTCATTCCGCAGCGAGCCGCTCCATTCGGCAGCTGATCTTCGCGTTAGAGAAGCCATTAAATTATGAAGGATATAATTGTTAATCATATTAGTTTTCTAGGAAAAAATGAAGCTACGTTATGATCTCGATAAGTTGGGATGGTTTCAATTTGAAGGTTTGGTCCAAACGCTTTTAAAAGCCTCACTGGGTATGGGAGTTGAGGCATGGGGTGGTAGCGGAGATTTTGGTAGAGATGCCTATTTTGAAGATAGTCTAGAATATCCTCAAAAAGGAAAACAAGAAGGCCCTTTCTTGTTCCAGTGCAAGTTTATTATCGAAGCCAATGCGTCTGGAGCAAAACCAAACCAATACATTAAAAATGCTGTAGGTTCAGAAGCAAATAGCATCAAAAAGAAACTGCCAGATAAATCGAAACCAACGAACGAAAATCTACCTCTCAAATTTTGGAAAACAATACCAAAACATTATATTTTCTTCTGTAATGCTGTAATAGGTCATGATTTAAGAGACCAGATTAAATCAACAATACAAAAAGTTCTTCCAGACACAAAAGTTCACATTCATGACGGGAAAGATATATGTGTTTGGATAGATACAGTTCCTAAAATTTTAAAGAGTTACCCTAGTGTTCTTGGGATCAGTGATCTTGATGAGTTGCTGAGTTCTAGGGTAAATAAGGCAATATTAGAAAGAAGTAAAGTTGCTATCCAATTTGCAAGAGATTTAGTCCCGGTTTTTTTCCCGACGGAAACATTTAATAAGGCTCAGAATATTTTAAAAAAATACCACTTTGTAATTTTAGAAGGGGCCCCAGAAATGGGAAAAACTGCTATCGGAAGGATGATATCTCTTTCATTCACTTTGGAGGGATGGGAAGCAATAGAATGCAAATCCCCAGACGATCTCTTGAATACTTATGATGAAGACAGCAATCAAGTGTTTTTGGCGGATGATTTTTTTGGAAGAACGGAATATGACCCTTCACGTGTTTCCCGATGGCAATCTGACCTTCCCATTATTTTAAGGAAAATAGATAAATCTCATATTTTAATTCTTACAAGTAGAATGCACTTACTAAATATGGGAAAATCAAAACTGGATTTAGGACCGGATCAAAGTAAATTCCCTGGCTTTACTGAAGTGTCAGTTGATGCAGGAGATCTAACAAGCCTTGAAAAAGCGCTCATTCTTTATAAGCATTCAAAAAACGCAAATCTTGAAATTAGTATTAAAGAAATCATTAAAGAAAATGTTTCTGATATTATAGGAAATAAGTATTTCACTCCAGAGAGAATTAGAAGATTAGTAAATGAGGTTTTTTCTCATAAAAATAATGATTTATCGTCTGCAATTAAATCTAGTAAGCTAAAAGAGTACATTTATGAAAGCATCGCAAATCCCACGAAAGCAATGAGTTTAAGCTTTAAAAACCTTCCTGTTTCTCATAAATGGTTAATGTTTTCAATTGTAGAAGATGAACTTGATGACAAGTATAAAATAAATAAAAAGGAATTAAGCAAAAGATATGAAAATAATTGTCCAGCAAATTATTTTCAAAAATACTCTGAAGTAAAAGATGATTTAAGCGAAGCATTTATTAAAAAAGATATTTCCTGGAATAAAGACACCATTACTTGGATTCATCCAAGTTGTCAGGATTTAGTAATTGAAGAATTTTCGAGTGATCCGATTTTAAGGAAACATTATTTAAGTATTTGCCCAATTGAAGGGGTAAAACTTGCGACTTCAACAGGTGGTGGAAAGTCAGGCGGTAGGATTTTACCATTGCTAAAAGATGATGAAGACTGGAAATTATTCTTAAAAAGAGCAAAAGAACTTTTTAAAGAGACTACTAAAACAATTAAAATAATAAAAGAAAATTACGTTTCCTTTTTAAAAGTCTACGAATCGTCATATCACTATGAATCAATCAAAAACAAATACGATAATTTTGTTTTTAAGCTACTTGACGAGATTTTTAACAAATATGAATCCTATGCTGATAGTTTTTCCATTGAAACATTTGAGTCTTTTTATGAACTTAGAAAGAATATTACTGAGTATATTCCAACTATCAATCCGATAATTGTCTGGGAAAAAATAATTCAAAATATCAATGATTGTCTCAAAGAGGAGTCGTTATTAGCCTATAATGAAACATTAGAAGATTTATTTAGGTTCTTATATATTGTTAGCACACATGATCCAGCCGTTCTTTTAAACTTGAAAATGAAAAATCAACTTAAAAAGGTGCTTTCTAAGGATATTCCCGAATTGGTAGAATTAGAACAGCAACTTGATAAAGCTGATTATGACATTTCAGAATTGGAAGACAATTTTCTTCCATTTTATTCTGATTTGTCTTCCAATCTTGAGGAAATATCTTTAATTGAATCTCTTAGCGATTTCAGTAATACTCTTGAAAACTGTTATTATGAAATTAATTCGTTACATGGAAGTATTGAAGAACATATTGAAGATAACAAACGGTATTCAGGAGAAGAAGACCAAGACGAGGAATATCATTATTCGAGCAAAGGGAGTGATTCAAAATCGACTGACATCACAGAAATATTTAATGACCTTTGAAAAAGTCTTGTAAATGATTCTATCCAGAATTTCAAATTGATAATACAAAAAAATTAATGGTGATTAACTCACTATAATCTCTAACAAAAGTTTCAACCTGACATTTTTCGCCGCTCCTACGTCGCTCTGAAAAACGCAGGTTAAACAAGTGTTAACAATGCATCACAGATATTTTGAACTGAATAAATAATAAAATGCCAGAATATAAGAAAGAACAAGGGCCTGATTACAGGACATATTTAAGGGAAGTTAAGATAAAATTCAGAAAGAAAAGAATCAAAAATGAGTTGATTCCCGATATGCCATTAACAGAAGCAAAACAGGTGGTGGACATCTTTTATGATATGCAGGATGAATCTAAAGAAAAGATGATAGCAGTAAGTTTAGACTCAAACCTCAAAATTATTTCATTTGAAATTGTTGGAATTGGTGCAGTTACAACTGAACATATAAAACCATTTGAAGTTATTAGATCTTCAGTTGCTTTAAACGCTTTTGGGGTTATTTTGATACACAACCATATATCTGGTGACTCAAAGCCAGATAGTGCAGATATAAATTTTACTGCAAAGATGAAAGAATTAACAACCCTTGGAGGATTGAACTTTTTGGATCATATCATAATTGGTGATGGAAACTACTATAGTTTTGCAGAAGAAGGATTTCCCAACTTTAAGTAAGTAATATTGATTGAGTATAAAGATATCATCATTGTTAACAACAGCATTGAGACGGATTTCACCTCGCCGCTTCGCGTCAAGGTGAAACCGCTCATGCAGGCGTTAGCGTGCGACACGAAGTCGTATGATTGTATGTATAGGAGGTAGAAATGAAGTACTGAATATACCCGGTGTATCCCCACTGGTCCTCTACGTGAGCATGCTACCGTTGCGCTGATGACGG
>JBFFHJ010000179.1:0-6535 GCA_041556995.1 bacterium | reverse complement strand
GTGGTGTTGACGACAATTTCATCCGCCCGGATGGAGCCAGAGACATTGAGCTTATAAGCACCTGGGTTTGTGTTTCCTATTGAAACCGAACCGTTATCAACGGCAAGATAGGTGTTACTCGTTGTACGGAATTGGAGATTTTTTCCTTCTTCAGAAACACCACCTACTTTTAATATGTTATGGTTGGTATCAGCACCATTAGGTGCAATGTACCAAAAATTATCAGAGCGCATTAAGAACGACCTTCCAGAATAAGTGGAAACCATATTAACCGCAGACAGCTTTAAGCTACCCTTTATTTCCACACCACCACCGTTTTTATCTCCAAAGACGCTCATTACAACTTTATCATTTGCATTCGCCCCACCGCCACTTTCAGTATCGGTATTTTGAAGACGAAAATTAATTCGACTTAAATCCTCATCATTAATATAATGCAGTGTCGCAACTGTATCTTCGACACTAAAACGCATTTCTTGATTTGTATTTGAACCCCTGCTGATAATGAAAGGATCAGCACCAGAATTTGTTTGAAATCTGGCTGATCCCGGAACAAAAAATGTTCCGTTTGTATCAAGAGATATTCCGTAATTCCATGATATTGCACTATCTGCATCACCTGAATTATCGGAAGTTACAATACTGAATTTATTGTTAGGATCGTAATAAAGCATGGCGGCAAACGCATTTCCTGTTACAAATTTCCATCCATCATTGTAATGGGCATTGAATGCAATTGCCTTAAATCCTCCATCATGAAAAGTAATCGGATGGGTGTTTCCAATTTGAAGCCGCTCCCTTGGATTGTTTGTATTGATGCCAACCTCACCTTCGGAATAATAAATATCCGGATTATCCGTCACCCAATCACCGGCAAAACTGTTTATTGAAAAAAGGGTAAATAAAACTAAATATACACTTAAATTCTTTAAAAGATTCATTTTTTTCTCCATTAAAATTTTTGATTCATTTGGTTAATTGATTTTATCGCCTAAAGTCTCAAGGTGAGCCAGGATTGATTGGTTCATCTCTTTAAGTTCCTGGTTCTCTTTTTCGAGTTTTGAATGCTTATCGTTCATTTTTACGCTCTCTTTTTTCATCTCGATCATATACAAAGTCAACTCCTCGATTTTTTTCATCTGGAGAGCCATCATTTCTGCCATGGCCAAGCCTTTTTCCTTGATCTCTTTTTCAGATGGAATGTCCGGCAGATGTTTGTTTTTCTCGATATATTTTTCAACCGCCGAAAGTGGACGTAGTTTATAACTGTCCTCAAATACGTAATCCGACCAGGAGGCTTTAGTGACAACGATCTCTCTGGCTCCGATTTTTCCTTCCACCGTTAATTGGTTATTACCCGGATCATCGGTGCCAACTGCGACTTTACCATCGGCTCTTACACTGAACGCGGGAATCCATTGTTGACCGCCGTTTTCTGTGACTCCCACCACAAATTGATCTGTTGTACTTTTGGAATGATCACCAATGTTAATTCTTAACTCAGTCTGATCTTCTGCTTTGTTGTACCTTGCTATCCATAAAGGGTCTGAATTGTCGCTGTTAAATGTGCTCCAGTCATTTCCTCCTGAAAAGTATAATCTGTCCCCATAACTGCTGTCGTTGGTAGCGTCGTCTTCATCGGTGACTAATCCAATTCTAACATCCCCATTAACATTTAGTTTCGATGTCAACTTGGTTGTGCCGATACCAACTTTGGCACCGGGCCGTAATGAAAAATATATATTATCCCCATCCGTATATAAAGCAGGGTCAAAGTCATATTTTGTAATTGCAAATCTACTCGATCCGTCTCCTCCAATCCTGAACCTGTTTATTTTTCCATAATTGACATCGTTAACTGTATAATCATCGTCTTTTTGAAAGACGACAGCCCCACCTTCAAATGCAATTCGGCTGTAAAAAGTTGTTAATCCGGAAGAGAAAATCTTCATCGCTGTTGTTCCATAATTTCCTGGTGCTTTGTTAACTCGAAAATCAATACTATTTCCATATAACACTACTTGTTTCCAAAACTTATTTTCTCCATCATCCCCGGTTAATGATATTGCTGCATGACTATCAGCAATATAATTGTTCTGCACAAGGTTTATAGCTCCTTTTTCAGCGGCTCCTTTGATGTAACTGTTAGAATTTTCATTACCGTCATTCAGTCGAATATGCCCAGATACATGCAACTTATCTTGGGGATTTGTTGTATTGATTCCTACATTGCCTTCTGAATAATGAATGTTAGGGTTGTCTGTCACCCAATCGCCAGCTAACACGGCTCCTGTAAAAATAGTAAGTAAGAAGCTAAAGACACTAAAACGTTTAAACATTTTCATTTTTTTCTCCTTTTTAATTCATGTTTTTTAGATGAATGACAGAATTATCCAGATAATCCTATTTATCTAACCAGATATTTCCATCAAGAGACTTTGTATAACACGCTTTTCACAATTTGCTTAATCTTGCTTTTTTAAGGCGGCTTTAATCATTGCTAAACAGTTTTCAAAGTTGATTATCAGAGATTTATTACTTTTTCCAATTCCTTATTTACTTCTTCCTGCTGTTTGATTCAACACCAGTAACATACCAGATATCAAACATATTTTTTTCATGATTTCATATCAGTTTCTCCTCTGATTTATGTTTTTTTGCCAAACTTATTCAGCATTACCA
Organism: bacterium; assembly: GCA_041556995.1. Classification (GTDB taxonomy): domain Bacteria; phylum SAR324; class SAR324; order XYD2-FULL-50-16; family XYD2-FULL-50-16; genus JAHJTV01. The sequence goes on along the minus strand of JBFFHJ010000179.1, from coordinate 3,853 downwards.
AAATCAAAATTTCTCTTACTTATAAAGGCCTGTCATCAAATTCACCTGGTCTGGAGACGATTCGTTAATTAACGTTGTCACCGATATTGCCTTTCCCGCAGGAACAGTAGTCAATACCGAAGATGAGGTGATTTCAGAACGCAATTGCTGGCCCGTTATAACCCTGTCAACTGCTTTATGTGTCATCTCACGGCTATCAACATATAACTCGGGGCCACAGCGGACAACTAATCCTTCAATGTAGGACACTTTCATCCCCGACTCTATGCCGGTTTATCTCGACGCTTTCGGTCCGACCTCAAACCTCAATGTCTAATCCACTTTTAATCTTGCATATATTCGATTTCTTGTTTTCACTTATTATTGTTATTTACTCGGAATCGCTTATTTTTGCGGTAAAACTACTGCCGGCTTTTGCGTGAAAACCCGGCCCCAGATAAATAGTACCTTTTGTTGAAAATGTTACATCAATATTAGATTCAATTATACAGTTATCACGAGCTATGATGCTTTCGATTGAAGTATATGTACCACTGGCAAGCGGTGTCACTAAGAAAAGAACATATGGTGGGTCCGGATCGTTCGGATCATAGCCCATTTCATATTCTTCAAGGTTGCTGTATCCATCACCATCCCAATCTTCTTGGGCATCATTACTATTCAAGGGATTGAGCCCGTTTACGATTTCCCAATGATCATCAATTTCATCATTATCGCTATCAGGATCCTGGGGATTGGTTTTATTCAAATACTCTTCATAATTGGATAAACCGTCATTGTCTGCATCCAATAATGCATCATCCGGGTTGTATGGATCAAGACCGTTGACAATCTCCCAGACATTCGGCATGCCATCCAGATCTGTGTCGATGATGCTTGGGGTGCCAGAATCATCAATACAATACATACATGCACCAATTTCAAATTTATTGTCCTTGATAATAGCTGTTTTTATCGTGGTATGCTCAGTTTTGATTTGAGCAAAATCAGATATGCCATCACCGTTAAAATCACCAACTTCCAACTTATCAGTTGGGCGATTCAAAGCGATAATTGTAGAACCGAAATTGTTCATGATTCCCGGTGCCTTATTGTCAGGGCTGCCACCACCGGAAGAAAGCGTTTTTTCAAACTGCCCATTTCCTATAGAACGCATTATGTAGACAACACCGCTTCCGGGACGATAGAGAACCAGGTCATCCAGGTTGTCGTTATCAAAATTTATAACTTGAGCACGGTCCTCCAGCAATGAAAAATCATAGCTGAAAAAGCCATGTCCAGGAGTTCCCGGACTACCGCCTGCGGTGTATTCATTTTCGAAACTTCCATCGCCATTGGACCTTACAAGCCATGCTAAACCACTTCCCGGGCGATAGAAAAACAAATCGTCATCACCATCACCATCAAAATCTAAACTTAATACACGATCTTCAATTCTATGAAAATCAAAGCCGTAAAAACCAATTCCGGGTGCTGTCGGATTACCACCGGCAGCATATACGGTATTGAAGCTTCCATTACCATTGGATTTTACAAGCCAGGCTGCGCCGCTTCCCGGACGATAGAAAAACAGATCGTCATACCCATCTTTATTATAATCCAGTGTTATGGCACGATCTTCTTCTTTGTAAAAATCGAAGCCATAAAAATCGCTTTTGGATATTACTGAATTTTCAGAGGCAGAATATACAGTAGAAAAGCTACCATCTCCATTTGAACGGACGACAAAGGCGACTCCACCACCCGGTCTGTAAAGGAACAAATCGTCATAATTATCATTATTATAATCAAATGGAACTACCCGATCCAGGGAAGACTGAAAATTAAAACCAGCAATACCATTTTGTCCGTCAAAAACTCTACGCCACTGTCTATTTGCATCAGATGAAAAGATAGCAACAGTACCATGCCCAGGCCGATATGCAAATAGATCCTTTCGACCATCGGCGTTGTAATCAAAGCTTATCACTTTGTCGTTATCGGAAGTAAAGTCATAACCGTTAAATCCAACTTGCTTTTGGCAGTACTTCTCCGGCTGAGGATAATCAAGAATTTGATCTGACCATTTCACCCAAGCGAATCCCAAACCTGGTTGAAAGACAAAAATATCATCCATTTGATCACCATCGAAATCACCAATAACCATTTCATTTTTAGTATCTACGTTTACATAGTTTGTCTTTCCTGGAGCAAACCATGGATTTTCAACATAACGTTTCCATGAATTGGTATCATAATCCAGATAGTTAATGCGCCATTTTCCGTCGCCACTATAACCATCTCGATATTTAAACAGTAAGGTATCGTCTGTTGTAAAAGAAAAGCGCGGATAGGTTACCTGACTTTCATTAAAGCCAGTCATGGATTCTTTACTGGAGGAGTTTATTTGTGGGTCAATCTTAAAGTAATTCAGTGGATTAACATGCATATTACCAGCCAGGTGAATAATTCCATATTGATCCATTTCCATGTTAATATAGTTGTGACCGTCCCAACCTTGAAAATATGTATTTAGCTGAAGATGTACCCATTGATTGTTGTCATCCCGATAGGTCAAAGTTATTTTCCTATCTGTATCATAATAGGTAAAATATACTTTTCCCCTTCGGTAAATAATATCAAAACCGGGATTAGACCCGGCCCATACATCGGCAATCAGTGTTCTTTCCTTCCAGCTATCACTGAAACTGTCCCACTCGTAGAAGTACAGTTTTGAGTAATACTCACCTTCAAGTGGTTGGTCTCTGTTTGTGGCCATCGTTTCCCATTTAATCAAGGCATGATAATCTGCATCATCAGATCTGGCCCACAAATAACGCAAGATCATTTCACTGTTTTCAATATTGTTCCAACCATATGGAAGAGATGGATGGATAGATGGTACGGAAATTGGTTGAATGGGTTGAAGGCTTTCATTCAATTGCCATCCTCCGGATTCAGGAAAACCATCTGTATCAGCCGTTGCTCTTCTTAAATATTGATATACCCTACCATCAGAAGTGGTTCGCACAGATGAAAAACGAATACAGAATTCATCACAGGGCAAAGATCCTCCCCCCCCAAAATTCCATTTTGTTTCCCATTGTGTTGTTTTAAATATTGACCATGTACAACCTTCTAATCGTGCATTATAAACTTGAGATTTATTGTTTTCATCGTATTTCATATAGCTCACAGTCACTCTGTTTTTGCTGTCAAACCCTACATATACACGGGAATTAAGTGTTCCTCCATAAATCGGAACTGGATCGATAATAGTGCCGGCAGTATTGATACCAATTGGTAGTTGAGCTTTGCGACCATCACATGTTTCCCATATTTTTAAGTCACGACTTCGTGCATATGAAATATCATGATTCGTGGCTGCATCACTAGTGTTTCTCCACACCCAAGCTACATGATACCACCCATCAGGACCGAAGATTGGCTCGGTTGGATAAGCGTTCATAGTAGTTCCGAATAAAGAAGGAACAACTAATCCGGGAAGAATCAACAAACTCACAAACATCAATAATATTAATTTTTTCGGTCTCATAATAATCCAGGCCAGTTAAAAATTTAGATAACATGGGGTCTATTTTTCAAAATAAAAACCGATAAATACTTATAACGGCTTCCAGAGCTGTAAGCCGTTTTTGAGCGAATTGTTGGTTTCGGTAAATAAAGTTTTCAGGACTTCTCCCTGAGCAACACATATTCCTCGCATATCATTTGCGTTGTGCTTCACCCCTAATTCCGCCCATCTCCTCTCATTAATCATCTGGATCGGCTTTCATCAGCTTTAAACTCTTGCCTTCTTGGGTCACGACCTAGGGTGTCGCATTTTGTAAGTTTATGTAATATTAAATCATTT
>JBFFHJ010000178.1:0-6585 GCA_041556995.1 bacterium | reverse complement strand
TACAACTATTTAACAGCGATGGTTTTTATCAATTGATAAGTGCTCCCAAAAATCGCTCAATCGAAAAATCAACTGAAAATTGTTTTCCATTTTCCATAAAAAATCATCGCTTAAACTCTTTGCATACTCAAAGTTATCAACATTTCGATCTGATTCCCTAAGAAATATTTTTACAGATCCTCAAAAAAGCCTTACTATATCCATAATAGACAACCAATCGATCTAGCCCGTTCAACAGGGATTATATGGAATGACCGATTCCGTGTACATTCCAGGATTGTACAACCACCCGGATTTTCTATTGGAACAGATCCGCCGTTTTATCGGTCACTCCATATAATCCTATACGTTAACGAATAAAAATACAAATGCCTCGATATAGTAAAACAGAACGTGTTGGCGTAAATGCTGTAGAGAAAATAGTTTTAGATGAGTTTGGATGGATCTTTAGAGAGCAGCCAATAGCGGATGTTGGAATAGATGCACACATTGAGTTGGTCGAAGATGGAAACCCTACGGGTAAATTGGTTGCGGTGCAAATAAAAACAGGTGCTAGCCATTTTAAAGATAGAAGGGATGCAATTGTATATTATGGCTCAATATCACATTTAGAATATTGGACCGGTCATTCTTTACCTGTAATTCTAGTAGCGCACTTGCCCGACTCAAATCAAACACTGTGGGTTCTAATACATGAGTCTACTGTAGTGAATACTCAGTCTAGGTGGAAAATTGAGATACCAAAAACAAATATATTTGGGGGGCCCTCAAAAAATGAAATTTCCAAAATTTTTGAGGGCCCCCCAAGTCTGCAAAAGCTTAGGAAGCTAGCAATAGATGAACCATTAATGCGTCATATTAAAAAAGGAGGGAAGGTCTCAGTCGAGCTAGAACATTGGTATAATAAGTCACTTGGTAGAACACCAGTCATGGTTTTTATTCATGATGAAGATGGCAATGAAATATTATCCCAAGAATGGTTCCAGTATTATAAACGCCTTGGAATAAAAGAACTCGCTGAAACGTTGTTTCCATGGTCATCTGCCAAGGTAGATGAGGAATTCTATGAAATGAATGCCGATGGAGATGATGATTGGTCAAATAGTCTGGAAAGAGCAATAGATGAGGATAATGGATATTTCTGGGAGGAAGATGAAGATTCAGTCTATCCATATACGGATTCAAGTGGTGAGGTTGAGTATTACCGTCTAGAGCTTATATTAAACGATCTTGGAAAATCCTTTTTAGAGATTGCTGATTATCTTTCAGAAGATTCTTAACCACCTATTATCAATCGTTAACAAGTGCATTCAGTGGATGTTTTTCGCTGCGCTCAAAACACCACTGATGCAGGTGTTAAGCGGCGGAATTAAGAGGACACCAATGAAATATGTACTTCGTAACATGACAGAAAGAGATATTGATTGGCTGTATAATTTGAGAACCAAGACGATGTCAAAATATATTATCGACTCTGGCGATCAATTTACTCAAGAAAGTCAAACTGGCAGGATTTTGAAAGAGTATGAATCAATAAAAATAGTGAGAGTTGGAAATCAAGATATTGGCATGTTCAAAGTGAAACGTGATTCAAGCGAGTGGAGTATTATTCAAATTCAACTGATTCCGTCTTTTCAACGATTTGGCATTGGATCTGATTTAGTACAAAGCCTTCAGATTGAAGCACTCAAAAAGAAAATTCCAGTTTTTCTTAGTGTCCTGAAAGTAAATCCCGCAAGACATCTTTATGAAAGACTTGGATTTGAGATAGTAGAAGAAACGGGAAAGTCATATACAATGCTTTACAGCGCTTAACAATAGCATACACCCGAGCGCAATCGCCCCCGATGGTTTCAGGGGCAGTGTTCATGGCAAATTCATCATTAACTCAAATTCAGTGCAGCGCCGGGTGATGCAGGCGTTGGACTTAAACCACATTCGAAAAAGTAAAACCTATGAATGAACAAACCACATTCTACGCAGACCGCTTTTTAGAAGCTTATGCAGGATACAATATTCTTAACGAACCAGTAACTGCCACTGTTGAGTTAGTTGCTAATGCTTGGGATGCTGGTGCTTCAAGAGTAGATATTCAATGGCCAAATGTTGATGATGGTATTTTCTTTTCCATATCAGACAATGGGCATGGAATGAGCGAGGAAGAATTTAAAAGGCGCTGGATGACTCTAGCTTACGATAGAGTCTCTGAGCAAGGCGTTTATGTTAAATTTCCAGTTGATTCAAAAGAAAAAAGAAAAGCATTTGGAAGAAATGGAAAAGGTCGAATTGCCTGCTTTTGCTTTGCTGATGAATATTTTGTTGAAACTGTAAAAGAAGAAGTTGGTGTTGTTTTCAAGGTAAATCAAGGTACAGAAGAACCACTAAAAAGAGAAAAAGTAAATGAATTTAAGTCAGTAAACATCAAGCACGGGACAAAAATATACGCAGAATCATTCAATAGAAAAGTCAAAATAACACCTGAAAAAATTAGATCAGAAATTGGTGCACGTTTTTTAGTTAATCCAAACTTTGAAGTCTATGTCGATGGTGTAAAGGTAGATTTTTCTGACATCCCCGACCAGTTTATCAATGAGTTTAAATCTAGCATCAAAAATCATGGTGAGTTTTCGGTAATAGCAATTGATAAGCTTTCATTTAAAAAAGCAAACATATTAAATGGTATTGCTTGGCATGTGAACAACAGATTAGTAGGGGAATGCTCCTGGAAAAATCAGGCATCTCACTTTATAGACGGCCGGAGTTCTATAGCTAAACAGTATAATTTTATAGTTAAAGCAGACTGTATAGGTGAATATGTTGAACCTGATTGGTCAGGATTTACTGAAAAAGATGGAGCATACGAAAATCTTGCTGGTGAAGTCTATAAAATCATAAAAAACTTTTCGATAGAATTATCAAGAAGTAAAAGAGAATCGACATTCAATAATATAAAAAACTTAAATATTGATACAATTAGAAGAATGAGTCTTATCTCAGCTGAAAAGTGGGAAAAATTTGTAAAGACAATTCAAATTGAGTGTCCTTCAATAAGTGAAAATGATCTTTTCCAACTCGCTGAGTTATTGGCTAAATTAGAGGTTTCTAGTTCACAATACCAACTCTTATCAAAGCTTAACGAATTAAAAACCAATCAGCTTGAAGGCCTCACTGAAATTCTGAATGATTGGTCATTTGAAGCGGCAAAATTAGTGCTAGATGAACTTAAATGGAGGTTGGAGCTATTGGATGAGTTAGCGCTGAAAGTTAAAAACCGTGATACTGACGAATTACATGAATTACAACCATTATTTAAAAGGGGTTTATGGATTTTTGGTCCAGAATTCGAAACTATTGAGTTCACTTCAAACCAAGGGATGAATAGTGTAATAACAAGACTCTTTAAATCAGAAACCAAAGGAAGTAGGAATCGACCAGATTTCGCTATACTTCCTGATAGCTCTGTCGGTTGTTATTTCTATCCAGAGTATGATACTGAAGGCGGTGAAATAGGCGTTCAACGCTTAGTGATTGTTGAACTTAAAAAACCAGGAGTTCCAATCACATCCAAGGAAAAAGATCAATGTTGGAAATATGTAAGAGAATTACTGCAAAAAGGATTAATCAAACAAAATCGAACAAAAGTTACATGTTTTCTTCTTGGTGATGAAATAGATCCAATTGAAGTTGAAGCCAGAGAGCAAGGTAATACAACCATCATTCCAATGGAATATACAATAGTAATTGAACGAGCAAAAAGCAGACTTTTGAAACTGTATGACAGAGTCAAAAATGCGCCATTTCTTAATGCTCCTGAAATAGAAGAGTTTACATCAAGGATTGATGCTCTTGCTGGCTATAATCATCCGATACAGTTTTGAAAATAGTCCAACAAAAGTTTCCAGCTGACGTTTCCCGCCGCTCGTTCCTCGCTCTGGGAAACGCAGCTGAAACAGGCGTTAGGAATATAAACAAATCACACATTATGAAAACTAGAACCTTGCTTGCCGCATTAATCAAAGTACTGGGATTGTACTTATTTGTAATCTCATTTCAAAGCCTGTCGCCATTATTAACTATTGTTTTGACGTACCTTTCTGGCTTAAAGCCCCATTTTGACATAGGTTTACTTTATCCATCAGTATCATTTCTCATCAATTTTTTATTCGGGTTAGTTTTGATCTTGCACGGTCAAAAGATAGCATCATTTATAACTCGAACAGAAGACGGACATTCTGAAGAATTGACAATAAACCTTGATGGCCTTGAGAAGGCTTTAGTTTCACTTCTGGGACTTTATCTTTCTATCAAATCTATTCTCCATATCGTCCACATTACCAGCAAGTTTTACTTAACAAAAAACCAAGTTTCAAGTCATCCCATTGAGATGCAAATTGTAGATCAAGCTGCTCTTGTTAATCTATCTTTGCAATTTGTAATTGGACTAGTACTGATCATTATGTCTGTGCAAATAAACAGACTATTGAGTTTTCTTAGATACAATCAAAGTCAAATAGATTCCTAACAAAAAACTCAACCCGACCGCATATCGCGCTCGGTGGAGTAGCGTTTTACGGACTTGGCAAATTTACTGTTAAGCCAAAGCTTGTCGTAGCGGCGGGTTAGTTTGGCGTTAAGTTAAAAAAATGATACTAATTCGACTAGTTTTTTTACTATTTCTATTTATTCCAATTTACGCATCAGCAAATACTCTACACTTCATAGGTATTGCTGAAATGCCTATGTGTAAAAAGGATAAAACAAGATCTGCTCGTGCATTATTTGTGAAAAAAGGGAATATCTGGAAGAAGATTGATATGATGTCAGGAATTACTCTTAGCTCACTTAATACCATAGAGTGGTTCATCGCGTTCGATGGAAGAAATCTTGGTAAACTTAAAACTATTGATCCAACAACAGAAAAAATTGACTTTTTCTCAAAAAATTATGAGCGAGACAAAATACTGCTTTTCGAAAGACCTGAAACACTCCCAGAAATAGAAAACAAGGAAAGACTATTTGAAGGTTGGTGCGAGCCTCCAATTCTTAGGCCGTTAGTACTTGTAAACAAGCCATTTTATAAAGATCCTGAAAGATGGCGACCGTTTAGACCAGATGTGGAATACAAAGCTAAGTTACTTCCGGAGATGAAAAACGCTATTGGAGATAAAGCGTATAAATGTGGTTATTCAGGCGAGTCAACTACTGTCCCTTGGGATTTTCAGATCTATGATTTGATTCTATATAAAAGCTATCGATCGGAATCAGGTAAAGTGCTCATCTCAATTGGCCTGGCTGCTTATTAAACAGGGTGCGATGGTCCTCCAGAAGCAGAATGGGGGCAGACTTGGTTTTTAATAACTAAAGATACAACAACATATTTAGCCTCTGGCCTCAATTTGGTTGACGCTGGCGACTATGACAATGATGGCAAATCAGAAGTTATATTTTGGTATAGTGGATATAATGAGGATGGATACGCGATATTTTACAACAACTTTGAAGACTCCGAATATTTTAGATGGAGTTATCATTAAAACTTAACAAAGGGCTTAAGACAGACCAGTTTCGCCGCTGACGCGGCAAAACTGGCTGCTTAGCCCGGCATTATACCTTTAAAAAAATATGGAATACAGACCAAAAACATCCGCTTATTTTAATCTTGTATTGAATCTACTTCAGGGGATGCTCGAACCTGCATTGATCAATCCCGATGAGAAGTTCAAAGAAGCTATGATGAATACGATTTTTGGCCATGAAGGACCCAGATCGACTGACCATACAAATTCACCTTATGAGCTTTTCATTGCTAGTAAATTGTTCAAACCTATGTCTGAGATTTTAAATACGATTGAAGCAATAGAGAATATAGCAGTTTACGCTAGAAGTTTTCCTTACAAACGCCAAGGCGTCTCTCGTGTCGCATACCTAAAATATCATGTGGAGAACTATCTTCATGAGTTGTATTTGTTAAAAAATCGGCTCATTTCTTATCTCAAACTTGTTGAAAGGGCGTATAAAAAATCTGAGATCTCCGAGCACGTTCACAATAGTATTTTACCACTCTACAAAATTATTAATAACGCCTTAAAAGGGTATATTGATGTGAGAGGTACTCATGTGCATCAAAATAGGTACACTGATAATGACTTTGATAGGCTTTCCTCGCTTGAATTGCTTTCACGAGGACAAGATCAGTTTGGCGTAGTGATGAATAATTTATTAGACAGTGCTTATACTGAAACAAGAAAGAAATGGAATAAAACTATTAAAACAGATATATCTGCTCTTGTATCTCTACTTGAGCACTATTTCGAAACTCTTCTCCGTGCGATTACTATTAACGGAGAGCTGATTTTCCCCAACGGATTAAAACGGGGTATAACAACAGCATAAACTCGGACTTTTTTCGCGCCACTTCGTGTCACGAAAAAAGCCGGTTATGCAGGCGTTGAGCCTGTAGAAAAACCTTTACAGTATTGATATTATTAGGCAATATAATTTTATAACTTAAATAACCGGTTATACTGTAAAGGAGCATCATGCCAAAATATAAGCCTGTCGATTTCAATCAAATCACCATGATTC
>JBFFHJ010000177.1:0-6726 GCA_041556995.1 bacterium | reverse complement strand
GCCAAGCTTTGTATCGGAGTCTTCAATAATTAGTTTAATACTTGTCATGATGTTCTTTTTTGACACTTAACGTATAGGATTATATAGAGTGTCCAATAAAACGGTGGACCTGTTCCAATGGAAAATCCGGGTGGTTGCACAATCCTGGAATGTACACGGAATCGGTTATTCCATATCATCCCTGTTGAACGGGCCAGATCGATTGTTTGACTGTTATGGATACAGTAAGGCTTTTTTGAGGATCTGTAAAAATATTTCTGAGGGAATCAGATCGAAATGCTGATAACTTTGAGTATGCAAAGGGTTTAAACGATGATTTTTCATAAAAAATGGAAAACGATTTTCAGTTGTTTTTTCGATGGAGTGATGTTTGGGCGCACTTATCCATTAATAAAAACCATCGCGGTTAAAAAGTTGGAAAAATGCCGGGTTAATTATGATGAGACCTTATACCACTGGCCTTGGATTACTATTTGACAAATGTTCATTGTATTAAAACCAAAAAGTGTGTATATTTACACACATGAATAGTCGATCAATTGTAAAACAATTAAAGAAGGATGGTTGGAAGCACATTCGCACTACAGGAGATCACTTCCATTTTCACCATTCTAAAAAACCTGGAATAGTTACAGTTCCTCATCCTAAGAAAGATATACCAATTGGAACAGTAAAGAGTATTGAAAGACAATCTGGAATTAAATTTGGTTAAAGGTTCACTATGAAAAACTATATAGCTTTAATACACAAAGATTCAGACAGCGATTATGGAGTATCATTTCCTGATTTTCCCGGTTGTGTGACTGCGGGAAAAACCGTTGATGAGGCAAAAGACATGGCTCAGGAAGCTCTGTCTGGCCATATAAAAACCATGAAAGAGTTTGGAGAAAAGATCCCTGAACCTTCCAATTTAGAAAAAGTGATATCTTCTCCTGATTATACTGATGCTATTGCATTCTTTATAGTATCGATTCAAAATAAAAAATCAAAAAAGGTACGTGTAAATATTACCGTGCCAGAAGAAGACCTATATTTGATTGATTCCTTTGCAAAGCAACAGGGGATGTCTCGTTCTGCCTTCCTTTTAAAAGCAGCTCAAAACTCCATCCACCATACTGAACCCACTTCATGACATATAGGATTATATGGAGTGTCCAATAAAACGATGGACCTGTTCCAATGAAAAATCCGGGCGGTTGCCAGATGATAATGGAGATTCATTTTTTGATCCCAGGTGTGTAACACAGAGGTAAATCCCAATTGTCCCACCCATCCATATTTCGGATCTTTGGAAAAAAGGGTTAATGAATGCTTAACAGCGGTAAATATGGCATTTAGCAGTATTCTTTTATTGGCCGAAATCAGAGCGTTCAGTTCATGAGGAAGGGTAAAAACGCTATGGAGATATTTCACCGGCAACAGGTCTGCCTGACGATTTTCCAGCCACTTTGCCTTGTAGAGGGACTGACATTTGGAGCAAAGCCGGTTTCGACAGGAATGGTAAGAGATCTCCATATTTTTGCAATAATCTTACCGGTGGTATGGTCACATTTTTAAAAAACATCATTCATTTTGGTTTTGTACATGTGGTAGGGAGCCGGTTTTATTGGAGGAGTTGGGGACCTTGCTGTTTATGCATATTCAGCAAGGGCTTGATGTATTTTTGTCCTATTGGGATGTGGTGTTTTTCAAGTACAATCTGAAACTTGTTTGATTTTATTTTTTTGATGGGTCCTGCTTTTTTGGGATTGATAAGATATGATCGATGGACAGGGAGTATCTGCTTTGTATCGAAAAATAATTGAATACGACCTAAACTGATATCCAAATGCTCTTCTTCCTTAAATGTTTTCTTGAGTATTGAATATTTATCATCTGCTTGTATGAATAAAAAATCGTTCAGATTATGTGATATCTTTTGAATTGAACTCAATATCTTGCAATCCGATGCCAAACTCACAAGATTTTTGTGCATGCTGTTCATTTGTGCCAAAATGCCATTTATATATTCAATATTATTACTAACGTACGAATCAACGGATGTTACCAGTTGAGTCCCCAGGGAATAACCACTAAACTGGTCAATGGAAGTGAAATAAAATGTATAATCCTGCTTTGTGAAAATTTCAAAAGTGTCTTTTTTTCTCCAATTTTTATATTCTTCTTCTATTCTCTTGTTGTAATTATTTCCCAAGGGCACATCTTTGTAAAAAAGAACCATATCCATTACAGCTTTATCTTTAATCAAGTATTTTGATGCTGTTTTTAAAAGATGCTCAATGGTTTTTGTTTTACCGATGCTATTTGAATAATTCCTTAATGAAACAATACGTTCATAAGAAATACATAAATCCAATTGAGTATTTACCCTATTGTTTAATTCATCGGTTGAAAATGGTTTGGGAATATAATCGTTTCCTCCACTTCTGAAACCGACAACCAAATCGGATGTTCTGGTTTTAGCTGTCAGGAAAATAATCGGCAACTGGTGTCGATTATATTTTTTCCTCAATGTTCTACACACTTCATAACCGTCCATTTTTGGCATCATTACATCAAGCAATACTAAATCCGGTTTGTTAACCTCGATCGATGCCAACGCTTCATTACCTGAAAAGACATAATCGACACTATAACCCATTAATATCAGGCTATTTACAGCTGATCGCACATTTATGGGATCATCATCAACCACAAGAATTTTGAAGGTTGTTGTACTTAAAGCAGGCGTAATTTCACTGTCCTTTTTGATATTGGTAAAATCGTTTTTCACGATATCTGTATTTATGATTTCCTGTTGATATCCATTCTTTTTTTCGGTTGAGGTTGAAACCGGCAGTGAAAATGTGAATGTTGATCCCATTCCCGGTTGAGATTTCACCCGGATTTGTCCACCGTGATATTCGACAAGATCTTTTGTAATCGATAATCCCAGGCCTGTACCTTCATGTTCTCTGGCAGGTGAACTATCAATCTGTTCGAATGATTTGAATATTTTTTCAAACCGTTCTTCAGGAATCCCAATTCCCTGATCACTGACGGATATTTCAACAAACCCATTTACTTCTTTGGCTGTTACTTCAATCGTACCTGTGTCCGAGAATTTTACAGCATTTCCAATCAGGTTTTGAAGTATCTGCTGCAACCTGTTTTCATCGGCAATAACATAGGATATCGTGTCTTCTATGTTATTAATTAGATTAAGATTTTTCCCATGATGTTTTAAAACGGCCAAAGATACGTTTACTGAGCTTTTAACATCTATTACATCGACTTTTAATTTAAGGTCTCGACTTTTTAACCTTGAATAATCCAAAATATCATTGACCAGACTGGCCAAACGTTTTGCACTGAAAACTATGGTTGATAAATTCTGTTTTGCATTTTCGGACATTTTCCCCGAGATCCCATTTATCAATGATTGTGATATTCCAATGATACCATTCAGTGGAGTTTTTAATTCATGGGATGTATTGGCTAAGAATTCATCTTTTAAAGTGTCAATCCTTTTCAGCTCTTTAATAGCCAGCTCCTCTTTCTTTTTGTAATCAATAATTGCATGCTTTAATACATACCATTCTTTTGCAGAAAACTTTGAACCATTGTTTAAAAAATCTTTTGAACTGTTTTGTGTTAATCCGGCAATTATTGCTTCCAATGGAGAAGTGATCTCTTTGGAAAAAAAATTGTTAAGGGTGATCAATAATAAAAAATACAATGTTATTAGCAATATATAAGATTGAAATATCTTTTGAGATTTAAAAACTTCAAACAGTGAAGGAAGAGGTCTGGCGGCAATAATACTTCCCATTGTCTGATCAAAATATATAACTTCCTTTTTTTGACAAAGATATTTTTTACTTTCAAAAGCGACTGTTATTGGAAAATCTGAATTTTTGTTATTAAAACATGGAAAATTGGAATCGGATGAAAATATAACACCATATTTTGAGCTATATACTTCCATTTTATATTTAACATATTCTTCAATAAATATAAATTCTAAATTTATTTTCAATTTTTTTATTCTATCTTGAAGAATATTATTTAATATAATTGGTGTTCGAGAATCAATAAACGTTTCTATTATATCTAAATTTTGTTTTTTTATTAGCTCGACAGATATGTATGAGTAAACAGATGCCCCAATAGTTAAAAAGGCAATAAATAATATAAACTGCTTGCCCAACTTGGCGTACATCATGTGTTTTAAACTGATATCAAAATACATTTTTTCATATATAAATAATTTATTTAATAAAAAAGTGTAGATTCGTAAATTCAAGGAAAGAAACTCCAAAATGTCTTTCAAATATGATATTTATTTGAGATTTTGGATTTGGCATTTCTGTTTTGATATATCTGTCCATTTCTTTCTTCAATTCCTTACTATTCTTAGGAAATCCAAATCCTGCTTTTATATTTTTTCCAATTGGAAATGCAATTTGTATTTTTTTAGAATGATTTAATTTTGAAAACGTTGCATAAGTTGCTGATAAAATAACAAAATCTACTTCTTTTCTTAATAGATATGATACAGTTCCTCCTTTTTTAAGTAATTTTAATTTTATTTTTTCTTTTTCATTTAGATTTTTATTAAGATTATGAAACCATTGATGATAACTAGTTTTTGGCACAACAATTGATTTTTTATTATACAAATCATGTACTGTTTTATATTTACGCTTGTCGTCAGCGCGTACAACAATTACCATTCTGCTGTTTTTAATCCAATTTAGCTCCATAATTTTTTGCCGCCAAGGTAAATGTATAATCGAATTTGAATAAAGATCACAAGTTTCATTCTCAAATAGTTTTGGAGTATATATTTCCCCTTGTTTTACTTTGTTTTCTGTATTGTAGAACTGTTCATCCCAAGAAATTTTTTTTGTTATTGGTTTTAAGTGCAAATTTTTTGAGAATGCCAAAGCAATTTCATAATATGGGCTGGGAAATTCTTTGGGAGTGTCTTCTCCGAACCAGGGAGTATAACAAATACGTAATTCACCACTTTTTTTGATGTTCTCAAAACTTCTTGCCTCAACCTCAACGTATGTTAAATTTGATATCAACAATAGAATGTTGCATATAATAGCAAATAAGCATAGTTTTTTTTTCATTTTTCTCCTTAAACTTACAGTTAAAGTTCTCGTCATCATTCCGGGTTTGATCCTGATTCCACAGGTGGGTATCCTGTGTTAACAGCGGATAACGGATCAAATTTGGAATGACACAAAATGTGTTTGTTGAATATAATTAATTTCTAACAAAATACAAAAGAACTTAAAACTGTATCGTACTTAGGATCGGCTCAAAAATAACTTCACATAGCCTGTTTGCAAAAGTCCTAAAAACACTGGACATTTTGCAAACAGAATGTGACTTAATTTTTGTGCCGATCCTTAATTATGAATAATTAAAATCCCTCGACTTCTGTTGTTTGGCCGTATTGTTCCAATTGAGTGAAAAATATCTTCAAATGAGATCCAATACCAACCATTTTTATGTTGAGCCGGGTCCAGCAGCAAAATCTTTTGTTCAATTAAATTCACCGCACCCACTGTTGAGAAATGTCCTCCAAGATTCAAACCAATATTTTCACCGGAATAGTTAATAATGAAATCAAAACCATCCTTGGATTTTTCTTTCAAAATGTCAATAAATTCTTCATAATTCATATCCTTGCCATAATAAAGCTCAATATTTTTAAAAAACTTCATTAGAATCTTTTGAGCATCTTCAATAGATAAACCTGGGTAATCTTTCTCAATATACTTTCCTGTTACCTGATCGAATGACCTAATCGATTCAATTTCTTTAAAGCCAAATAAAATGGTATGATCAAGAAATATTTCCGGTGAGAGCTTATTAATGTCCGCATTGTCATCAAAATGTTTTTTCAGCAACGAAATAATGGTTGCCAAGCCACAATAATATTTGTGTTGCTGCGGTGTATAACTTGATATTCCCTTCCAGTTAATCTCACAAGCACCAGAGGTTTTTAACAACATTTGTCCTTTTTCGGATGAAAACTCGATTATTTTCATAAAAAATCACTCCATTATATTTATTGTGAATATGGTTTGGAAGACTCACCGATTTCGAATGAATGGAAGAGTATTCAGACAACAAGTTATTTCCGGATGTTGCTCGGGCTCCATTTCGATTCTTCCGGTTGCGTGAGGCTTCCATCAGAATGACAAATAGGTCATGTTTTTAGAAGCTGAATAATTACAAACGTGAGAAATAAGACTGGTTTGGCATTAAGTTCGCTCACTACTTCATCAATTTCGCATATTTTTTCAACAACACGTCCATGTCTAACACCATGATATTACAGTAAAAAAACTTTGTCATGACAAAAATCACACTTCTGAATGATGGTTTTACTTAATTTCAAATAATCTAATCAAATTTCCCTGCTATTCTGCAATTGTATTCTATAAAACAGTTTTGTTTTTTAGAATTTCATGAAGATGTCAATACAACATATTTTAAACCAAGAGGTTTTTAATATGTTGGAAATTATCAATATAAGTTAAAACAAATATATTTAATTACAGGATTGAGGACTGTGTCACAATTTACTAAATCCGTGAAAACCGCAGGGTGTCACTCTTATGGAGCGAAGCACCGAAGAACCTTTCTTATAATGAGGAGATAAAAAGAGAGGTTCTTCACTGTGCTGAGAATGGCAAGGTGGAAAAAGCGGGTCAATGTTTATTG
>JBFFHJ010000176.1:0-6744 GCA_041556995.1 bacterium | reverse complement strand
GTCGAAGTGTATTCTTTTTGCAATTGTTTCCCAAAAAGCCAACGTGGCGAATTCGCATGAATCCCGAAGGTAATTCATGTTGTAAAAACCGCTGAATAAAGGTTTCTCCATCTAAATGACCCATTTCGGTTTTTACAGGTATAAAATCCTTATACAATTGAGTCAAACAAAGACCTGACCCCTTTACTTATTACAGGTATAAAATCCTTATACAATTGAGTCAAACAAAGACCTGACCCCTTTATTTACTACACATAAAACCTATAGGTTAAAAAAAAGCTTGACCTGACTATAGCTTTATACTTTAGTCTACCTCTTGATGATCGTCGATCATTGCAACCTTGACTAAAAAGAGGAAATAAAATGGAAAAAGTAAATACGACAAGGTCAGATAAAATTGTAAAAGAGTTCTTAACAAGAGATACACATTGTAAGAGGAAGGTTCAAATTTTTGAAAAAAAAATTGAACGCTGCTCCAAACGAGGTATTCAAGCAGCTTTGCCCGTCTCGAGAAGCTGACTGGATTAATGGGTGGACTGTGGATTTATTACACACACAAACAGGCTATGTCGAGCCACTTTGTGTGTTCCGCACCCCCGTATCCAACATATTCGGGCCTGGTCTTTGGATGATTACAAAATTGGAATCTAATACAAATTTAGAGCTTGTAGTTTTTTATGAGAATAGTGATATTATTGAATATACTAAAAACATCTGTTTGATTATTATAACAAAACTTGTAAAGTGGTTTTTGAAATAACATTATCTGCAATAAGTGAGAAGGGCAATGCTGAAATTGAATCCTTCCCAGATGATGAGCCTCCTTTTTTAGAAGAATTGGAGTATTTTTTGAAACATGGCGAGCTAAAGGGATCATAAAGTTCGGGTATTTAATATGTATACAGTCGGTGAGATAGCAAAAAGATTTGGAATTTCCCGGAGTACATTACTTTACTATGACTCAAAAGATTTATTAAAACCAAGCGAAAGAAGTGAGTCTAATTACAGATTGTACTCAGATAATGACATTGCAAAAATGAAAAGGATTGCCCTCTATCGCGAAGCTGGAATTTCACTTAGATTAATCGCCATTATACTTGGAAAAGAACATAATGATACTATCCCCATCCTTGAAAATAGGCTTTTCGAAATTAATAAAGAAATCCAAAATCTACGAACTCAGCAGAACGTAATCTTGGAAATATTGAAAAGTGAAAAGGCGATACGACATTCTCGGATTATTACAAAGAATCAATGGGTTTCTTTGCTGAAATCGGCAGGATTAGATGAAAGTAATATGATGCAGTTTCATGTCGAATTTGAGCGAATGTCACCAGAAGCCCATCAAGACTTCCTTGAGTCGTTGGGAATGCAAAAAAAAGAGATAAGCTTGATACGTGAAACGTCAAAAATAACAACAGCAACGTTAGGCACAGTGCAGAAGCAAAACAAATAAATTGACAGCATTAGATATTTAACTCATTAAAGGGATCGGGGTCGGACTTAGGGTGTTGCTTTACGTTGGTCCGACCTAGGGTGTTGCATTCTGGACTTCGATTGCGGTCAACTGAATGCACTTGTTTCAGGATAAGATTGTGGCTTCGCACAATCTATCCTTTTTCGTTAGCTTACTAAGACGGTTAATGTTTTGGGTGAATGAGTTTTAGCTTAGGAAAATAGGTTGTGTATTTTCCTAAATCTCTTGTGATTAACTCAAAATCAGATACAAGAGCATGAGCTCCAATGAAAAAGTCCGGTAAAGGAGATAGTTTAGATCCTTTGTTTTTTCTGTATTTTAGAAAAACTTTACCCGCAAGAAATAATGCTTCTCTTGGGATTTCTAATACCTTTATACCAAGGCTCGTTATTGATGATTCAAGCTCTTCGATGGCTGTAAAGCCTATTGAAACCTCTGTATAAACAATCGAATTGATGTATAAAGTATTTGTTTGACTATACTGCTCAAGAATGGCTTCTGACCAATCACCCCAATGTGGATCATTTGTGAACAAATCCAGTAGAACACATGAATCCAGTAATATACCATTCATTCTGCTTCTCTGGTTAATGCTAAGATTTCATTTGTTGACATTTTTGCAGTTGCAATACCTCTGAATTTACCAAATTTTCCCTTTTCCTCTGGTCCATCCACTTTGACGATATAAAATTTTCCGTTGTCCTCGACAAATTGGATTTCCGTTTGTGGAGTAATTCCTAGCGTTTCTCTAACATTTTGAGGGATGGTAACTTGCCCTTTTGTAGTAACTTTCATATTTACCTCCTTTAATTGGTAATACCAATATAGTATTACTCAAAAGAAAGTGCAATGGCAAAATCAAAAGACTGTGGTTTTTATAAGCTAACGTATAGGATTATATGGAGTGACCGATAAAACGGCGGATCTGTTCCAATAGAAAATCCGGGTGGTTGCACAATCCTGGAATGTACACGGAATCGGTTTTTCCATATAATCCCTGTTGAACGGGCTAGATCGATTGGTTGTCTATTATGGATATAGTAAGGCTTTTTTGAGGATCTGTAAAAATATTTCTGAGGGAATCAGATCGAAATGCTGATAACTTTGAGTATGCAAAGGGTTTAAGCGATGATGTTTAATGGAAAATAAATGACGATTTCCAGTTGTTAGGCTAATGTTATTTCAATAACTTGAAATGGAACATACTTCTCGTCTGCATTTGATTCAATTTCTCCAATACGAGCCTTAATATTGACATGGATAATATTTTGCAATTCAGTCTTATAGGGTTGTTTTGTTAAACCTAACAAGAATTCAGTTGAGATTTCATCAGGTAATGATTTCATTAACAATTTGAATTCGTAGTTCTGAATATCGAATGAAATCATATATTCAGAACCATCCACCATTGTGTTGACTGTAAATGTAAAGAGACCATCATTTACCTTTGTCATTTCAAATACAGGAACTGAATAAAAAAAGTAATCTGTCTTTCTGCTCACCCCTGCTTTAAGAAGATGCAACCCGTAGTCTGGTTTAAAATTTAATAAATGTGGTTTGCTCAAAGCAACTGGAGATAAATTGTTGTAAAGAGACTGCCAGTTATTCTTATCTGTCAGTGAACTTATATTTAGGCTTATTAGTGGATCAAAACTGAATAGTTCATAAATAACAATCTCTCTACCATTACACAAACCGTATTTTTGAGATCTAATATCTGGGTGAATGGCAAAACTGTAGACTTGTTCCAAGTGTTTACTTCTGAAAATCTTCTCTTTTGGTGATTTAGCATCTAAAACACATTCATATTTTCCATCTACTGAGAGCACGTAATCAGGAATAATACTAATCTTCTGTGTCTTACTTCCAATTTTTACAAATGGATGCGAAAGAGATTTATCCCTCAAATAACTGAACTGTCCACTAGGTGAATATCCAAGTTCATTTAATAATGGAGTAATAATATCTTCCCGGACTGCATTTTCGCCGTAATCGGGGCTGTCAAGTATTTTGAAATCAAAGGATTCAAACAATTTAATTCTCGATTTATTATGGAGAATGTTTACTGTGGTCGGGTAAGGAGACGCCGCCGCCGGCATCCCCTCCCCTAAGAACTGTGCATGAGACTTTCACCTCACACAGCTCAAGCCTCTGAAAAGGTCTCCCTATCATCCGTCCCAAGCCCTTAACCGGAGAGGATTTCCGGAGGGTGTCCTCCTGTCGCCATTCAAACCCGATTCGGTACACTTGTCCATGGGGCTTCACACCAACCACACAGCGCGTGATAAGCATGCCCATGTAGGGACTGGCAGGAACATACCAGGTATTTCAATAAACTACATTAAATACACTCAACTATGCGACTTCGTGTCGCACGCTAACGCCCATTTAACCTGCGTTTTTCAGAGCGACGCAGGAGCGGCGAAAAACGTCAGGTTGAAATGATTGTTAGGAGTGATTATCCAATTGATAACATTAAGTTTAAATTTATTTTCCTAGGTATCATACTGACTCTATAGTTTAGAGTTCTTAAGTATTTAACTGAAATTAAAGAATATGTACAACTGCTATGCTTTTATTTCGTGTCTGCCCTGTAATTTATTGTTGCCCCCAGGTAGATCTCCCTGGATACCGGATCAAGCCTGTGTTCAGCTTGACTAGTATCCTGCGAAATAATATGAACTTTCAGCTGTCAAGATACTGATTAGAAATACAATTAAAGTAGTAACCTAAATCAATTTAGATTTTTGAATACTGAATATATAGTTCTTCCAATTCGTATGTTTATGTTTAATAGCTTTATATTTATAATAAGCTGTACCACCAATACCTATTACTAGACCTTGAATTAAAACTTTTATTAATTCTGATTGCGAAATCGAAATCCTACCGCCTAAGAAAAAATCAAAAACTGCATAAAGAAATAAAACAGGAATGATGTATTCCAACGCCACCAAGATATATAAAGGAATAGCTTTTTGATAAAGCGGTGGAGAAATGTGAAATTTTAATTTCCAGAAAAGATAATAAATAGGTGGCGCAGCGATATATTTATTAATACCAATTTTTCTCATATCTTCCAAGTATTGTGCTATTACCTTAGAATATTCAATATTCTTCATTTTCATTCTGTTCCCATATTTCTAGCATCATCAATCATTTGAATTAGATTATTCATAGCATTTTCACCTTTGAATTCTAGATCTCCAATAATTGCATTTTCCATTATTGAGTAACTTGTTCCGTACTGATTGTCATACAACTTAAGCATGTTATTAATAAACCTTGGATCATCTAGCCCTAGTCCTTGGCTCATGTTCTGCCATCCTTGGTTAGTGCTCATATCATTTTCTTTTGTGGAAAATACATTAAATGCTGTTTTTCCTTTAGAGTAACCCCAATCTGCCAAGGCTTTAAAAAGCCTTGAAAACATACCTTTTGTGCTTGTTAGACCAACTGAATCTACTGCTGCGGCTTCAATTAATGAGTTCCTTGCATTTCTAATCGTTTTGTCAGATGCATTTTCAGAATCAGAGAGCCTGTTTAAGTTATCTAAAGCAACTGCTGAACCTGCCATTGGATAAACAACAGAAATAGTCGTTTTTACTGGATTCGACCTTTGAAAAGATATCTGAACAATTGGTGTTGTTCCACCGTCTCTGTTCCATCTATTTATTTTATGGACCTCGAATTGACCAGAAGGATCGACATAGACTATTGGATTATTCAATACATAGCTATATGGATTCCCCTTTTGAGGATCGTACAGGAAACGTTTGTAGTGCTCTTTTTGTTCCGGTGTCAGTTCGGTCATCAGGGGGTCAACAGACACAAACTTACTTATAATTGGATCGTAGTTGCGAGCAAATAAGGGCTGTGTTAATTGCCCGAGGAGGAATAAAAGAGCAGGCGAGAAAGTGATCAGTTTTTTCATTGTTTTTTAAATATTTGGGTTAATTAAAAAACATGACAACACAATTATTGTCTTTTGAAGTATTAAAGCCAAATGGCGAGACATTTGCTGGACCAGTAGGAAGACGTTTAAGAATAATAGATTGCGATTGTGGAGTTGTACTTGGAACCGGCGATTTGTCCACATATCCGGGAGGCAAAGGGATTCTTTCCCTCTTTTGGGTGGCTGCTATTTGGCTGGTTACTCCTTGAAACTCAGGAATACCATTGGGGAGATTGGTAAATGTTTGTTCGTTTTGTTTTTTGTTTTGGATTTCCAGACTTTTGAGAATATTGCTATTTTTGGGATTTAAGCAGTAAGCTCTTTTTAAATCCCTGATAGCTTCCCTTTTATAATTTGATCCATGGGCAATGTAGTAGCCGGACCTGATATAAAAAAGAGCAGAAACAGCCTCGTGGTTATTCAATGACTTGAGCTGGCTTGTGCCAGCGATATCTCCTAAGGAAATGTTTTCAACTTTTAAATATTCAGAGTCCTTAACACCAATAGACACTTTTGAAATACTTGTTGGCTCCATGTTAAACACTGCCATTGCTTCATCCCACCTGACGAAATAGTGTTTACCAACATGAACCAATCGAACTGGCATATTCAAGCTTTGTGCAATGGCAGTGTATAGCATTGGCATTGATGTACAGCTTCCTTCACCTGTTGCGAGAAGACCAGTTAAAAACAGGTTCTCTTCGTTTTTGTATAATTCTTTAATTTCCTCGCCGGTTAATTCGGGCTTTGCAAATGTTTTAGAGTAACCAATTCCGCTTTTTATTAATCCTGAACTGAGCAGGTAAGCAACATTCATTGGATTTCGTAACAGATCTTTTGTTTCCGGATTATCTTGAATTGTTACAATATCTTTGACAACGCTGTTCAGTTTTTTAGAAAGCATATCAAAATACTGACGTCTGCTTATATTTCTGAATTTAGGCAAGTCTCTGGCTATAAGGTAGTTGACCAAAGCTAAATTTACTTCACTATCTGGCTTTCTCAAAATATCTGATAGTTCTTTTTCAGCCTCCGATTCAGGAGGAAACTCTTGGAAAGGATCGCAAGACGGAAGGTCCGCATACAGACTGTATTGAGGGATTATTACAAAGATAGAGATAAAAAGGAAAAAGGTTGAAATAAATCGATTTTTCATTGATGTGTTTTTTGCTGTCGGGTAAGAGGAAGCCGTTACCGGCCTCCTCTCCCCTAAGAACTGTACGTGAGACTTTCGCCTCATACAGCTCAAGCCTCTGAAAAGGTCTCCCTTGTGGGGATTCCCGCAAATTTAAGAGAATTTACTTCATGTTAC
>JBFFHJ010000175.1:0-6911 GCA_041556995.1 bacterium | reverse complement strand
TGTGGTTGGTGTGAAGCCCCATGGACAAGTGTACCGAATTGGGTTTGAACGGCAACGGAAAAACCCCTCGGGAAATCCTCTCCCGCATAAAGAGCTCGGGACGGGTGATATGGTGAACGTAATGTGAATATCTTTAAGCGTTGTCAACTGTTACCAACCTACGAGGATTAATAGGCTGAAGGCATGTTTCCCTGTGTTTACATGCGTGGGTCAGGTTGCAGGTCTTGTAACTACTTGTAACGGAACCGTTGTACCGCCGACGTAGAGGGTGCACCTAAGTCATCTAAAGTGATCAACTATGTGGAACGTGGAAACCCAGTTCCGGCGCCCTTCGGGGCAGGCTAACCGTAAGGCATGCTGTTGTCGGTCTGGAGTAGGATGTCGAAAGAAGCGAAGGCTCATCTGTAATGGATGGGATACCGAGTGAAACAGTCTCGGCTCAGTAATGAGGCAGACGTTCGACGGGTCTTTGGTCATGTGAAATTTGGTTGAACCGGGTGAAAGCAGGGAAAGCAAATGACGGGGCAGGAATAGAAATTTTATTCCCCAACTGGTACGCCTTGTGTACTTTCGGGTTACTCCGGCAGCCACTGTATAACATGAAGTAAATTTTATAATTTGCGGGAATCCCCACAAGGGAGACCTTTTCAGAGGCATTAGCTGTATGAAGTGAAAGTCTCATGTATAGTTCTTAGGGGAGAGGCCGCCGGAGACGACGTCTTCTTACCCGACAATACAAAACAAACATTTTGAACTGATTAAACAGTAACATGCCAGAATATAAGAAAGAAAAAGGGCCTGATTACAGAAAGTATTTAAGGGAAGTTAAAATAAAATACAGAAAGAAAAGAATTAGAAATGAGATGATCCCCGATCTTCCTTTAACAGAAGCGAAACAGGTAATGGACATCTTAGAGGAGCTTTAAAAACGAGATGCTTTGTTGTATCTTATATGATCAATTGGAGTGTTTGCCAACCAGGAAACTGGTAAGTATTTTGGGATGACTTATTCTGCCGGCAGTCGGCGTGTTGGCGTTTCAAAACAACACTTGAAGACCAATGAAGAGTTCAAAGAGTACTTTCATGAAATTAAATCATTAATCAAGATATGATACCTATTATGCTTCCACACCTTCAAGTTTTTTTTCATATTGCTTCATCCATTCTTGGTATTAGTCTAGTAATTTTGCTTCTATTTATAGCCAACAAATCCAAAGATTTGGTTGTATTGAGCTTTTCGATAACTTTCCTGGTATTCAGTCTTTGGATGGGAGTATCCGTTATCCAGGAGTATATTAATGTCAATTTACCGGATATCTATCAATCGATCTTTGATATTTTTGTCTGGATAAACATGAGCCTTCGGGTTCTATCCTTAATATTGGTAATTCATTTCGTTTGCCAACTGGTACTGTTTAAAGCATCCAGACAATCCTTTTTATTAATGGCCGGATTACTGCTGACAGCCGCAGTATATCGGATGCTATTTAACAGAACGACTCTTGATAGCAACGGGAAGGTTATTTTCCACTCGGTCGATTTATTAAGTTACGTCATACTAGTCGAGTTCTGTTTTATCGTTTTCATATTATTTAAATTTCAGAAGAACGTTCAAAATCAAAATCATCAAAAACTGGCTAAAATCTTTTCAGTAATCATTGTTCTATCCGTTTTCTCATCAGTATTACATGTGTTTGATATTCGTCCATTCAGCATCGCGACTGTTTCTTTCCTGTATGTCTGCTTGTTGGCACTGATCACTTATTATATAAAAGATTGCTTCATTAAAAACGGACAGTTGAACCTGTCGGAGATTAAAATTCAAGCGGAGCATCTTCCAAAACATTATGGCATCACCAAAAGAGAAATGGAGATCATCAATTTAGTCATTCAAGGTGACAGCAATAATGAAATCGCCGAAAAGCTATTCATCTCTCCAGGAACTGTAAAAACGCACTTGTATCGCATATTTAAAAAAACAAACTCAAAAAATCGATATGAACTGATGCATCTCTGCAAAAGCCCTCGACAACCATCCTAGAAGATAAAGACGTCGTAATGCTCGACAATCAATCCTCTCTTGCCATTCTCTTTTAGAATCAAGCTCATAACCCCATTCACACCCCGGATTATTACCAAAGTCATACAAAAATATGTCTTTTGACATATTGAATTCCTGCCAAAAAATTCCCTAAGCTTTATTCAATCTTCAAACGTTTTTCTTTCAAAGGAACAAGTGAGTTACTCAACTTTCCCAATTGCTCGGTTATAAATTGATAATAACCGTTGTTGGAAACACCAGTCTTCAAATCGATTAAAAATTTCAATAAGTTTAATCATTCCAGGCTTGACCCGGAACCCAGATAAAATTTTAAATGTGTATACATTTTTCAGTCTGAAACAGCTTCGCCGTCAATTAAATCTCGACCTGGAGGCCGGGATGACATTCTTCGGTATTTATTCTCAACTGGGATAGTTGAGTTCGTTATCTTTGCTTTCTTATCTCAAACAATAATGTTTAAAAGGAGAAAACTGATGGTAAAAAAACCGGTTCATGTAACGATGATTGTGTTGTTTGCTGTAATGCTCAGCTCCACTATTTTTGCACAAAATACTCCGGAAGAATTTAGTACATATATGGATCATTATATCTTAGAGAAAATGACCGGAAACCATATACCTGGTAGCGTACTGGTTTATATAAAAGATGGTCGTATTTTCTACAAAAAAGGATATGGCTTTGCTGATATCGAATCAAAAACACCGGTTACAAGCGACAAGACTGTTTTCAGAATTGGATCTGTCTCCAAGTTATTTGTTGGAACAGCTGTTATGAAACTGGTTGAACAGGGAAGACTGGACTTAAATCAAGACATCAATTCCTACCTGAAAGCTTTCAAGGTTCCAACAAACAATAAAAGACCTGTCACCCTTAAGCATCTATTGACTCACACAGCTGGTTTTGATGACCTGGTATTAAATCGGTCGACCCTTAATAAAGAAGATCGAATGGAGTTTGGACAATACCTGAGGCAACATATACCCGATATATTTATAGAAAGTGGGGAAGTAACCAGCTATTCCAACTTCGGTGTCAATCTAGCGGCCTTTATTGTGGAAGAAGTTTCCGGAACTCAATTCCATCGATATGTTAAAGAGAACGTTCTAAACCCGCTTTTAATGAAAAACAGCAGCTACATGCCTTTGCCCGGGTTGATGAAGAACAAGGCAACACCCTATCTTTACAAAAACGGGAAATACCATGTTTTTCCTCATGACTATATGCACGATTATGCTTCCGGTGCGCTCTTGAGCACCGGTTCCGATATTGCTAACTTTATGTTGATGCACCTTAATAAAGGACAATTCAATGGAAAACAAATCCTCATAAAATCAACCATTGATATGATGCATCGACAGCAATTCACCAATTATCCCTCCTTTCCAGGAATGGCAATCAGTTTTATTGAAGGAAAGATCAATGGCAAGCATGTCCTTTGGCACAATGGCTGGCATGCCGGTTTTCAAACTTTGCTGCTGATAATTCCGGACTATAAAAGCGGTTTTTTTGTCTCATTCAACAGCGATGATGATGCTCATGGGGCTCATTTTCATTTGGATGAAGCGATAAGAGATCGAATCATGAATAAATATTACCCTGGAGAGAACAAACCTTATGAAAAAAAATCGAATGAAACGGTCATAACAATTCCAGATAGCATTGAGGGATGGTATCGCAACAATCGGTTTACACGAACCAAGTTCACCAAATTAGCTGTTTTTCTTGCGGATTCCAAAGTATCAATTCTTGGAGATGATACAATCCTGTATAAAAAAAAGAAATACAACAGGATAAACAATCTCCTGTTTGAACCGGAAGATAAAAAAGATCAGTTAGCTTTTGAAATATCGGAAAATGGCATCGTGAAACATATGTTTCTGAAAAGCAAACCCGTAAAAACCTGGGACCGAGTCCCGTTTTATGAATCCTCTGTCTTTCATCTAACCCTGCTGGGAATATCTGGTGCTTTCTTTTTGGCAGCAATGATCCTAACACCGATTATTGTTTATCGAAAATCTAAAGCCGGTGATAAGTCAAATCTTTATCACATTAGACTTTGGAAATTGAAAGGAGCCATTGCATCTTTGAATATCGTATCAATGTTAGTGATTGCCTGGGTGTTACTTGCTTCTGCGCACATCAGTTTTAAATGGGAAATTCCATTGTTGTTAAATTTAATTCTGATGATTCAACCCATAATATTCGTTTTGTGGATGATTTTAACAGGATCCACCATTGTTTACTGGAAACAAAGACAAAAACAACTTTGGGAAATAATCTTCATTTCCTTTTTTATTTTCGCCTGTTTGTTGTACTTCTATTTTGTGGTTTATTGGAATCTTACAGGGTTTGGCATCTGAATGCTGATATTTTCAATTGCAATACTCCGCTATAGGCGGAGTATTACGCCCAATTCCCTCTGTCTAAAAAAATGGCAGTCCTGAAAAGGGATCATCCATTAATCTGATTCCCTCAAAAATATTTTTACAGATCCTCAAAAAAGCCTTACTATTTCCATAATAAACAACCAATCGATATAGTCCCGTTCAACAGGGATTGTGCCGCTAAAGCCCTGGAATTGACCGGTGATCCAGGTGTTGGGTGAACAAATAATAAGAATGTTGCTTAGTGAAAAGATTTTGGGGAGACGATAGAAAGGCCTAATAATTGTTCCATTGGATCAAAGTCATGGTCATCATGCAGCAAAGAAATACTATTTTCAATGCAATATGTTCCAATCATGACATCGATGGTCTTTCGGATGGTGATTCCTTTTTTTCGCATAGCTCTGTAATTTATCGCTGACTTAATGGCGTTTTTGTAACCACCGATTTCTACAAAGTCAAGTGGACTTAAAAACTCCTTTGCTTTGTTGAAGTCCTTATTTGATCTAAAACCTTGCAGTACTTCAGTTAGTATTAAATCAGCAATCAGGATTGGCTCAGTATCCAATAAATTGTCAAGCGCGTCTGATTGCCAGGATTTTTGACCATTGAAATATGCAATCCAAACAGAGGAATCAACAAGAATCATTTATCTAGCCTCATTTCATCGAGGTTTCCTTCCCATCGTAATTTTCCGCGAAGGGATTTTATTCTTTGTTGTTTCTTCAATTGAACCAGTAGTTTTAAACCTTCTTCAACAACAGCTTTTTTGGTTTTTAAATTGGTCAATTTCATTGCTTCATTCATTAATTGGTCGTTGATCACAATATTTGTTCTCATGTTTGCCTCACTGTGTATGTTTTTTGATTATCATACACACTATTTTCTATAATTGGAAGTATCTTGCACACTCATCACCCAACAAAAGCATCCACCCGAGCACAATCAATGGAACGGCACCTCCCCTCCCTCAATAAGGGCAGGTGCAGTGTTCAAGGCAAATTCATTATTTAATCAGAATTATCGCAGCGCCGGGTGATGCCGGTATTAGCGTGCGACGATCTCAAAAATGTAAAAAAGGTAAGATCATGTATCAACCTACCATGACTACTTGGATATTGATAATCTTCGGCTCAATTACATGTTTCCCTCTATTGATTGCACAATTGATTATTTTAATTGAGCCTAAAGGTACTAAAGCAAAAGATATCCTGATTGGAAAAGGAGAAGAGTGGCGTGATAAAACACACTTTAAATCAGCATACGGTCTTGCCATTGCCGATTGGGTTTTCTTTTTTCCTATTTTTGCTTTGGGAATCATAGGAATATTGTTGAACAGTTTCTGGGGATATTTTCTTTTTTCCATTTCCGGCTCAATTCAAATTTATATTAATATCTTTTTATGGTTTTTTGAAAGGGAGTACGTGTATCCTTCCAATGGCCCGTTGAAGTACTATACTTATATTTGGGGAAATTTCATGTATTGGGGGATTGCATCGATGGTATATGGAATACTCCGATTATATGAGAGCATTCAGTAATACTAAGCAAGAGGTCAATTATGAATTATCTTTTTCAATATGATAATATTTTAATCGGAATTTTCATTCTCGTTGTTGGATTTGGATTTCACTGGATTGGGCAATTGATAAGTGTTTTCAACTGGGATTTTGCTACCAGGATTGGAATCCAGGAATCTGAATTATTAAAGGAGTACAAAGTTTATGAACATGCTATTGCAGTTTCAGATAGCATTATCGGTTGGGTATACGGTATTGCAGCCATTGGTCTGTTTATAAATGCTCCTTGGGGATATAAATTAGCATGGTTTCCTGGGATTATATTACTCTACCATAGTTTGAATTTTTGGTTTTGGACAAAAAACAGAAGGAAGGATGGAAATAAACTTGTTTCTAATTCAATGAGAATTGGGTGGTCACTTGTGAATTTCATTACAGGAGCATTAACTGTTGTTCTTGCTTGGTACGCTAGCTAACAAGTGCATTGAGATGGATTTTACCCGCCGCTCCTTCGTCGCTCTGGGCAAAACCACTCATGCATGCGTTGAATCTGTGGAAAAACCATTACAGCATTGATATTATTATGCAATATAGTTTTATAATTTAAATAACCGATTATACTGTAAAGGAGCAGCCAAAATATAAGCCTGTCGATTTCAATCTAATCACTATGATTCCGGTGGACTTCAATCAACAAATTATTGAAGGAACATTCGAACACACACTCCATCATTTGATAGAAGATAGATTGAATACCTCTATCTTTGACCATCGATACAAAAACGAAAAAACAGGCGCTCCTACGTTTTGCCCCCAAGCATCTGCTCAAGATTATTCTGTATGCCTATTCATTGGGTATTACCTCACTTTGCAACCAATGTCTTGGATCTCCTGATCAAAAGAACCCAAGACAATATACCTGGTTTCAAACGGAATCAGATGATC
>JBFFHJ010000174.1:0-7048 GCA_041556995.1 bacterium | reverse complement strand
GGTGCACCAAAAACTTGCTGGCAACATCATGATGCCATTAGATACTTATTAACCATCTCGTCCCATCTTCCCGACTCATATCCAGCTTTTACGGACGCTATCGATTGAACATTTTTCTTTTTCCAATGCATACCAGCCTGTTTCATACGGGATTGAATCAACGTTCGATGAGTGCTTTCGATAGCGCCACTGCCAATTATTAGAATTGTAGGGTGGGCAAAGCCTTGCCCACGCGGTTTATATTAAAAAAGTTCATATTAAAAAAGATGGACAAGATACCCAAGAAAAAATACAAATGCTCCGGGGATTCTTTTGCCCACGCAGTTCTTGCCCACGCAGTTCATATTAAAAAAGATGGACAAGGTGTTGTCCATCCTACGATCCGAAACAGTATTCATCATCCTTTACTGGATGTATTGAACACTTATCGAGATTTTAAGGATGGTCTGATATGGAAGATGCATCCCTCCTTTCCTTTTGCTGTCGTGATGGGAAAAACCAAACTATGGGTCGTAACCTGGAAAAACAATCAAACGGAAATCTATGCAATCATATATCAACCAAGGTTTGTGTGGGATGTGTCCTTTTCCCCGGATGGTAAATGGATTGTCATCAAGGATATATTTGAAAAATATTCAGATTCTACTTTCAAAGGTAAGTATGTTTTGATGCCGATTGACGAAAATCTGCCCTACTACCTGGGAAACCCAATCGATTTAGGCAAAGCTATTGATGATGAAGAGTTTTATTGGACGGTCAATCCAACTGCCTTTATCATTTATTCAAGACCGAATCAAATCTCCAGGTGTGTCGTGCCGACCAGCGATAGAAAATAAAACAGGGTTTGGAACACCCCCCGGGTATTTATAAAAACATTGATGAAACTGACAATGGACCGAAAATGATAATAACCTGTTTAGCGAAGTGTCGACCGTCAACGTCATTTTACAGGATATGGATATACCTCGCTTGCATTCTGATTAAGATATATATTCTCCAAAATCAGGTTTTGCCTAGATTTGTGAACCGATTGGATACTTTTGGGTAGGATCACTAAAAACGGGATAAAGGCACGATACACTGTCAGTCAGTTCTATTATTTATATTGGAAGCATACTATCTACCTGTTTTTTCTAAAACGATTAACAGGAATTTCCCTCATTATAACTATTTGACATTATATCGTGATGTTGTTTTAAGGAGGGACAGGTGAACATTTGTTTATTGATCTAATTTTCGTTTTCATTTAGTATTCGCGACATGGTATACATGTCTTATATCAACATAAATCTAATTCTAATTTTTATATAACTTATGATTCAGTGCATTGAAAAAGAACAAAACGGATATTTATCGACAAAATCGGAAAAACACAAAAAACAATATGGCCAATATTTTACCAGCTCAATAATATCTGAGTATATGGCTTCAATGATTGATAAAGTTGAAGGCGTTAATACGCTTAGAATACTCGATGCAGGGGCTGGTGCCGGGATTTTAACTGCTTCAGCAGTAAATTATTGTATGAAAATAGGACACAAATGTATTCATGCAGTCCTTTATGAATTGGATGATTGTGTTTTAGTTGATCTTGAGAATAACATGACCCAACTTAAACGCAAAATTGAAAATCGAGGTGGGGAATTCACATTCGAAATAAAGAATGAAGACTTTATTTTGTCTCGTCCAGACAAAGATAGTGAACCATTTCATGTGTCTTCAATAAATCCCCCTTATTTTAAATATAATACCAAAACATCACCATATAGCGGTAGAACCGCTGATCTTTTTAAAGGAAATCCAAATATTTATGCTTCTTTTGTATCAGTTGTTGGAGCTAGCCTTGCACAAAATGGACAAATGATTGCCATAATCCCAAGAAGCTTTGCTAATGGTTTATATTTTAAAGGTTTTAGGCAATTTTTAACAGAAAATTTTTGCTTGGAAAAAATCCATATATTCAAATCAAGAGACCGAGTTTTTAAAGAACTAAGTGTATTGCAGGAAAATATTATTTGTAAGTTTGTGAAAAAGGATCAAAACAGTTTAATTTCAATTATTTCAAGTAACTGTTCATTAGATTTAAGACAATCGTCGATTACTAACTATGCCACTACTCTTATCATTGACCGTTATAAAGATAACAATATAATACGAATTCCTGAGACTCAAGATGATGGCAGAATCTTGAAAACAGTAGAGAATTGGGAATCAAATTTTGAATTGAATGGATACTATATTTCGACAGGTCCTGTTGTAGAACATCGAACAAGGAATTATATCTCTTCTCAGAAGTCATCCATATCAATTCCTTTAGTTCGAATGCATAATATCAAACCATTCCGAAACGAATGGACAGGTAAGCATAAAAAAGATGTCTATTTTAACCTGATTGATGGGTATGAAAAACATGTCACCAGGAACTCAGTTTATGTAATGTTAAAGCGATTTAGCTCAAAAGATGAAAAAAGAAGATTAGTAGCTGGAGTGAATGTTCCAACAGTTATTCCAGGTGGATTAATTGGTTTTGAGAATCACCTTAACTATATAGGGTGTGTTAATGAGAACATGAGTCTTGAGGAAGCGTTTGGCCTTGCAGCTTTATTTAATTCGACTTTTATGGATAAGTATTTTAGATGTGTTTCGGGAAACACTCAGGTTAATGCTACAGAAATACGGTTGCTAAAACTACCTAATCGTAAAACTATTAATGAAATTGGTAGTTTAATTATTAACATGAGTAACCAGAGTCAGTTGGATATTGATAACGTAATTGAAAAAATAATTTTGAATCATGACTATAGAAGAACAGAGGAAAATAAAATTAGACCAGGCAAAATTGCTCTTAAAAGAATTGAGAATGCCTCCTAAGCAACACAATGATCGATCTGGATGGGTGCTTTTATCTCTTGCTGACGTCAAACCGGAAGGTGAATGGAAAAATGCAAAGTCACCTTTATTGCCTACGTATATAATAATGCAATTTATCAGGGATCATTATGGTATGGATTATAAACCGAATTCACGAGAGACTATTAGACGACAGACATTACATCAATTTGAACAAGCACAGATAGTTATACGAAATAGGGACGATCCTTCAAGACCAACCAATAGTGCCAATAATAATTATTCTTTGAATCAGCCAATAATTGACATTCTGCATGAATACCCTGACGGCAACTGGAAACAAAAACTTGACGAGTTTAATTCGCAAGTAACAGATTTAAAAAAACAGTATGAGAAACGTTTAGATTTAGAAAGAATCCCAATCACCTTACCTGGTGGTAAACAAATTCAATTGTCCCCTGGTAAGCACAATCAGCTTCATGCAGATATAGTGCACGAATTTTGTTCTAGATTTATTGGAAAAGGAGGACGTGTTCTTTACATCGGAGATACAGCCAGCAGCAGAAAAGAAGGTGGAAAACTAATGATACTTGAATCAGAGTATCTCGAAAAACTGGGTATCCCCCCGATGTCTCATGATAAACTTCCTGATATCGTTGTATATGATAAAGATAGAAATTGGTTGTTTTTAATCGAAGCTGTTACAAGTCATGGTCCAGTTTCTCCTAAAAGATGGATAGAGCTTGAAGAAGCATTATCTACGTGTGAGGTTGGGAGAGTCTATGTTACAGCATTTCCAGATCAGGATGAATTTAGAAAAAACGTTGCTGATATTGCTTGGGAGACCGAAGTATGGATTGCTGATCATCCAGATCATATGATTCATTTTGATGGGGGAAGGTTTCTAGGTCCATATACGAATCAAGTAAAATAGATCTGGCGGATCAAAAAACACCTGTGCCTTCTCAAAATCAGATCCGGCACAAAAGTACTGACTTTTTCTGTAAGCAGTAGATTTAAATTAGAAGAATTGTGAATTTTACACAGAGAGTAGTCAATATCGAGGGAATTGTGTGCTACGCACTATTTTAAAATACAAACGCCCACCAGCTCGCCCTATCCCTCCTCTAAGCGGTGCTCGTTGGGGGGCAAGTCTTCGTTTGACTCAACTTTGAAGTCTTTTATCCATCTCCTCAAAAACTCCAAATGAGTCAAACAAAGCCCCATTCCTTATGGTCTCATTCCCGACTGCACGACTCAAGTCACATAATCCCGACATCCTGGTTTATACGACTCAAGATTGATAAACAGCAAAATACACAATCCAGATTATAAAACACTAAAATAAATTTGAAATACCGGTTTTATTCTGTCACTTTGCAACATAAACAGTTAATAATACTGCTTATAAATCTTGGATCGCAGACTTAGTGTTCTGTTTACAAACTAGGACAACTCCCGAAATTGATAAAAGGCAGACATGGGCATACAATTGATGCATGAAATACTTAAACTGGAATTCTGAAAAAAACGAAATTCTCAAGCGAGAACGTGGGATATCATTTGAGGAAATAGCTTATTTGATAGAGTCTGGAAAAATTATCGGAATAAATCCAGGTCGATCCAATCAAAAGCTTTATGTCCTTGAAATTGACAATTACGCTATTGTTGTTCCTTTTGTGAAAAATGATACTGAAATACTTCTCAAAACTGTCTTTCCAAGCCGGAAGTACGCTAAAAAATATGGATTAAAAGAGGAATGATGGAAAAACAAAATAAAAAAGCTTTTATGCCTCTTGATCAGGAAGAAAAAGAGTTAATGGAATCAATTGACCGTGGCGAATGGCAGTCGGCTAAAAACATTGATCAGGAAAAAGAGGAAGCTATTCAAGCCGCCCGAAACACACTGAAGAAAGAAAAACGAATTAATCTTCGTCTTACGCAGAAAGACTATCATAAAATCCAGATTAAAGCCATTGAAGAAGGTATACCATATCAAACACTTATATCTAGTATTATTCATAAGTACTTGAATGGTTCATTGTCTTCAAATTCATAAAAACAGAACAAATTTATCAACCGTACCGAAGTGTGCCAAGAACCCGGAGGGTTCGAGCTTTGATGCCATATAAGAGATGAGGGTAGGCCCATACGTTAGGGTAGCAATTGACAGTACCCAGAGGGCAGAAATCTGTTCGGAATTTGGATGGTAAAGCACCGCCGAACAAGCAGATAGAACGGACGGCATAACTGGATAAATTCTGTAACTTGAAATTTATCCTCTGTGGCAGATTTTTCTTGTGTTTGCGTCTAAATTGTCTTCTGATTTGCGAACCCGAAAAAGTGATATCCGTGGATTAATCAGCTTCAACATTGATTGGCGTTGTGCAGAGAAATTGTCTTTCGATCAGATTTAATCTCAAGCAGTGATATTCACGGATTCAGTCAAATCTGCTATTTGGGTTTGGCAGTTTATTTAATTTCCGGGAATCGGAAGGTTTAAGTGATCCCATTCACCAACATACACATTCAGCGGGACGATCGGAGCGCCGGGAAACCTTTTGATCTTTTGCTCTTACGCAGATTCATCTTTAAAATAAGCGTCAGTGTCGGCCGCCCCTGATGCAAGCATTCTGTTTTTAATCACTTCCCATCCAAAAACTCCTCTAAACAGTCATATTGACACAGATTTTGAGGCGTATTATAATTTATATCATGTACGTCAAGTGTCATTTTTCAATCTTCAGGAGTACTATCATGCAAAATAAACTAACGTTAAGACTGGAAGAAGACTTAATTAAACAAGCTAAAAAATATGCTGCGAGTGAAGGGAAATCTATTTCTAAGATAGTAGCTGATTACTTTTCACTCTTAGTGCAACAAAGTAAAAAATCTGACTCCAATTTACCCCCTATTACCCAATCATTAGTAGGGATACTAAAATCTCCCGTTGATGAATCTGATTATCTTCATTACTTAGAGGAGAAATATTTGTGAAAATCCTATTTGATACTAACATCGTTTTAGACGTGATTTTAGCTCGTCAACCTTTTTTAGAAAACGCGGCTAAACTCTTTGCCAAAGTAGAACAAGGCAATTTAGTGGGAGTATTAGGAGCAACAACAATCACTACACTTTATTATCTAATTTCCAAACAACTTGGAAAAGAAGAGACAAAACAAGTAATTGAAAAATTGTTAAATTTATTTGAAATAGGATCAGTTGATCATTTTGTGTTGAGAACAAGCCTATCCTCGCATTTTCCTGATTTTGAAGATTCAGTACTCTATCAAGTTGCACTTCACAATAAATCTCAAGGTATAGTAACACGAGATCGAAAGGGATTTAAGAAAGGAAGACTCCCTGTTTATTCTCCAGAAGAACTATTGAACGGCCTTAATTTATTAGAGAATAAAGAAAACGAATAAATAAACAAATACCCGACGGCCGCAGCTTTTAGTAAACATAATCTGGCTGAGGCTAGAAACATATTGAACCGTCAGTTTGATGTTAAGCTTCCGAATTCAGTTTGGTGCTCAGATATATAGAGTTATAAACAGCAAATACGCAATCTAGATTATAAAACACTAAAATAGATTTGAAATACCGGTTTTATTCTGTCACATAGTAACACAAACAGTTATTATACTGCTTATAAATCTTGAATCGCAGACTTAGTGTTATGAAGTTTTTTGAATTAGGAATTATGGAAATAAATCCTATTGGATCAAGCGTTGAAGAAGCGGCTGAGATACTAGAATTACAAAGAACTGCATACCAAATTGAGGCTCGGATTTATAACGATTTCTCAATCCAACCTTTGCGACAGACTCTAGAAGAACTCAAGGAGGAGTATCAAAATCAAAAACCCTCTGTGCTTTTCACCTGGTTCAGATAGCAAATCATATCGATGAATTGGAAAAAATCTTAGGTTTAGGTGCTATCAACAGAGATAATGTGAATTTCAAAGAAATCTGTGATCAGTTGAGACTAACAGCTATTGTGAAAGAGGAAGAAGATCAAAAAGTGGAATGCTTCGAGTTCATCGAATCTACATTTGTTAATTCTCAAATTATTTGGCGGAAGATTATCTGATTATTTGAAAGCAATTTTATCAGACTATTTGAAACGGTACTGTGAGATAAAGAAGTTATCTTCAGATTATTTGAAAGTAAATTATCATTTTGTTTGAATATTT
>JBFFHJ010000173.1:0-7332 GCA_041556995.1 bacterium | reverse complement strand
TTTGCATGGTCAACCGATTGAGTCAAACAAAGACCTGCCCCCTTCACCACTGTGATCAGCCGATTGAGTCAAACAAAGACCTGACCCCTTTGCGGTGTAATACTGATAATTGCTGCATTTTTATATAAAACGGGTGGGCATCCCTCCATTACCCACCCGTCGTTTACAGTTCCTGGAATCGCTCCTGGTTCCCGGAACTGTATGGTGACCCGGAACACTGTTATTTTAATTCACCATTTTTGGATTAAGTGATATTTTTTGAATGATTTTGAATGACATTTTTGTACTTTTCCCAATAAATTGGTATCCGTTTTCTTTATTTTGAAAAGATATCTGCATTTTTTCAGCATCTTCCTCGCAGGCGAATTGTTGCACCATATATGTGATGCATTCAATGAATTCTTCTATCAGGGAAGAGCACTTAGGTGTTATCTCAATCTGAGTTCTGATTATTTCTGTGTTCAACATTATATCTCCTATAAGTCTATTATAATTCTTCCTATTTTCCCTTATATGCTTCTGCCGACTGAATAGAGTCGCTCCAGTCTCTAAACAGCCGGTTTGTACCTTTCTGACATTTATACATTATTAAAACTGTAGTGATCAATATTGTTACAGTGTGTTTTGTGATAAACGGCGGCGTTCTGAATTCGTGTTTTTTATGAATACAGTATTTATTGACTGTTACCTGAATTTCACATTTTATCTATTGGGAATTCTGGTAACATGTTGTGATATTTAGACAAATATTCGGTGATAAATGGCGGATGGTTTGGGATATTTTGCGCTATCTGATTAGGTGAAGCATTCGTTTTTCAATATTTTCATTGAATGTGATGTAAGCGCTAATTCTTTCTCACCTTGTCTGCCTGATCGGATGTGTCTATCTTGATATACTGAGGCAGTAAAGTCTTTAGTTCTATTTCTGATTCGACATATGGTAGCTGTTCGAATAAATTTTCCAAATATTTGTTAGGATTAAGCTCATTTGCTTTGGCAGTTTCAATCAGGGTAAAACCTTGCGCTGGCTATTGCTCCATCCACCGTATCGCAGAACAACCAGTTTTTACGCCCAACAACAAAAGGGCGGATGGCGTTTTCAGCCAGGTTGTTATTTATTGGAACAAATCCATGATCCAAGTGGAAACTGAGCTGATCCCAGCGCTTAAGTGTATAGTTGATGGCTTTTCCGAGCAATCCCTTTGGAGGTGTTTCGTTTTCCAGCTTCTGAAGCCAAAAATGGAATTTCTCAAGCAGTGGTTTTGATTTTTCCTGTCTGAGAGCTTGTCGTTCTTCGACAGACAATTGCTTCTCACTACCCTTGTGCTCAATGGCGTACAGCTGTCCGATAAAATCCAGTGCTTCACCGGCATATCCCTGCCTGGCTTTTTGATTCCGGTATGTTCCTTTGGTTTTTAGGACCTCCACGAATTTTCGACGGGCATGAGCCCAGCATCCGGCATGATCGATCTCCGGGTTTCGATCAATGAATTCATAGCCGATATAGCCATCTGTTTGTACTACTCCCTGATAGGACCCCAACAGTCTTTGCACAACAGAAGATGCACGAGATGGGCTATACTCAAAATACACTCCCGGGCATTTGGACGCACCTGTGCGCATAACCCACATATAAGATTTTGTTGTCGGAGAGCGTCCCTGCTCCTTTAATACCTGAACACCGGTTTCATCCATGTGGATGAGGGGGCCTGATAAAAGTTCATGTTTTAATAGTCCCAGGAGTTTTTCCAGGCGCGCTCCCAATTGGATTGTCCAGTTGGCCATGTTGGTTCGAGATATTTCATAGCCCAATCTTTTAAACTGCTTCTCCTGCCGGTAAGAGGGCATGGCATCGACAAACTTTGCGATAATAATCTGCACCAGTAGGACAGCAGTAACGATACATTTGGGAAGAACCTGTTTGGGCGGTGGGGCAATCCGAACGGTTTTCCCAACATATAACCAACTTTATGTAATGGTATTGGGTGTTTACAAATATCTAATAATCAACATATGTAAACATCTGTGATATTTGGCGGTGTTTTAATCGTGGAAGATTAGATGATGCAGTCTTTCTTCGATATTATCATTGAAGGTAACAGTTGAATACAGATCTATTTTCTTTTCAAGTTCCACATCAAGTCTAAAATTATACGATGTCTTTTTTTGCCTAGTGGTTTTTTCGATAGATTTTATGTAATTTACATTTACTGCTAGTGATCCTTTTACCTGAATGAAATCCTTGTTATGTTTACATAATTTTTTTAAAGAGAGACGTACCATTTTTTTGAATGATTTATTGTTTTTAGAGTAAAGAAAAACATAGTTTCTTTTTTTCACATTGGTTTCTATATAAATTGTATTGGACTGCTCATCGAAAATCTGTTGTATACCTTCGATGCTTCCTGTCAGTTTTAATTCTTTATTAATACGACTTAGAAGCTCGGTTTTCGTGAATGGTTTTGTTATATAGTCATTACCGCCGTATTCAAATGCGTTTTGAAACATTACGCTGTCATTACGAGCGGTCTGGAATATAATTGGTAGCTCAACATCATCATATTTTTCTCTTATTTTTTGACATACTTTAATTCCATTTAGGCCATCCATCAT
Organism: bacterium; assembly: GCA_041556995.1. Classification (GTDB taxonomy): domain Bacteria; phylum SAR324; class SAR324; order XYD2-FULL-50-16; family XYD2-FULL-50-16; genus JAHJTV01. Next base: position 4,719 of record JBFFHJ010000173.1, on the reverse strand, counting down.
AATATCTAGTAATACTAAGTGAGGTTTGTTGATATCTATATTTTCTAGTGCTTCGTCTCCAGATTGTACTGATATGAGATTGAATTCGTCTGAAATGAATGATTCTATTGTCCTTATATTTACTGGATCATCATCTACAACAAGTATTGTGGGCCGGTCACTTCTCGACGTTTTTTTTATCTTTGATATATGAGTCTCAATCAATCTATTTTTTGATTTAACTATTGGTATTGGTGGGTCATAAGACTTTGGCAAAGTGAAATAGAATTTGGATCCTTCGTTTATCTCAGCATCTACCCATATGTCTCCCCCGTGCGCTTCAACAAGATGTTTCGCAATATTTAATCCCAAACCCAACCCCTGAGAGTCAAAACTTACTTTTTCAAAACGATCAAAAATGATGTTATGTTCCATTTCTTTTATTCCAATTCCAGTGTCTGAAACACATATAGTTATCTTACCTGAATTGTTATCCTCCTGAGTTAATATCTTAATTTTGCCATTTTTAGTGAATTTTGTAGCGTTACTTATTAAGTTATAAAGTATCTGGTTAAGACGGTCTGGATCAGCCAAAACCAATGTATTTTCAGTCACCTCAACTTCGAGTTTGTTCCGGCTTTTGGCAAGTTCTACTTGAAATAGAGGAATTGTATTTTTAATAAATACTCCAAAATCTAATGATTGTTTATCCAGTGAAATACCTCTATTTTTCAAATTTTCGATATCAAGAATATCATTAACCAGATTGTAAAGCCTCTTCCCACTTACGGCAATTAATGATAAGTCTTCTCTCAATTTTCCTTTTGCGGAAGATAACAGGTTTTCAGTAGTGCCTAATATTCCGTTTAATGGGGTTTTAAGTTCATGAGAAGTATTTGCGAGAATCTCATCTTTGGCTTTGCTTAGAGTCTCAATTTTTGAAAACGCAGAGGAAAAGCGGAAAACGAGGATACAGGTTTGAGATAGCACGAAAATGTATAGGCCAATTTGAGCCAAATAAATTTTGTGGTTTATCATTTGTCTTAGCACAGAATCCAAGATCATTGTTGAAATTAGGATGCAGAAGAAGACAATGATAAACAGCACTGACGTTTCATTAAACCTATAAGCATTTTTTATCAGAAGAAAAAGAAGATAGATGTAAACTAAAGCTCCCAGAATGTCAGTGTATTTGGTAGTTAGAAGAAATGTTTTTGCATCTGATATTAAAAAAAGTAAAGTAAAACATACAAATACCAAAACTATCAAAAACTGAGGAATTCTATATGCTCCATTTAACAGCTCATAAAAAAAAGCTGACAACATCATAATAGCCACAAAATAGGAGATATATACACCTCTATAATGATTAGTCCAATCTAGATCAGAAAAAAGCAAATGTGGTAATAAACCATCAGCAGCAAACATGATTCTCATTGCGATCGCAATATAAAAAAGCCCGAAAAACAATGATTCTTTGCTCTCTTTTCGATACAAAAGATAGTTAAAAATAAAGAACAAACCAAAAACTATAGAGATGCCAATTGTGGCTGAATAGGATATTATCCTGAAATTATGCCTTCCCAAAATTTGCTTGGTTGTTCCAATTTCAATCTCTCCACGTTGTCCACCGGTTATATGTGAGAAGTTAGAAACATGAAGAACAACAGAGAGTTTTGGTTCAGTTTTGAAGGATACAATTTGTGGTTTAAAGTGAGGAGTCTGTGTCCATTTTTTTGGCGCCAATTCCAAGCAGATGGAACTTTAATTGTTTTTGCCTTGTGCTTATCAAAGGTTTGGTTAGGTGATATGAATTCATTCCATTCAAAAATCCATTCGCCTTTTAATGAAACGATACCATTTTTTTCAAAATTCCAATTGCTGATGTCTAAAACACCATCAATCGCCTCTTTATTAATATTTCGATCTGTTCTAATAATGTATAAGGAAATTGACCCAGCAATTAAAAATCCCAAAATTAAGCAAAGGCTAATCTTAGCTATTTTATTCCATTTTATTTTCATCATTCGTTGAGAAATAGTGTAATAGCGCCACTAAAGTAGTTCCGCACATTATCAGATTCTTCGATATCATTTCCATTAAAGATTTTTTAGAAAACCATTTGATTTCAACTGTTTCATTTTTATCAAACTCTTTGATATCATCGTTTGCTTCACAATGAACAATGTAAGTTATTGAATCAGAGATGCCATTTACTGGATAATATTTATAAATTAATCGATGGTTAGCAGTCAAAATGCCTGTTTCTTCAAGGACTTCTCGATAAGCACCGTCAAATATATCTGACTCACTTTCTAGAAAACCTGTAGGTATTTCCCACTCAATCGAATCTGTTGGATATCGTGCTGTTTTCACCAAGAGTACGTTATTTTCTTCATTCGTAATTATGGACGCAACAGAATCTTTTTTCATTTCAATGATATGATACTGCTCCAACAATCGTCCTGCGGGCAAAAGAACACGATCTCTGTGTAAGTTCAACCATTCACTGCTATAGATTGTTTCTCTTTCAAGGCGTTGTGGTTTTTTCATGGATTTTTAAATTAATTAGTATGATTTTAGAATTGATGATCTTTTGAGGAGTTTGATTTTGCGGTCTTGTGTTTCTTTTCCTTTTTAATTGTCCTTCTTACGTGCTGACGAAGTATATTCAGATTTTCAGAAATGACTGTACGATATGAAAAACCGTTGTTATGTCCGATGCGGTGACCAAGCCTTGGTTCGAGTCCATAATACTCAATTTTGCCGCTCCTTACGGCTTTATTGAGCAAATTGTAAGGCGATGGATATCCTATTCCCACGTCAACAACTACTGTTTTTTCATCCGTTTTCAATCCGCTGATATATTCTATAACGTTGTCGTTGGCTGAAAATACATCGGGAAACAGCATTCTTTCTGATTGATCAGCATTTCGACTGGTGGAAAACTCACTCTGACCAGAAATAATTCTTTGAAATAATTCCAGTTTTTGTTTCTTGCCAAGAGGTAGCCCATTTCGACCGATTTTAAGATTGCCCATAATTTCTCCTAAATATTACATCTATTATAAATATACTAGAGTTTAGAGTTTATTAGACGCACTAATCCCGCATCGGTTCATTGAAATTCGAATCATAATAGCCTTGCATTCACTGTTTTAATCGGTGATAAATCCGGTTTTAGTCAACACGGTACTGCCGTTGTCTTGGAAGCCCGCTGTCCCTTATAATCATAGGTGAATTCAGTAACCGGTGTATTACCGGACAAAGGACCCACAGCGTTTTTATACACTGTGATCAACCGATTGAGTCAAAACGAAGACCTGTCCCCTTTACCCTTTACTTGGATGTCGGTCTCCGACTTCATGTGCCTTGTTGATTAGCCCTTCTGGAAGAATGTTTCAATCCTTTTTATATTGGATGTTGGTCTCCGACGATCATGGGTATCCCCTATAATTTCATACTTACTGAGTTTCAATCCTTTTTATATTGGATGTTGGTCTCCGACTTGGGAAAAATGGTTTGTGGATGGGAGACTAAGAATAAGTTTCAATCCTTTTTATATTGGATGTTGGTCTCCGACCAAGATTGGGGGGAAGGAAGCAGGAGATGGGCGGAAGTTTCAATCCTTTTTATATTGGATGTTGGTCTCCGACAAATCCCAGGGGTATCATTTTTAATTTACCTAAATTTTGTTTCAATCCTTTTTATATTGGATGTTGGTCTCCGACGGGGTGAATAAAGAGTGGCTAATTAAAGGAGAAGGGTTTCAATCCTTTTTATATTGGATGTTGGTCTCCGACAAGCAACAGTAGTAATCGGTGCGCAGGATAAAGGAGCATGTTTCAATCCTTTTTATATTGGATGTTGGTCTCCGACTTTCTTCTATTTCGTTCCAAATCAGCTTTTTATCTTGTTTCAATCCTTTTTATATTGGATGTTGGTCTCCGACTAAAAAAATAAAAAAAGATTATGTGCAAGGCTTACTGTTTCAATCCTTTTTATATTGGATGTTGGTCTCCGACGCATTAAAAAACTATACATTAAATGTATAATTTTGAGGTTTCAATCCTTTTTATATTGGATGTTGGTCTCCGACTTGAGATCCGCCTCGCCCCACACTTAAACACTCACCGTTTCAATCCTTTTTATATTGGATGTTGGTCTCCGACAACAAGTTTGCATAGGGGAGCATTCAAACAATACTCATGTTTCAATCCTTTTTATATTGGATGTTGGTCTCCGACTCGATGGTGTTTTTTACTGCCCCAGTGATAACGATATTAGTTTCAATCCTTTTTATATTGGATGTTGGTCTCCGACCTGTACCCGCGCATGTTCCTACCGATCCACCCGATGTAGTTTCAATCCTTTTTATATTGGATGTTGGTCTCCGACTAGGTGATTGCTTCAGAAAAATTTGAATCTGTGTCATTCTGTTTCAATCCTTTTTATATTGGATGTTGGTCTCCGACTTAAAATTAGATTCGGTTTCTATAATAGAAAGAATCATGGTTTCAATCCTTTTTATATTGGATGTTGGTCTCCGACATTTTGTTTTCTCTTTACTGTTCAATGTATATACTCGTTTCAATCCTTTTTATATTGGATGTTGGTCTCCGACTTTACCAACAGTGTAGGCAATGTAGGCAAGGTGTAGGGTTTCAATCCTTTTTATATTGGATGTTGGTCTCCGACCTGTACCCGCGCATGTTCCTACCGATCCACCCGATGTAGTTT
>JBFFHJ010000172.1:0-7334 GCA_041556995.1 bacterium | reverse complement strand
TTTCGCCCTGGATGCCTGTCAGATTCAAAGAATAAAAATGTGTCATGTTACCTCTTTTTTATTATCTCTTGTTTTTTTATCAGTTTGGGTTGTCAACGGTTTTTCCGAAAGCAGATGGTTGGATTATAAACGGATCTGTTTTTTTTCAGGTTGAACAATCAATAAAAAACCTGGAATTTGATATCGGGTCTGAAAGCAGGTCATTTATGTCATTTTTCCTGATGAAGGTTATAAACAGTTGTTTTTATATTTTCTGTTTTTTGGTGAACGGGTGACATCCGTTTTTCAGCTGTGATCTGAATTTTTTAACTAAATAGCAATAATTATAAAATGGAATATTAACGCAATGCTAATAAATATTCAATCCTTTGTTACTTCCCGATATGAAAGAGATCTCTGATCATCATTCCGGTTAACCAAATAATCTGAACTGAATTTTAGAAATTTCATAGAGCGATCATCGACTTTTTGATCATGGATTTTTTCGAAATTTGGCTGTTTTTCCCGATTTATTTCAATTTTGGGGGAGTAATTATGGAACATTTTTTTTGATGTATATTGGGATTCGTCGATATTTTAGACTAATTTTTAGAAATTCTCCGGTGTTAATTACTACTTTCAGATGTTTTTACAGGGATTTCAGGGCTTTTTGGGAGGATTTGGATCAATAATTGAGACAAACAATGGGAAGGGGCTGATAGAGCCTGATATCATGGGAAGTTATAAAGACCTTAATCTATTGACTTCGGATTCTCTTGGGTTTAATTGTTGCCGTTTATGCCGGAAAAGAAACAGCAAACCCTATAGGAAGTATCGTTCGTCATATTATTACGCCCCTGCAATTGCTGAGTCATTCCGTCCATGACTATTTGTATTGATTTCAATTGACTATTTTCAGGTTTCGTTCTTGTTCAGACATTATTATCTGAGTGTTCCATCTGTTTTAACTGGTTTTTATATCAGTCTGAATGGACTTGTCAAAGTATTTGTACAACCGTTTTTTTCAGAATGTTTGCTTTGAAAAAAAATTATAGATGAACCCAAAGATTATTAAAATATAACTTTTGGAAATTAATAAACGGTTTATTAATATGGAAAAACATATTATTCAAATAATGATCATAAGACTATCAATAGTGTTAACAATCCATCAGTGTGGGCTTGGATTTCCTCTGCAACCCAAACAGCGCAAGAAAGCATGTAGGGAATCGATTTGAAGAATTAATTAGATTGATTGTGGATTATTTAGGTGTGGCTAATAAAAAAATCATTTTTTAAAATCCCATATCCTACAGACAATGGAGAAAAATTTTACTCATGTGAAACTGATATGATTTTTTCGCCTCACGATAAAGTGAAATCTAAATCAAATAAATGAAAACGAAATAGTTGTCTCATTGAAAACATTGTCAAAAGATAGAATGGGGAAAATATTTTTGGACAAAATGTTAATGAAACAGTTTGCTAAAAAAGATGTTAGAGTGATGGGTATTTTTTTGAATGACGTGCAAAGAAAGGAAGCAAGTGATATCAGCTATACTTTTGTATCCGGTTTATTCATGGTGTATACAAAATTTTTAGTTGAATTAGAGGGAGTACATTTTGTGGACCCGTCCCAAAAACACTTGACGCCCCCTATAATGGTTGTCAGCGCTATTATCTTATTTCATCCGAATATGGTATTTTGGGCGGATTCGGATTCAGTTCCGCATCGTTGCACCTAGAGGCCCGTGATAAGTGGATAGGTTGGGACTGGGACGAAAGACGGTCAAAATTGCTTTACGTGGTTTTTGGGGGAGGGGCGAGTTTACAATATTGGATCTTGTTGGGATAATAGAGGCACCGATTTATAAAATATTTTTAGTTTTTATGTTGTCTTTGGGAGAATCGGCATGAGCAGTACGATTACAGACCAGCAAAAAAAGGAACAGGACAGGATCTTCAAAGAAGCTTACGACCGAACTATGGCCAAGGTGGAAAAACGGGAAATGAAAAAAAGCCTTGAAGATCGCGTGAATATCTTAACCGACCTTTTTGAACAAGACCTCTTTAACAGGGACTTAACCGAGGCGGAAAAAAGGGAGCTGGTGGCTGAATTTAGAAATCGGATTAAAAATGCTGATATCCAATCAGCCAAACATCTGAAAATCCGAAAAAAGCGGAAACTGGCTGGTGTTCTGAGCGCTGTTATGATTGCTGTGATTTCCGGTTTGATATATTTGAACACCTATTATCCATTTACATCGATTTCTGAGATTGAAAAAGACCTGAATTACTACATTGAAAAGGTGGATAAGGGGTTTGGTAATTATGCAGAAACTTTTTATGACACCTTGGATAAATACGACCTTAAACTGGGTAACCAAAGAGTCGATTTATTCAAAGAACGAATGTATTCAGAGCTTGACGAACATTGTAACGAGTTGCTCAAAAAAGTTCAGGAGGGTGAACTCGGGTATTATGATGATCTGAATGATTGGGTATCTTTTTTCCCAGACAGGGAAGAACGGATAGCTCGTCAAAATGCCGCAGATAACGCTTTAAGAGAAGGTACTTATAAAACTCTCAATGAAGGCGTGGATAAGCTTATAAAAGGGGCCGGGGGTATTCTGGAGCGAACATTTGACAGTATAAAAAAGAAAACAGATTCCCTTTTTAACGAGGACGAAAAATAACACCTGAAAATCAATTCCCAACCTGCATTCTGCACAAAATTGTCACAAAAACTCACCAAAATTTCCTTAACCATTTCATCACTGCTGCAAAATCTCCTGTTAGATTCAAAATCGACACAACGTTTTAGTAACATGAATGACATTATCGTTATCTGCTGATAGTCATCCTTCGTCGTCCCTCCTCAGGATGACAAATGGCAGAGCTTTGGATCGGCTATAAAATCAGTTCACATTCTGTTTATAAAATGTCCATTGTTTTTGGAACTTTTGTAAACAGATTATTTGAAGTTACTTTTTAACGATCCCTTAACTTATCAACATTATACCTTTACGAGATAAAGCTTGTGATAATGCTGAATAGTTACGTAAGGAATTTCATCTTATTCAGAACGAGTGCACCATATTTTGCAGATTCTACATACTGCTTTGGCTCTATTCTGAATGATAATATAAAGCTGATGTATCTTCTTTACAAAAAGGTGCACCACCAAATGTCAAAATGCACTTTTCATTGATAGTATGGACGTTTTTTTCAGGACTGGAATATGGAATATTTGGAGACGTTATGAGAACAGAGATACATCCGGAAAAATACACAAATAAGGATTTAGTACCGGCCACACTGGTGTTTATCAGTGCTGTGGCCTTGAAGTTCTGGTATCAAACTGCTTCCATTACTGACTTAAAATGGTTTATAGAACCAACTGTTTTATTGGTAAAATGGATGTCCGGCTTACAGTTTTATTTTTCACCCGAACATGGATTTTACAACATGGATTCCAGTATTTTAATCACCAAGGATTGCTCTGGAGTCAATTTTCTAATTATTGCTGTTACATTGTCCGTTTTCACCCGATTATCCTCACCTTCGGTTATATCTAACATCAAAAGAAGTTACCCATTTATTATTTTTGCTTCTTTTGTCATAACAATCACTGCCAACACAGCTCGTATTATGGGCGCTATTTGCCTTTTGCCCTGCAAAGATCTTATTTCCGCCCTGAATATGGGTGAATTCATCCATCAAACCGAAGGTATTTTTGTGTACCTGTTTTTTTTAATAATATTTTACTTATGGTTAAAAGGAGAACCACATGAACAGCCAAAATAACGCTGACAATCGGTTTTTTCATCCCGTCTGGATTTTTTTTACAATCACTATTCCACAAGTTGTTTTATTTCTTTTGTTTGCCCGGTCGTTTCAAATCATCAAGTCGTTACTAAAGGATGAACAATTGCTGATTTGGCGGAATTTTGGTTTGGCTTTGGGAATGCTGATTCTGTTTTTCACTGTCTATGGCATCATTTTATTCCTGAAAAGACAAAAGGTGCACACTATTATATCACTGTTTATATTTATATTTTATGTTTCATTGATTTATTTATATGGACAATATGTGGATGATATGTTTCCACCCAGACTCCCCTTCTGGATGATATCGTATCCGGATCTTGGTTTCTATTATCCGGGGACCTTTTTTATGATGGCCTTTATATATGCCCTCCTGATCCTTGTTTTTAGACTAACCCCCAGGGAACAACAATCAAATCCGGGTATCAGCTTTTTGTGTGCTGTATTAATTCCCCTGTTCTGGTACGGTTTTTATCGTATTATTCTCCCACATCATCGTTTTTTTAATCATGACTATATCGATCATGTTATTTGTGTTTTATTCATCAGCATGACAATTGTATTTATATTTTTCCTGCTGCGGGGTGTTTATATTCTTCAGTCAAAACAATCCGGTCGACTAAAGAAGATCAACCTTCCATATCGGATTGTGATAACATTGCTTTTTCCATTGTTGGGTCTGTCCATTTATCAAGGATTTTTTACCTTCAGCGGCCAACATGTTTTTAAAGTTTTCGGCGACTTCAGTCATCCACTGTTTTTTATTCTAGCCGGTCTGAATGGTGTTGCTTTAATTGTACCGCATGGCGACTCTCGTAGAGTGTATTTGAGTCTGTTTCTTTTACGATGCTTTACCTTTCCTTTTACAGTTTATTTCCTCCTGGTTTTTTTACCGTTTTTTCCTCTTTCAATTGTGGCGATTTTGGCAGCAGGTATCGGATTTCTGATGTTGACCCCATTGTTGCTGATGTTGGTTCACAGCAAAATCCTGATAGAGGATTTAAAGACACTTTCAACACAGTTTTCCAAAAAACAGATCATTATGGCCGCTTTATTGATGATATCTTTATTACCGGGCGGTATCACTTTTAAATTATACCTGGACAGAACCGCTTTGCATCAAGCATTAAACTATATTGATCATCCAACCTTTTCAGAAGAAAAGAGCAAAAATATCAGTCTGATTAATCTTAGAAACGCCCTGGATACGGTAACTTCTTTTTCCGATGAAAGTAGTTTTTTTGAACATCGAGTCCCTTTTATCACCCCCTATTATCAATGGCTGGTGCTGGATAATATGACAATATCCAATAGGAAAATTGAAACACTGGAACGTATATTTTTTGGCAAGGACTCTGATTGGCGAAATCTGCCAGCATCTATTTCCGAATCACCTGATGTTGTGGTTAGTCATATCGAGAGTTCAACTAAGTTTAATACAAAAACGAGAACCTATCACAGTTACATTCACCTTGATTTGGAAAACAAGTCATCGGGAAGATTGGCGGAATTTGCCACATCCATTCAGTTACCGGCAGGTGTTTGGGTGAGTGACTATTATTTGTGGGTGGATGGTAAAAAAGTGCATGGTCGCCTGGTAGAAAAAAAATCGGCTCTGTGGATCTACCAGCAGATCCGACAAACCAGACGTGATCCGGGCATTGTCTACTATCTGCATGATAATCTTCTGGCTTTGCGCGTATACCCATTCAACGGAAATGAAGTTAGAAAAACCGGATTGGAATTGATCCATAAAGTGCCGATAACATTATCCATAAAGGATAAATTGGTTAAACTGGATGATAATGCTGCAAAATCCTGGAACAAGTTCCGTCAAACAGGTCCCATTGTATCCACAAACGGCAATGCTGCTTTTTTTCCGGCGTCATATATTGCCAATCTTCCCAAAATACAACGAGAGCCTTATTATCATTTTATCCTGGATTTTTCGTCCGGTACGAAACAAGCACAAAAGGATTATGCTAAAAAGATTAAAGCGTTGTTGAATATCTCTTATTACTCCAGTAATAAAGCTAGAATTACATTGTCAAACTACCGCTCAAAAACCTTTGATTGGTCCGACAACTGGGAACAAGAGATAAATACATTTCCAGTCAAAGGTGGATTCTTTCTGGAACATGCCATCAAGTCCATTTTGATCAGGAATTTTGAAGAGAAACATGAGTTTTATCCGGTTATCGTTGTCATCAGCCCCGATTTCTATAATGCTGTTTTTTCCCAAAAACTGGATGACTTATCGTTTACCTACCCAGAGAGGGATACATTTTTTCAACTTACTCCTGATGGAAGCTTTAAAACCCATTCTCTATATTCATATCCGGCTTTAAAATCGAAAAACGAGGCTCAACACACGGTTCGCGCCTGGCCTGACCTGAAGAATCCAACAGTATTTGTCAGGGATAACCATCGTTCAACAACTGTTTTAATCCCCCAAGGATCAGAACAGTTGTTGATAAGTAAAAATCCTGATGATAAATGGCTGGAAGGACTTTCCATGTGGGCGAAATGGAAAACGCTGTTATTGAATCCTTCCAAAACTGATACAGGATGGGTTGAGTTGGTACGACAAAGCAAAAAAGCCAACATCTTGCATCCATATACATCGTTCACGGTCTTGGAAAACCAGGCGCAATGGGAAGTGTTGAAACGAAAAGAAAAAACGGCCCTGGCCGGTAATAAATCAATGGATATGAGTAAAAATCCTGAAAAAATGCCGGAACCTTCAGTCATTTTAATAATTGTCTGCCTGGTTGCCCTTTGGTGGGTATTTATTAAGAATAAACGAGATAACGGCATCGACAGGATTAAAACATCCTGTTAGTTCTGTAGTATTGTTAAAAACTAAATGGTCACATTTTTGAATTGATATTTTTTATCTATCATTAAATCGGGAAGCTTTGGTATCACCGGCAATGAAGAAAAATCAAGTAAACATATACAATTAATAAGTATGAATTTGTTTATACAAACAAAGATGGGAACCCATATGGATTCAATACCGGAATCATGATGATAAAATGTCAATTTCAAAAATAAAATGTAATCGTCGGAGTAATTGATGAAAGCTTCCTTGGCCTTTACCTTACTAAAATGGTCGCTTGGTATATTTACACTTTTTACAAGTTTTTACTTAAAAACACCTTTCCTACAGTTTATCCGGGAAGTAGAACTTTTTCTATTGGCATTTTTCCTGTTGGTTCTGCTCTTCCTGGGAGTTACTCAGTTTATTAAATCGAAAGGGAATCGATATGGAGCGTTGGAATCCGCAATATTTTTAGTTCTTTACATTGCCATTATAGGTCTGTCGGCATATAAGGAAAGCCAATTTTATATTGCCAAAGCCAACGTTTTAACAACAGAAACCGAACGTGTAGGTTCTCATATCCCTGAAAAGGACGTAGATGTCCATTTCGGGGTTCACCTTCTTCAGGTTCAGGGCGTTCTTGACGGCGTGGGTGCAACAGACCCGGCTGCAGTAATTTCGGTCCTCGTTTCGGCACCCCACG
>JBFFHJ010000171.1:0-7338 GCA_041556995.1 bacterium | reverse complement strand
TTCGAAAGCGGATTTTGTACTTTATTGTTTTTATATGATTCTAAACAAGTATATTCATGTACATACTGTCTATCATCCCTTTGAATGAATGTCTACAAGATATATTGACAAAAATCTGAAGGGTTCAAAATGCATCAAAAAGTCCAAAATGCAACACCCTAGGTCCGACCCTAATCGCCGCCTAATCGCGTTGCGACTATCTGTTGGATCGTCTAGTTGCGCTTTTTATAACTATTTCTTTTTCTGATTCAAAGTGTTCAAGAATCTTATACGAGAACATTTCATCAGGCGATATTCCAAAAAACTCTTTCTCAGATTCTTCTTCTGATATTAAATATTCAATAAAAGTTTTTGCTTTTTTTAATCGTGTTTTTACCCTTTCTAAACGTTTTCTTTGCATAAAAAACCGATAGTCTTCATTTGATAATTCAACCATTTCATTTGCAATTCTTTCATCGAAAAATCCATTGTCTGAAGAAACCAACTCAATATATGTAAAATAATGTGAAAGCACATGATAGATATATAAACCGTAGGTCGTAATTTTTATACTATCTACTTCTTCACAATATATATCAATTCTATTGTTGGCCTCGACTAAATTCATTTTTAAAAATTGGTTTATGTTTTCTTCAAAATCCTCCACCATATTAAAACTCTCAGAAAAGTAGTCCTTCAAACTACTGATAGTTAAGTAGAAAGGGTTGTCCAAATTAATTCCATCAGATAGCTTTTTTAGAATTCGTAGACCGGTAAAATGGGAACCATTGGACTTAGATCTAATTTGAAATAGATTTGGGATACTGCTATTTACTTCGTTGTAGAAGAACCTATCAGGTATCATAACTGGTTTTAATACTTGATGGATTCGCATTATCCAAATACCAGAAATTGAAATCATCTCATCAACATTCGTATATCCGGATATTAAGAAACCTCTGAATAACTCCAGTGCCATTCTTATATTTCCATGCGCGCATGCAGTTAGAAACTCATTCAATGGTGAGTTTTCTATCTTAAAAAACTCATTTTTAAATATTCGGATTAGTTTGACACAACCTTCGATTTTTTTTATCGAATAGCCCACACCATATAATTCAGTAGATTTGTTTTCATCTTTAAGGATTGAAAGTACATACTTTATTCGTGCCTTAAAAACTGCTTGAGTAACAGGGGCACTTATATGAAATCCAGAGTTTTGATAAGCATCTAAAGTCCCATGAATCTTGGATGAATGAAATCGCTCCTCTCTCATAGAGATGATAACCAAACAATCCAATATGTCAGAAACTTCCTGAGCTGTTGAAAAACAAAAGTTCTGAAGGTCGTGAGAAAACTGGTCAGTATTATCAACGACAACAATACAGCCTTTATGCAGCCTCCTCCAGTATTCAACTAATCGTTGTGCAACATATTTTTTATCGGCGAGCCAATCTTTTATAAGATTATTGAGCATAACGTTATATGAATCCGAGCTTTCGTCTATACCAAATAGTGTTTGCTTCTTAGCAATAGCAAATCTATCAGAAAACAGCTCTAATAGTTCATCGCGGTCTCGATGCAAAATACTTTCAACGTCTAGTTGTTCAACTATCTGATTCCAAATTTTTTCATGAATCGATTTTTCATCCTCAGGTGTTTTAAGTAGATCAGTTATTGCTACCCTTGAGTATTTTGCTAAGTAATGTGGCGGATTATGAAATAGTAATTTTTTCAGGAAAGTTGATTTACCAGTTCCTTTACCTCCAAATAGAATAATTACTTCACCAGTTTTTACATCTCGAACATTTTTCGCGATTCTGTTTCCAAATCTACCTCCTTTTTCATTATCTTCAAGGTCTTGTATTCCATACTCTTCAAGATAAGGTGTTAGTGAGTCTTTAATAATATTTTGAAAATTCCTAGTTGCTTGTTCGTATTCCCGTTGGTTCACATAACAGGAATCCATGAATTCAGGATCGCTCACTTCTATTGTACCGAAGTATTTATTCGCAAGAGGCCGTAGTTCCCGAACATAGTTGTTTGATGTGACTTCATGATTATAAGCAACAATCTTTTCTTTAGGGTAAAATATTTCCCTGTCAATTCTAGTTACTGCTCCTAAAAAAACCTTCAATGAACCATCTTTTACTGATTGAAATCCAAGTACGTTTGTCGCGTCAGTAAAGTGTTCCGAAAAAAACTTGATATTATAAATAGCAAGTGCTTTTAAATTTCTCCAGTTTTTTCCTTTTTGAAATGTTTTAAAAAAAATCCATTCGTGCCCATTAGTGATCCCAGCATACTCGCACCCCTCTTCAATACAATAGGACCTAACTTGCTCAATAGCACTTTTTATATTTGGGTCCGTTAATAGTGTTTTAACTGAAACAAGCTTACTGCAAAGATCTTTGTTGAAATTGTTTGGTAGACTAAAATAAACACCTTCCTTTTTTGCTTCTAAAAAAATCAGATCTTCATCGTTTTTCTTTTTAAGGCGATAATCTGCGTAGCCAGGATCTATAAAGCTTTCATGAAGCGTCAATATTTTTGGCCAGCAAAGAACTTCATGGAGAATTCTATCTATAATTTTATGCCTTGTATCAGCCTCGTTGAATGATCTTTCCTGAATTTCACTAACTAGTTTAATGGCAATATCATGAGGAGAATCTCCCATATTATACTCCGTTTAATAAGGTTTGGCCAAAAAACCATCCACTTAATATCAATTGTTTTGTATCTTCTGCCAGCTATTCAAATAATCGATCTGAATCGTCATACGTTTAACACCTAAAAATTTCGATTTATTGACTCTACAAATTTTGTTTAAAACACAGGCTTTATTGAAAGCACTTGTTATCTTTCTAACGTATAGGATTATATGGAGTGACCGATAAAACGGTGGACCTGTTCCAATAGAAAATTCGGGTGGTTGAACAATCCTGGAATTGTCCCGGAATCGGTCATTCCATATAATCCTATACGTTCGGGATTGAAAGATTGCTTTAGTAAAAAAAACGTTAAATTGTTCTTGTTCCATTATATAATATAATTTTTCCATTTATCAACAATTGATTTATCGATAACAATTAATTTATCGATTTCAACATTAGTGCATATCGACGTTTTTTCGGCAGAAATCAGTTTTAAGTTGATTTCTGCTGAGTTTTTTTGGAAATAACTCTTTATTTATAAAAGCATCATTCATTTTGCTTTTGTACATGTGTCAGGGGGGCTGGTTTACCAATCCCGGTTTAAAGGGGGGTTAAACCGGGGTGCTAATTAAAATTCACGGAGACTACCCAGCTTAACTGTTACCAAGCGGTCCATTGCTCCAAGCATCAGGACAAGTTTCTCTTAACTTAGTGAGTCAAACGAAGACTTGACCCCATGTTGTGAGTCAAACGAAGACTTGACCCCATGTTCTTGACCCCATGTTAGTGAGTCAAACGAAGATTTGACCCCATGCCTTTTTGACCCCATGCCCCTTCCGGTCGGTGGTTTTTTCACCAGCCGGGGTTTAAATGGGGGTACTAATTTGATTCCATGCCTTTTAGTTTGTAATGCAGGGTTGTTCGTGCTATTCCCAGTATTTTGGCGGCGGAGGATAAATTGTTGTCGCAATCTTCGAGTACGGTTTGAATGATTGATTTTTCGAATAACATTCTCAGGCGTTGAAGGTCGAGATGTTTTTTGCGGGTGGACTCGTTCAGCATATTCATGACAATCGGATTGTTGATGAATCGCTCTATCATGATGGGCCTCTCCTGACCTGACTCGGTCTGAGGATCGTCGATTCGATTCTGGTAAATGCTGTCCAATAGAATATCGCTATTATAATTCGTTCCATTAAACCCCAGAATGACCAGACTCTCCAACGTATTTTTTAACTCCCGGATGTTCCCCGGCCAATTGTGACTGGTTAACAAATCCAACAAGTAGTTGTCCAAGGGCTTGAATTCCTTGTTCATTCGCTTGAACATCGATTTCATAAAGTGTTCGACCAGTAACGGGATATCCTCTTTTCGCTCACTTAAGGGGGGAATATACAATTCCACCACCTTGATTCTAAAATACAGATCCTTGCGAAATGTTTTTTCCCTTACCATCTGTTTCAAGTCCGCGTTCGTTGCCGAAATCAACCGGAAATTTACGGCGATATCCCTGGTGCCGCCGACATAACGGATTCTTTTTTCCTGGAGAACCCGCAGCAATTTGGCTTGAAATTCCAACGGTAAATCTCCGATTTCATCTAAAAAAATATCGCCTCCTTCAGCCATTTCGAAAAATCCTGTTCTTCGTTTGTCCGCACCTGTGAATGCCCCTTTTTCATGACCGAAAAACTCCGATTCGAACAACCCCTTGGAAATGGAGGCACAATTGACATCGATAAACTTACTGTTTCTGCCGTTTTTTGCATTTAAAGAATTCAAATAACGAGCAAAAACCTCCTTGCCCGTCCCGGATTCACCACGCAGCAACACGCAGACGTCGCTACTCATGCTTTCGCTGATTTTTTTGATTTTGGCTTTTAAATCGATAATCCCGGGGGTGGAACCGATGATACAGTGCTGTGTTCCCAAATGCGAATGTTTCAGGTACGCATCATTCAGAATATTTTCCTTTTTGATCATGCCATGTTTCAAAGCCCGGTCGATCAATATCAGAAGTTCTTTTTCATCGACCGGTTTGATCATGTAATAAAAGGCGCCCGATTTAATGGCTTCTATGATTGTGTCCATGGAATTGTTGGACGTTATCATAATGATCTGCGCATGCGGAACATTTTCTGAAATAACATTGATAAAATCGATGCCTGATATCTTATCTTTCAAATATATATCCAGCAGAACAACATCAATTTCATTTTTTTCCAATATCCGCAATGCTTCCGTGGTATTCGAAGCTGCATGAACTCTGTATGGATGGTTTTGAAGCATCTTTTCCATTTCATCTTTTTCATACCGCTCGTCTTCAACTATCAATATTGAATTTGTCTTTTTCATGAATCCTTTATTGTTAAACGTGCCTTTACAATATTAAAGTCCGAAATTTGTTTTATATATTTCATAATGCACCTTTAATACAGGCTATTGAGTGATTAAATATATTTTCAAATGTATCTGTTTTCTTTAAAAACATAACCTTGTTTAACAAAATATTATCTTTACAATGACCCGGTAAAACCGGCCAATATACTGTTTTAACATTCTGAGCTATTGTAAAAATGTATAAACATTTTTAAATAAACCAATGTAAAATATTTACATATCAAATATATTTTGGCAATATTAATATAATATAATGGAGACTCTCCCTTTTTTAACCGGTGTTATAAACAAATATGGCCGTTAAATTGAATACTGTTTCAGGCTCAATATCGTTCTCACATGTCTGCACCTTTCTCGATTTCACCCCAGGCGAAACTCTCGCCGTTGCCCACCCCCAAGGGAATGACATTGTTTTATGCCATCGTTGCGGGAATCCTTGAATGTCAAAACAAATTAGAAGCAACTCCCGGAAATCACCGAGTGTCGAAAATTAGACATATAACTGTCGAAAATTTGAAAAACCGACACTTGTTAATGAATTAACCTGTTCAATTCGGGGCGGCTCAATATGTTTTATCCATGGATCTTTTTGGGGCGGTTTCTGCCTGCAACACGTTTATACCGGTGGATCTTTCCCTTAAAAAAACAAGATTGATGATTTGACAACTATCCTTTTGTTTTTATTTGACAAAACCGGCAATTTGGATTATGAATGACTCTTATATCAACCGGGTTAATAAATGTTTAAAAACAAGGGGATTATGGTTTTTCGGCATGTTTCGTGCTGATGTGCCGGTGCCGGGAATATCGGAAGTAATATTTGCCACTTTGTCTTTATAGGAGGATAAAACATCATGAAAAATATCAAAAAGGATTTAAAATTAAGTGAAGAAAAATCTGTCAGTGAAGAAAAAACCTATTTGAAAGCAATAATAAAGGGTATTGCGATTGACTGTAAAATACCAGGGGGCTTTGCCGATGTAAAAAACAAAAATAAAATAAAAAAAAGTTAGCTGTGTAAAAAAAACTGGCTTATTATCCGATCTGTTTTTTATCCGCCGAGTTTGCTGTGTGATTTTTCGTTGTAATCGATGCGATAGCAGAAAACTGAAATCATAGGATCACGATAATGTACAACACAAAACACAGTTTAATTTAAATAAATAAAAGTGAATACAGCAGAATACAACCATCTTGCCTGCAAGGAATACGTACAGCCCAACCTGTTGTCCTGCGTTTATGTTAAGGACATAAAAATGGCATTTTTTAACAATATCCTGCCCGGTTCGGTTATCGCGGATGTTGGCTTTGGCTGCTGTTCGGGTGTTAAAGCAACATTCATATCTAAAAAAAAACAAGTCAATGTTATCGGGATCGATTTTTCGAAACAGGTGATCGAGACCTGTAAAAAAAACGTTAAAAACGCCACCACCATGCCGGCTGACATGCGCAAACTGCCGTTACAGACCAATGACGTGGATGGCGTTTATGCCTCGTTTTCGCTTATCCATATGGATGAACAAAACGGGGAAAAAGCGATTCGGGAATTCGCCCGGATGATAAAACCGGGCGGCTGGCTGTTTCTGGCCACCGATATCGGATCGGGTAAAAAACGGTATTTTACCCGGCGTTCAACAACCCACCATTCGGCCATGTCTGTTATGTTCCATTTCTGGCATCCCGAACGATTACGAACCGTTTTAAGTCAATACGGCTTTCGCCTTGAGAAAAAATCCATAACCTCTCCTGACAACGACGGACCGGACAGGATTTACCTGACCTGCACCTTAACCGGTTTTGATTCGGAGGAAAAAAAAACCATAATGGCGCTTGGCACGTCATGGCGACAGAATCCCCTGGATGTTTCACTGCAATTGGCGTCCTCTCTTAAAGAATTTGCCGGGATATCACGCGTTTCCCGTATCGACCGATTGTGCGGTTTTGACATTCCCGTGTTTTCCGTATCCCGACCCAAATCAAAAATATCCATTACGGTGGCCGGGGGAAAGGGAACCAACGAAAAAGAAAGCCGCGCCAGCGGCCTGTTCGAAGCCATCGAGATTGCCTGTGCCGAGGCAGATATCAAAGGATATACAGCCACCACGGATCAGTTGAAAAAGGCCAATGTTCCCTTTGTCGAGATCAAATCGCTTGGGGCAGATGACAATGGGGCATAAGCGCTAACTTAAGAAAAAGTCTTGCTAATTTGTCGTTTTCTCTTTCTTGGAGGATCTGACAAGTTCTTAGATATTTCTGCCCAATTTCCTAGGCATCGCTTCAGCGATAAGGGTAGGTTGACTGCTTGTTT
>JBFFHJ010000170.1:0-7572 GCA_041556995.1 bacterium | reverse complement strand
CTTTTTTCTCTTTATTAAAGGAGTTTATGCATAGTTTGTGTTACGTACGTTAAATATAAACTTGGGTAATTGACAATGAAATGTATTCAATATTAGCTTATATTTCAATATCTTGGCCAATAACTCTAAACTGTTGAGATCGTTAGCAAAGTGGAAAAAATGAAACTAATTAAAACGTTAATAGATGTTTTCAAACAACACGAGAATAACTCTGATTTTGGCATAACTTTTATTGAAAGTAGATCAAACGAACGCTTTCTTTCGTATAAGGAACTCTATAAAGAGGCAAAAAAACTTGCCAACGTTCTCAAGAGCCATGGTATTAAGGAAAAGGATGAGGTTCTTTTTCAAATAGAGGATAACAGAAAGTTCGTGATTTTCTACTGGGCATGTCTCTTACATGGAATTATACCCCTACCTATGAATGTTGGTAAAAAACAAGAACATCTGTCAAAGTTAATCAGCATACTAAAATATACTGACAATCCGTATGTAGTACTTGGAAATGAATATTGTGAGAGGTTTAAAGCATTAGATGCAAAAGCGATTGAAAAGATTGAACAACGAATCATTAGTTTGGAAAGCTTGTTTAAATCTCTTGCCGATATGCCGGAAAGCTTTGCTGAAGACAGTCAAATTCGAAAGAAAGTTTTTCCCGACGATATTGCGCTTATCCAGTTTTCTTCCGGATCTACCGGGAATCCCAAAGGAGTATCACTGACCCATAAAAATCTTTTGGTCAATATAAATGATATGCAGCAAAGAATGCAGTTTACGCAAAAAGACAGTTTTTTGAGTTGGTTGCCTCTAACTCATGACATGGGATTGATAGCTGTATTCCTTACTAGTGTTGTTGCTAACATCAATGTCTATTTGATTCCACCAACGGTTTTTATTCGTGATCCCTTAATCTGGTTTGACATGATGCATAAACATAAAGCCACTTTCAGTGCTTCACCAAATTTCGGATATAAACTTTTGTTAGAAGCAGAAAGGATGCATCAACGGAAATGGGATCTGTCACGAATACGAATAAGTTATAATGCAGCAGAACCTATATCCAAGGACTTATGTGATGAATTTGTTTCAACGATGGCAAAATATGGATTTCCTAAAAACTCAATATTACCGGCTTATGGATTGGCCGAAGCAAGTGTTGCCGTTTCATTTGCTATGCCGGGAGAAAAACTGAACTCAGTTCGTGTTGCCAGGGATCATCTTAATATTGGCGACAGTGTTAAAATTAACTCTTTAAATTCTACTTGCGGAATCAGTATTGTAGAGGTAGGTGTTCCTGTTAAAAACTGTTTTGTAAAAATTACTGATCAATCTGGTAAAGAAGTTAATGAGAACACCGTGGGTTATATCGAAATCAAAGGAGATAATGTCACCCAAGGATACTATAATAATATTGAAGCTACTAGAGAATTACTAACCAAGGATAATTGGTTAAATACTCAGGACTTGGGTTTCATTTATCAAGGACGGATTTATATCACAGGCCGAACCAAAGACTTAATTTTTGTAGGAGGTAGGAACTATTATTCACATGATCTTGAAACTGTTGCAGCAGAAGTTAATGGAGTGGATTTTAATAGGATTATTATTTCCGGTTTTTTCGATGATGAGAAAAAAACAAATGTTTTGATCGCGTTTTTGGTTTATCGAAAACAGGATTTGAAAGATTTTATTGAGATATCAACCAATCTTCGCAAACATCTAAGTAGAGGCCTGTCGATCAACCTGGATTATGTGGTTCCAATTAATAAAATACCAAGAACAACTAGTGGTAAAGAAAAACGATTTAAGTTAGTGAACCAGTTTATTAATGGACGATTTGATCAAATCATCAATCAGATCAAAAAAACAATGATTCGCAATATCACGATCAAAACGCAAAAAGAGACATTGTTAATAACCAGAGATAAAATTATTCATATTATTATAGAAGAGTTGAGAAAAATTCTAGGTTTCTCCATAGATGATCTGGATACCAGTCTTATCGAACTGGGAATTGAGTCAGTAAAAATACCTGCAATAATTAATGGAATTGGGGAGCATTTGAATATTGACTTACCCATCTCTCTTATTTTTGATTATCCTACCATCAACAAAGCAGCAAATTATATCCTCAGTCTTAAAAATGTAACTAGTTCAGCGCCTTTGCCTACAACAGTCAAATCAGACTTTAATATTAAATCATTCAACAACAGCCGGATTGCAATTATTGGAATTGGATGCAGGTTCCCTGGAATGGCTGATTCCCCGAAAAAATTCTGGGAGAATTTAGAAAACGGGATTGATACTGTAGTCCCAGTTCCCGCTGACAGATGGAATAGCAATAAATATTATTATCTTTCGCGTGATAACCAGAGTAAAGTTAAAATAAAGAATGGAGCTTTTTTAAATGATATTAAGGGGTTTGATGCAAGCTTTTTTAATATCACTCCTGTGGAAGCTCACCAAATTGACCCACAACAACGAATTTTATTAGAAGTATCCTGGAAAACACTGGAAAGTGCATCGATAAATGTCCAAAAACTAGAAGGAAGCAATACAGGTGTTTTTGTTGGTATATCCAGTTCAGAGTATTCAGAAGCAATCAATTTCGACAAGCTGAATACCTACTCATTAACCGGCTCTATGTTAAGTACAGCTTCGGGTCGGATTTCTTATACATTTGGATTTCAAGGGCCAAGTTTATCAATAGATACAGCTTGTTCGTCATCCCTTGTCGCTGTCCATCAGGCTGTAACTAGTCTGAATACCGGCCAATGCGATCTTGCTTTAACCGGTGGCGTTAATATCATGCTGACCCCAAAAACATATATAGGATTGTCAAAACTGAATAGTTTGTCAGATGATGGGCGATGTAGGGCTTTTGACGATTTAGCCGACGGATACGGTAGAGGAGAAGGGTGTGGTATGATACTGTTGAAGCGCTTAGAAGATGCCGAAAGAGACAATGATAGGGTAATTGCAATCATTGCGGGTAGTGCCATAAATCATGATGGAAAGAGTAGTGGGCTTACTGTACCTAATGGATTGGCACAGATTGATGTTATCAGAGCGGCACAAAAAACTGGAAACATAAAGGCAGAAGATGTTTCATATGTTGAAACTCACGGAACAGGAACAAAATTGGGAGATCCACAGGAATTTAATGCGTTATCCAAGGTTTTTGCAGGGAGAACTTCGGAAAATCCGCTGTATATCGGATCAGTCAAAACAAATATTAATCATCTGGAAAGTGCAGCTGGAATTGCTTCTTTAATTAAAATAGTATTATCACTGAATAATAGCATTATCCCGAAACAGTTAAACTTCAGTAATCTGAATCAATATATCTCAGACAAGGACTCATATATCAAAATTGCACATGAGCATGTAGAATGGGATGCCCCACCAGGCCAACGAATCGCTGGGATTAGTTCATTTGGCTTGAGTGGGACTAATGCTCATGTCATTGTACAAGACGTTATTCGCAATTATGACGATCAAGAGCAGCAAACACCGGCTAATGCAGATTATTGTTTGCTGACAATATCAGCGAAGTCAAAAAAAACTTTATGGAATTTATGCTCGCAATACCATACCTATCTGAAACGCACTAAAGATAATCTAAAAGATATTTGTCATTCTACTCAAATCAGTCGCTCAAATTTTTCCCACAGAGTGGCAATTGTGGCAAATTCAAAAATGGAGATGGCAACAAGACTTTCAGAATATTCTAAGTTAAATGTTTCATTAACAAATCATCAAACAGAACCTCGAATCGTTTTTGTTTATGGATCGGAGAGTGATCAATACATTGAATTATGCTGGACTTTGTATCATTGTATGCCATCTTTTAAGGAAGCTTTGGATCAATGTAATAGTATTTTTCATTCCCATATGCAGATATCATTAATTGACCTTATAAATAAAAAAGCACTTCTACTTAAAGAAGTGTCTAACAATCAATTGCTACAATCAATCACCTGCTTTTCATTAGGGTATTCTTTAACCCAAACATGGTCAAAACTGGGAATAACACCTTCAGTTGTTCTGGGTTCAGGAGTAGGCGAAATAACTGCTGCATACAGTGCCGGTATTCTGACATTTGAAGATGCAACAAATCTGGTTGTTAAAAGAAGTGAATTAAAACAGGAACTGATAAATAAGTCATCGATTTCAGAAATCTTGAGTATTAAAGAACTATGCACATGTTCAGATAAGAAATATATTAATTTTAAAAATTTTATAAACCAAATTAAACACTATCCCCCAGAAATAAGTTTTTATTCATCAATAGAAAATGAAATAAAGTCGAAAATTATACCTAGTTACTGGCTGAATAATTTGTACAAGTATTCTCATATTGAAAGCTCATTTAAAAAATTAGAGCAACTAAATCAGGTTATTTTCCTGATCCTCGGCTCCGATTCTATGCTTTCTCTAATGAGTGAAAAATGTGTAGATCATGGCCATGCTCTTTTTTTACCGACATTTAGAAATGGGTTTCAAAATCTTGAGCCGTTTTTGACAAGTGTTGGTAGGCTATATTGTTCAGGATTAGATATAAACTGGGAAAAGCTACATCCGCCAGGAAAAGCCCAAAAAGTCTTATTACCTGAATATCCATTTTCGAAAGTGGAATACTGGAATATTTTAGATGAAAATGGAAATGGTTATCCGACTAAAAATATCGAATTTATAAATGCTGTGAATATCGGGAAAAAAAATATGATTCCTTCTAAAACTGGAGAATGTATGGATAGAAAAATTGAACAACAACTAAAAGTAATGATTTGCTCCATATCTGGAATAAAGGAAATTGAAATTGACAACAATGTTTCATTGCTCAATATGGGGATTGATTCATTGATGCTGAGTCAGTTTATAAAAAAAATTGAAAGAAAATATGACCTTGACATTCCCATGAAATCTTTTCTGGAAGAGTTAGCAACAATTTCTAAAATTGCCAAATATATCAGAGAAAAATCTCCATCTTTAGTGGATTTATACAATGAACAGGCAACAGTTCATCTTGATAACGGCGAAAAACTCCAGCAGGAAATTGATTTTGTTTTCCCTTCGGGCAACCAAGTGAAATCGGAAATCAATGAGATTATTTCTCAACAGCTTGCTATAATGCAAAAGCAACTGGAGGCTCTCGATCATCTGGGATGCGTTCATGAGGGAAACCAAAGTAAAAAACATTCAGTATCCAAGATTGCTCCGATTCAAACAATTTTAAAAGAGAATTCTGAGCCGGATAGAGTACAAAAAAATATTCGCTGCATGAGATTTGATAATGATGCGATAACACAAAAACAAAAGCAATTTATCTCCGATTTGGTTCGTCTTTATAACAGTAAGAGACAGATTTCCAAACAATTTGCTTCTGAGAACAGACCCTTTTTTTCCGATTGGATTGTCTCACTGAATTTTAGAAAAAGTCTGAGTAAAATAATTTATCCCATCGTGTCTAGTCGATCGGAAGGTTCAAAATTCTGGGATGTTGATGGAAATGAATATATAGACTTAGCTATGGGATATGGTGTTAGCTTTTTTGGACATCGTGCCGAGTTTATTGTCGATGCGATAAAAAAACAGATTGATAAAGGTATTGAATTGGGACCTCAATCCCAAGTTGCCGCTAAAGTGGCACAGCTTATTGTGGAGCTGACAGGAGTAGAAAGAGTTGCCTTCACTAACACTGGTTCAGAAGCGGTCATGATAGCGTTGAGAATCGCAAGAACTGTTACAAAAAGAAAGAAAATTGTTATTTTTTCAGGATCATATCATGGAATCGCTGATTTAGTCTTAGCAGAAACAGATGAATTTGGATCCTTTCCGGCAGCGCCAGGAATTAGTCAAGGAGCTGTAAAAGATACGGTTGTCCTCGAATATGGTTCTGAAGAATCGTTAAAAACGATAGCTAGCCTGGGAGATAATCTAGCTGCTGTATTAGTAGAACCCGTTCAAAGCAGAAGACCGGAATTTCAACCAAAAGAATATTTGCAAAAATTAAGACAGATTACTAAAAAAATCGGAACTGTTCTGATTTTTGATGAGGTTCTAACAGGGTTTCGCATCCATCCTGGAGGTGTACAAAAGTATTTCAATATTCGTGCTGATATCGTAACTTATGGCAAAATTATTGGTGGAGGCTTGCCTTTAAGCATTGTCGCAGGAAAGAGCACTTATCTAGATGCCATTGATGGTGGCATTTGGGATGAAAACACTCAAACTGCTCCAGAAAAAGAAACTACCTATATTGCCGGTACATTTTGTAAACATCCTTTAGCTATTGCTTCTGCACAAGCAGTTCTTACACGGTTGAAAGAAAAAGGACCAAACATTCAAAAAGAAGTGAATGAAAAAACCAGATACTTTGCTGAAACAATGAATAGTTTTTTTAAGCAGGAATCAGTCCCCTTCAGAGTCTGTTATTTTGCATCTCAATTTCGTTTTAAATCTTATGGTCACTATGATCTGGCGTTATTACCTCTTGAAATGGAATTGTTATACTATTCCCTGATTGCCAAAGGCATATACACTTGGGAAAGAAGGATCTGCTTCTTTTCTACAGAACATACCTATGATGAAATCAACTTTGTCATAGATTCTGTAAAACACAGCATTGCCGAAATAAGAGCTGGAGGGTTTGCTTTTAAGGACTCCAGTAAAGAAAAAACAGACAACTCAGAATTAAGTCAAGAAAAACTGGAAATGGAAGAAAATACCGTTTCAGTAACCATATGAGATAAAAACCTGAGTGTTTTACTTCGTTCAAAATCTTTATATGTAGCAATTTACTTTATTCATAAAATTCCCTTCTTGAGGAATCTTATCCCAACTTCGTCAGAAAAATTGGGATTTTTGACGATTTAGAAAATATTTAGTCTGCAATATCAATTGTTTAAGATTTTGTAGCAAAATGTAGTGCCAGAAAAAGAATATTATCTCTTGTCCATCTCAATTTTTAAGGTATACTGAAGGTTACTTAAAAAGGAGACCTTTATGTATATTCGAAAATCCAAAGAAAGAAAATCGGGAAAACTCTACAAATCCTACCGGCTGGTTGAAAGCGTAAGAATAGACGGTAAACCTCGACAAAGAACCATTTTGAACCTTGGAATCGAGTTTAGTGTCACGGAAGATCGCCACAAGGAGTTGTGCGGTCCATTGAAGAAAAGCTTCATTTGTTGAACGATGCGACACCAACGCTGGAAATGGAAAGTGATTTGGATTTGATAGCCGATAGTATAGTCAAGAAGATCGTAGCAAAAGAATCCGATTCTCGAGAGTCGGCGGAAAAAAGGTCTCCGCAGCAAAAACCGGTTGATCGGGACTATGTTTCGGTGGACCTGGACTCGTTGGAAAACAGCGATGTTCGCTCCTTTGGAGGCGAAGCGGTTTGCCTGGATATGATCCGTCAATTGTGCCTCCCCGACAAATTGGGAGAATGGGGGTTTAACCGCAAACAAAGGGCATTGGCTATTGGGAGCATTGTTTCGAGGCTTCTTAAACCTGGCAGCGAACGATCCAGTTTTAACTGGTTGCAAAATACGAGTAGTTTGGGAG
>JBFFHJ010000169.1:0-7688 GCA_041556995.1 bacterium | reverse complement strand
GAGAGCGCAAATTCCATAAGGGTGCTGGGAGATAATCTCCCAAACAAGACACCGGATATACGAATGCATCTTAACCAGTTTTTGTAAAAAAGCACTTGACAATAGGGAGGAACCATATAAGGGGCCGCCGGAGACGGCGTCCTCTTACCCGACTTAAAAAAGCAATATGACAAATCCTTATAAAGCACCATCTTCCAATGTAGAAACAAATAATAAGCTCTTTGATTCAAAAAGGAAGTGGAAAATATTTTTTGTAATTATTTTGATTCTTGAGATATTATCGATAATATCGATGTTTATAGATGAAACTGTGAGCTGGAAAGAAATTGCTACTGAGTTTATTGTATATACTTCTATAATTATCGGACTATTCGGATTTTCATTTGATAAGAAAATCTTTTATAAAAACTTCTGGGTATTATTAATTCCCATCGGTATAATATGGGATATTTATTCCGTTACACAAATCAATTGGGGAGATATTGGGACTGGACTACAAGCCTACTTCATAATCGGCATTACTATTGTTGTTGTGATTCCATTATTCTTTTTGACGTATTATGGATTGTATAAATATAGTTACAATTCACCACAAATTTGGAATGAAAAGAGGGTCACCCATTAAAGGTTGTGTCAAGCAAAAAACGCACACCTCCCTGCAAAAAAATTTGATGTTTTTCGCGGAACACTATCCAACATCAGACTCGTTCCGATTGCTCTATTCGCGCCCCTTGCTTCAAATATTGTGGGTTTGATTCGGTTTTTATTTCTTTTTTTTTCCGATACGCACCAGTCACCCATCAGGATCTAGGCAAATACTTTTTGGCAAAATGCTTAATCAGTTGCCCGTTCGTTATTCAACGACCAGAAATTCCTGGGTTCCATGACGTGTCCAATTAATTTGTCACAAATCTATGGTTGCTAACCAACCCCTTGTGGCTCACGACATAGGCGAATCAGATCATTCGGTTCTCGTCATCAGTGGGTTGAATCTATTTTTTTCAGATTCACTGAATGATAATTTATATCGTGGTGCAATAGGTTCCAATCAAATCTTTTGGTTATGAGCCAACTCCTCTACCGGTTCACTATTGCACCGGTCATCTATCTAAACAGCAAATCGGTATTATATGTTATCTGATCTCTCATCATGTAGTAGGAAGCTCTTGCCAATTTATGGCTCAATGCCTTAATGGCCACGACATTCTTTGTTTTCGCGGCTTTCTGCTGGTAGTATCGTTGAGCTTTCGGGCAATATCGTTTGGTAAAATTGGCTGCTTCTACATAAGCCCATGACAAATATCCATTTCCATTTTTGCTGTTTCCCTTTCCTTTCGATTTATTGTTCGACGAGCGTTGGCTGGTAACACAGCGACAGTGGGACGTATAGTTCCCGACTTTTTCAAACCGACCAATATTTCCCACTTCCAGCATAATCGTCATAGCCAAAATAACTCCAACACCGGGTATGGTTAATAACATGTCAAATTCCTTTTTCAGTTTGATCGCAGATAATACTTTTTTTTCAATTCGCCTGATCGTCTCCCTCAATGATCGGATGATTGCTAACTGCTCTTCGGCTGTCACTATCTATTCCGAATTGAACAATCCTTTCAAGTCGTCTTTCGCAAGCTTTTTTATATCGTTCGACGGCATCTTGATGCCTTTTACGCAGGACACCATGGTTTGAAAACTCAACATCTGGGCCGTCTGCTGTCGAACGAACAACATTCTGCGGCGTAAAAGGTCTCTGATGGGACGCTCCTCCTTCGGGTAAATATAACCTTCGGGCAAAATGCCCAGTCGTTTCATATGAGCTAACCAGAACGAATCCCATTTGTCATCGGTGTGTTTTAATCCTTCGTATTGCTTTACAGCCGAAGGATTGGCCAAATGGACAGAATATCCTGCCTCCATCAGACCGTCGACCAACCAGTACCAGTTGTTTGTAGGCTGTCAATAGTTCCCGGAGGAAAAAATTATTTGTGAGGACTTTGATACGAAGAAAAAGAAAATCTTCGAATTTATCGATGTCCTGTCCTTTATATGAGTATCAAGTCTTTGTTTAACTCAACTTTGAAGTCTTTTTGGCAATCCTCTTAAAAACTCTAAATAGGCCAAACGAAGCCCCTCAACTCCTCTCCTTCCCCTGACCTAAATGAGTCAAACAAAGGCTTGCCCCCCCCCTTATCACCCTCGGCTGACAGTTTAATTCATTTTTGCTAAGTTATTATAATCAAAAACAAAATTCACAACAGATGAGCCAAACTAAAAAACACGATACTATTTTTCAAGCCTGAAATGTTGTTACATCCGAATTGAATTCAAAAGATTAAGTAAACAGAGGAAACCTTTTTTATACAAGGACGATAAAAATGGAAATTTTTTTACCGGAAAAAGCATTGGTGCGCCTCCCATCCTCTATCATAGCTTTCTGGAAAGATCACAACCTGGTATATCGAGCTGTTACACAGCTTTTTCTGAATGGTTTGAATTTGAATTCAGCCAGAGAGGTGGTTGGCAAAACAGATGTTGATCTGAATTGGACAAAAAAGCAACTGAAAGCATTAATCCGATATGATCGCACAACTTTGGAGGATGCTGAGTCGACACAAGAATTCTTTGAATTCCCTGTTCCCTGTCAAAATGAAAATCAACCACTTTTGCTGCGCAGAATTCCAATTATGGACTCACGGGGATCAGCAACGGGATTGATCGGTGTTATCATATCAAAGGAGGAATCATCGGGATTAGCAAACGAATTAACTATTTTCCGCGACCTGTTTGAAAAAGCTCCAATGGGAATATTTCAAACATCACTGGAAGGCAAGGCAATAAGATTGAATCCTGCCATGGCCACCATTTTAGGGTTTGATTCCGTCCAGGAGTGCCTGGAGGCTGATATTGATCTTGATACAGAGTTTTATACCCACGCCGGACAACGTCGAAAACTGGTGGCTAAACTACTTAAACACGATAAAATGTTTGATATTAAAAGTGAATTCAACAAAAAAGATAGCGGTCGTTTTAACGGCAAAATGCATCTGAGAATCGCCCGCAAAGCGGACGGCTCTGTTCGTTTTATTGAGGGGTTTTTGGAAGATATCACCCGACAAAAAAGTATGAAAAAGGCGTTGCAGGAGAGCGAAAAAATGTATCGAACCCTGGTGGAAAATACAGGAACAGGAACTATCGTCGTTGATGAAGATATGACCATCATTAAAAGCAATGTCGGTTTCGAAAAAATCTCCGGGTATTCCAAATACGAAATGGAAGGAAAGATGAAGTGGACAGCCCTGGTTCATTCGGACGATCTGGAGCGAATGAAACGTTATCACGTCAACAGGAGACAAGACGCAGCCTCAGCACCGACTAACTATGAGTTTAAAATCTATGATCGTACCGGTATTCTAAGGGATATGTGGGTCCAGACCGATATGGTGCCGGACTCAAAAATCAGCGTGGCGTCATGTTTGGATATAACTGCCCATAAACGCACCCTGCAATCATTACGCGAAAGCGAATATCGACTTAACAGTGTTATTCAAGCATTTGAGGGATTCATTTATATAACAACCCAATGCTACCGTCTTGAATTTGTTAATCAATCCCTGATGGAACACATGGGGCGAAATGGGATTGGCGGCACTTGCTATCGAGAGATCTATCGGCAGGATGCTCCCTGTTCCTGGTGTCCGATGGACCAGGTGAGTGAAGGCCGGTCTGTTCGAAAAGAGAATCTTAACCCATTGAATGGACGATGGTATTATACCATCAGCACCCCGGTGTCGGACACCAAGGGCCATGTTTCACAAATGCAATCGATGATTATTGATATTCATGAACGCAAAATGGCGGAAGAGAGCCTGAAAAAGTGCGAAGCATACTTAAGACAGGAAAACATTCGATTGCGTTCGGATATTAAAAACCGCTATCGATTTGGTGCTATCATTGGAAAAAGTCATGCCATGCAAAACGTGTATGAAATGATCATTAAAGCGGCGGCATCAGAAGACAGCGCCATCATAAACGGTGAATCGGGCACAGGTAAAGAACTGGTGGCCAGAGCTATCCATGATATGAGTAATCGTCGGGATCAACCTTTTGTGCCGGTAAACTGTGGAGCCATCTCTCAAAACCTGATTGAAAGTGAGTTCTTTGGTTATGTCAAAGGCGCATTTACCGGTGCTCATGCAGACCGACCCGGATTTTTACTAAGTGCCGATCAAGGCACCCTGTTTTTGGATGAAATTGCCGATATCGACTTGATGATGCAGGTGAAACTTCTAAGGGCTATTGAAGGTGGTGGATTTACCCCGGTAGGTGGTAACCGGGTACTAAAACCGAATGTCAGAATCATTGCTGCCACCAATAGAGATCTGAAAATACTGGTGCAGGAACGCCATATGCGGGATGACTTTTTTTATCGCATCCATGTTCTACCGGTACATCTCCCCCCACTTCGCGAAAGAAAAGAGGATATCCCCCTGTTGGCAGAGCACTTTCTTTCGCAATACGACAAGGATAACCAGCGAATTCCCCTGGACGGAAAACTTCTGGAATCTCTACAGAACTACGACTGGCCAGGTAATGTACGTGAATTGCAGAATACGTTAAAACGATACGTCACCTTAAAAAAACTGGATTTTCTGCAAATGGATTCAAAAACATCCGAAAACATTGAAAATAAGATGGTTCAACCATTACGGAACGCTGTTCTGCTTTTTGAAAAAAACTATATCATCAATGCCCTGAATCGAAATCAATGGCGCCGCAACCGGGCTGCTGAAGATTTGGGCATAAACCGCAAAACCCTCTACAAAAAAATGCAGCTTTACAAAATTAAGGAAAAGCGAATGATGGATGATGTTTCGATCGATTGATCAAAATAATATACCCTTTTAAAAACAAGCTGCTAAAGTAAAAAGTCCCTTTGTGGCACCCTAAGGTGCTCAATGGCCCCATTGGGTTTAACCTGCTGAATAAAAAACGTTTCCCGTTAATTAGTATCAATACTCGGGGTCAAAGGACCCCGCTTCAGTTAATATATTTTGGATATTTCTTTGATCTTCAATAATATCCATTAAATATCAATAAGATAAACCTAATATTTTCGGCCTCTCCTTTGCAGAGTGTAAACCACTCCTTTTTATCCCTTTGGCTATCAAAAAAACAATTGCTCTAAACCTACCGGTTTTTCTATTGGGCAGAATAATTTGATTCAAGGGAGATAAATCCAATTCGCTCTTTAAACATCAAAATGAATCATTTATTAACAGTTTCGGATGATTCTAATCCAAATTAGGAGATTATGATGCAATATAGTGACAGATTTTGGAAAAAAAATTGGGACACAGGATTTGATGACTTAAATCCTGAAGAGTACGACACGACATTTGTTGATATGCTTTCAAAGACATTTGGAAAAGCGCCGGATAATCCCGCCATCATTTACCTGGGAGTGACCATTACATATGGGAATCTGAATAAATACGCCAACCAGTTTGCCAACATGCTGATTGACCAGGGCTTTATGAAAGGGGATGTGGTCGGCATTCATCTGCCTAATACACCGCAATACCTTATCACCCTTATCGGAACACTGCGGGCCGGATGTATCGTATCCGGGGTTTCACCATTACTTTCAACCGACCAGATCGCGTACCAGTTGAACGATTTATCCGGCACTGGAAAAAACGTGGCATTAGTTACCTTGGATGAATTATTCGCCGCTCATATTACAAAAATTGCCAGCGAAGTACCCAAACTAAAACTGGTAGTGACAACTAATCCGACTAGCTTTATATCAATGGCCAAACAGAGGTCTGTCTCTAACCAGGAAAGAAAATTACCCAATATGTCCGTATTGGATTACCATCGAGGTGTTTTAGACAAATATTCTTCCAATTTCAGCAGTGTGGAAATCAAACCCGATGATATCGGCTGGATTCAATATACCGGTGGTACAACGGGTGCTCCCAAGGGCGCTATGATAAGCCATCGAAATGCCTCCCACAACATAATAAGCACCTGTCGATGGATGGGCTGGGATCGCCGTCCCGGCATGATGCTGTCAGGTTTTCCCATGTTTCACATTGCAGGTTTGACTGTCTGTCAATGCGCTCTGAATGTCGGGTGGCCTCAGGTAGTGATTCCCAATCCTCGCGATACGGATCTCATTTGTAATCTGATTAACGCCTTGCAACCGACCGATTTAATAAATGTACCTTCACTTTATCAAATGTTGATGGCCAATTCCAAATTTAAAGAGTTGGATTTTTCAACATTAAAAATCTGCATATCCGCTGCGTCTCCATTTCCCAAAGAATCTCAAATCGAGCTGGAAAAGATTATCGGCCAAGGCAAATTATTGGAGCTTTACGGCATGACGGAAACCTCCCCTATTTCCCTGATGAATCCAGTCGAAGGTCCCAAAAAGTTGGGAACCGTCGGCATGCCAATTTTTAATACCGAGGTAAAAATAGTTAATCCTGAGTCCGGAGAAATCACTCCACCGGGTGAACCCGGCGAGATATGTATTAAAGGACCGATGGTAATGCAAGGTTATTTTAATAAGCCGGAAGCCACCAGAAAAACCATTGATGATGACGGTTTCCTCCATACCGGCGATGTCGGTATAATGGATGATCAAGGTTACGTACAGATCGTTGACCGCACCAAGGACATGATTATCGTCAGTGGTTTTAAGGTTTTCTCCAGCAAGGTTGAAGACATTATCTCTCAACACCCGGCCGTCGGTTCCATGGCACTGGTGGGAAATCCAAATCCAAACCGCCCCGGCTCTGAAATCGTAAAAGCATACATCCAATTGGATGTAACCTGTATGACTGATTTGGAAGAGGCCGGTATCAAAGATGACATTATCAATTACGCCAGGGAGCATTGCGCCCCATACGAAGTACCCAGGGAAATTGAAATTATACCGGAAATCCCCTTAACTGCTGTTGGGAAAATCAATAAAAAAATCCTACGCGTCAAGTAACATCCTTTAACAGGTGCAAGTTTTTTAAAGACCTTGCACCCTGCCTTTTCTGCAAATTTCTTAAACCTTTTGTTCCTGTTCCATTCATTTCCTTTCCATATTTGGGTCCATTGGTATTTTGATCATCATGCAGCATTCCTGTTTGGGATAATTCCTGAAAACACCCTGCCGGACATCATCCTGATGAGGGACGACAAAGGATCTCTCAATGCCAGAATCAAAAATCACTATTTGTTATCTTTTCGCTTTCAGCTAATCAAAATTGTCATGGACTTTTTCTGTAAGCTTTATTTACATCATACAAATAGCCCAGACTCTTTTGTTTAAAAACCTTCAAAAAAAAAATCAAATCTGTTAAAATAGAAAAACCTTTAGATAAACAGCTTATATCCAAATTATGAAACAGCTCTAAAATCCTTACATGATGGAAGAAAAACATAAATATTCAACCCAACGAAAGCTGGTCGATTTAATATATTTGGATCAATATCAAGAAAAATCCGATCTTAAAAATGAATACCATGCAAGAATCAACAAATGGCTGGATTGGATGAACTTAAAGCTGGATAAAGTCATTGACAAAAATGTGAAAGCAGAAGAACAGGACGAGTATTTTGTATTAAACCATTTTCTCAGAAATTTTCTTGCCAAACGACTGCAATGGATACTGGAATCAGTGGATAAT
>JBFFHJ010000168.1:0-7756 GCA_041556995.1 bacterium | reverse complement strand
CAAAAAATCCACACATTGCCTCAGCTCCTTTTTGAAGAATATGGTCATTTATTTTGTTCTATCGTAAAAACAAAACCTTGTGATGATCTCTATGATTTAAAGAAAACAGATATGCTATCACTCGATTTACAATTTATTTCCGAAAAAACTCAGAAGAAATCAACTTAAAACTGATTTCTGCTGAAAAAACGTCGATATGCACCAAAGTTAAAATCGATAAATCAATTGTTGATAAATGGAAAAATTATATTATATAATGGAACAAGAACAATTTAACGATTTTTTTCCAAACACAATCTTACAATCCTGAACCACATATTTATCAAGTAAAAACACAGAACTTCTCAGCTTTAAGCCGAATCCATCAGAGTTTTCGCAATGATAAAAACAAAACCAATTATATTATCAAGTAAAAACTCAGAACTTTGCCCTTCAAACAGATTATTCTGAAGAAATGCAGGTGAATATGTTGTTAGCTTCAAATCAAAAAAAAGGAGATCATATGAGCATTAAACCAAGAATTTTCATAGGTTCCTCTAAGGAAGCGCTTTCGATTACCGAAGCAATTCAAGAGAATTTGGACTATGCAGCAAACTGTATTTGTTGGACTCAAGGAATAATGGATCTTTCCCATTCAACCTTAGAGTCTATTTTGGAAACACTTAACTCAGTAGACTTCGCTATTTTTGTTCTCACACCAGATGATGCACTTCGTCTTAGAGGAAATGAATATTCGGTAGCAAGAGATAATGTAATTTTTGAATTTGGGCTTTTTACCGGCCGATTGGGCCGGAATCGTTGTTTTCTTGTTGCCCCACGAGCTGTTGAAAACTTCCACATTCCGAGTGATTTACTTGGAATAACAATGGCTGACTATGATGAAGACTATTTAAGCGCTAATCCAGTCTCTGCTGTTGGCTCGGCTTGCGCAAAAATCAAGCGAGCAATTAACAAAGAACAAGTAATATCGCAAGAAAGTGAAACAACAAAATTAATTGGTTGTTATGAGGGATCACGAGACCATTACAGAGTAGGAGCTGAAGTTTTGGAAAAACCTTGCCGGACTGTAGTTCTTTTACAGCACAGTAGTTCTATTCTTCTAGGTCCTGAGGGTGGGTGTCCAAATGAGAATCATTTTTTTGATTTATTACATAAACAAATTCAAAATGGGACTGAGTTTTATCATGTAACTAGTCTGTTAAATACTCGTAATCATTATGAGTCTCCAAAAAGAAGCTATCCGAATATCGAAAATGCAATCAACTATTTAGATAGAAGTACTGATCAAGTTCGACTCGCTACTAGAAAAGAATCATGGCCAATTAGAGTAATTCCAGGAGAGAACCTATCTGAACAAAATGTAGTAGATATGCCAGCACCTATTCTTTTTGTTGAGCCAGAAACAGGATCAACTGAAGGTATCTTTATAGCACATGTTGGGAATAATCGATCTTGTTTTCACATGCATGGTTCTCTAATGAATTCCTTTTATAAGCAATGTATTGAATACTACTTTTCATGCCATGTCCTGAATTGGCAAGCATTCGATCAGTTTCTTCGGGATATCTCAAATACAGAATCTGAATAAAAAGCTAACAAAAGTTTCAACCCGACGTTTTTCGCCGCTCCGGTCGCTTCGCTCCCTGCGCTCTGAAAAACGCGGGTTAAACTAGCGTTCGGCTTACAGCTGCAATAATCACTCAACTCAAAAATCAATGCTTATGAATAATTATTTGAAGTTAATTCGACCATATGATTTCGGAAGAAAACTGAGTAAAAATGCTCCTTCGATTTATTTACAATCTCAAATACACGGAAATGAGACCTTAAGCACTTTAGTTTTACATAATTTGATTAATCGCCTATCTCTGCTTGAATCATCATCATTTAGCGGTGCCATCAGAATAGTTCCTAGAGCAAATCCATTTGCTTGGAATAGTTATTTGTATTCAAGACATGGTGTTTTTAACCTAACGACTGGTGAAAATTGGAATAGAATATTCGATTGGGATTGCGTCGCAAAATTTCCAAAAAAAAATACAGCCCCTTCAACCTTAATAAGTTATTTAAACCAAAAAATATCTTCAGAAAACAATACTACCAAGTTGTTACAGTATTATTTATTATCATTATCCATTGGCTATAATCATATCGTCGATGTTCATACTCCAGAAAACGGGATTCCTCATCTATATTGCCCTATAATGACAGATAAAATTCCAACTTTTGATATAAAGTATGTTATTGAATATCAAAAAGAAGTAATTAATACATTTGACGATGCACACAATCGAATAAATCAATATTATGACAAGTTGAACAAAAACAATGCAATTACGATAGAATTAGATAGCAATATTCCTGCAAGTCAAGAACTTGTCGAAAACTGGACCAAAATTTTCATGAATGAATTTAAAAAAATCGGGGTAATAAAAAACGACTTGAATTCAAAAGCTATAATTCAAGACGATATAAAAATCGGAAAAGTGAGAGACTTTCAAACACCTGTATCAGGTATTCAGAAACATTTTTTTAACCTAGGTAAAGTCGTTCCAAACAATTCACCATTATTTTCTATATTACCATTTGACTTAAAAAATGAAATTATTATCAAGACGACAAGTGATTGTATTCCTATTTGTTTAAGGAAGGATACAATAGTGCATCCTGGTGCTTGGGTTGTAAGGGTCTTTGATATTCAATGTTGAGCTAATTATGCGAGTATTATTGCTTAATCCACCTAATATAGAAGAACCTCACGTTGAAGCTGGACCTCTGCCAATCGGCCTGGTTTCACTTAGAGAAGTTATTGCACAAAAAAAAATAGAAGTAAAAACATTAAATCTATTTCCTTTTAAAGACTGGTCTTCTATCCAAAGTTTTTTAAGCATAGAAGATAATGATATAATTGGAATACCATGCTACACAAGGCAACGTTTAAGTGTTTTTGAATTGGTGAAACTCTGTAAAAAAATTAATAAAAATATAAGCATTGTTTTAGGGGGACCTCATGCATCTTGTTTAGATGTACAAATATTAAAAAAAGTACACGCAATTGATTACATAATTCGTGGTGAAGGTGAAATTCCATTTATCGAGTTAATCGAATACCTGAGAAAAAACAGAAAAAGTAAATTACAAAACATCAAAAATTTAACTTTTCGTTACCAAGGTAGAGTAATTCAAAACGAATCCCGGAAACAAAATGACAATTTAGCCAATTTCCCAATATTTAAATTGACAGCACAAGAACTTGAGATGTTCCCTGAATGCGAGTCGCTTTTATTTCATTTTAAGCAGTTTAATGAAAGAAAGCGAATAGCACCAATAATTACATCAAGAGGTTGTTCATTTAATTGCCAGTTCTGTTGCAATGGTGTGTTTTGGGATAAACAGATTTATTACCCAGTTGAACATGTGATTAAGCAAATTGAATATTTTTACTATAATTTTGGAATTAATATATTTGATTTTTATGATGATAATTTTGTTTACTCTAGGAGTTATATAAGTAAATTATGCAAAAAAATAATCAAAAAGAAATTAGACATACATTGGTGGTGTTCTGGGAGAGCTAACAATCTAGATAGTGAAACTTTATCACTACTTTACACAGCTGGATGTTTTATGATTTCCATAGGCGTGGAGTCTGGTAGTAACCGAATTTTAAACATAATCAATAAAAACCTACATGCTACTGAAATAATTAAGGCATCCCAAATTATTAAAAATAGCAAAATGAGCTTGAGAGTGACGATATCAATCGGGCATCCTGGCGAATCGAATGAATCTATAAATGACACAATAGAAATACTCAAAAAAATAAAGCCTGATCAAATAGGATTGTTTTTGGCTAAGATCTATCCAGGTACGGCTCTATATGATTGGGCAAAGTCAAAAAAAATGATAAATGATGGTTATTGGTTTGATCAATCAAATCAGACAATACCATTTTACAATAATGGCGATTCATTGGAAAAAATTCTTC
Organism: bacterium; assembly: GCA_041556995.1. Lineage (GTDB taxonomy): Bacteria > SAR324 > SAR324 > XYD2-FULL-50-16 > XYD2-FULL-50-16 > JAHJTV01. The sequence goes on along the minus strand of JBFFHJ010000168.1, from coordinate 3,768 downwards.
ATTATAGAGATAAAATAATTTACAGTTTGTCTCCATACATCACAGATGAATATACAAATAAAGTCCATTCTTCTGAACTTAATCTTAATTGGAATTGAATAAGTAGAAATGTCTAATAAAATAGCATTAATTTTTCCACCGACACACGATTTCTCTATGCCGTATTTAGCTCCGGCACAATTGAAAGGTTTTTTGGAGTACCATTTAAATATCGAATGTAAATACTATGATTTGAATAATTTATTTTATATAAACTCAATAGGGATAGATGAATTCAAAAACAGAAAAAATAAATTATTAGATCACATAATTAATGGTAATATTTTATCAGCTGTTAATGGAAGCATAGAACTCGAAGAATACTGCCAAGAACAATTAGAAAATATTGAAAGTGAAAATTATAAGTTTTCTCTTAAGAAAATTACACCATCATATAATCAGTACTATTCTAAAAATATTATAAAAGAGCTGTCTGTTGTTACAAAATTAGAGGAATATATAAAAACAGTTTGCAATAAAATTAAGTTGTTTAAAAATCGTATTTATGGAATCACTATATCGGTTGAAGATCAAATTATTCCAGCATTTATTATATGCAAATTAATTAAACAAACGAATAGCAATTCAATTGTTATATTAGGTGGATCAATCCCAACAAGATTGTCTAATGAGATTTCCTGTACTGATTTATCAAAATTTATTGATTACATCGTTAAGCATGAAGGGGAAAGGTCATTATTAAATATATTATCGTTTTTAAATGGTGAAAAAAAGAAATCAATTATAGCAAACGACAAAAAAATTATTGATTTGCATTCCAATAAAAACCATCCAGTAGAAAATCAGATAAATTTTGATAATCATGAAATAATGGATCTGAATAATTCAAAGTTTTATCCAAACTTTGATGACTTAAATTTGGATAATTATTTAGTGCCTGAGCGTATCATTCCTCTTAATATAACAAGGCGATGTTATTGGGCGAAGTGTGATTTTTGTGCAATTTACTATACTTGGGATCCCAAGCATAGAGCTAAAAGCGTTATTAATGTAGTTGATGAAATAAAATACTATATGAAAAATTATAATGTGCGCTTTTTCCGCATTGTTGATGAAGATATTCCCCCTAATATTTTAGAGGAATTTGCTTCGACCATTATTCAAGAAAATATCAAATTTTATTATGAGATTTATAGCCGATTTGAAAAAAAATTTTTATGCAAAAAATTTTGCACTACTTTATATCAATCCGGCTGTAGGCAAATATTTTTTGGTTTGGAAAACATAGGAGAAAAGACACTAAAACTTATTAATAAAGGAAGGCATATCAATCAAAAAAATATTACTAGAATCCTTGAAAACTTATATAACGTAGGTATTAGCAACTACTTATTTTTGTTATTTGGTGTCCCTCATGCACCTGAAGAAGATGAAAAATTAACAGTAGACTATATAATTAATAATAATACAATTTCAACAGTAGCCATTGGAACATTTCTTGTCGACCGTTATTCACCAATTCATCTTAATTCAAATATTACAGAAAAGTATAAAATTACACTTTTCAACAAAGGTGATATGACTACAGAAATAGGATATAAATACAGAAACATAGATACATTTAACTCTAATAAAAATAGGACGAAAAGCTATCTTGAATCCATTTTTTTAAAACGCCCTGATTTGGCAATTAGTTCACTATTAAATGAGGAGATTCGATTGGTACTGACATCTAAATTTGGTCATGATTTTACTCGTACATATATACAGGCTAGTAGTATTGAACATGTCAGTAGCATTGTTGGGCATGCCGTTTATAAAACTGCTTCTGAAAGAATTTTTCGTAAATTATTTTAATTTCCAAAGGAGAAAATTATGTTGAGTATGTATATCGCAGTATCTGATTTTGATCCTAGTGCACTCAAAATGCTAGAAAAAAGAAATTTGGATATCACCCTACGGCAACCAGGAGAAAGACCAGATGAAAATGAGTTAATCGATCTAGTCAATAGATACGACATCATTGTAATTGGTGCAAAAGAAAAATTGACAGCAAAGGTATATGAAAGCGCCACAAAGTTGAAAATTATTGGGACATTGTCAATAGGAATTGATCATATTTCTCAAGAATTTATCGATGACAAAAAGATAAGAATTATCAACTGTCCCAATTCAAATGTTTCTTCCACAGCTGAGCATACATTTGCTTTAATATTAGCACTGTCAAAAAAAATTATTCAGGCACACAAAGCAACTTGTGCGTTAACTGGTCGTTCTGGGATGGGCGGGTTTCCAACAGATTTATTTAAAAAAACAATTGGGGTTATTGGATGTGGGCGAATTGGTTCATATGTAATCGAACTTGCAAAAGCCTTTAACATGAATATTCTCTGTTGCACTGCACATCCTAAGAACCATAAAAATATTTTATCTGGTTATGGCAAGATTCAATTTGTGGAATTAACTGAGTTATTAACGGATTCTGATATCATCACCATCCATCTTCCTCTTACAAGTGCGACTGAAAATTTTCTTGATGCACGCAAATTAGCTCTAATTTCTCCAAAATCGATTTTAATTAATACCTCTCGGCTCGATATCGTCGATAATGATACAGTTTTGTCAATGCTAAACGGTGATTTGCTGAAAGGTTATGCTATAGATCTAGATGTTGAACAGGTGGATGTTATAAACAGTTTATCTAAATTTGATAATGTTGTTTTAACACCGCACACAGCCGGAGTTTCAATAGATTCAATGATAAGAATGGATACAGATTTAGCGTTACAGTTTAATAGCATTATAAAATAATGATTATTGTAAAAAGATGATCTCCTATTTGAAATCTTTAGATCCAACTCAGATCAACACATTGGTAACTTTATTAGGTATATTCACAGCTATCATTGTGCCTCTTATCGCTTTTTTGTTTAGGCGATCAGTTTTAAATGTGGTTAGATCTATAATTTTAAGAATATTTTCTGGCCATTTGGTCGTAAAAAATGATTATTACTCCCACGATTTTGTATTGAAAAACATTAAAAAAAGCAAACATCTTATTAGGATCATGTGTGTTAGGAATGAACGTGTAAGTGAACCCGATATAATCGAGGCTATGAAAAAATTTATCACTGAAAAAGGTGGTATTGTTGAGATACTAGCGTTGCATCCTAATTTTTCAGATTGTGTAACTGAAGAATGCATGTGTGTTCTACCTGCTCCTCCTAAAGACAAGAAACAGTTTGCGAAACAAGTGTCTACTAATCATTCTAAAATTATTGAGTTTCACAAAAAATTAGGTCAAGAGGAAAAAAAACGCTTCAAGTGTCGTTACTTTAGGTCATTACCACTTATACACATGTGTCAGTTTGATAATATGATCTACATTGGCTTTCAATTGTTCCATCGTGATCAAATAGATAACTCCCTTTTGAATTATTCAGTAATGATTAAGACAAAAACTAATCTTGGGAAACAAATTGTTAAACAGTTCCAGTATGTGATGAATAATAAAACAAACCACAAAATTCAAAGTACTCGTCAAATGAGCCGAACAAAAGTTTCAACCTGACGTTTTTCGCCGCTCCTGCGTCGCTCTGAAAAACGCAGGTTAAACAAGCGTTATGGGTGCGACACGAAGTTGCATAGTTGAGTGTATTTAATGTAGTTTATTGAAATACCTGGTATGTTCCTGCCAGTCCCTACATGGGCATGCTTATCACGCGCTGTGTGGTTGGTGTGAAGCCCCATGGACAAGTGTACCGAATT
>JBFFHJ010000167.1:0-7811 GCA_041556995.1 bacterium | reverse complement strand
GGGGATTTATCATAGAAATCTGAAATGATTCTGACTTGTCGAAGATAGGCAAGTCTGGTACTTTCGCTTTTACCATTGAGAATGATGGTGTCGCTCATTTGTCGGCAGAGTTCCGACGCGTAGAATTTATACATAACTCGTTTCCTTTTCGAGGATTGTCAAAAACAAGAAAAAAAGATGAGTTAAAGCAAGAATGATGGTCAGCAGGGATTATGCGGATTTATACGATTGCCGCTCAGCGACTTCCTTGAACAAATGCATTCAGTTGACCACAATCGCCGCCGATGAGCTGAAATACAGCGCTCTTGGTAAAATATTATTAAATTTTGCATCTGTGCAACGGCAACTGATGCTTGTTTTAAATGGAAAAAATGATAGAAATTAAGGAGATATCTTCAGACTTGGTCCCCAAAAAACTATTGCTGGAAGCGGACCCATCAATTGAACGCGTAAATCAATATTTAAAAGATTCATTATGTTACGTGGCTGTATTCCAAAAAGAAATTGTTGGAGTCTGTATCCTAAAACCCATAGACAAATTCAGAATTGAATTATTCAATATAGCCGTCTTACCGGAAAACCAGAAATCAGGTATTGGGTCACAATTACTCCAGTTTGTTTTGGATTGTCTCAAAAAAAAGAAATTTGAATCGGTGGAATTAGGAACGGGTACTTTTGGATATCAATTATCATTCTATCAACGCTACGGTTTTCGAGTAGACTCAATTTGTAAAGATCATTTCATCAACAACTATGATGAACCAATTTTTGAAAATGGTATTCAGCTTAAAGACATGCTGAGACTTATTCTAAAACTGGAGTAATCATTTAACAAAAGGCTAAAGTCCGACTTCAATCGCCGCTTAGGCGGCAATTGAAGAGGCTTAGCCAGGTGTTAGACCGTGAGGAAATATGAAATTAATTCTGAAATCATTACTGTTATTTCTTTGTCTTCTTTTCTTTTCGGTCAGTTTATCGATTAGTGAAAAAGGGAAGAAAACAGATGAAGATCGAATTAGGGATGTGCATAAAATTGCTTCATTTGTTGAAGCATTTAAAGTGAAGAAAGGATATTATCCTTATGAGGAAGCATATTTAAATCCAACGAAAGATATGGTGCCTGTCCCTAGAGGTGTAAATATTTATTATGGTGAGCTACCAGAACAATATCAATATCCACCTCCTGGTATGTCAGGTAGAATTTTTCCAACAATCGAATTTAAAAAATATATGGAGATGGTGCTTGGCCCTATTGATTTGCCCGCTGATGACCGGCCTATAAAATTCGAACCTCCATATATTCCATCATGTTATCAATATTTATTTGATGGAAGGGCTTATTATGTATCAGCGATACTGAAAAAACCAAATGAGAACACTAGAGAGATTCGTCCTGGGTATTACAAGTATCAAGTGAGTTCGGTTGCAGTTCCTTCAAGAAAAATACTCAAGTTTACTGATATAGAGCATAAGTAAACAAATAAGGATAGATTGTGCGAAGCCACAATCTATCCTGTAGTTGGACAAGCCCGGTGATGGTTACACTATAAATAAGAAAACATATTAAAAGAAGAAAAGGGGCAAATCTTCGTTTGACTCAATTATATTAGGATTTATACCTGTAAAACCAAAATATGTCATTTAGATAGAGGAACCTTTATTCAGCGGTTTTTACAACATGAATTACCTTCGGGATTCATGCGAATTCGCCACTTTGTCTTTTTCGTCCAAACCAAATAAAAAGAAGTCTACCGCACAATCAATGTTGGATCTGACAGGGATCGACATTAATTGTACAGTAATTGGAAAATTCAAAAAGATCGATGAATTTGATGAGATTTATCAAACATATCCGCCAATCGAAAAAACAACTAAAAATCATCGCTTAAATCCGTTGCATACTCAAAGTTATCAGCATTTCGATCTGATTTCCTTAAAAATATTTTTACAGATCCTCAAAAAAGCCTTACTATTTCAATAATAAATACACAATCGATATAGTCCCGTTCAACAGGGATTATATGGAAAACCGATTCCGTGTACATTCCAGGATGGTGCAACCACCCGGATTTTCTATTGGAATAAGTCCGTCGTTTTTATCGGTCACTCCAATATTGTCCTATACGTTAGTCGCATAAAGAAAGATACTTAGGGAGTTGAAATCGTGTCAACAAAATTTGAAAAATTATGTACTGAGAACTTAGTTTTCAAGACAATCAAGGAAAGAAGAAGTGTTCGACTCTTCGAACCAAGAGATATTGATGATAGCACACTTCAAGTCTTAATTCAGGCAGCTCAATGGTCTCCTTCAGCCTGGGATACTCAAACTTGGCGATTTATAATTGTCCGAGATAGAGATACTCGTTTGTCAATCATCAATTCTGTTCTTAATATTATGCGAAAGAAGACAAATGAAGAGATCATTATTGACGATCATAGAATATTTTTGGGTATAGACGCTCCATTACAGATTTTTATATGCGACGATACAAGGGGAATAAACGATCCAAGAATAAAGAGGGAGAGCAAAATAAATTGCTATGCCGCGATTCAGAATCTCCTACTAGCAGCAAACGCTCTAGGTTTAGGAGCCTGCTGGCAGGGTGATCCAATCTTGGCGGCAGATAAAATAAAGGGTTTGTTGAACATTCCAGAATGTGTAGAACCTGTATCAAGTGTCGCGTTAGGTTACCCAATGGAAACTCCAAATCCACCTCCCCGTAAACATGGTTTAGATGAAATTTTATTCTATGAGAAAATGGATTAATTTTTTGGTTCGTACCCAACTGACAAATGTTTGCACCGGACCGCTTATCGCCGCCGCAGGCCTCAAGTTAGGTGTTTTTATCAAGTTCATCATTAATCAACCACCGACGTAGTGGTCGGTGAAACTGGTGCTATGGGATCATGTACTATTATTTTTACTGTGTCACAATTTTTTGGGGGCAGGCTGATTTTTTGTTAGTTGGACTGCCGATTGGTGCGGTATCATTATTTCAAAATCGCAATCAATTAATAAGGAGGAAAAAATGAAAAATGCTGTTATATCTTTACTGTTTCTTTTTGTTGCATCTACTGCAATGGCATCTGGAAAACCCGTTTCCTACAGGATTGATGGAGGGGCGTTTGAAGGCTACTTCATTACACCTGCTTCCAATGTACCCCTGATTTTACTGATTCATGATTGGGACGGACTGACTGATTATGAGATCAAACGTGCCGATATGTTGGCGGATTTGGGATATGCTGTTTTTGCCGCCGATTTGTTTGGGGCCGGTGTAAGGCCAAAACAAGCTAAAGACAAACGTCAGCATACCGGTGAGCTGTATAAAGATCGAAAAAAAATGCGACGACTGTTAAATGGGGCTTTGAACGCGGCAAAATCGCTGGGCGCTAATTCCGACAACGCAGTTGCTATTGGATATTGCTTCGGTGGAGCGGCTGTACTTGAGTTTGCCAGATCTGGAGCCGGCCTAAAAGGGTATGTTACCTTTCATGGTGGCTTGAGCACACCTTCAGGTCAAGAATACTCAAAAACAACGGGAAAACTACTTATTATGCATGGTACAGCGGATGAAAACATTACAATGTCGGATTTTTCAAATCTTGCTGTCGAGTTGGAGAAACAAGGTACTGACCATGAAATGATCACTTATGGGGGGGCGCCACACGCTTTTACTGTCTTCGATTCCGACCGTTACCGAGCGGATGCAGACAAAAAATCATGGAATCGCTTTGTACAGTTTCTTAGTGAGACTTTTGAGAAAAAGTAACGTAAAGTTTAACATCAATACCCTATCCATGGTTGTGCTACAAACAGTATCGGCTGCGGGATGAACTTTCAGCAGCCGTAGGTTTGGAATGAGGTGATGGTTTAACGATTTTTAGCTTTTAAAATGCCTTTCGAGATAACAACGCGTTGGATCTGGTTGGTACCTTCAAAAATCTGTGTTAGTTTAGCGTCTCTCATCATTTTTTCAACCGGGTATTCTTTAGAATAGCCTTCTCCTCCCATGAGTTGTACAGCATCGGTTGTTACCTTCATACTGATGTCCGATGCATACGTTTTTGCCATGGCTGAATACTGGGAGGCCATGGCTTCTTCAGAGTCAACGGCCCAGGCTGCTTTCCAGGTCATTAATCTGGCAGTTTCGATGGCTGTGGCCATGTCTGCCAACATGAATCCAACTGCTTGATTAGCAGCGATGGGTTTTCCAAATTGAATACGTTGCTGTGTCCAGTTTTTACAGATTTCATAAGCGGATCTGGCATTTCCCAGTGCCTGGGCTGCGATGCCGGTTCTGGTTTTATCAAAGGTTCTCATGGCCAGCACAAAACCCAACCCTTCTCTTCCCAAGCGGTTTTCAACTGGTATTTCGACATTCTCAAACTTGATTTGATTTTGAACTGAGGCCCTTTGCCCCATTTTATCCAATCTTGAAACGATTTTAATGCCGGGAGATTCACCGGAAACCACAAAAGCAGTTAGGCTACGCGCACCTTTTTGCGGGTTAACTTGTGCAAAAACAGTAAAGTAGCATGCAGTTTCACCATTGGTGATAAATCGTTTTTCACCATTGAGAATGTATTTGTCGCCATGCAAAATAGCGGTTGATTTAATGCCTTGAACGTCCGAGCCTGCTTCCGGTTCTGTCAGGCAATAGGCAGCCACTCCTTTTTGTTCGATTATTTCTCCATAGATTCGTTTTTTTTGCTCTTCAGTGGCAGCAATAACTGTCGGTGTCAAAGCTAAATTGTTGGCATCCAGTGTGGTACACATGCCGGCACATCCGGCACCTAACTCCTCAGATACCAGATTCGATTCAAATATGCTGTAACCGTTACCTCCATATTCCTTAGGTAACGGACCATTCATAAGTCCTTCATCATATGCGGCATGAACCACCTCCCATGGAAATTCGCCGGATTCATCATACTTTGTCCTGTTTGGAACGATCCATCGATCCGAAAAGTCTCTGTATTTTTCAACAATTTCCTGTTGTTTTTTGGACAATGCAAAATCTACCATTTTTAATCCTTAATTTAAGTATTTATTTTTTGTAACTATTCAGCAAAAAGCATGACCTGTTTGTCATTCCGATGGGAGCCTTGGGCGACCTGAAGAATCTCAATAGAGCCTAAGCGACATCCGGAAACAACTTGATTATATGAATGCCCCTCTATATCAAATAGACCGAATTGTTAGTACAAAGCTTTATATGATGTTAAACGACATCAGTTGCTTTTGATCTTGAGAGTCCTTTGTCGTCTCTTCTCAAGATGACAGAGTAACTTATTGATATTATGCCTTCATGGAAATGACATGGAACTCGGAGTAATACTGAATAGTTACTATTTTTTAAGGTAATAAGATTTGATACAACTTTACCCTCCAATCCCAAAAAACCTTAATTTAGAAATTGTACAACAGAGTGGACTTATTTCTTTGATGTGTGTCACTTATTAATGTTAATAGCATTGATGTTTAGTTTATTCGATAATGAATTCAAATTCCTAAAATTTGCCTGACATCTTTTAGGAATTTGAGTTTATTGCATGCGATCGCTGTTTTTTGCATCTCCTCTAAAATAAAGCCACTGTATTGTAGTCGACAAACCTGAATCGGCTTGTATCAGATACCTAGCACCACCGCAATGGAATTCGGAAAGATTATGTGTTTAAAACAAAAGTGAGTGATGACTGTCGCCGTAAAATGTCTCTATGGTTTTTTGGGTTTTAATATAACCTATTTAACCCATTATTAATTTAAAGCGGATTCGCTATTATACTGAAATCAGGCAAATAAACCATTGGCATATTAATTGCGATTGGCTTTTACCACCAATGTTCTGGACCCTTCAATTTCAGCAATCAGGTTATTAACAATCTATTGTTGAATCATTTGTTGATTTACGGGTTCAAAGGGCAAACGAGGAAGGGGAATCCTGATCGTTCTGCTAAATTGATTGTTATCATTAATTCAAAAGGAAACATATATGAATGAAGCTCTATTAAAGACTTTAAAAAAAGAATCAATGTCTATACACGTTGGATGTCATCCCGATCCGGAAACAGGGGCCATTATTCCTCCGATATATCAGACATCCACTTTTGTTCAATCCTCCCCCGGTCAGCATAAAGGATTTGAATACTCCAGAACTCATAATCCCACACGAACCCGATTGGAAAAATGTCTCGCTGCAACAGAAAATGCGGAAAATGCAATAGTGACATCCAGCGGATTATCAGCTGCCATGCTGGTGATGCATGTTCTGCCAAAGGATGCAACTGTTCTATGCTGTGATGATGTATATGGAGGAACATATCGATTGTTTACGACAGTATTTAATAAATTTTATAAATTTGAGTTTGTTGATTTGACCGATACGGACACGTTAGAGAAAAAAATGATGGAAGTCTCACCTCAACTGCTTTGGATCGAATCTCCGACAAACCCTCTTTTGAGAATCTGTGATCTTCAAAAAATCACTGATATTTCCAAAAGGCACAATGTTATATCCATTGTTGACAATACGTTTATGAGTCCTTATTTTCAAAACCCACTAGACTTGGGAGCGGATATTGTGCTGCATTCGATGACAAAATACATCAATGGGCATAGTGATGTAGTAGGTGGTGTGTTAATGCTTAATGATAAAACGCTTTACGATCAATTGTGCAGGCTTCAAAACGCCATTGGTCCCTCACAATCACCTTTCGACTCCTGGTTGGTATTAAGAGGATTAAAAACACTTTCGGTTCGCATGGAAAAACACGCGGAAAACGCTTTAAATATAGCACAATGGCTGGAAGCTCATCCCAAAGTTGAGCGTGTGGTATATCCCGGCCTGCCATCTCATCCTCAACACGACATCGCGAAAAAACAAATGTCGGGATTTGGAGGAATGATAACCTTTTTCTTAAAAGGGGACTTGGAACAATCCCGAAAATTCCTTTCGACAGTTTCTGTTTTTTCTCTGGCAGAAAGTTTAGGTGGAGCTGAAAGCTTAATTGAGCATCCTGCTATAATGACTCATGCATCGATTCCAAAAGAAATAAGGGAACAATTGGGAATATCGGACAATTTAATCCGGCTTTCCGTGGGAATCGAGCACGTTGAAGATCTTAAGGCCGACTTGACCAGAGGATTTGATGCTGTTTGACTCAGGGATTAAACACTAGTCAACTTTAGCTACCTATTTTAATCTTACCCAATGATATAAAAGGAGATTGATTATGGAATTTGGAATTTTAACTATTCTTCCACCAATAATAGCGATTGTATTAGCCATTTGGACCCGGCAGGTGGTTGTGTCTTTGTTCGCCGGTATATTCAGTGCCGAGTTGATTTTGGCTAAATGGAGTATTATTGATGCCATCCTGCAATCTCTTGATGGCATTATCAAGATTTTTTCTCAAGGTTGGATTGTAAAAACAATTATGTTTTCCTTTTTAGTTGGTGCCATCATCACCCTCATTCAAGCAGCAGGAGGTGTGGCCGGATTTGTCGAGTATTTGACAGAAAAACGCAACACTATCCAAAGCAAAAAAGGCGCAATGCTTCTGGCATACTTTATTGGAATTGTCATTTTTATAGAATCCTCAATCACTATTCTAATTTCCGGGGTGGTTTCCAGACCTTTGACAGATCGATTCAAGGTCTCTCGTGAAAAACTCTCTTATATCTGTGATTCAACATCGGCCCCGGTATGTGCCCTGTTTCCTCTGAATGCCTGGGGAGCGACATTGATTGGGATCATTGGGGTTCAAATCAGCAAAGGGGTCATTAGTGGAAATGCAACGACTGTATT
>JBFFHJ010000166.1:0-7925 GCA_041556995.1 bacterium | reverse complement strand
CATTTAATTGCTTAGCTTTTTCCTCCCAACCCTGCGGCAAAAAAGTTGTAAGAAATTCCCAGTTTTCTTTATTCGCTTTTTCCATGCCCTTATATTGGGGCAATATTCATTTTTTGTCAATCCTTAAGTTAGCGCTTATGCCTCTTCACCCCCGACTCTCCCGCTCATACAAAAGGAAAAATTTCTCAATGCTGGCAATTAGTTGCGTTTTTTGAGGTTCCTGAGAAGGGCTGTTTTCCAATACATATATAGCAGTTTTAAAAACGTCTTTCCATTTGGGATTTTTGGGAAGTGTTTCAGGCTTCAGGTATTTGTCCATGGTTCGCGTTCGATAGGTTCCGGCATCCAGAGCAACACTCCAGATCCGGCTTTCCTCGGCCAGATCCACTTTGTTTTTATCTCCGCTTAATTCCCAGTATGCCAATGAATATCGCATAATATCTGAAATTGTCTCTCGCAATTTTAAACCACCGTCTTTCATTCTTAAACGGCTGGGAATATTCTCAAAAAAGGTGCCGAAGTATCTCAGATCCTGCAAAAAACTTCTATTTTCATGGGTTAACATAGCCCCTACTTCGTTCAAGGCTTCATTATAAGCATGTTCCTTCAAACAATCCCGCTTGGCTTTGCCCTCTTCCCAAACAAAACCTCCAGCATTAAAAAGAGAGATCGAAGACTCGACATGAGCCGTTTTTCCTCTTTTTAAGATGGCCGGAGTTGAAAGCATAATGGTATAAATGACTTCCTTTTTGAGTTTTAAAATGGACAAAGTCCCCGGTAGATTCACTTCGACGCCATCCTTTTTTTTAATGGTTAGATAATGGGGAATAAAACTATTTTGCCGTTCTGTTTCATCCCATGTCGATAAAATACCGGAAGTTTTTTTAATTGAATCTTGTGTTAAAACCAACTGTAGATGTTTACCGGTAATTTCGTCGGAATTATAGCCGAATAACTCTTCTGCGCCCTGATTAAAAAAGATAATCTTTAGTGATTCATTTAATGTGATCAAAGCAGACTCGGCCACATCCAAAATTCTCAGCAACCGTTTCTGGCTGATCTTCAACTCTTTTTCCGCCTGTTTTCGTTGTTGAACTTCCAATTCGAGATTCCGGACCTCTTTCAACCGTTGTACCGCTTTTTTAGCTTCGAGGTGAATATCAACCCTGGCAAGCAACTCCTCTTTAAAAAAAGGTTTGAGGATATAATCGTTGGCACCCAGCCTGAATCCTTCCACCAAATCCCTGATCTGGTTACGAGCAGTTAAAATAATGACGGGTAGAGTTATGAAATCATATGTCTCCCGGATTTTACGGCAGGTGTCATAGCCATTCAAAACAGGCATCATCAAATCCAGCAATACCAGATCCGGGGATTCCTGCTCAATCACCTTCAGGGCCTGTAGACCATCTTCCGCAGTCAATACTCTGAATCCTTTCATGTGCAGATGATTTTTGACCACCTCCAGATTCAAGGCTTCATCATCGACCACTAAAACCACTTCATCCCTTTTTTCTTCAAATGCGATGGGGGCCTCATTTTTTATTTCCGGCAGGAATCGGCTCTTAATATCGAATAATCTTAAGGCGGTGGATGATAACTTTTCACTACTTTTTATTTTATCCGCAGGTTCTTTGGAAATCGGGATTGTAAATGAAAATATGGAGCCAATCCCTTCCATACTTTCCACATTTATAGTGCCACCGTGCAGATCTACCAATTGTCTGCTGATGGACAATCCCAAGCCAGTACCACCAAATTTTTTCATCTCCTGATCAAAGAATTGTTCAAACGGATCAAATATACGTTTCTGATTTTCTTTGGAAATACCAATTCCGGTATCTCCAACGGATATTCTGATAAAACCGTTTTCATGGGTCACTGTAATGCTGATTTTTCCTTGATGAGTAAATTTCAAGGCGTTTCCCAGTAGGTTAAACAATATCTGTTGCAGTCTGTTTTCATCCGCTTTAATAGACGGAAGATCCTTTGGAATGTTTTTTTCCAGTTTAAGACCTTTTTTTTCAATCAGCGGTGTAAAAAAGGTCAATACAATATCGATCACATGATAAAAACTCAAATCACACAGGTCTAAACGTAAAACTTTGTTTGAGATTTTTGAATAATCCAGGATGTCATTAATCAGGTTTAATAACGCACGACTACTCCAAATAATCATAGTCAACTGTCGTTTCTGCATCTTATTCAAACTTCCAACAATACCATCAACCAGGGTTTCGGCAATACCGATAATTCCATTCAATGGCGTACGCAGTTCATGAGAGGTGTTGGCCAGAAACTCGTCTTTTAACCGATCCAAGCGGGACAACCTTTGATTTGATTCCTGCAAGTCAAACGCTTTCTGCTTCAGTTCCTGTACCATGGAGATATTTTTCATGGTATTGGAGATGTTCACCGTCAACGCCTTAAACAGTGGTAGCAGCAGTTCTTCTTCCTCACGATTCCTGAAATCCAGAAAGGTCACCTTGCCGATGAGATCGCTGTTTCGAGTGTCCCGAACATCAAGTTCTTTTATGTCTTCCAAAGGTGTTTGATGCTCCGGCAATTTTACGGCCACAGTCGATAACATCGCCGTTGGCGTTGTTTTCGGCAACTGCCAGGGGATACCAGATAAACGAAGAAGTTCCACCTGGGGGCAAATATCTCTACCGGCAATTTCTGAAAATGATTGTTTAATCTGATCGGCCAGTTTTTTGAAATCCATACAGGATGATATCTTTCTCCCTTCATTTGAAAACCGTTTTGAAATATTAATATTTGTTTCCAGTCGTTGACGGGCCAGTAGTAGCTTATTGATCATAAATCTAAAAGAATCCTCAAGGATTTTTAGTTCATTTCGTCCCTCTGTCTGAATGTCAAATTGAAGATGTTCCAGATTATCCAGATTAACCTGCCGAACCGCTTGAGTCAGTCGTGAAAGCGGTTTGCTCAACATCATCCAACTGACAAACAGATAAATAAACCAAAATACAATGGTCTTAATCACCGCCGTGATCACGATAAGGATAAATCCCAACTGTACTTCATTCAATACTACCGAAATATCCGAGTACAACGTGCAAACGCCCAAGGACATATCACGACCTTCATCTCGATAAACAATATCAAACCGATAATAAAACATTTTGAAGGGAAAACTATTGTCGTTTTGTACATCCACTGCCGCTCCATCGGACTTGGTAATATTTCGTCCATGTTCATCACTGATTTTTCCGGCACTTCTAATCAGCTTCAGCTGTTTGGGGTCCTCAATTTTAACCCCTTTCAAAATAGGATTTTGCAACATCCCCTGAACAGTGGAATTGATCAGACCATCATTAACACTCCATAAAGCTCCTGCTAAAGCCGGATTAAACGTATTTTCCATTAGCTTTAACCGTCCAAATACCCTGTTATATGTACTGCTGTATTCAACATACATATGGATCAAGGTCAGCGTGATGGTGACCAGAAAATAAAAGATAAAAACAACAAACAGGATTCGTGTGGTTATGGAATCCCGCAGTTTAATCGGATAATCTTGCGACATGGACCAACCTGATTTAAATGGGTGTTAGATGTGATTAAATCGAAAAAAAGTCGCTAAAACAATTGATTTTATTGATCTTAAAGAATTGCATATCTATATTAAACTGAATGGAACCACATTCTAGGAATTAAAGGGCGGAAAGTCAATCAAGGCAAGGGATTGAGAAGGATAAGTACTTGGAAATCAGGCAACTAATAGGTTAAATTCTGGATTTGATATCAATCGTGTCCGATTAAACCTGAATTCCCGAGTTTTGTAACGAGTTGTATTGCTTTATATGAAAATTCTGTTAAAACCATCGCCGGATTTTGAAACTTTGGTATCAGTAAGCTATTTATTCAGTGATTTACATATGTTGTGTATTTATAAATTGTATTGGATCACTTTCCCATGGCATTCCATCTCTCCTCGTTACAGTTTTCCGGGAGCTCAGGATTAAAAAGCCAGTTTTTTTATGGATAGTAATAAACATACTTCATCATCCCTAAGGATGACAGATAACAAAGCTTAGCTTATATTAACATTGTGCTTTCGTGGGAATGACATTGAGTCCGGGTAATGTTGAATATAGTTACCCAGAGATTTTATAAATAACAATCGGTGCAATCTATCATTTTTATTGATATTTATAAACTATTTATAAAATCCGATACCATTAAATATCTACAACAACGATAACGCGGCGCGAATAAAAACCTCTACACCGTCGGCTAGAATCTTTTCATTAAAGGTAAATTTGGAATTGTGAACCGGAATTCCACTGTCATTGCCCGATCCCAGGAAGAAAAAACACCCTTTGGCTTTTTCCAGGAAAAAAGCCATATCCTCGCCTCCCATAGTTGGTTCGGGTTCTACGATATTTTCTCTCCCCACTACTTGGGATGCGATATTTTTGATTTTATTCGCCATCTCAGCATCATTCAGCAAGGGAGGATATCCTGTTTGATACATTAACTCATATTCGGCACCCCGTGCCTTACAGATTCCTTTAAGCACGCGCTCAAATGTTTCCGGCCAGGCATTCCATACATCCTTGTCAAAGGTTCTGGTGGTGCCGCAAAAAACAGCTTCATCCGGAATAACATTAAATGCCGTTCCCGCATTAAACTGTCCAACTGTCAGCAGGTTGGGAACTAATGGATTGCTTTCACGGCTGATAAGGCGTTGCAGGGCACTCACCACCTGCGTGGCTATTTCCAGCGAATCAATACAAAGATGGGGCATGGCACCATGACCGCCGCGCCCCTTGATTTTAACATCAAACCGATCCATGGATGCCATTAAAGGACCGGATTTAACACCGATTTTACCTTCGGATAACAGCGGCCAAACATGACACCCTACGGCGTAATCCACATGGGGATCTTCCATCACTCCCTCTTCGATCATCGGCTTTGCACCCCCCGGTCCTTCCTCGGCCGGTTGAAAAATGAATTTGACATTCCCCTTGAGCTGATCTTTTAGTTTATTTAAGACAGTGACTGCTCCCAACACCATGGCCATGTGCCCATCATGACCGCATGCATGCATGACTCCCGGATGGGTGGATGCGAATTCCAGGCCCGTTTCCTCAGTCATGGACAAAGCGTCGATATCGCTACGAATCATTAATGTCGAACCAGGTGCTTTACCTTCCAACAGAGCAGTAACACCATATTTTGCAATGCCGGTTTTTGGAACAAATCCTTCTTTTTCTAAATAATCAATAATATAAGCAGAAGTTTTTTCTTCCCTAAATGCAGGTTCGGGTATTCTATGAAGATCCCGCCGGGTTTTGATAAACAGATCTTCATGGTCTTTAACAATTTTTTTGATATCCATGGGTTATTTCCTTCATTTCATGTGTCAATATTTAAAACTGCACCAATAATATCGATAGTAATCACAGATGCCACAGTTTAAAAGGGGAAAAATCCGTGATTTCAATTCATCCATCGATATTTTTTTAACTCACCGTTACTGCGAGTGATATGGTGCTGCCCGATATCACTCCGCTCCGTGCAATAACGGTGACTTTTACAATATTGATGTCATTCTAACTCACCATCACTGCAAGTGAGTTCGTAGCTGCCAAGCATCACTCTGCTTTGTACAGTGACAATGAGTTTATTACTTAGAATTACATACTCATTTTGTCTTACAATTCAACAAACTTACGCACATGATTCTTTTCCATGGGAGCTGTCAAAAGAGAAACTACCACCAATACAATAATATTTAGTATTAATCCCTGCAATCCGGCATGGATACCCCACATCTTCGGGATAAACTTCAATACGATGAGATAATTAAAAACCACACCCGTCAATAAACCGGCAATAGCCCCATACTTTGTTGCGCGTGGCCAGAAAAAAGTGGCCACGGTCAGGGGCAGCAATTGCACAATTGAACCATATGCACCGAGTAGCAGTGAAACCAGAGTTTGACCACCCAGAATAGCAACCAGGTATGATACGGCACCAAACACTATCACGAAAAACCGAATCATCCAGGCGGAAGATGTCGTATCATCATCTTTCCTATCTTTTTGTAAGGGTTTGATAAAATCCCTTACAAATATTGAACCGGCAGCATGGGTGATGGTATCCTGTGTGGACATCGCTGCCGCTAAGGCCGCAGCTAATATCAATCCCACTGCAAACGGTGAAAAATCCATATTGGTAAACATCCAGGGTAAGATTCTGTCCGGTGCTCCCAAAACGTTCGGGTCCACTTGCATAATGCCGGCAAATCCAATAAAAACAACAGGTACTAGAAAAATAGCAAATGTAGGATACATCACAATGGTCTGCTTTAATACCTTTTCACTTTTAGCCGTGTATGCCTTCATAAAAAGATGTGGCCACATGGCAAAACCCAAGGCGGATACAATCACCGCCGAAGCAAAAGTACCGAATCCCATGTTTGTACCAGGGCCTAACAATAGGTGAGTGGGTTTCATGGCATGGATTTGCTGAAACATATTGGTGGGACCACCGTATAATTTGTTGACGAAATACAATCCCAGTATCCAGGCCGTAACGATCATAAACGCTCCCTGGAACACGTTTGTCCAGGCAACCCCTCTAACTCCACCCAGAAATACATAAGCCACAACTACAACATAGGCTATCAAAGCACCTGCCCAAAAAGGAATTTTTCCACCCGATGCGACCTCAAAAACATATGCACTTCCCTTCATCTGAAGCGTCACATATTGAATAAAGGCAAGAATGGAGACAATAGCTACAATAACCGATAATGCTTTTGATTGAAATCGGTCGGTAAACAATTCAGCCTGGGTAACATAGTTGAATTTCGTACCGGCTCTAACAGCCCTGGGTCCCCATAACCACCAGGGAAGCAGACCCAAGGCAGCGTATGCAAGGATATAAAAAACAGCAGCACCCTTTGAATACGCCCAACCAGGACCACCAAGATAGGCAAAAGCACTGAATATGGCACCACCCATCAAAAAATACATAACGATAAAACCAAGACTTCGATTCGCTGCAATATATTCAGTCACCGAATCATCCCGGCCACGGCCAGCGAAAAAGCCAATGAAAAAAACAAAAAACAGGTAGATAAATATTATTCCTAATATAATCGTCGTTCCAGTCATGATCACTCCTCCCCATCTTTATATTCCAATCTGTATAACGCTAGTAACACAAAAAACTCAAAGGCAATGAATAACACAACAATGAACATCGAAAACGGCATTCCCATTACATACGGTGTAACTGAATTAGCAAAAATCCAAAAAAATGACTGCGCTAAAATAATACCGCAACAAATGAAGAAAAATATCAATCCACGTATTTTTACCTTCTTCGGAGTACCGGGCTTAAACACTGTAAATCCGTATCCGTCTTTGGATTCCAAATCCATAACTTTCTCCTTTATTCGCATTTGATATGCAAGGCTGAAACAAAAATTGGAAAATCATCAAAGGATTTATCCGTTGTTATTCTGAAGCAATTTAAAAGTGGAAATTTTGCTGATATTATCGAAGTACCCGGTTTTATCGTCAGTAATCCCGGCATTCTTCTGAATTCCCCCCCCACAGAATAAACAAAACAACCTAATCATAAACCCAGATCATTGTTCAAGCTTCTTAACGGTAAATAATGGAAAAAGCTTAACTACTGATTGCATTAAATAATCAACTCCATCTCTCATTTCCGGTCATTTTTCCAGCCGTTTTTTACCAGATTTTACATTGGGGTCAGGCTTGCGTTGTTGCGTTTAAATATTGGGGTCAGGCTTGCGTTGTTGCGTTTAAATAAGTAAGTTAACTCAAGACACATGGTTTTTTATTCATAATCATAAAAGTTTCAAGACATAACTTATGGCTCGCAAACCAAGAATTCATTTTACTGGGGCAGTGTAT
>JBFFHJ010000165.1:0-7960 GCA_041556995.1 bacterium | reverse complement strand
GACGGCAACAAGGTTTCCCTTAGCAGTATATTCATATGCCAGCTTCGGGTTTTCTTCAATAGCCAGGCAGGGATAAGCGACTCCCGGGCTATAAGCCATGCTTAGTTCACGCGAGGTTAATAGGGATTTTGTCGGTCTGATCTCAACTTTTCCGGGACGATTTTTACGATGATAATCGAGTGCATCTTCTTTGCTAATAGTCATATTTTTAAGGAGAAAAATTGTTAGAAACTGTAAAGGATCTACCGGTCTTTTTAACCGAGATTGTCGCTTGGTAAACCATTCTTAAAAAAACTCATTATAATCAATATCTCTCTTCGTTCAAATTATGCCAATATTTTACGTAACAATAATTCTGTTATAGATAAGAGGAGAGATTTAATTGCAATGATTATAAAATCGTATTCTTCTTTATAAAAGTGTTAACTTGTGTTTGATGGAAAGACCTGCATGGGAGCATGGTGAGATTCGGAACGAAATGTTTTGTTGTATGCAGTCATAGGTTAATACACGGTTCTCATGTAATTCATTACCCAGTTCAAATTTGATTGATTCAATGTCTTTGAATCCGTATTTTTAATAAAAATCTATAGCTTTAGTGTTATAAATCCAGGTTGACAGTCAACACCTTTGCTATTAAAATGCTATTGAACATAAAAAATACAAACCTCTTAGCCATTTGTCTTATGTTCAAAATAAAATCCTGAAACGACAATAAAAACGAAAAAAGGTTATCTTTGAAATACTGCTCCGTAAACGTTATAAGTATATAATTGGAAACCTTTTTTATAATTCCTTCAGTTGCGTACGTGTGCAGCTATATTTAGTGTCTCTATTTATTTAATTTTACCTCCCAACTCAAGTTTTTGATAAACCCTTCTTTATCAGGATTCCAGTTAATTTAAATTTTAATTAATGATGAATTTTGCTTTAAATAATTAAAGCAATTGAGGCTATTTTATCAAGTATTCTTAAGGAAGCCTTCCACTCTTTTTGTGGACAGACATTCTAGGTATTTTGCAGAATCACCGTTGAAAATATCTTCAATTGCTTTGTATTCAATGATTGTATCACGGTTGTTTGATATTGCAAGTCATTGTAAATGACTAAATTTTATTAGTTATTTTTTCTTGACTTGAACCTTCTTCTGCGCAACTGCATGAGAATGACCAATGATTCTGTCATAGCGATTAGACCCTATAGTAATAACATCTTCGTTTTAGTGTAGATACTATTACTATAGGGTCTAAAAAAGGCAATTCAGTATAGCTCGGATGATCAATGAAGACAAGATGGTATTTCTATGGATAGGCAGGAAAAATAGAGATAACTCATCAATATTGAGAAATGCCAGGAGGGGATCGTGTTTTGAAGCAAACATGTTTCCAGATTTTCAGCGATGTCTCTTGCTTTTGACCCTGACAGGTCCTTCGTCGTTCCTTCTCAGGACTTCGCCTCAACCTCAGGATAACAGGAAACTTGCTTACTGACCGATCAGGAATCCGTGGTCATCGGAGTGAAATAAAAAACCCTCCCGGCTTTTCCAGAAAACTGCCTTGGGGAAAGTTGACAGCTTTTGTTTGTTGATCTACGATTTTATTTATTAAGCAACAATTTATATCATCCTTCCTAAATATATAGACCATAAGATGGGATGCTCAACTAAGAATTAACTTAGAAAAGAAAGATCTTTTATCTTTTTCTCCGCTTTATTAGCGGAAAGGGCGTTCCGGTAGGTTCTATCCGAATCTGTATTATTTCAACGTTTTTAATATTCTGTTTCATTCGATTAGGAATCACATAATTTATTGGTTTTAAATATTATTGATATTTAGGTCAATAACCGCCTGTTGAAAAAGATTTTCCGATTTTTCTTCATTTTTTTATCATGATATGCCTTGGAAAATGGTTGTGATATACTGCCAAAGGTGTTTGATTAATAAACTAAAATTGGAAGAGCAAAATGGGAAAACACTCAATAATTATTCAAAACCTTACATTTTCATACGATCAATTAAGCGAACCGCTGTTAACAGATTTCTCTATTCACTTTGATACCGGTTGGACCGGTATTATCGGAGCTAATGGTGTGGGGAAAAGCACTATTTTAAAGTTAGCCACCGGAGATTTGAAAGCGTCCCAGGGGATTGTTAATATTCCTGAGAGTACGGTTTATTGCCCGCAACGCACGGATGATGTGCCTCCTGGTTTTTGTGATTTTATGGAAGCTGTGGAAAAGGAGGCGTTCGTGTTAAGAGGACGACTGCATATCGATGACAGCTGGTTGTATCGTTGGGAAACGCTGAGTCATGGAGAGCGAAAACGGGCTCAAATCGGTACTGCTATGTGGTTAAAGCCACAGGTGTTGGCCATCGATGAACCGACCAATCATCTGGATACTAAAGCTCGTGATATTTTGATGTCAGCCCTGCGATCGTTTCATGGAGTTGGATTGCTGGTCAGTCATGATCGGGAATTGATGGATATGTTATGCAAAAACTGTCTGGTGGTTGATCCTCCCGTGGTTCAGATGCGGAAAGGCAAGGCATCGGATATTGTGAAACAATTAAAAGCGGAAAACGATATCCAACAAAAGCAGCATGAACAGGCAAATCGAGAAGTCAAAAAACTCAAACGGGAGATGAGTAATAGACGTGTTGAAGCGTCTAAAGCTGATGCTAAACGATCAAAGAGGGGAATCAATTCAAAAGATCATGATGCCAAAGCCAAAATTGATCTGGCCAGGATGAGCGGAAAAGACGGTACTGCCGGAAAATTGATGAACCAGATGAAAGGGCGGTTACAGCAGTCGCAAGAAAAGCTTAACGATATTGCCATTAAAAAGACCTATGAAACCGGAATATGGCAAAGAGGTGAAAAATCAAAACGAAACGCTCTTTTTGACCTACCAGCCGGTGAGCTTCAGTTGAATGAGGATAAAATACTCCGGTTTCCCAAACTTTCAATGAAACCGGATGATCGCATTGCTTTAACCGGACTTAATGGGACTGGAAAAAGCAGTTTTCTAACACATATTATCAATCAATTGAATCTACCAAAAGATCGTGTGACCTATATCCCCCAGGAGATCAGTATCACCCAATCCAGACAGATTCTGAACGACATTGATCACCTCACCAGCGAACAACTTGGTTTTATGATGACGGTTGTCAATCGGCTGGGAACAAGACCGCCGAGGTTGTTGGAAAGTACAGAACCCAGTCCCGGGGAAATACGAAAGATTCTTTTGGCTATGGGAGTGGTCCATGTTCCTCATCTGATTATTATGGATGAACCAACCAACCACCTGGATCTGCTGTCCATTGAATCTTTGGAGACAGCCCTTCAGGGATGTCCCTCCGGATTGTTGCTAATTAGTCATGACATGGTTTTTCTTAAAAAACTAACCCGAATTCAGTGGCATATCTCTCAAGATCCAAACGATAAAAATGTTAATACTCTTAATATATCAAATAAATTTCTTGAATCAGAAGAATAAAATAAGCCAGTAGAAATTCATGTTGTCTTTTATCACTGAAATGACTATCTAAATAAATCTTGATATTTGAACAAACAAAATATAAGATACCTGATTTCATATGTCGATACCATAACTCTCAAATCTTAACGGTGCAATAGAACTAAAATGTGGATATTATGAGAAAGTTTTTTATTATGATTGTCTCCTTATCGCACATTTCAGGGTTTGGACTTGACTTTACCTGTTCAAATTTTTTAAAAATCAGTGTCATTCTGATGGGAGCCCTGACGAACTAAAGAATCAACATGTTTTCAAGATAATCTTATTTTATTGGTCTCACAGGACTTAAAGCAAACATGTTTCCAGGTAATCATCAACATCTCTTGCTTTTGGCATTGAGTCATTCATTGTCCATCCTCAGGATGACAGATGGCAGAGTTTAATTTACTGACATTTTGCCTTCGACGGAATGACATAGAGTTCAGAATAATACTGAATAGTTACAAAAAATGAACTTATTGTCTGATCGAGGGCATGGTTTCAGTATGATAGAGATAGATACGCAAGTGGTATCTGGGAAGGTTTTTGTCTATCAAGTATTCCGGAGGTGGATATTGAGACGAGAAAACGTGCTCTCTCATCAGGTATTTTTTCGTTTTTCGGTATGTATTTTAGTTTTTCTCTCAATTTCTAAAAAAGTGTTGTTTGTAGAACCGAAAAATTAACATTACATTTACAATGTTCAAATTTTGATGGCAAACAAACAAGTCTTTATCAGAGTGGAATTACACCATCTTATCTTCATCAAAAAAAACTGATACGAAAACACGATTCGGCGGTAAATCCCTTAAATAAAGACTTACAGAAAAAAAATCCATCCTCACTTACTAATAAAGCCCATCACTTATCAAAACATTCCTCTTTTGTATTTTATTCAGTATTAAAAAAAACTTGACTTGTTAGCAAGATCTTGCTGTAATTGTAACATATTTTTTTTATCAAGATTCGTGGTCAGCTTTGTTCCGTACCGAGTATTCGATAGAATTTCTATTGAAAATAAATTGAATAATCGATAAATTTATCGGTTTTTTTATGGAATTTAGTTTCCATCAATTTTTTAATGTGAAAACGAATAAGCGCAACTGAACAACGTTGATTTTTCTATAATCATAAAACATAGAGGAACTATGTTGGACGGAAGACAAATGATGAAGCAGATGTTGGACTTGAATAAGACCACATTAACCAAAGCGTGGGAAACAACACGCTTGTTCCAGGAACAAGCGGAAAAAGTCACCAACATTATGTTGGATCAGACTAGTTGGATTCCAAAAGAGAAAAAAAAAGAGTTTGGGGATTGCGTTTCCATTTTTAAAGATGGTCTTAGGGAATGGGAAAACAGTGTAAACGAGAATTTCGATACCCTTGGGGATTTTATGGAGGCAAGTATGGCGACCGCAACTTCGGTATCGAATGAAGCTGAAAAGTCATCGCCCGCTCCCATAAAAACCACGAAACCGGAAAGCAAAAAGAAATAGTCCTGTCTGAATTGAGGTAGGTAACATTCAGCGTTGTTATAAAGCCTCACTTCTTTTAATGACGTTCATCATATGAAAGTCATTTAGTATTTTAATCCAACAATTTTAATTTTAAAAACTGTTTCAGGAGAAAGTTATGGATCAAAAACAAATGGTTCAACAAATCTTTGATTTCGGAAAATCAACTTTAGACAGCTCATATAGTGCCATTTGCATGTTTCAGGATCAATCGGAGAAAATCGGGAATGTTATTTTGAATCAGGCGAGTTGGGTTCCGGAAGAAGGGAAAAAATCGATTCAAAGTCTCGTTGAGGCTTACAAACAAGGGCGAGAAGAATTCAAAAAAAATATGGATGATGGTTTAAAAAAGGCGGGTGATTATTTAAAAGGTTTATAGAATCCGCATCATTTTTGTGTAGTTAATATAGTAAAAAACGGTCGCCGAATATCTAAATTTGGCGACCGTTTTTTTATGCATCTTTTTCTTTTAGCCAATCAGCAATTTTGGGAGCAAAAGCCTGCTGGCTTTTTGAGCTTACATAAATGCCGATATGACCGGTTTCCAGGCAGACATCCTCCGTATCTTTACTGCCAATAGCCGTTGTCAATTTATCACATGCTTCCGGTGGGACTAAGTGATCGTATCTACCATAAAAATTTAAAACAGGCACTGTGATGTTTCTCAGATCGACACGCTGCCCGGCCAGTTCCATCTTATTTTTGATGAGAAGGTTTTTCTGATAACAATCCTTAATAAACTGGCGGTAGGTTTCTCCGGGGACATCGGGACTGTCAAAAATCCATTTTTCCATGCGAATAAAATTCTCCACAAAATCTTTGTCATCCATATTTTCCAAAAAACCGACATATTTATCGATCATCAACCTGGCGGGATTGAGCAACAGAAACACAAAGTTCAAGGCATCACCGGATATATTGCCATAGGTGTCAACAAGCCGATCTACATCAATTTTCTTGACCCAAGTATGCAGAAATCCTTGATCGGTTTCGAAATTGGCAGGTGTCACAGTTGTAATTAAGGTGTTGACTTTTTCAACATTAAGTGCAGCATACATGATACTGAAGGTTCCTCCCATGCAGATTCCCATCAGGTTAAGATCTGGAATTCCATGTCTTTTCAAAATAAAATCCACAATATTGTCCATGTATCCGTTTACATGATCGTCGATGGTTAAGAACTTGTCCTTTCGCGTCGGATACCCCCAATCAATCATATAAATATCTATACCTCGATCCAGCAGGGTTTGCACTACGCTTTTCCCGGGTTGAAGGTCCAACATTGTTTCCCTGTTGATCAATGCGTAAACCATTAGAAGCGGCTTACTTACACTTGGTTTTCCTTTCAGGTGATAATGTTTCAGCTTCACCCTGTCTTCCTGATAAACGATTTCGTAAGTTGTTTCGGCAATATTTGTTTCCAATCGGTTAAACAACACTTTTGAGGCTTTATATGCCAGCTGCTGACTCTTTTGGGTTGTTTCAGCAAAGTTTTCAAAAATGTTGCTCATAGATAATTGAGCCTGATTCATTAATGCACCTCCATTTAGGTAGAATATAAAAACGGTTTTATGTCGTATGCTATTGAAAAAATTTGTGCTATCTTAATTGGCTACAGCCACTTTATCAAATTGAGTCAATTTGTTGATCTGTTTTTCCATGGCTTTAACTTTCTTTTTCAGTTGGTAGACTTCCAGAAACAAATCATCCATGTCTTTATTTTTGGGGATGGGGAGGTTGGATAAAGCATTTTCCAAAACTTCATCACGGGCAGTTGTGAATTCAGCCAGGCAAACTAATGCTTTACTGAGGATTTGATTGTATTCATTAGATTGAAATAAATTCATGTATTGATCTTCAAGGATTTTTATCCAGGTTTTGTAGACCTCTTTGGCATCTCTCATCTCATTATCCTTCCGGGATTCATCCATACTGTTCCGCATCGTATTAAATGTCCTTTCAAACGGCGTAAATATCAGATAGTTAAACTCAAGTAATACGGACTGGAGAGAATTGTACTTATCAATAGTTTGGTTCATTCTTTCTTGATGGAAGCGAGTTAGGCCAAGTTGGGGGATATTTAAGAACTGTTTACACTCGCTTTCCACCATTTTCATCCAGGTTTTAATATGATGTAACGGATTGTTTTCGGTATCGAGCCTGTTCACGTTTTGTCTGGTTTTTTCCGCTTTCTCGAACACCATTTCCTGCAATTGGATGATTCCGTTGATTCCTGTTTGAAAAAACTTAAAAAGCGTATTCGACGACGTGCTTGATCCGAAAAGGTTGCCGGCAATGGGACTGGATTGCGACATTAACCCCGAAAGAGTTTGCCAGTTATTAATGAGAAACTCACCTATCTCCAAAGCATTAAAACCTTGGGCACTTCTTGAGTCGCCTATCCCCGTGCTCATTTTTGTTGCATCCATCCACATTTTCCCCATGGTTTCCCAGGAGTCAGACATGGTTTTCATCCAATCCGTCATAGCGGTCTCAATCGTGTTTGTTTGATTTTGTTTGTCCATAAGTCTCCTTATTTAATGCTGTTAGCTATTAATTTGGTTTAAGATAATAATGCTTTAAGACAATTCAAACGGTTGATATACTGACTTATCTTTCCTGTGTTTTCTGCTTTTTGTGAGCTTTTAAAGCTTCACGGATCGACTTGTGTCGATTTTGATGATAGGGGTTCCTCAAGAAAATGGACGATAATACTAATAAACTCAGTCAACAATTTTTCACTGACAACAAAGATGTGACCGATGTTTTTTTCGATTGTCCGATTCAGTCCACCACGACAGGCGGAGATGTTACCTTCATCTCTGCATCCCCAGGTTTCGCTGGAAACGCAAGAGCCGGCTGGGGCAATTGGATCTCTATCTCCCCGATAGTCAAAAATGGTCATGCCGACCTCCTGCAAAAT
>JBFFHJ010000164.1:0-8158 GCA_041556995.1 bacterium | reverse complement strand
GCTGCCAAACCCTGTTTGACGGCAGGGTATTAATTTAAACACAGGATGATTTTGGAGGAATTTAAAATGAAAAAAGCACGATTAAGGTTCAGTTTATGGATGATGCTAATGCTGTTGTTTTTTGTTTTTTCCGGTTGTCAGGATTCGGATGATGACGATGACGACGATGATACCACCATTCCCATTAATGCAGCCGAAGGAGTTTCATTCACTGATACGGATATCATAACCAGGGGTCAGATAGGTGGCGATATAACCATTACCAGAGCGATCAATGAAGGCGATGTAACGCATTATAACATTTACTGGGGGTCGGATGAATCCACTGTCAAAGATAATACAACACTCATTGCATCTCTCAAAAAGACAGGGAATGATCTGACCTATACAATCTCAGATGACACATCCACTGATGGAGCCAGCCATCTTCTGGTTTTTACTAAAAACTCAGTTGGAGAAATGGAAACTGGTGTCAGTGTGGCCATTACTGATAATGCTGTACCTGAGAAAACGGCCAGTGGAATAGACTTTACTGATATTGATGGAAACGCAGATGAATATGCTGGGACCGTTACTATTACAGAAGCGTCTGACGAAACATACATCACGCACTATGCATTGTATTGGGGAAAAAGCTCAACTGAAAAGATTGATAATAATTCACTAATTACAGAAATCCCAATTAGTGGAATGGGTAATGTAACACATGATTTTCCAGTTGATACAACAGCTGATTCAACACCTTCACACTTACTTGTATTTACTAAAAATAGTTTTGGTGAAATGAGTAGTGGAATCAATTTAGTAATAACAGATAGAACCAATCCTTATAGGACTGCATCTGATGTAACGTTTGATGGTGACCAAGATATTGGAGATTGTGGACAAATGAATGGTACTGTTACCATCACAAAAGCAATAGATGAAAACGACTTTGATAACTATTTGATTTATTGGGGATCAGATACTCAGACGAAAAATATTTCTGAAAGTACCGAACCTATAATTACAATTGATAAAGATGGAACCGATACTACTGGTGATGGTGGATCAGGTTATACTTGGAGCATTACCTACACAGGGTATGCAACAATAGACTATTCCTTTTCAAATTTACACTTTCCTACTGATCAAAATCCTGGATATTTCCTTATCTTTACAGCTAATACTAGTGGGGATGAAAGTGATAGTATCGTGTCTGTTTATTATGATGAATTCTGCGATATCTAAATATTTAACTTTTTAAATTTTGGTATCAAAATAAAGATGATGCGATATTTGCTCTAATTTGGACTTTGGACTGACTTAAGCTTTGTATTATCTTCATTGAAATCACTCTTTTTATAGACTTTGAAGGATTCATATCAGAGGAGATTTCTTTATACTCCTGGATCTGTCAATCTGTGATGATCCACTCTACAAAGTTGGTAGACCTAATAATAATTAAATTCAAACGACAGAAAAAAATTAGATAATTAGCCTAAGCTAACATAACTAAATTTGCTACTGGGAATATAATTCGCGAATCTCTTCATCTGAGAGAGCTTTGTAAAACACTTTAAATTCATCAATTTCTCCTTCAAATCCACTTGATAGACTATGGGTACTTAAGCCAGTCCTAAAATATTCAAAAGCATCATTGCAATATGTCTCAGTTATTGTACCGTTTGTATCATCAACACCGTTTCGATACAAGAAGATACGGTGTTGAGAGCCCTCAACCTTGTAAACAACGGTAATGAATTCCCAAACATTATATTGAATTTGAGTAGATCCAATCCGAACAAGATCAGATGTTGTACATGCATTGAACAAATAGTAATAGTGCTCATTATTATTCATCTCACTTGAAAGTAGATTTCTCCCCCTATAAATATCTTTTCGATTTCCAAAGATATAATTATATTGGTCTGAATTTGAATCATGTTTTACCCAAAATGTAATTGTAAGCTCAGAGCTTTTAGATGGCCGAATGTCAATATTGTGGTGTATATAGTCACTCACTCCATCATATTTAAATGCCTTATTTGATTCACCAAATCTGTTTGTAGTTGCACTTGGCTGATATATAAGGTTCGTATCAAGCGTTGCATCATTACCATTGCCGCTATAATCTTTTGTTATCATTGTCGATAATGCTATTGTTGCATCATCAAACGAATAATAAGCTTGAAGACCTAACGGTCCGCTCCAGAGCTTTTGAATATCAGAGATATCATCGGAAGCATCCAGGGCCTGATTGTAAATTCTGACTTAATCCATATTACCTTGGAAGAAATGATTATTTGAATAAAGTCTGCTGCCGATGGTCAGGAGGGATGGGGCGTTCAGTTCGTTGTCAATCAGTATATTATTTGCTGAAGCATCCAATACCCCGTTGACGTAAAGTCTGATTTCACCAGACTTCTGTCTGGTGGCGGTAATATTATACCAGTTATTATCAGCAATGGATTGAGTTGCTTTCAGGGTGGTCGGGGAGGAGCTGTCTACACCGAACATGGGCTTTCCGTTTGTAATGGTGAGGCCGAAGTCGTTTTGATCATCGCCTGTTTTACCGTTGATGATGCCTTGACCATCGTACCAGTCTGTGTATTCAGTCCTTTCATGTACAAACATGACGGCATCTGCTGCGGTGTTACCACTACCCGAAGCTGTTATGCTCACATAATTGTTTTCTCCTGGTGACAGCTGATAACTTCCACTTCCCAGCAGGTTCCATTTTCCTCCGTTCACTGTCTGATTAACAGTAATATCGTCATCCGCATAACCTGAGTCGTTATAGTAGTGAATCGTTATCGGAGCTTCATCGGGCCTGTTGGTGCCGATCGGCCATCTCATGTATATCCGGTAATTGCCTCCAATTTGTATGTCAGGCGTCCAGGTGGCTGTTGAACCAACGTTCTGTGAGGTTTCATGATAATTAGATCCGTAGAATCCGGCATAATCTGATGCATTAGTGTTATTCCAGAATCCGTTGGTTGTAAACCTGCTATCAGTATTGTCTATAATGATAGTGGGGATCTTCAGCCATACAGACATAGTAAAGTCTCCGGTTTCCATACCCGGAAAGACATCGTGTTGCATGGGGTTGTCGATATCGAGCTGGTGGTCTGTGCCGTTGAAGGCGTAGGCGCCGGAGGTGGTGGTGTTGTCGGCATAGGTCATGTCGGTGGTGCTGATGGCTTCTTCTGTCAGGAACAGGCCGTGGTGGGCGTAACCGCTGCCGTCTTCGATGTAGTGTTTGCTGTTGGAGCCTTTGTTGAAAGGGTAGTAGGCTACCAGATTCTCAGGGACAAACGTGGGGGCTGCCATGGCTTTCACGCCCATGGGTGTGTATGTGTATTCAGGTGGACCAGCTCCTGTCATGTATCCAAAAGCGGTGTAATAGTAGAACCTGCCGATTTCCAGGCCGGTATCGGTGGTGGTATCACCGTTTCCGATATACACGGTGTAATCGGCTGCATTATCGATGGAATCGGGATAATCATCGGTTGATCCACGGATTAATACGCCATCAAAATTATTATCTGGGTTCTGCCAGGATAGGGTGATGGCTCCATCTCCCGAGGCATCGATGCCGGGGGTGGCCATAAAGGAATAGACATCGTAGGGATGGGTCGGGGTGGTGGCTCCATTGCCGTCATCATCGTGTTGAGGGGAGACTGTTGCAGTGCTGTTTCCGTCGATGATTATTTTTTCCAGATCCGTAGCCGTTAAGGTCATGTGGGCGAACTCCAGGTGGCCGCTGCCTTGAAGGACCACGGTGGCGTTGCCTTCCAGGTTAATGCCGCCGAAGAAGGTTACAACGGCCGAGCTGTTGGTGATGTTCAGGGTGAGTGTGGCGCCATCGGCCACTACAAGCCCGTCCATGACTCGTAGTGTCTGGTGCGATTTTTTTCCCCCATAGCACGGTTTTATTTTAAAACGCGATATTGGAGAAAAATTTTTCAGCCGGATCGTTGGTGCACTGATATAACGAAATTTCAATCTGAAAAAAACAGACCGCATTCTGGTATATATATTTAAAACGTGTATCGGATCGCCCTTCACAATAATCAATCCCAATTGCATGCCGGTGTATATAAACACCCTGAATTGCATGCCGGTGTATCTATTTGAAACGTGTATCGGGTCCATGGGGTGGGGTGGTGCCAGGGGGGATTCCCCGTTGTCCGGGAGCGTTTTTTCGCTGTCAATTATTGTTATCAGGGTTATTTCTGTCAGATCTGTCAGTAAATGCATAAAACGGAATATCAATTTGAGAAGAACAAAAAACATCATGAGATTCAGATGTGAAAGATGTTTTTGATTCATGACTATTTTCATTGATTCCGGTGGACTGTTTCCAGGTTTCGGTTTTGTTCAGGCATTATTATCTGACGGTTATATCTGTTTTAACTGATTTTTATATCAGTCTGAACGGATTTGTCAAAGTGTTTTTTGCAACCGATTTTTTCCAAAATGTTCGCTTTTTAAAAAAATTTACAGCTAAATTGAAAAAATTATTAAAATATAAATTTAAAATATTAATAAACAGATCATTACAGGTTAATTTAGCTGGTTTTGTTTTTAATAGTGGTTTCAAACTAAAGAATCGGGGGAGGTGTTGATTTCCAGGGGTCATGGACCATTCTGGTAAACAGATTGTCAAAGCTAATCTAATGTGGCTTTATTTCAAATAGTGGTTTTAAAATAAAAAAAAGCACTGGATATTTTGTAACCACAGCATATGAACGGATCGTTAAAAGAAGCAGGATTGAGAGGAGGTGTTGATTTTCGGGAGTTGATGAACCACCCGTTCATCCGGTGTCCCACCGGATGAACGGGTGTGGCTGGTTGGCAGGATGTGTGGCTGAATGAATGGTGGTTGGATAGATGGATATCCGGTCTGGTGTTAGAACAGCATCCCTTTTGAAATTCCCTGTTCAGCCGGGTGGGTTTTTCTATGGACCTCTTTCAGGTGAGTGATGTCCAGGTGGGTGTAGATCAGGGTGGTGTCGATCCGGGTATGGCCTAAGATCTCCTGGATGATTCTCAGGTCGGCCCCGTTTTTCAGCATCAGGGTGGCCATGGTATGACGGATCAGGTGAGCACCGCCCCATTTGCTGATACCACAGTCTCTTTTGGCTGACTTGAACAGCATCTGGATGGTTCCATCTCCAACTCTGTTTTTCTCCCTGGTCAGAAACAGGGGGGATGAATGGCCGGTGGTATGGGATTCAGATCGGGTCAGGTAGGTGTCTATCCAGTCCAAAGCTCTTTTGCCAATGGGAACAAGGCGTTGCCTGTTTCCCTTCCCATGTCTGATGGTCACGATTTCAGCGCTGAAATCGATATCTGAAAAATCCAGGTGGATCAGCTCGTTTTTTCTGATGTCGGTGGAATACAGTACCTCCATGATGGTTCGGTTTCTCAGTCCATAAAGGTTTTGGGTATCCGGGTGGGATAACAACCGGTTCATCTCTTTTTCCGTCAGGCAAACTGCCAGTTTGTCCTCATTCGGGTTTCCTGTTGTCAGCTCTATGGCTGGATTATCAAATAACCTGCCCTCACGGGTGCACCAGTGAAAAAATGCCCTCAGGCAAACAAGGTGGCGGTGAATGGTTGAGGATTGTAACACCACAGACTTCATACCGGGGGATTTTATTAATTCCATTTTATAATCCTGAAGCTGTGTGATCGTAATATCAGGTAAATAAAACCTGTTCCGGTGTTCACTCCAGTTGATAAACCGCTTTAAAAAACCGAACCGGTTTTTGATGGTGGCGTGATTCAAGCCCCTGTTCAGCAGTACAGACAGGTAGTCATTGGCATGATGCCTGAGAGTGTTGGGATTGTTTTCAAGACCTGTGGGTTTGAAAAAAGGTGCCTGTATCATGGTGTCTCCTGTTGATGATGGGTGGATGTATTGGGATATTTAGCCGGATGGGTTTTCTCATGCACCTCTTTTAAGTGCTCAATGCACAAATGGGTGTAGCGCTGGGTGGTGTGCAGATGAGAATGACCCAGGATCTGCTGGATAATACGGATATCCGCCCCGTTTTTCAGCATCAGGGTGGCCATGGTATGTCTGAACAGGTGGGATAATCCCTTTTTGTTTATCCCGGCTTTGATCTTGTAATCCAGGATAAACTGGTTGATATGAACCATCGGTTTTAAAGCACTGCTTAAAAACAGGTTGGGGTCATGGATTCTATTGCAGGTTAGTGAATCACGGACCTCTGTTTTATATTTTCTGATCCAGGACAGGGCTCTTTCAACAATGGGAACCAGACGCTGTTTACCTCCCTTGCCCTCAGTCACTTTTAAGGTGCCGTCATCAAAATTGAATCATCTTTTTCTATTAGATTAAAAAAGTTTGTTGAGCGTTTTTTAATATTTGATAGAAAAAACGATTTGTATCACGAAAAGGTTTATGACGATAAATCAGGCGAAACAATCCACGAATGCAAGGAACCGCTATCTGAACACAAGGGCCATGGTTCTGCAAAAAAAAACAAATCCTGACTACGTACTCAAATTTCAATAATATCGACCATAGAAAAACAATAATTTAAACAATTTTGGATAACCGTGGTTATAACCACACACTACACTTTCTCTAAACATGTCATAAAAAATGATATTAGGTATTGACAATGTCATAAAATATGATATTCTAAATTTATACAACACAGCAAAGGAGAGAGAATGTATACAATCGAATGGAAAAACAGAGCTAAGAAGCAACTAAGAAAACTTCCTAAATTAGTACAGAACGATATCCAGGCTTTTGTAGACACTCTCAGAATCAACCCTACCCCGCGGACGGAATCAAAAAGATGGAAGGCTATAAAAACACATATAGAAAGCGTTTAGGAGACTACTGGGTAGTTTGGGAAGTTCAGAAAGAAATGCTAGTTGTTTTGGTTTTGAAGGTAGGTCATAGACAAGGAATCTATACATAAGGAGCGAACAACATGGATATCAAACTACTAGACGGGAAAGTAAAGGTTTCCCGATACAATCCCAGTTTCTTGAAGGATAAAAAGGGTAATGTCATTGCTGTTTCCTTTCCCATCGATGATTTCTTGGAATTGACAGAAGATATCGAAGATTATGCATTCTTAGAAGGCAACGAAACCAGCAAGGACGGAACAACCCCGCATGAAGAGATTTTAAAGGAGTCTGGTTTGACTCCTGAGAAATTAAAGGATTTGCGTAAAAAAATGGGCCTCACGGCCGATCAGTTGGGTGAAAAGATAGGATACTCGGGGGGCACGATCCGGAATATTGAAACCGGCCAAAGCAAGGTATCAAAGCGTTTTGAAAAAGCCGTGAAAGATTTTATATAAACCCATTAAGTGGTGTCAAAAATCACCCTCAATTTTCAAGCTCCTGGACTCCCATAATCTGAGCAGTGTGGTCTCTCTGGGGGCTTTTTCTGTTTGAAAACCGGTGTCAACAATCATTTGTTTAAAGTGCACAATCTGTAAACCGAAAAGACTGACTTAGGTTTTTTATTAGAAACCGAGGTCAATATATGAAGTCCTGCGGACTTCACCGGTTCGTTGGAAGTGGAATTGATTATTTGATATTGGAAGTCCTGACGGACTTCACCGGCCCCTGTGGTGGTTGGTTTGGGGAGAGATATGAAGATTGCGACCTTTTCCCTGTCCTTCATTTTTGTGTGCTTCGCACTGTCTTTTAGAACCATATCCCACCAGCCCACCCTGTGAGCTTGCGAACTGGGTTGCGAAGCAAGCCCATAATTGGTGAGGGAAGGACGCCCGAGCACCGCTTAGAGGAGGGATAGGTACAACTCTGACTACTCAAGAACCCATCTTGAAATATGGCTGAACTGGCTGACTGTTACAAAGCTGGTTGGGTTAATGGTCCAAAGCACCTTATCGGGCCTATCGTCTGACCCTAAATTCATGGGATCTCCCAGGTAATAAGGAAGGTTTTCATCGACAGGCATCACATAATAGTAAAACGTTTTGAGACCAACTTTTCTGGTTTCAGCGTACATTACCCATTTTCCATCAAGTATTGGCTGAAATTACAACGACTTTTTTCAGTGATATGGAAGACGCAAACGTCAAAAAAGCTAAAGCTGAGTTTACTAATACACATATACTCTACCTAATTGAATTTCTATTGATAAATATCAAAGATT
>JBFFHJ010000163.1:0-8286 GCA_041556995.1 bacterium | reverse complement strand
CTTTTTTCTCTTTATTAAAGGAGTTTATGCATAGTTTGTGTTACGTACGTTAAATATAAACTTGGGTAATTGACAATGAAATGTATTCAATATTAGCTTATATTTCAATATCTTGGCCAATAACTCTAAACTGTTGAGATTGTAATTTAATAAAAGCCCTTTGATTTTTAAAGGGAGATTATTTGTATTTTCCTCCAAATATTGCTGGAATGAAAAAATCAAGGTTTTTTATGTATGGCGATTGATTACTATTGAGTTAAAACTTATAAAATTATATATAGTTAGACGATATCTTATTATTAACAATCCCCTTTTTTTTGAATGGTGGCTGGAACAAGATGTAATGGTTTTTAATAGTACAGGTTGAAACAAGGTTTATTAATTAGTACAATATTCAATAGGTATAATAATTTCATGATTCAAAGGTGGAATGTCCTCAACAACAAAGCCAAAGTTATAGCCTGTTAGTTGTTTGTATTTAAACAATACTGAATTGATGGTATTGACGAAAGACAGCTCAAAAAATGGCCAAAAATCAACCATTTAAATCTAAAATGAATGACTTACGATTCTCCAATGTCATTGGCTGGCGATTGTTGTTGAGGGTTTTGTTATTCAGTTCACTGGTAACATTGACAGGAATCGCATTGCAGTTATATTTGGAATTCCAGAAAGATGTCGTGTTGCAGAAAAAAGTCATTGAAAGTATCAAGCTGACACAAACCAAAAGCATAGGTGAAGCCCTTTGGAATATTGATC
The DNA here is from genome assembly GCA_041556995.1 of bacterium. GTDB lineage: Bacteria > SAR324 > SAR324 > XYD2-FULL-50-16 > XYD2-FULL-50-16 > JAHJTV01. The sequence continues at coordinate 7,527 of JBFFHJ010000163.1, read as the reverse complement.
TATCCCAGATGGAGGCCCAGATGGAGGATATTTTGCAAATAACCTCTGTGGAATATGTGGAGATTGAGCCATCGAATCAGTTTAAATACCAAACCATGAAATTTTCCAAAGGGAAGATTGGCAATAAAAGATATCACGAGTTTAAGATTCCATTGTTTTACAATGATATTCAGGAAGGTAGAAAGGATATTGGCCATATACGGATTGTATCTAACTATAACCTGATCTTTCAGCGTTTTAAGGAGAGAATACTTGTTATTATTTTGATACAAGCCATTAAAACATTTTTGGTGTCTTTTTTTATTCTGTTCATTGTCCATTACCTGTTGACCCGTCATTTGAGTGTATTGAATTCATACCTGGGAGATTTTAATTTAGAAAAGCTAACCGAACCGCTGATACTGGATAGAAAAAGTGCTTTTAGGGATGATGAGTTGGATAGGATAGTGGAAACCCTGAATGCCCAGCGTCAAAAGTTGTTTTCAGCATATTTGGATCTTGAATATCGAAACAAAGAGCTATTGTATTTTAATAAAACTAAAGATCAGTTTCTGGTGGATATTTCTCAGGAAATCAAAACTCCCATCAGCGGAATAGTGGGTATTGCTGAAACCATCATGACCCGGAGTAGAGATCAATTCAATCAGGAAGACAGCACCGATCTGGACTTGATCATTAATTGCGGTAACCAGGTATTGAACTTGATCGACGATACTCTGGACTATTCCCGTTTAAAATTCAAAGAGATAAAGTTAAACCTCCGCCCCCTGGACGTCAGATCTCTGGCTGATGTGATACTTTCGTTTTTAAAAGGTTTTGTGGCAAAAAAAAATGTGGTTATCCACAATCAATTGTCAGCGGATCTCCCTATGGTGCAGGGAGATGAGGCGAAAGTACAACAGATTTTATTTAATATCGTCAGTAATGCTATTAAATATACAAACGAGGGGAGTATTGAGCTATTTGCTCAAAAAGAGGAGAATTTTTTATTTGTCACCGTAGAAGATACCGGTGTGGGAATCACAACCAAGGATCTTCAACAGATCAGCAGCTATTTTAAAACCAACGAAGGACCAGGGAGGAAAAAAGAAAAGCCGTTGGGTTCGGGATTGGGGTTGAGTATCTCCCGGCAATTGGTGGAATTACACGGTGGAGAAATGTGGATTGAATCAGTTGAGAACCAGGGAACCAAGGTAACATTTAGTCTTCCCATAGATATACAGATAGAGCTGAAGCAAACTCCAGTAAAATTACTGGATGTAACGGATTCCAAAAAGGAGAATTTGCCGGGTGCCAATGTTTTTGAGTCCAGGCAAATGATCGATAAAAGATTAAACTATCAGATTCTGGTAGTTGAAGATGATCCCATGGTGCAAAGAGTATTGAATAACTATCTTATGGAAGAGGATTATGATGTCGTTTTGGTCGATTCTGGAGAGGATGCACTAAGCAGTATCGCATCTGGGAAACCGGATCTGGTGATTTTGGATGCTGTGATGCCGAAAATGAACGGTTATGAGGTATGCAACCAAATTCGAAACAAGTATTCCGCCAGGGAATTACCGGTAATCATGCTGTCAGCTAGGGAGGAGAAATATAAAAATGGTTTAACCAAGATGCCCGCCATGATCAACGACTTTATAGAAAAGCCGATTCATAAACATGAATTGATGGCCAGAGTAAAAAACCAAATAAAGATGATGTTGTCAAACCAGCGTATCGCATCTCATTTGACATTTGCCAGAGAAATCAGGGAAGTCAAGGACACAAATAAGTTGCTGATGTGTTATTATAAGCACGTGGAGAAAAACGTTATTTGCAATGCATTGATACTCTTTCATGACAAAGAGGTGATTCGACAAACTGGAGATGAGAAACTGGTAAAAAGCCTCTCACAATATTGTTTAACAGCCCAAAAAACCGAAGATAAGCTTTGCTCTGTCAAAATCACAGATACCCCCGCAGGTTTTATGATTTTTTCTTCATTAAAAGGATTCGATGAATATGCCATTTGTATATTTCGTAATGAAATCAACCGTGATTTTTCAGATATTATTATTACATACCTGGAAAGCATCAATAATGAAATCTACGAAATCAGAAGCAATATCCATAAAATAGCCGAAGACAGTACGGTTAGCGAGGCAGTGTTGATGATAAAAAAAATGATGAAGCAGATCACATTTATTAAAGCGGCTTCTCCGTTTTGTGAGATTGTATTGGATGGTATTGACGAAGCTATTGAAATTCCCATTACCATGCAGGAGATTGAGTTGTATTTCGGCGAAAGTGATCTTTTCAGAATTCATCGACAATATATTGTTATTCCAAACAAAGCCTGGGGGGTTCGTAAAAAAAATCCCAAAGATTATGACATGGTATTTGGAAAGTCGGAGATTCCCATCGGCCGAACCTATCTAAAAAAATTAAAAGCCAAACACTCCTATTTATTTGATAAATAATCAACTTATCTCTCACATTTCAGGGTTTTTATTCTCCTCCAATGACCACGAATTCCTGGTCGGTCAGTAAGCAAGTTTCCTGTCATCCTGAGAGTGAAGCAAATTCCTGAGGAGTGAACGATAAAGGACCTGACAAAGGATCTCTCAAGGCCAAAAGCAGGAGATGTCGCTGATTTCCTGAAAACATGTTTGCTTCAAGTCCTGTAAAACCAGTAACAAAAAATCTTTATGAAAAGCATGGAGATTCTTCAGATCGCCTGGGCTCCCGTCAGAATGACAATGATTTTTGAAATAATTTAAACAGGTAAAAGTCAAATCCAAACCCTGAAATATATGTTATCCTTTTCTATCCCCCATTGGATTCTTTATAACCAAGAGGCCATTTACCGAAAAAAAAGGACAGTTCGGTTTTCTGATTTTCTCCGCAAACCCTTGAAAAATGATAATTGGATGGACAGTTCCCGGTTTTTAAACTGCCTGTTAAACAGGATGTTTTTGACCGGACAATTTTAGTTGGAGATAAAAGAGGGACACCAAAGACATCAATGAACCCTTGTTTCAACAAGTCGGGTAGATCTTTATATTATCGATTGTAAAAGCATGGAATATCATATGGATGCACAACAAAGGAAATTGTTTCAACCCTATAAAAAGGTAATTGACATTTATCCAGCAGATAATAAGAGGAGTGAAAACATGAACAGGAAAGTTCAAAAAAAACCATGGTTTCACCGTACCATTAATCGACGGTCGTTGATGATATTTATTTCCATTACACTGTTTATCTCCCTATTTCAGACTGGATATCATATCTATTTCGATTATCAAAATACTGTGCGACGTATCGATGAAAAATTGCGACTTATCGGAGAAAACCATTATCTGAACATCAGCTCATTGTTATGGAATTGTAATGATGAGCAGTTACTTGCAAATCTAAAAACCATTCAGCAATCAAACAATGTTTCCTATATTGAAATCAGGGATACAAACCAATTTAAAATAGGCATTGGTAAAAAACCTGAAGGAAAGCTGATCGAAAAAAAATTTCCTCTTTTTCTTCAACTATCGCAAAAGAATAAGGTTTTTGGTGAGCTATACCTGGCTGAAGACTTGAAATCTGCCATGAGTCAAACCAAGGAGCAGGTGTTTATGGTTCTGGTCATACAGATATTAAAGAATGCTTTACTTTTACTGGTCATTTTTCTGGTAATCCAGGTTTTTGTTATAGGCTATATTACAACGGAATCCAAAAAAGATGTCGTTGAGGATCCACTTTCACCGGACAATCAGTCATTGGACAATTTTGAAGGGAACTATAGTCAAATCGGTTTGAATAAAATTGAAGAACCGGAAGTAAAAACGAAAAAGCCAACATCACTCCAGGATAATGTCGGTTCGGATTTTCAAAAACAAAATGAGGCGCCAAGCATCGTACTCGGTTACCGCCATTTTAAAGTAATCATTGTTAGCGAAGACAAGGAGTGTTATCTGATGTTGATGGATTGTTTAAAAGATGAAAACTACGATATTCGTTTGGCGTTTGATAAAAACAGGGCACTAACGATGTTGGAATACGAGAAACCCCATTTGCTTTTGCTGGATATTCCGGATGAATATAGTGTTAATATCTATGAAGAGTTAAGAGATATCTATCTTTTCAGTGAATTACCCATAATTATTTTATCGACCGTTGAACAATCCGATAATCATCTGCATGACAGATTAAAAGGCTCCGACGGTTATCTTGTAAAACCGGTAAAAAAACGAGAACTGGTGTCCTGCATGCAAAACCAAATTCAGATTATGCTGGCCAATTGTAGAATGGTGTCGATTTTGGAGTTTTCACAAAACATAATGAACTTTAAAGATTCAAAAGATCTATTCAAAACTGCCTTTGATACTGTTGCCCAAAATATCTATTTTAATGTGGGGGTGATCCAGGTTAATGGCAAAGTGTTTCATAGAGTTGGATATTTGGATATACCTAAAAAAAATAAATATTTACAGAAACTTAAGGAAGAAGTAACGATAACTCAGCGTTTTGTCAAGGAGCACGGTTCCGGGTACAGTATCGACTTCTGTGTAGATGGCTTTGAAGAGTTTCGAATTTATCTTTTTCGCTACGAAAACAATGGAAAGTATTCAGAAAATGCATTGAAATATATTACCAATATTTTTCAGCAGATTCATGCTATTCGAGACAATGTTCAAAAACTGACCGATAGTAACGCCATCAATGATGCAATCCTGTTAATTAAACAACGACTGTCAAAAATAAAGTATATTCAGGCAGATTCTCCTTTTTGTCGGCTGGCTTTAGAAGAGGATGAGGAAAGGATCGATATACCGGTTACGATGAAAGAAATTGAGTTTTACATGGGAGAAGATTCTATCTTCCGTGTACACCGAAAATACTTCGTCAACCCAGATTTGATCGAGTCTGTTCGAAAAAAGAACCAAAAGGATTACGAACTGGTATTTAAGGATGTTGTCATTCCCATTGGCAGAACGTATCTGAAACGCTTTAAATCAAAACATACCTATCTGTTTGATGTATAACGTAGGTTCTGCTTTGCTTGAGTGAGTTCCAGTATATAAATCAACAACCGGTTCTGGTTGGACAGGGCAATCATGAAAAAGGTATCTATTTACTTCGTATTGTCACTATAAATGGAGTTTCAGGCGACATGAAGGATCTCTGTGATTTCAGGCAGATCTTTAATCACTGATTTTACAATATAAGCAGTAAACGTTATTTCGGGATAACAAATAGCATCTTTTGCTTTTGGCCTTGATAGATCCTTCGTCGTTCCTCCTCTGGATGACAACTGATAAGATATTTTCATGCAATTGCCCTGATTGTTTGGAGATCTTGGCTTATTATTTATTTAACAGCCTTTTTCCTGGCATCCATGGCTGCCACCGCCGCCATGTTCATGATATCCTGCATATCGCATCCACGATGCAGAACATGAATCGATTTAGTGAATCCCAACAATATGGGACCTAATTTTTCGGCATTGCCTAATCTATTCATCATCCGGGATGCAATGTTGGCACTATTCAGCTCCGGAAAAATAAAGATGTTGGCTGATCCTTTAAGTGAAGAAAACGGATAGTGCTGCTCTCTCAATTCAGGACTAATTGCAAAATCAATCATCATTTCACCATCAACATTCAAACCGGGGTTTATATCCTTGATGACGCGAATGGCTTCCGCTATCTTATACGTTTCATCGTTCCGAGAGGATCCGAAATTGGAATAGGAGAGTAGTGCCACACATGGTTCAATATCCAACTCACGGGCAAAATTGGCTGTCTGCAAGGCAGTCTCCACCAATGTTTGAACATCGGGTGAAATATTGACGATCGTGTCAGCAAAGAAATATAGTTTGCGGTTTTGCATAATCATATGTAGGGCACTGATTCGATGAACGTCCGGAACCATGTCAATCAAGCATAACGCCGGTTGAATCACATTGGGGTAGTTGCAGGTTATCCCCGACAACATAGCATCTGCATCGCCAACGTTTACCATGGCGGCAGCAAAATAATTGCGATCCAGCCTCATATTCTTGTCGGCTTGCTCTATAGTGATTCCTTTACGATGTCTGCGTTTGATCAACAACTCTATGTATCGATCCAGATTAGCAGAAGATTCAGGATTGATTATAGTTAGATGCTCTGGATTAACTTGTAGCTCTTCCTGTTTGATCACCTCCAAAATCTTTTGCTTGTCTCCCAGCAGAATCGGTGTACCAATTTTTTCATCATGAACAGCCTGCGCTGCTCTGATGATCAGAGGATTATCTCCTTCCGGGAATACAATACGCTGGGGATTAAGTTGGGCTTTTTTGATGACGATCCTCATTACCTGTCTGGACATTCCTAATAGCTTTTCCAGTTGATAGCGATAGCCGTCAATATCTTCAATTGGCTTTCCGGCAACCCCTGATCGGGTGGCCGCTTCCGCAACAGCTGGCGCTACCCAAAGCAGGGCACGGGGATCAAAAGGAGCGGGAATCAAATACTCAGTGCCATAATGCAACGATTTGGCGTCGTAGGCTTTAAGCACGGAATCAGGGACGTCTTGTTTAGCCAATTCTGCCAGTGCTTTTGCTGCGGCCAGCTTCATCTCTTCGTTGATTTCCATTGCCTGGCAATCCAAGGCGCCCCGAAAAATAAATGGAAATCCAAGCACGTTATTGACCTGATTGGGAAAATCGGACCGACCTGTAGCAATAATTGCATCTGGTCGAATTTTTTTTGCCAGATCATAGTTGATTTCAGGGTCCGGGTTGGCCAGGGCAAACACAATCGGGTTATCGGCCATACTTTTCAGCATGTCGGGAGTCATGGCATCCTTAATGGAAATACCCACAAATACGTCCGCTCCAACCAAAGCTTCTGCCAGGGTTCTGTGATTTGTATCGGCGGCCAGTTCTTCCTTGTAGACATTCATCCCTTTCTCGCGACCCTTGTAGATGACACCACGACTGTCACACATTATTATATTTTCCTTTTTTACTCCCAAAGAAAAATGAAGCCGACAACAGGCAATTCCGGCTGCTCCAGCGCCGTTATACACCACTTTGATCTCATCCATTTTTTTACCGATCAACTCAACTGCGTTCACAAGCGCGGCTGCGCTGATGATAGCAGTGCCATGTTGGTCATCATGAAATACAGGAATCTTCAACTGTTTTTTGAGTTGTTCCTCGATGTAAAAACAATCAGGAGCTGAGATATCTTCCAGGTTGATTCCTCCAAAAGTTGGTTCCAGGCACTTGACAGCCTGGATAAACTGGTCGGCGTTTTCCGTATTTAGTTCAATATCAAAGACATCAATATCAGCGAATTTTTTAAACAAAACCCCCTTGCCTTCCATAACCGGTTTGCCTGCCAAAGCGCCAATATTGCCCAGACCCAGAACCGCGGATCCATTGCTGACCACCGCCACCAGATTGCCACGAGCTGTGTACTTGCGGGCATCCGACGGCTCTTTAGCAATCTCGAGGCAAGGGACGGCAACACCTGGTGTATACGCCAGCGAAAGGTCGCG
>JBFFHJ010000162.1:0-8300 GCA_041556995.1 bacterium | reverse complement strand
GTTTAACCCCTGGTTTTCCAGGGGGTTATAGATTCAACCATTTTAAACCCAGGAGAATCCGAAGTCAATACATTAAGATCTTTATAACCTCCCATGATATCAAGCTCTATCAACGCCACCTTATTATTTGCCTCAATTGTTGACCCAAATCTCCCCAAAAACTTCCTGAAATCCCCATTAAAGCACCTTCAAGCAGCTTCTGGTATCGAAGAAAACCAAAAAATCCGTATAAAACACCTTAAATCACCGGAACATTCCAGGTACATCCCGAAAATACACTAATTTCAAATCGGAAATAATCAATAAAAACAATCTTTTTCATCATAAACTATCCTCTCAAAAAACAAGGGATCGTTTATGAAAAAAACGAATAACCTCAAATTATTTTTCATTGGCCTGATTATTTGATATAAGAATCCAGTTAACACGGCCTCTTAATAAATATTGCAAATTAAATAATATTGATATAATATCAAACCTTTTAATTAAAAATAACCGGTTCATGTTATTAGCGATCGAAATGGAAAAAATTCTTCTATTGATCAAATATAGAAAAAAATATTCCAAACAAAATCAAATGATTGACAACTCAAAATCAAACCATGGCCAAACTCTACATAGATAAAAATGCCCCTCCTGAACTCAAGGAAAATATCCGCCTTTCACAAAAGTTACTGGACAATATGCAAACCTATAAAGAAAAGGCTGATAACGGAACCTTGACTCTGGATGATTTGAAACAAATGACCCGCCAGAATGATCAGGTCGTCGCTCAGTTCCCCAAGGGAGACCGTACCAAAGTCGGCCTACCTGCAAAACTGGATAGCATGGAAGACATTAAGGCCCTGGCCAAAATGCGATTGGCTGAAGCCCAGGCCAAAGCAGGCAGTAACACCGGCTTAAAAATAAACTCCCTGCAAGAACTCCAAACAATCTGCCAAATGCCCCCGGAATCTATTGCCACCCTGGTACTGAACGATGCCAAACAAAAAAAAGCGGAACGAAAAGGCAAACAGGCAAAAAAACAAAGCGTCAGTGAAAAAAAGGTAGACCAGAAAATTCCGACCGTAAAAAAACCGAAAGATGCCAACCTGTTCGATCACCTGCTAGATTCCATTGACGGTCTGCTAAACACCTGCAAACATGCATACCACGATCTTGACGGTGAGTGGCCGCTTATAAAGGCCCTTGAAGAAAGCTTGATTATTCATGTCCATGAGATGTGCGAGTACGGACAACCAGCTGTAGACTATTTGGAAAGTTATCTGTTGGGAGAAATAGAAGACGACGATATGGAAGAGAAAAAGACCACTGCCGCTTTTATTTTGTCCTGTTATCCCGATATTAACGTCCTGGATCATTTGCCGGGTTTATTTAAAGAAAACAAAGAAGTAAAACAGCATACTACAACTGCTTTAAAATACGGACTAAACAAAGAACTGGATGATCAACTGGACAAACGTTTGTATTCTTATCCCACCGAACTCCAAACCGGAATCATTGAAATTCTGGACTACAGGAAAAAAATCGACACGGAAAGATGGGAAGTGCTGTTTCAACAATCGGAGCAACCTGTACAATCAAAGATTCTAAGATCCTTCACCACCTCCGGTATTGACGTGGAATACGCCCTGCTTGAGCCTTTACTGGAAGATCCCGAAACCCGGTTTTATGAAGAAACCATCCTGACAGCCATGATGGCTGGATATATCGATGCCCTTTATAAAATGAGACGGCGGTTCATCGACCGGGCGGAAAATATGGTCAATTTGCCCATGTATCTGGCTTGTGCGGGAGAATATGATGATTTTAACTATATCAAATCAGGGCTGTCGCAAAAAAAATCAAAGGAAGCCACCATTAAAGCCCTGGGTATCCAGGGCATCACACCGGCTATTCCCCTTTTACTGGATGAACTGAAAAAGGGAGGACTGGATTTGGCCATACAAAAAAGGGTGGTGGAAAGCCTGGAACTGATCACCGGTGCGGATTTGAGCCTCCCCTTTCCCGAAATTAAAGAAGGTCCCAAGGATAAAGAGTACGAAGTCACTGTGGAAACCGGTTGGTTTCCAATATGGTTAAGATGGTGGAAAGACAACGAACATAACTTTGTCCCAAAAATCCGCTATCGAAGGGGGCAATTCTTTACCCTTAAAGAATGTCTGAAGGAAATGGCTTTTCCCAAAGGCAACCACTGGTCCAGACAATTTTCATATTACGAACTCATTATTCGCTCCGGTCAACGCATAACACAATTTGAGGCTGACTGGTGGGCCAGGGACCAACTGGAAGCCATCCAGAAATGGCAAGAATGGTGGGGAAAAAGCAAGGATCAGTTCGGAGACGATCAATGGTTGTTTTATGGAAGAATAAGCCAATAAAACAGAACTGGAAATATAAAATAACTTGATTAAGATATAAAAAGTTATATGTGGAATATTATTAATAAAACCCCTTTTAAAATCGGTAAAGGATTCATCCAGGATGATAAAACCGGTGAACCGGTCTGGTTGACAGCTATCAAAGCCACCTTTGACATAAATCCTGATGGAGAATTGACACTGTCCGAAGAACAGATGGCCGTATTCTCCGAACCCCAATTCAAGGCCACCCCCTATAAAAGCAGTATGCTCTATGACAGTGACCTGATCCCGGAAAAACAAAAAGTGGACTTGATATTAAACGCCGTTGCTCATGTTCCAAATGCTCAATGGGCAGATGAACTCACCGTAGGGGTGGCCATGGGCAAATGGAGAAAAGATCTGAAAGTCATCGGCGATAGAATATGGCAACGAGTGCTTGGATTCCATGTTCAATCCTACAGGGAAAAATTTAAAGCCATGGAGATCTGCTACGAAAACGCCTATGGAGGGGGGAACTTCCGAGAAAATACCGAAATGCCCGAGTACGACATAAGAAACCCCATCGGAAAAGGTTATATCAAAAGATGGCAGGATATGAATAGACAAAAACTCCCCAATATCGAACTTCCCGGTTTCCCGCTGAAAAAACGTATTAAAAAAAATAAAGTAGCCGGGTTTGGCGCTATTCCGCCATTCTGGCAATCCAGAAACAAATATGCGGGCACCACAAATGGAAATACACCCCCCAACCAACCCAGACCCAAAGACTTCAATCCCCTGTATTACCAATGTGCTCCCGAAGATCAACAGTTTGACACCATTGAAGAAGGGGAAGCTGTTGCCTTACATAAACTAACCCCAAGTGAAAAGCTTATCTTCTGGTTGCCGAGAGTTACCATCAACTGTCAAACACAAACAGACGAAGAACAGATCAAAAGCCAGGCCAAACTGCAAACCATTATCATCGAACCCGAATTCCCAAGATTGATTATGATCTGGCAAACCTCACTGCCGTGTGAAGGCAAACAGGAATCTATTGAATCGACCAAAGTCGAATATGAATTAAAACTTTAATAATTAAGGACAAAATATGACAACCAATCCCAAAAATAACCCATCCGTACAAACCAAAACAGTGGAAATTGATAGAATCGAAGGATACCGTTACGGCACGATTATTAAACTGGAGAAGAACACACAAACCGTTTGGGTGAATTATTCAGGCAATCCTTTTAAAAAAGATCTTAAAGCTACAATAGCCAATAACAAACTCACCTACGATGATCTGAAAAAAGCCATGGAAACAACGGCGGTGATCAAACTGATCTTTGATGATCGTCACCCGGAAAAACCGATGATCACTGATCTCTTTTATTCATTTCTGGAAAATGAAACTGTCCCCCCCACAGAAAGCCAAACCGAAACTCTACACATCAATGCCGATCAACTCGTTTTAGAAGCAAAAAAAGAAATCATCATTAAATGCGGTGATGCCTTCATCAAACTGAAGTCAGATGGAAATCAACTGGTTATTGAAGCGGATAACATCCGTTCATCTGCTTCGGAAACAAACCGAATCAGGGGTGGGAACGTCCTGTTAAATTAAAACAATCGAACGGATGAAATGTGACTGACGAATCAATAAACAAAATGACCATCACCATTACTACCTCTTCTAATTTTTATAATAATAACAATGCCTTATTCAAATAGACCACTTTTAGATAAGGTTGTGGAAGAGACCCAAAAAAGAGAAACCTGTCAATCAAAAGTGGTGACAGTTACCAGCACATCGGAGTTTTTGAAGATCGCCCGAAAACTTCCAACTCCCATGACTGTTTCACCACGCAAAAAAACATATGATGACAAACAGGCAGAGAATATTTTCGATGAGATAAGGTTTTACCTTCAGGTATACCAAAACCAGAAAAAGAAAAACCAACCCAAAACCCAGCCTCTCAAACAACGATTAACTGCCCTGATCGACCTGCTGTCGGAAAACATGGAAGCCTTTGAGAGGTTTATACTTGAATCATTAAAATTATCCGATCAAAAAAGCATGACAGCAGCTCTTTATATACTGAATTCGAAATTGATGGCATCGTCCCGGTTAAAAGATCTGGAACCATTTAATAGTTTACTGAGTGACATCCCAAACTAACCATCAAATTGAAAACAAATAAATAATATAGATAAAGATTAATGGAAGACGTTTATATCATAAAATGTGGTGCAAACACCCCAATTGGCTCCAGAGCTGGAACAACCGCCGGGGGGATACGGATTGGATATTCTAATATAAAAGCAGTACCCGATTTCGAGGATTCATCCTGGGAAAATATTAAGATGGGGGTGGTTGAAGATATCGACGAAGATCTTGAAATCATACCCAGATTAATGCAATTGATCCAACCGGCACTGATGGAAGCCTTACAACCTTTTAATAACATTGATCTCAAAGGAGAACGTATCCCGATTTTCATTGGTTTACCCAAAACAAGACCGGGTATACCGGAAGATCTAACGGAATCATTACCTTGGGGATTTTTAGATATTGAACAAAAAATCCAAAAACGGTTTGATTTTCGGTTCATCCCCCAAGGACACACCTCCGGCCTATTAGCCATGGAATCTGCCATGGAAAAAATCTCCACCGGACAAATGTCTTTTTGCCTGATAGGCGGGGTTGATTCCTATTATAACCAGGAAACACTATTCTGGTTGGAAGATACTGGCCGCCTGTTCTGCACTGAAAATAAAAACGGTTTTATCCCTGGAGAAGGGGCAGGTTTCTGCCTGTTGGCTTCAAATTCAGCCATTGAAGAGTATAATATCACCAGTCTGGCCAAAGTCCTGGGTATCGGATCAGCAGAAGAAAAAAGAACTTTTGACAGCGGAAAAATGAGTAGTGCCGAAGGCGTAAAATCTGCCACAGACAAGGTACTAAAGGACCTTCCCGAAGGAGAAAAACTGTCAAAGATATACTGCAATCTTAATGGAGAGAACTATTATACTAATGAAATGACGTGCTTATCAATGCATCTGGGTAATCTTCTAAACAAACCCGGTGATTTTATGTCACCGGTCAGCTTCTGCGGTGACCTGGGTGCGGCCACTGTCCCAGTACTAATATGTCTGGCCACGGAAGCCGGAAGAAAAGGATATGCCGAAGGTCCTTATAATCTTTTACTAACCAGCTCATTGGAAAGCCAAAGAGCTACAGTATTACTTAAACTGAACATTAACGAAGAGATGAGGAAATTATGGGAAAAATAACAGTCAGCGCCAACGGAAAATCAGTTGTCACCAAAGGAAGTGGTGGAAAAGCCATGGCCACCATACCGGATGTTTGCATCACTCCTTTTCCATCACCACCGGGTCCAATGCCCCTTCCCTATCCCAACATAGCGGAATCGAAAGACCTGACTGCCGGTTCCATCATGACCAAGTTTGATGGTAACAGCGTAGCTACCTTCGGCAGCTTCATCTCCCAAAGCAAAGGAGATGAAGTCGGCTCCATGGGCGGTATTATTTCCGGCACTATCAAAGGCAAAGCCACGTTCATGGCTTTCTCTCCTGATGTCAAAGTGGAAATGCGCCCGGTCTGCCGCAAAGGCGACCTGATGATCATGAACGAATTCAATACCCTGGGACTGACCGGCATGGATCAACCCGATGTGGGAGATGTTGAAGCAGAACAAATAGAAGATCCTGAATGGTTGGAATTTCAAGTTGTGGATGAAGAAACAGGAGAGCCACTGGCACGAACCAAATGCCTGATCGTCTACTCAGATGGCACAACAATAAAAGCAAGAACAGATAAGGAAGGATTTGTCAAAAAGAAAATGGTTCAATCCGGTGATTTTGAGATTGTAATAAATTCAGGTGAATATGGTTTTGATGATTAATCTATAAAAAAATCCCATTATTAAAACATTTTTAACTATAAGACAAAATGACTATCTCAAGCATAAGAATTACAAAAAAGTATTTACGTTATAGAGAAGTTGAGGACTTTGACGATATGATACTTCGGGATGAATCAAACGAAGACAAAATTGAAAAGTTAAAAGAAAGTGGCTTAAAAATCAGCTATCTGGAATACAAAATCAAAAAAAAATTGAGAATGGAATTCAAGTCTCAAATTGACTATGTTAAAAGTCTGCCGGCAGATCAATTGAGTGGTTCCATCGATTTGAAACTTGAAAAGGATATCGATTACTACATAAAACCCCAAAAACACACAACAAACAAAAGCAATAGATTTGTAGCTACACGAGGTATGCATTATGAGATTCTATACCAGGGAATTTTCCGACTAAAAGGTAAAAAAAGAAAAGATATCAAAGAAGAGATCAATTTACTCAAATTCTGTATCGTTGAGATATTACATGTCAATAGTCGCCCAAAGCCCACAATATTAAGCATAAAAAGATCGTTGCACGATTTTAAGGACGTGGAAGGTGAATTTGACATCTCCATGGTGATGGTACTAGACAATGATGTATCCAGAAAATTGGAATTCGAATGTGAATATTGGCTGCCTAGAAATAAGTTGGACAACGAGGATTCCAAATGGGGACCGATACCACACAATAAAAGACATACGATTAAGTCAAAAAAAATTGCAAAAGGGTTTGATCGTTCGAATTTCGATTATGATAAAATCCGCCCGGGTCAAAGATTTTTGTTTTTTAAAAACTGTCCTGTTGATGAAGTAGAACCATCGCAAATAAAGATATTTTTAAAAAGCATATTCAACATCTTTAGTAAAGCAAAGAAATCCGTTGAGGATTATCTTGAAAACAATAAGGGTAAAATATGGATCGGCCTTGCTGTGGGTGCATCTGCCGATGGGGATCTACAAAGGATTCGTCATCTACCGCTTCCTCCCACGATCAGGGAATACATAGAAGATAAGGCAAAAAAAGCAATGAAGTATTTGGAAGAGGAAGTCAAACAACGATATATAAAAGAATGTATAGAAAATAAAAAGAATGTGGAAAAACTTAAGAAAGAGATAGAAGAAAATAACCCCAATACAGTAGGTGGGCATGTGTCGGTAGGCTTCATACTTAACCTGGAGGATTTATTGAATGACAAAAAAGAATGGGTCAGGGCAGGCTGTTTGTTTATATATGGGTTGAAACTGGGGGAAGGTGGTGGCGCCAGTGGGGGTGTCAGTGGAATGATATTCCTTGGTTATGATAATGTGGATCAACTCGAACAATATAAACCGGCAAGTTTTGATTTTGAACTTGCACTCGGTGTAACATTGACGAAATTAATAGGAAAGGCGATAAAACCATTAAAAGAAATATTTAAAAAAATAGCAGCATTACAAAAAATACCTCGTTCAGCACCTGGGAAAATTAAAACAATTACTGAGACAATTGTTAAGAATTACTTGGGAAATATCGATTCGAATAAAAAATATGAAATAACATTTCCTATTGCAGGTGTTGGCGTACACTTATGGCGTGGATTAAAAGATGCCGAAGTTAAATCTTTATATCTTGTTGTACCTAAACTGTGGCTTGAAGCTGAAAAAGGTAAAAAGCGTGAATAATATAAAACGGATTCACGTGTTTAAATTTACTGCTACTTTTGAAACAGTAAAACATATTTCTATATTCTATTCAGATATTTGGAGATTACATGACAAAAAAAAAGGCTTACCGATTATTTATTTTCACTATTTTTATAACGATACCCATTCTGACATTGGATTTATATGCTGGTAATCCTGTAAAAAAGAGAAGTGGAACCAAAGTAAAAAATGAAATACTCAATAGACTGGAACAGATAAACACATACGAGATGATTCTCGTGTGCAATCAGATACGTACATGGAGAAAGATGTCAGTGCCATATGAAAGGTCTTCGGCAAAATCAAAAATATTTTATAAAAAACCAAATCAGTTTTATTTAAACGGT
>JBFFHJ010000161.1:0-8660 GCA_041556995.1 bacterium | reverse complement strand
TGGGGGGGGTGCTCCGCCATGTCTTGAATGGTGGATTCGATGATCTCTTGGGTTTCAACTGCTTGAACGGTTTCAACCTTATCTTCTTCCGATGAAAACTGCTCGATGGGTTTATTATTAAAAATGATGAATCCTACCAATGCAATGGCGATGGTCAATGCTCCGATAGAAACAAACTTAAAATTGATATTGACTTCTTCTTTAGTTGATTCGCTGACGGTAGTTTCCTTACGTGTGGTTTGTTGTATTTCAGGTGTTATATTATATGTTTGATTCAAAGCTTCAATCATCCAATCACTTTCCAGACCCAATAACTTGGCATAATTTCTGATAAATCCCCTGACAAAAACCAGTCCGGGTAGCGTTTGTATGTTCCCCTCTTCAATATTTCGGAGATTAGTCAATGTAATCCGTGTTATTTCTGAAACATGTTCTAAAGTGTAGGAATTCTCTTCACGTTTCTTTTTTAATAACAAGCCAATACTTTTTAAATCGGTCATTTGATGATGCTCTTTATTATTCGCCATTTTTCCAATAATAGTTGAGGATTATGAAACAAAGATTTAGTCGGTAATGATTTTCTATAATACGCACCCTATTTAGGTCAACTTTGTTTTTGTCGTTGTTTCTATTTTGCAATCATTGGCTGGTTTGGTAAACATCCTTTTTTTCAATTGCCATTCACATTGAAGGTTATTGGTTTATTAATACGATTCTACCAGTTAAGATACTTGAATACCAGCATATTCATTGAGTTTCCAGATTTTTTGGAAAAAATATCTGATTGTCAATTCCCATAGATGGATGTTTATCATGTATCTGTCATGGGAAATCCCATTTTTGATAGGAGTGACCTTGATGCCATGGGCAGGGAGCTTTGATTCTTTATCCGACACATACTGAATTCGTGTCGGAAAATATAGTTGTTTCTCAGATTACGAAAGCAGATCCGGGGATCGGGGTGAGAAAACAGTTTTCTCATCGATTGATCATCTCTATATATATCATATGATTGAGTTAAAACATCTATGATAGAGGAGTGCGACGGGTTGAGGCAGATAATGTGTTTCTGGGTGTTTTCTTTAACTTTTCCAACATCCCAGGTTTGTTTTTTCTTTAACAATCGGCAAGCTGTCTGATATACCATCTCTGTAGCCCGAATTTTGCCTTGGATTGAATAACCTGCAATATGGGGTGTGGCAATGTCTGCTATTTCCAGAACATCAAGATTGATATTGGGTTCGTTTTCCCACACATCTAAAATCAACCCCTGGAATTTGTGCTGAAATTTCAACAAAGCTTCTTCCTTAATGACACCACCGCGACTGGTATTAATAATGACAGTATTCGGTTTCATTTTTTCGAATACCGACTCATCAATAAGATGCAAAGTGGGATGTTTACCGTCAGTTGTATATGGAACATGCAGCGATAAAATATCTGATTGAGTAATGAGGTCCTGAAGCGAAAGATATTTTTTGCTTTTTGTTTTTTCTTTTACCGGTGGATCATTTAACAAACACGAAATGCCCAAGGATTCAGCTTTAGATTTAAGTGCGGTTCCAGCTTTGCCGACTCCGATAATACCTAACACCAGGGATTGAAGAGATACATTTTTTTTATCGGCATATCTGAATAGAGCGTTTATAACGAATTCAGCTACTGCGGTTGCATTGCAGCCGTGTGCTGAAGTAAAATGGATGTTGTTTTGTTTCAGATAAATCTGGTCGATATGATCCGTACCACTGGTGGCTGTCCCCACAAAACGAATATGACTGTTTTGCAGGGTTTGACTATTGATTTTTGTGATCGTGCGGATAATCAGCCCATCTGCGGATTGGATGATCCGATTGTTTATATCCGAGCCGGCAACTGATTCCACAGTGCCAATGGTTGAAAATGCTTCTTTGATATAGGGTATTTCTTTGTCGGCAATGAACTTCATAACAAAATGGTTGCTTGACATCGATTTATTAAGGCATTGTTCCAAGAATCGACGTTACTTTTTTTTGCTGACTACATCCTGTGGGATCAGGTTGAATAATCTGCATTGATTTTGACATATTCCTCACTGAAATCACATCCCCAACCTGTGATTTTATGGTTTCCCAAGTGTAGATCAACATTGATGGTTACCTTTTCTTTACTCATTAAACCGGACAATTCTGCTTCGTTATAGATTACCGGTTCACCTTTGGTAAAGACGGGAACGGATTGAATGTCAATTGATATCGGGTGGTTGTTTTTTATTTGGTTACTTAATTGACTATTGCCTACCGCCATTAAAATTCTACCCCAATTGGGATCTTTGCCATTGATGGCTGTTTTTACAAGGTTGGAGGTCAATATGGCATTGAGTGCGGATTTGGATATATCATAAGAAGGACTGCCGGAAACCGTGACTTCCACCAGATGTTCTGCACCTTCACCGTCGCGGGCGACTTTTTGTGACAGGGATATTGCAACGTCCCGAATGGCTGACGTTACTGTTGTTAACTCACTGTCATTAAGGCTATCTGTCGCGTTAGAAGAAATGAGATAAAAGGAGTCATTAGTGGAAGTATCTCCATCGACGCTGATGCAATTAAAACTTCTTTCAGCTATTTGGCTGGTTATTACTTGAATTTGGGAAAACGGAATAGGAGCATCGGTTAAAATATAGGCTAACATGGTGGCCATATTCGGGTGAATCATACCAGAGCCTTTAGCAAAACCTACCACTGAATACTCTCTATTCCCTATTTTGCATGTTGAAGATGACAATTTCGGTACTGTGTCGGTAGTCATAATGGCTTGGGAGATATCCGAGCCAGTATCGGACAGATTATTGATCAGTTGATCAAGCGAATTTTCAATTTTGTCAATGGGAAACGGTCGGCCAATAATACCGGTGGATGAGGTAAAAACTTGGTGTGGCTGAATCTTTAATTTTTCAGCTACTAAAGATGCCATTTGTTGATTCGCTTCCAGGCCCTGTTGACCAGTGGCGGCGTTTGCATTACCTGAATTGACGATCAGTGCTCGAAATTGATTCGATGGGGTCAGGCTTCGGCAATATTGAACATGAGCTGAAGGAAACTTGTTTTGGGTATAAATACCGCCTAAGACAGCATCTTTTTCAACAAATATTAACCCCAGGTCTTTTCTGTTTTTTTCTTCTTTTATATTTGCAGCCATACCCGAGCAAAGAAATCCGTTGGGCAAGGCATGTGACGTCTGAGATGAATTCATAAATCAGTTTGGCCAAATTTATGGCAAGATGTTTTTTTAAATCAGCGTTAGATTAGTATCTTTCTAACGAGCTCTTCCCGTTTGAGAAAAAGTGTACTTGATCGATTCAAAAGAGACCTCATCGCCATCATTTAAAAATCTGCTGTCAATTCGGCGCCCGTTTACAAAAGTGCCTTGGGAGCTGGTTAAATCTACCAGTTTGTACTTTCCGGCGACCCTTTCAATTCTAGAGTGCATAGGAGAAACGGATTTTGATTTGGGTATCAAATCATTCATTTCCGAACGTCCGATGAGTGTTATATTTTTTGTGAGATAAAATGTCTTTTGACGTGGATCAGTCGGAATAAGACTGGGGCTGTTCTTAATGATTTTGCTATGGGTTCTTCGAACTCTTGGAATGATGTAGCCGGAGGTGTGCGGTTGGTATTCACGTTTGGCATTCCTGTTGTCAGGAGATTGAAACATTATGGTTAGTTCGCCCATATCCAGGATATCACCGTCGTTAAGCATGCAGCGTCGGGATCTTCGACGGTTGATCAGAATGGATATTTTATAGTTTTTGTCCTCCAGGAAAACACCGGATGGCTTTATAGACAGTGTTATTTTGCTGAGATTGCTGTAAACGTTGGTTTGTTCATCTGCCAATTCTTCAACCACCGGGACCATGTTGTGAACTTTATTGTCCAGGGAGAAGAACTTTTGTGAACGATGAGGAGTGATGGACCAAAAGCCTAGTTCTCTTTTTGGTTTGGCATTATAGCGGATTCGAATAAAGAAAAAAGTGGCAAGCGCTATAAAAAAAACAGGTATAACATACAAAAGTGAGGTCTGACTACCATAGGTCAGAACGTAGTCTTCTGTTACAGCAAAAAGCGAAGTCATGGCAGAAAACAAAAAGATAATCAGTAATAAAAATGGTTTTAATATGATGTTCATAGGTTTTCTATCGTTAATTTCAAACCATTCCATTAACAACGGTGATTGTGGTATTTTTATGGCAAGGTTTTCGGATCTTCTTTCCTGTTTGGTTTTACTATTTACCGTTGCAATTTGAAATGATAATTGATTTAAAAAAATCTTCAGTCGACCGTACAGTATTGAAACAGGGCGGTTCCGATTTTAAGTATATCGCCGTTTTTCAGGAATTGCTCTTTGATGGTTCTGAAATTGACGAAGGTTTGGCAAAACGGATCATTGTCGACCAAAGAATAATTATTAAAGTATCTAATCAGTTTAGCATGAGATTGTTGGACATCTTGATAGGCTTTCAGATTGATGTCGTCATTATCTTGAGTACCGAAAATATGGATGTCCCTGGATAGCTCAATATCGAGGCCTTCAAGAACACCATTCAGTGATTTTAACCAGGTTTTTCTTTGAAATGTGAAAAAACGGTAGGTAGATGCTGTAAACAGCATTGCAAAGGCCAAAAATCCAAGGCCTCTGGACCAGAAAGGGAATGATACTAACACTGGAGTAAACGAGATAATGATACCGCCGACACTGCCGGCAATTAATCCGCTGAAAATGCTCCGAATCATTGAAAGATGACTTCTGTCCCTCAATCCAATGGCGATACCTATACATACGCCCAAAACTAGCCATCTTAATGAATAAAAGAGACTCACCAGTAAAATATTGGATGCGATAAAATCAATCTCGTGGATGATCTGATCAATAACATAAAAACTGATGGCTCCGCTTAAAAAACCCAACAGTGAACCGAATTTGAGACCTCGTCGAAAGAGGTAGGGACTATTGGAGAAGAATCCTTCCATTCCTCCTAAAAGACCGCCAAAGACAATGCCGAATAATGCACCTGCAATACTTGATTTTGCAGATCCCGGTATTGCGAAACTTGATGTCAGGAATAAAAATAGCTCATGGTATGACCAGACAAATAAGGCTGATGCCATACCAAATATAAGGTAAAATTTAATCTTCATTTGATGGTGAATGGATAAGCAACTAACTGATAATATAACTAAAATATTACATGTTTGTTTAGGGATCAGTATCGTTACATGTTGTTAATTGTTTTATTTGATTTAATAAAAACCGGCTCATTTCACCTGAAAATTCCAGTTGTATGATCCAAGGCAGTATGTTGGATTCAGTTTCGTTCCAACAATAATGAAGCCCCTGGCTGCGTCACATTGGACTATACAATTTTCTTATTTATAACACAGATTATTGATAAAAAACAATAAACTATAGGCGAAAAAAGACGGAATCACCCCCTTTTCAAATCGATGATCTTGTTCAAATCATAAAAGATTATCCATTAAATCTTTTTTTTCTCATGAACGAGGGAACATCGTAATCTTGGGGATTCACTTTGTCATCAGGATCATTACTGCCTTCGGTCGCGTTGTTCAATTGGTCGGGATAATGTAACGTATTTTCCACTTTCTGAAGACCAATGGTTTCCGGATCTAGTTCCAGTACTTCTTCTGATGATTCCTCTTCAGCGTCTTTTTCGGGAGAGATGGTGGGATTGGCTGATTCATTTTGGTCCGGGCTATTTACAACTTTGTCAGTCATCGTGTTACGCAGACTATCAACCACTCTTAATGGTTTTCGATCAGGAGGTCGTACCAAATTTTCATCCATCGGGTTTTCAAAGCCGGTGGCGATAACGGTGATAACTACCTCATTATCCTTGGAAGGATCGGTAACTAGACCAAAAATAACATCCGCATCTTGATCTGCGGTGCTTTGAATGAAATCGGCAGCTGCTTCCGCATCCAACAGAGAAAACTGTTCATCCGCGACGATATTTATTATAACGCCGGTTGCGCCACTAATGGGTTTATCGCTCAACAACGGGCTGGATATGGCTTTTTTAGCTGCCTCCAGACCTCGATTTTCCCCTGCCCCGATTCCGGTCCCCATTATGGCTCGTCCTTTGTTTAGCATAACAGTTCTCAGATCGGCGAAATCAAGGTTGATGACTCCTTCAAGATTAATAAGATTGGTAATGCCACTAATAGCCTGTTTTAATACATCATCGGCAATGGAAAACGCTTCGTTCATGGTTGTTTTGGTGGAAGCGATTTCCAGTAATTTATCATTGGGGATAACCATCAAAGTATCGACGTGTTTTTTTAGCTCTTCAATGCCGTCTTCGGCAATGCGTGCTCTTTTACTTCCTTCGAACCTGAAAGGAGTGGTGACGACTCCTACGGTCAGTATTTTTTGCTCTTTTGCTATTTCAGCAACAATGGGAGCTGCACCCGTTCCGGTTCCTCCACCCATACCGGCAGCTACAAAAATCATATCTGCATCTTCCAGGACGTCCTTAATGGCACCTAAATCCTCTTCCGCTGCCATTTTACCGATTTCAGGTTTCATACCTGCCCCTAAACCTTTTGTAATTTGGGTTCCCAGAGGGAGGGTAATATCGGCTTTGGAAGAATTAAGTACCATGACATCTGTATTAGCGGCAATATATTGTACCCCTTTTATTCCGTCGATAACCATCCTGTTTACAACGTTTCCGCCGCCACCGCCAACTCCAAATACTTTGATAGTTGGTAGTCCGGTTGGTATGGGTTGTGATTTAAAACTGTCTACGTCGATAACCATTTGAGTTACCTTTAAAAATGATCGTGTAAATTGATAGCAGGTTAATAAAACTATGTGTTTTCCGCTTTATGGAAAACTGCCTCTGGAAATCAAAAGCTCCCGAACTTTTTAATGACGGAATTGTCATATTGCCGCTTGGGAGGCAGTTTTCTTACCAGTTATTATATAATATTAAAACAGGTTAAAAAAATTCTTTATCAGTTTCTTAAAACCTTGTGAGATATTCCCCAACATATTTTCTTTATTTGGATTTTTTAAAATTGCCATTTCTTCGTCATTCGTGTCAGCACCATATTTGATTAAACCCACTACTGTCGCATATTCCGGGGATTCCACCATCTCTCCCAATCCCTTGATGTTAGTGGGTGAACCAATTCTTACTGGCATTTTCAGCACATCTTCTGCCAATTCTGCCGAATAATTCATCATAGCAGAACCACCAGTTAATACAACACCTGCCGCACTTCCGGGGCCAAAACCGGAGCTGACGATTTCATTTTGAATCAATTCAAATATTTCTCGGTATCGTGCTTCGACCACTTCGGAAAGCAGCCGTTTATCGATGATTCGATCGTCTCTGCCTGCAATGCCTTTCAGGTTGATGACTTCTCCCTCTTTCACTTTGGATATCAATGCGATGCCATGTTCGTGTTTGATTCTTAAGGCTTCGCTTTTGGTTGTACGCAATCCAATAGCTATATCATTGGTTACCTGATTTCCTCCCAAGGGTAAAACACTGGTATGAACAATTGAACCATTTTTATAAATCACCATATCGGATGTACCGCCGCCAATATCCAGCAAAATAACACCCAGTTCCTTTTCCTGCTCGTCAAGAACCGACATGCTCGATGCAAATGGTTCAAGGACAATATTCTGCACATTTAGATCAGCATCATTGCAACATTGGACAATATTTGCTGCCGAACTGACCGAGCCGAGTATCAAATGTACTTTCGCCTCAAGACGTTTACCGGCCATACCAATGGGATCAATAACACCATCCTGTCCATCAACAATGTATTCCTGAGTTAAGGTGTGAATAATTTCTTTATCAGGAGAATTAGTGGCACGTGCTGCTTCCACAACTCTTTGAATATCCGATTCGGTGATGGTTTCACCGGTGACGGCTACCACGCCTTCTTTGTTTAATCCTACAATATGATGTCCAGCTATACCAGTATAAACGTTTTCTATACCTATTCCACTCTTAAGTTCGCATTCTTCAACGGCTTTTCGAATTGATTTGACAGCAGAACGTATGTTGGTTACAACCCCCCTGTTTAATCCTTCGGAATTGGTTTTTCCAACACCGATTATTCGGAAATCTCCATTATCATCAATTTCAGCGGCGGCAACACAGATCTTTGTTGTACCGATATCCAAACCAACTACAATACGTCTATCTTCGTAAGATTCTTCCTGCATATCCTATAAGTTCGCCAATATCCAAGGTTTACGGAATCACTGCTCATGAAAAACCGTTTCAAAAAGTCATGAGCAGAACTAAAAATTAAAATGTTAGCGATTCTAACAAAAGTTTTTTCAGGAAATGGTTGTGGCTGTTTTTCCTGTGAAATCGTTTCTGGAAAAAGGCATGAAAGCGTTTATTCCTTACCGATTTGTTAGCAGGATGCTCCCATTAATACAACCTCCTTTTCAATTCTAAAATAAATATTCAATAAAAACAATGAGTTAAAATTTGTTATTCCGCTAAAGGTCCGTGAAACAATGATCTTGAGTCATTTATCAGGATAATCACTTAATCTGAAAAAACCATCAAATCTTAATATTTATAGCCATTTTATACACTATTCATCATTCAAATCAAACAATAAAGA
>JBFFHJ010000160.1:0-8824 GCA_041556995.1 bacterium | reverse complement strand
TCTGATCAAATTAAAAAACGTCGTCATTGAATATTTAGCCATTTTTTCCTTTTTCTATATTAATAATTTTATTAATGTGACTATATTTAAATTTTACATCAGAGCACTACCGTATGTGCATCAGAAAGCGAAGTGTCTTGAATGACCTTTTTACCTGTAGAAGAAAAAGCAGTTGAATAGTTAAACCTGTATTTATTCCCTTCGGGAATATTCTTTTGCACTTCAGAATTTTTAATTTCAAGGCTGATATTGCCATATGCCTCATCAACATCTTTTTTAAACTCAAAAAATACATGTAGATAATCGATTTCTCTACTGCCATCCTCTTTCATGTTCACGTACAAGTCAACCCGATACCAGCCAAAATCATATTTTTTCTTAAATCGATCAAATTTATAGTCACCGCCGTATATTCCTACGCCGTTGATAAGAAAGTCGCTGATGGGCAATTCTATTTGATGTATTCTTTCCTTAAATTCTTCTCGACGGTCGCTTGATAAATCAATATTCATGAAACCACTGTAAGTGTCAGAAGATCCCTTTGCTATCAGATCCTTAATTATTACAACTGAGTCATATGTGATAAGCCTGTTAATCTTGATTACAACAGCCAGACGGGTCTTATACCCCTTTGAACCCAGAAACGTGTCGTATCGCCTAACATTATGGAGGTCGAATTTCATCAGCATCTCTATGATCTCTTTGATCTGACGGCTTATGGCTTCTTTTCCGTCGCTATCCGATGCATATACAATATTCTCTGTTCCAAAGATACTGCTTTCCGCCCAGGTTTCGATATCTGAATCATTAAAATAGAGTATCAGAGCCCCAATAGCTATTATTGCAATTCCAGCTAATCCAAAAGGCCCAATAATAGCTGCTGACAATCCAAGAGCTGACAGTGTCGATCCACTGAACATGGAAACGGTGATACTGGTTGCCAACAGCATTGAACCGGTAACAATTGCCCCGTTACCCAGGGCGAGCATATACTCACCGTCTCTCATTGCTTTTTCCATGTCCACCTGGGCTTCATAGGCGTCAATCAGGCATGAGACAATGCCAAAAACAGGGATAAACCTTTTTCCAATTGACGCAACCTTTTTGCTTACCAAAGAATTTGCTATATTGCTTAACGGACTTTCTGCAACAGCCGAAATCAGGTCACAATAACATCCAATCAGTTTGATTGCTTCATCGGCATTCAATTCACCATCTTCAAAGGCTGTTTTGGTCACAATTGTACAATTTACTATCTCCAGGGCGGGAGCTATCCAGCTTGACATCTTTTTTAATCGTGCTGTGCCTTTTTCTGAGTAGGTGTCAAACAACTGAATTTTATGCGCTTTGATTTGTTTTTCAAGCTTTCTCATTTGTTTTCTTATTTTTTTGCTTTGCTGCTCATTTTTTAATCCTTCAAGTATTATTTCAGGTTCAATGGCAGGGTAATTGATAAAATAACCAATCTTTTTTATTAATCCTATTTTTTTTTCGCTTGCGATCCCTTTTAACATGGCCAGAAAAAACTTTCCGACAAATTCACCAACAAGATCGTTGGTTTTTCGTAACGCTGTTAGACCTTTAAGATCTGGTTTTTCTCTTAATCCTTGTAATAGAAAAAAACTGTCATTATCCAGCAACTGATGATAGTAACTGTTTATATTACTCCACACCTCATGGAGATATTTCTGTCCGACCGGTGATAATTCAAGATTTTCATGGGTTTTGTTCAGAAACATCATCAGCAGGTCCTGATAATTATGAGGAAGCGTTTCAGATTCTTCAAATCGATGGCTATAGTTAAGGATTACCTGGAAAAAACGGGGGTCTTTCAGAAAACTTACCAGCTCTATGGCTGAATAATGGTAGGGTAAATAGATGGTGTGGTAAATGGCATTCTGCTCATTTTTAAATTCTTCCAACTTTTCCATGTCAATTTGACTGTTTGAAATTTTTCCCTCTTTAATCAGATACTGTACAATCCCATACAAAAAAGTTCTGTCTGTTCTATCTTCGTCATCTCTCCATCTTATATACTCAAGCAGTATCTCTTGAAAATATTCATTTCTTCTTAATGCTTCATTCTCTATATTGGGGACTGTTACCGTATAACCTGTCTTGCCACCGATTCTTTGGAGCTTATGGTAATATAGTGTATAATCGATCGGTTTTTGTTTTTTCCTGTTTTTTAAAAATTCCTTTTGGTAATTTGAAATGGATGTAAACGCCCCCAAACCGGACAATAGCCATGATGCCTGGGTTATTTCAAACCCCAATGAACTGATGGTGTTTTTTAATGCTCGATCTCCCTCGCACAATGTTTTCCAAGTCAATGGAATGTTGGATGTATAAACATAAGTATGGTAATAGTTTTCAGGATTTAGTCGGTCTTCTTTCGGGAAAAAATCTTTGATTACCATATATTTTAAGGCTGGATCTCCAGTTGACTGATTGTGAGAGTCATCATCTGCACTTAACTTAACCGGTTGATATATCCCGTTGAATACATGATACGCTGATAAAAGTTTGAGTTCATCATCGGAAGGTCCGGAAAATATGTAGACATATCCGTTTTTCATTTCTTCCACGTCATTGATGTTCCCCATTATCTCACCCCATTTTCCAACAGCGGGAACTTCTACCGTATCTCCATAATCTCCGCTTGGAACATCCAGGTCTTTCCTGGGTTCGTGTGTCTGTTTAAATGTATTCGCAACCGGATCAATATACATCATAGGTATAGCGTCATTATTTTCATCTTGGGTGAACTCAAATACTGTTTTATAGTTGGCTCCGCTTTTCTGACCAAAATAGTTATTTTCCGTCTGTTGTTTTGTCAGATCGCCCATGTCTACAAGTGGCCATCCATACGCCTCATAAGATTTAAAATAGTTGATCTTAAAATGTAAATCTCCAACCAGGGGGGTTCGTATAACATATTTATTGACATCGCCTTCCTCTTTTTTAACGGAATCGCCAATTACATTGTTGATCGGAAGGAAAAGACTTTGACCGACCGGTAGTTGTCTGTATGTGGTGTCAAGCCCTTTTGGCCAGTATTTTTTTATAATTTGGTTAATCTTATGATCCCAAATATCCTTTTTATAATCTTTGATTCTATATTTTTTGGCGATCTCCGAGAGAGTATCGCCTCTTCTTATTGTGTATATCATTTTTTTATGGGAAATGAGTTTATATTTTTTTGGGTGAATACAGGCCCTGTTTTAACCATTTGATGTTTATTTGTCTTTTTCCGAAAACTCCTGATCCGGAAACATAATCTGGTATCCGGTGCCTTTTAATCCCTCAACTTTGGCATATCCGTTTGAGTCCAAACACCCCTCGGCTTTGACACTACCGGAATGCATGACAATATATCGTTCGTCGGCCATCGGATTGCCCTCCTCATCTTTTAGCTCGATTTCCAGTACTGTTGGCTCTATATCCGCTGCCGTTAATTCTCCAACGTCATCCTGCATCATACCACTTGTGCTCAAGGTATTAATGGTGTTCATGATCATCATGTCGGACTTTCGACAAACCGGGCGACCTTCAATTTTTACCGTTGAAGAGAAGTTCATGAAAAAACCTTTGCCTTTTGTGCAGCCGGAGGCAACACCACCCAGCACACCGGCTTCGTCACCGGAACTTTTTGATATGAAACTGCCCATCAAGGCAACCTCACCCCCATCAATCTTGGTCATTACAGACCCGGCAGAGAGGTCTTTGGATTCAGCCATATTGGTAAAGGGAATGGGAACGGGTCCGCCAGGGGTGGGGATTTTACAAACATCTGGAATGGTGGACACGGCTTTTCCTTCACTTTTGGTTGTTACTATGGATAATCCATCGGCACTGACTGTAATCGGCATAAGGTATCTCCTGGTTTAGCGGTTTTTTGATGATTAAATGAAGTGGGATATATCATAAACGTTATGTTTTATTGACATCTGGTAATTTAAACAATGCACACGCTCTCGATTTACCCAGGGAGCTGGTCGTGATGAGATTATATGGGCCTTTGGCGTATTTCTTTCGGTTTGATTCCACTATCAGACTGATAAAAACGGGTGCTGTTGCCGCACCTATATCACCCCAGCATGCGAATGGTGCAATAAAGTCGTTAACGTCCTTGAAATATTTTGCCAGGTATAACATGGCGTGACTATACTCCAGAGTGTAGTAACTTTCACCATTTAATGAGCAATATACCTGATCTATTTTGCTGTCTTCCGGTAGTACGTTTAAAACGCTCCGCATTGCTTGTGTAAGTCCTTTTCCCGAAGGATTTTTTCCAGTGTCGAATTCAGTTTCCTCCTCGGTTGAAGCGATGGCCAATACCTCTGCGAAATATTCCAGTCCGTCTTTCTCGGCCGTATCTTTGGTTGTCAATAGACAAAATCCTGCTGCCTGACCTGGCACAAATCCGTCATTGTTGGTTGAGCAAAGAAGTCGTTTTTTATCCATCTCCAACCATTCGAGGGTTGAAGCAGTGTGATATGACTCCACGCCCCCGATAATACAGAATGAGTGTGTTTTTAGCAGCGCTTTGGCTTTTTCCAGGGCTATTAGCCCTGAAGTGTGCCCATTATGTATAAAACTAAACGTTAAATCTGTTTTAAATGGTTTTCCCAACTCGGCCAGGGCACTTTCCAAGACTTTGTCAGTATGATGGAACAAACCGGGTCGATTCTCCGGTAGCCCAATAAAAACGGGGATCTGGCCCAAAGGTGTTTTGATATCCGAGAGTATTGATATGGTTTCTTCAAAAGCAGACAACGCCAACTCCCTGAATTGCTCATGGTTAAGTAATCCCTCTTGAAGGTCGTCAACTACTCCGAGGCGAATCGACTCCCAGGTTTCGTCTATGAATTCCGGATGAATAAGTATTCTGGCAAACCCGGCTCTTACTCCGCAAGCGGTTAGAGCTGCCCTGCTGCCGACTGGGGTTCGATTTCCGCATTTAATAATGACGATGTTGTCTTTTTCGTTTTCCATTAAATGGTAATTGTTTCTGAGTATTGAATCTGTTTGCTGTTTTTTCGGAATTCCAGAGTTTTTATAAATGTTTCTTGAACCTTTGAATCAACTGTTTTTAATAACTGTAAAAGAGATTCGTCTATTTTCGGGTGTAAACCGTGTTTTAAACCGTCGATCAAATATTCTTTTGTATTTGCATCACTATTCAGCAACTCTGAAAATACACATTCCAGGTATTTTGAATGGTTGTTTTTGAGGTTTACTGACGATAGGGCAAAAGCAGCACCCGCCACGACTTTATCGCTATTGGTTTTTAATCCGTTACAAAGACAATCGGAGCACGTGTCGATCTCTTCATCGATATAGTCAAGCCACATCATCAGCCTTTCCCATATTACCTTACATTTTTGCCTGTCTCCTTCCGGAGTCATTTGAAGACGGTATTGTTGGAAAAAGAAATTGATATCCCTAACGGTTTCGTGAAATAGCTTTTGTCGTTTAGTTACTTCTTTTGAGACGTGTTCCGGTCTTTTTTTCTTCTCGTAGGAAATAGTTGCCAATGCCAGCACATCATCTGTATTGGTGACGGTAATCTCCGGTTTTTTTGTTTGATGAACCGTCTTATGAACGACGGCATCCAATAAATTTGATTTTAACATGTTTGTTTTTAGTTAATCAGGACAGACCCGCCTTTCAGCCGGTAATTTAATTTGGCTTCGGATTCAATGTCATCCGCCTCTTCTACAATTTTACCGTCTTCTGCACGGTAAATCGTTTTTGCATTTCCGCTTTTGATAATTACTTCCTCATCCGCTTCCAGAATGATTCGAGTTGCCTTGATTCGGATGGTTTTTTCCTCCTCCTCTACTGTTTTTACAATTTCAGTTGAAGATTCTGATTCAGTCTTTTCTTCTGCCGCTGCATAGTAGATTTCTCGAATCAAGGGAAACGTTGGATTTCCGTTATAGAATTCAATTTTGACGAGTTTGGGAAGGAGTGGTTTGTTCAAGATCGATTGTACCGATATATTATTATCGGTGATTTCAGCAGGAAGTTCCCTATTTAATGGATTACCGGGATAGTCAATCCAGATAAATCCGTTCTCCCGGTCAATTCTGACGATCTCTGCATAATGATGTCCCTCAATTCTTTCCAGCTCCACTGTCTCAACAGTTCGATTATTAATTTTATATTGATTTTCCGTCATTTTTTCCTTGGTTGATGGTTGGAATAAATTTTAAACAGGTTAACTAATACATTTTCATTTGATGGGTAACATTTGTATATTCAAGGGTTTTTCCCCGGTTTGGGCAGGCAAGATTTCCCTGCCATACCATTTGAAGTTTCAATTTATCGGGTTCGATGAGAACAGTGTGTAGTTTGGCCGGTTGATGGATGGTTTTATTGTCCACAAACGTCTCAAATTCTATGGAGACGGATGGCAGAAAAAAATGGATCTCGGGATGTTCCGGATGCATATTTTGTAACACCACCGGCTCGTCGCCGTTTATTTCATCGAGTTGTTGATCAATGGGTGCATATTGATAATATAACGGGTTAAAGTCTGGGGGACGAACCGGTGTGTCTTCAGGTTGTTGTTCCTGAACGATAGTACCCGAGTATTCTGATCGAGGCGACCAGTGGGCGGCGATGGGACCAAAACCGGCCACCTGGTTTTTCTTTGCCGTTTTTCTAGTTGGAAAACCGGGATACTCGATATTGGGAAGATCAATGTCGGCCAGTGACCAGCGGTTTTTGACGTATCCTTTTCCGGCTGGATTACGGGTTTCATACAACGGTTTATTTTTATCCTTGCTTTCCTGCCAGCCGCCAAAGGCGTTTTCATACGTGATCTCTTTTTTGATAAATAAAGAGGGCATGGTTCGCGTCAACACTCCCATAATCCTTTTATAATAGCGATTGCCCATCA
Organism: bacterium; assembly: GCA_041556995.1. Classification (GTDB taxonomy): domain Bacteria; phylum SAR324; class SAR324; order XYD2-FULL-50-16; family XYD2-FULL-50-16; genus JAHJTV01. The sequence goes on along the minus strand of JBFFHJ010000160.1, from coordinate 1,914 downwards.
CATTTAGTTGTTTTTTTTGTCGTCCCAGGACAAAACCCACTGTCAATTCCCTGACAGGTTTCTCTTCCGGCGCATAAGCGGTGGCATTCAGTAAGACATCCACTTTGGGTTTATACATCATGAAATCATTGATATTAAAAAGACTCGTATACAAGGGATCTCCCCTGAATTCGTCTGCTGTGTTTAATTCAGTTTGTTCTTCGGCAATAGTCGGATTTCGGTCTTCAACAGAGATATCAAAGGTTGCTTTAACAGCCACCATAAAAATAAGGTCTCTTGTTTTGCCGTCCTGGGTAAAAAGGTAGTCTGCTTTAAAAGGAGTTTTGTTGATTATGTCCCACATATACTAGTTTGAATTTGATATTTTTTAATTCCGTTTTCAGTTGTTACCGGTTTGTTTTGCCATAAAACAGCCATTGATCCGCTTCAAATTGAGTCTTGTTTTCCTCCCACCATTGTTGCCATTTTTCTATGGATTCAAACTGATCGTTAACCCACCAATCTGCTTCAAATTGAGTTATGTGTTGGCCCGAGCGGATTTGAAGTTCATGATAGGCATATTGTCTGGACCAGTGATTTCCTCTTGGGTAAGCCATTTCATTGATACAGGATTCCAAGGTGAAAGAACGACCTCGTCGGTAACGAATTCCGGGATTGAACTCATTTTGGTGATCTATCCACCACTTTTGCCAGGTTTCCGCCCAGCCGCTTTCCAGGGTGACCTCGTGTTCTTTTCCTTCAGGTCCTTCTTTTATTTCAGGAAAAGGCAGTTCCAGTTGAGCACCGGTGATCAACTTCAGACTGTCCACGATTACTTTTTGTGTGGGCAGGTCTTCGGTTTTTAGTTGTTTCATCAACAGGGGAATTCCCTGGATTAATCCCAGGATGCCTAATGCTTTGATGGCTGATAACCTGGCATTTTCATCAGACAGTTTTAATTGGATAAATTGAAAATCCCCGGCGACACCAGCGCAAGCTAAATACAAGGGTTGATTGACAATATGTTCCGATTTATTAATAAATTGTTTTCTCAATAAATACAAAGCTTCTGTAAAACCGGCTTTCATGCCGGTGAATAGGGTCTCCTCGAAGTAAGATTCTTCGGGATTTTCAAGCAAGGGTGTTAGTGCTGAATAAGGTAGCTTTTGACCGGTTTGGGTAAACGCCTTGAGAATTTTGGATTGCACCGGAGGTGTTACGTTTTTTAGTAGTATTTCCCATTTTTCCAGGTTGATTGCTTTCCGGTAGGCCAGGATATCAATGATGGCTGCCTGGGCATGGGGAGGCTCGGTTGAAAGGCGGGTTTCCAGGTTTTTTTCGATAATGGGATTTAATCCATATTTTAAGGCTTGTGATATTAACGGTTCCTTGGATTTTTCATCCCTGAGTTGAATCACAAGATTATCTATTTGACGGTGATCACCGGCATGGATGGAGGCCAGGGCAAAAGCGGCCGCTGGCTGTTTTTCCTCAATTTCATCATCGTCAACCTCTTCGGTTACATAAGCGGTTAAGAGGTTGACAGCCTTTTCTCCATGCTCCTCCAATCCTTCTATTTGAACGTTAAACATTTTTTCCAGTTGAACCACCTTTGTCCAATCGGCAGTTAGATCATAATATATGAATTTGCAGTTTGATAGACAGGACGCTATCTCTTTTAAGTGATTGTGTAAAAACAACGCATCGCCGGATACTCCCGGTTTTATTTTTTTACCCTTTGGTGTTGATTTCCGTTCATCAGGTTTTTCTTTCGACTGTTTGGCTTTTCGTTCCGCTTTTTTGCGTTTGGCGTCGTCCAGGACCTTGGTGGCAATAGATTCCGGGGGCATTTGGCAGATTGTCTGGAGTTCCTGCAGGGAGTTTATTTTTAAACCGGTATGGCTGCCTGCTTTGGCCTGGGTTTCAGCCAACCGC
>JBFFHJ010000159.1:0-8913 GCA_041556995.1 bacterium | reverse complement strand
TCCGATCTGGTGGATAGTCACTCATGGAGTACTGTAAAAGTCGATCGTTGGGGGTTAAGGTTGTTCTGGAAACATGTGTTGCAAAAAGATTGGCACTGGCCCAATATCGTTAAACCACCCAAAGTTCGAAAACTGTCTGATATTCTCACCATAGAGGAGGTGGACAGCATTATGGCAGTCCTGGAAAAGCTTCGCTACCGGGTTTGCCTCTTTACCATTTATAGCTTGGGATTAAGGCTGGGTGAAGGCTTAACCCTCAAAGTCGGTGACATCTTTACGCTACCTGCCGAGTTGCGGGGGTTGTCACGTTATTTTCAAAAGGTTATCTACGACCTTTTTTTTGCCACTTCTTCGGCAGCCCTTCGTGAGTTAGCATCAAATCCCCGTTTTCTGGGTGGTGACATCGGACTGACCGGTGTCATTCAAACCAATTCTCGGCGTTTGGATCATCATCCGCACATCCATTACGTTGTGCCGGGATGTGCTATCAACAAAAAACAAAACATCTGTATTCGTCCCGGATCAGACTATTTGGTGCCAGGTGCAGCACTGAACCGTTTGTTCCGGGGAAAATTCCTGGACGGTCTCAAAAAACTCGGTTTCTCATTTCCAAAGCACCTTTACAAAATCGACTGGGTGGTAGACTGCGAATCTGTCGGAAAAGGAGAATCTGCTCTCAAATACCTGTCCCGATATCTTTATCGAGGTGTAATATCTGATTACAGGTATAAATCCTTATGTAATTGAGTCAAACGAAGATTTGATGATCCCTCAATTTTTTGATATACAAAATGCTTAAAAGTACTTTTTTGCTATCAAAAAGTGCATTCTAAGGTTATATAAGGGGGCTTATTCAGGGTTATGTCCCTTTTTTATCGTTCTTTACGTTGGTCCGACCCAATTTGACCGCCCAATTTGACACCAATTTGCCCCAATTGTTTGGAGATCAGTTTTTGTACTCAATAATTAGATGATCCAATTTTTTTTGAACATTTTCATTGAATGACCAGTTTGAATAAAAGTCAATCTCTTTTTCAAGCTCAACTTTGAGCTTAATCAAATAGGAAGTTTTTCTATTTTTTTTGGTTTTTTCTACTGAATCTATGTAGTCAATATTAATCGCCACTGACCGGCTGATCTGGATGAACAAATCAGCATGTCTGCAAATCGTTTTCAGTGGGATACGGACCATTTTGATAAATGTCTTGTTGTTGTCAGTATACAAAAACGCATGATTTTTCTTTTCTTTTTTTGTTTCAATGTAAACAGTTTTTTCTTTTTCTTTTAATATTTGTTCAATCCCATCTAGTTTACGTGACAATTCAAGTTGTTTCTTCACACGTCTGATTAGTTCTATTTTTGAAAATGGTTTAGTGATATAATCATTTCCACCGTAATCATATGCGTTCTCGAATGTCACGTTGTCATTTCTGGCTGTCTGGAATATGACGGGAAGCTCCACATCGTCATAAATGTCTCTTATTCTTTTGCAGACTTCTATGCCATCCATTTCAATCATCATTATGTCAAGAAGTACAAGATCTGGTTTTTTGAATTTGATTTGGTCAAGGGCTTCCTCGCCCGAATGCACCATAACAAGATTATAATCTTCCGACAAAATAGATTCTATTGACCGCATATTAATTGGATCATCATCGACTATTAAAATAGAATGATTGTTATTATCATTAGATTTTAATTTCGGAGACGATGATAATGAGGGTGATGTTGAATAATTGAACAATTTTGGTCTGATGCTTTTTATCGAGTCCGATAATGGTTTGTCTGATCTCGGTAAGAAAAAATAGAACTTTGATCCTTCTCCAACTTCGGAATCTACCCAAATTTCCCCGTCGTGTGCTTCTACCAAGTGTTTTGTTATGTTTAATCCTAACCCCAACCCTTTCGAATTATAATCTATTTTTTCAAAACGGCTAAATATAATATGTCTATCACTATCATCCATTCCAATTCCTGTGTCTGCTACGCAAACTGTTATTCTTTTTTCTTCTTTGTTTTTTAACGTTGATATTTTTATTTGGCCTTCTTTTGTGAATTTTATGGCGTTACTGATTAGATTATGTAGTATCTGATTAAGTCTATCCGGATCAGCCGTTACGACTGCTCCAACTTCTACATCAACCTCAAGTTTATTCTTATTTTTTTCAAGTTCTGACTGAAAAAGAGGTACTATATTTTTTATGAATGGTTCTAAATCTATTGGTTGCTTATCCATTGATAAGCCGTTTCCTCTAGGATATCATTGACAAGATTATACAGCCTTCTTCCACTTATCGATATTATTGAAAGATCCTTCTTAATTTTTCCATGAGTTATTGAAATCAAGTTATCAGTTATTCCCAAAATTCCATTTAGCGGGGTTTTTAACTCGTGTGTTGTATTTGCTAGAATCTCATCTTTCGCAGCTATCAACCTCTCAAGCTCAATAGATTGGATCTCAGCAATTTTGTGCGTTTTAGAATTTTTTAAAGATGTAATGATTGTCAAAAAAATAGAAAAAACACAAAGTCCTATGGGTGTTATGTATGGAAAGTTTGATTTTACGAAAGTTTGTATAAAATCACTGGTAATCGAAAGTAAGAACAAAACAAATCCAATAATTATCAGACTTGAATACTTCTCTTTTTTTAAAAATACTATCAATAAAGCTACAAGAATATAGGGAATTGGCAGCACACTTGAAATGGACATCACTCCTCTGGTGATCGAAAAAGCTGAAACACCAATGACAAGAATGAAAAAGATATTGATCATTAAAATCAATACGAATATATATACTATTATTTTGTTGAAGTATTTTTTGTAAAAGCAGAAGAAATACAGTAAAAAAAACAAGGATTGTAGCGGAATTAGACTATATACAATTCGGTGCTGATATTCCCAGGGTAGTTCAATAATTTTAATGAATGAATACAGCTCTCTAGATCCAAAAAACAAGCCTAAGGCCATACTCAGACAGAATAATCCAAGAAATAACGGAGAAACTTCTTTGGCTCTGAAGGCAAATAAAGATGCATTGTGAATAAATAAAAAGCAAAGAATACCCGCAATTAGGGAGTTTATGAAAATATGAAAGTGCATTGAAAATTCGAAATTATCAATGCTACTAAACAGCTGGATTGGTCTAAGTGCACCACCTCTATGATGATGAAAATTGGAAACATGAAATACTAACTCATTGTGTTGCTCAAATTGAGCAATCACATATTGAGTTTTGAATTCTGGAATTGAGTTTGATTTAGTTTTACCAATGACTCCATTTTTAGAAATGAGTACACCGTTAAGATATAGCTCGTATGAAGAGGCTTGGTAAGGTATTTTTAATCCAACTCTTCCTTTCTTACCTGAAAAAACTTGCCTATAACTACCCCAGCCGAATAAGTCATGCCCAAAAGAATCCCATGAAGAGAATTCTTTCTTTTCCTCTTTAAAACATTGTTCTGTAACGTAAAAGCATTTCCAATAAAATTTCCATTCGTTTCCTATTTCAATTTCAATTGAAGCGAATACTTCACTATAAGAAATAATACACAATGCCAGAACAATTAACTTCTTCATGCAGTTTGTGGATATGTCAGGAACACTAATCTTATAAAATTCACCAAAAAATGAGCAAATATTGATGATTCTATTTTGTTCCCAGATTTATAATAAACAATACCGTAGAAAATACTGGCTATGAAAGCCAGTCCGGTATAATAAGGCCCATACTTCATGTGAACAAGTCCGAAAAGAAACGCTACAACTAATATTGCACCATAATCTGAGTACTTGAATTTAAGGACAGCAGCGATATTTTTTTGTAGAAATCCTCTAAAAAATGCTTCTTCGCCGACGCAAGTGCAGAGCAACATGATAACAAACCAAATGTAGAATTCAGATTGTAAGAATATGTGGGGTTTAAAATCAAATTTGCTGTCACCTCCAGCGATACTTAGTAAAAGTAGTAAAATAATCAATAAATAATACTTGTAAGTCGATGAAAAGATCTGTTTCCACTCTCCAATTTTTTCCATTGTGGTATGAGTGAAAAATATAATGAACAGACCAACAAGCGGATAATCGAAATTAAAATATAGCCTGTAATTAGAAGAGGCCTGGCTAAATTTGAAGTTGTTAATGACTACCTGATTGTTGAATCCAGGCAACATAAACATAGCAAGAGCTACTGACATTACAGCAATACCCATGAATGAAATCACTTTAGTAATTCTGTTATCTAAAGTGAATAGAAAGCACATTACAACGAAAAGAGAAATAAACAGTAATGAAACAGCTGCTAAATACCCAAAAATAAAGAAAAATATATAGGATATAAGGAATAATCCGAATGAAATCTGAAGTCTAAATGTTTTTATTCTATGAAAGTAGTTGAAAATGAATAAGCCAAAAATCGATATCATTAAAAGCGGATACGACAAACCCAACTTTAAGTTGATGTCAAGCATCTTATTTCCTTTGTTATATTTTTAAAAAGATCAAAAAAACTACAATGTTAGCTTCATTTTTCAAGTATGTAGCATTAAAAATATACTTATCTTATATTCTAATTTCTTTTGAGGGCCATCTTATTTAGACGACGGAATCCCTCGTTTTTGCCGGTAATCATTGAGATTGTGATCTGTTTAGCGTTTGATGAATAGATTAAACTGTAAAAAAATATTGAATATTAAAGATACACGCATTTTATAAATCCGACCTCAAAACAAAATATAATGTTGTATCAATTGACAAAAGCATCCTACCTTATAGTAATAGCTTATAAATACAATCATTTATCTTCCATGAGCAACAAACGTTTATAAATAACCATTCCTTATGAAAGATCTCCAAATAATACAAAAACTGTTAAATATCATATATATGATTCCTGGTCAACGCGTTATGCCCGATAGAGATCTGGCAGATCTGTACGGAGTTGAAACAAAAGTTTTAAATCAGGCAGTTACAAGAAATATTGAAAGGTTCCCGGATGACTTCATGTTTCGCCTGTCTAAACAAGAGGTTGATGATTTGCGGTCACAATTTGTGACCGCAAATGAACTGAATATATCTTCTAAAAGCAGATCAGAACCCCGTGTTTTCACTGAGCAGGGAATAGTCATGCTTTCTGGAGTGTTAAACAGCAAACGGGCAATACAAATCAACATTATGAGGACATTCGTTAAAATCAGGGAAATGATTTCCGAATATGCAGATGTTATTGAAAGGCTTGATCATCATGAGGTGCAGATTAAAAAACTGTTTGATGTCGTCAGCCAGCTTATTGAAGATACTAGCCCGGCTGTGGGGATGACAAACAAAATCGGTTTTAAACTACCCAATTAAAATTCCATGAAAAAGAAAAGTAAAGGATATCGACACACGAGAGAAGCGGTCACCAGAGCACTTGATCATATAGGTATGAGGCAAGAAGAGCTATAGCGCTCAATAAAAATAGCCCCCTGTTGATCAGATATATTAGCCCCTTGACAGGTATAAATTGCATTGTCATAAATTAGAAATACCTCCCGTTTAGACGCCTAAACCCCTTTTCAAAATAGCAAATCTGCAACCATTTGTTATTTTTTGCTTTTTTCTTTCCTGGTTTTCGAATTGTCTCACAATTAGTAGCAAAGGATGCTCAAAGAGCATAAAGTGGGCGCTCCAGCATAGACACAGAGTCTGATCCCCCTAAAACCCCTATCTCACGCGAAAGCTCATTCTTCGCTTCCGTATGAGATGAGCTTATTAGTGGGATATCTATGTTCATGCTCGTTCGTCCATTTATGTCTTTGAGCATATACTGGTATTTGTGCCATGAATGAATAGCTACTGTGTGTACTCCGTGAATCAAAGGACTAATTTTACTGAGCAGAAAGGGGCTAAATTATCTGAGCAGTGTGGCTGTACTCCCACTAATCTATGGCGATTACGGTCAACTGAATGCACTTGTTCGATTCTGATATTGGTTTAATCATAGTGAGTCCACATTCTGAGTACTTTAATAGTCTTTTGTTTATCAAGAACTTGATATACCAACCTGTGTTGAATATTGATGCGCCTTGAATAGGCACCAGACAAATCACCTACCAGTTTTTCAAAGGTTGGAGGGGTTTGATAGGGATCTTTTTTCAGAATTTTTAATAGGGATTCTGCTTTTTCTTTCAATCCAGAAGAAGCAAGCCTTTTGGCATCTTTTTGTGCCTGTTTTGTATAAACAATTTTCCAACTCACCAGTCCAGCTCCTCTGAGCAGTCTTCAATCGGCGTTTCCATGCCTTTTTTAATTGATTCACGCATATTTGGAATGGACAAAAGGAATAATGTCTCTTGAATGGAATTCCAATCCTCCTCGGATATCAAGATACCATTAGACCTCTTGCCCGTGATAAACGCAGGTTTGTGAGACTCTGCCACTTCATCCAATAGCCTATATAGTTTTGCTCTGGCTTCACTTGCTGTTAATGTTGTCATTTTTATCTCCTATTCTGGCATAATAGTACGTGAAAACGTACGTTGATGCAATTGAAAAATGTACTTAAGGTAAATGACTCGTAATTTTTTGAATCGAACACTTGCATAAGCCGCCGCCTGCACTGGTTTTTTGTATCCGTTATATTTGCTAAGATCGATCAAATCGACCCCTACAAAGGCGCAATGGCGGTCGGTCTTGATGCGCTTGTTAGCGTAATTAAGAAAATTATTTGTTGTCTTCTAATATTTTCCTGCCCTTATTACTCAGGATTACTGTATTTGAAGTATCATCCGCACTTATTAATACCAATCATCGATTAATAAATTCTTTATTCTCGAGAATTCTTTTGTATTATGAGTTACTAATACATAATTTGAACTGATGGCTGTACCAGCGATTATTGTATTATATGGACCAATAGGTTTACCCATTGCCTCTAATTCTGCTCGAATTTTTGCGGCTTCTTTTGCTTCTTTCTCTCCAAATGAAATTATTGTTAACAATGAAACCAGGGACTCCAATTGTTTCTTTCTTTTTTTCGGGCTTTCTGACTTTGCCACACCAATTTCGAGTTCATATAGAGCAATAGATGGAATAGCAATATCTTTTGGAGATTTAGAAAGTAAGTTGTCAGCTACGTTGCCTATGTCTTTGAAAAAGTATATTAGCGTATTTGTGTCAAGTAAATACATTGTTAAAGATCCTCTCTTCTAATGTCATTCGCCTGATTAGAGCGAATTTCATCAAGGGAAGGAAAGTTATCTTTCCAACTACCAGCTAAATTTGCAATATCTTGTGGCCACTCATTTTTAACGTGACTCTGAATAATGGATGCCACCCATTTACTAACAGAAGTATGGCTGGATTTGGCTGCTTTTTTCAGTTTTGCTTCTGTTTCATTATCTAGGTAAATTGTTACTTGTCCCATTGATTACCTCCTTTAGTCAAATGTTAAATATAATTGTAATTATAATTGGATAATTTTTAGGAGTCAATCCTAATAGTTGGAACACGAACATTGGTTAATTGAAGCACATAACGTATAGGATTATATGGAGTGACCGATAAAACAGCGGACGTATTCTTATAGAAAATCCGGGTGATGATGGACCGGCACCAACGGCCAATCGAATCTGTCGAAGTGTTCTCTTTTTGCAATTGTTTCCCATAAAGCCAAAGTGGCGAATTCGCATGAATCCCGAAGGTAATTCATGTTGTAAAAACTACTGAATAAAGGTTTCTCCATCTAAATGACATATTTTGGTTTACAGGTATAAATCCTTATATGATTGAGTCAAACGAAGATTTGATGACTCCTCAATTTTTTGATAAACAAAATGCTTAAAAGTACTTTTTTGCTATCAAAAAGTGCATTCTAAGGTTATATAAGGGGGGCTTATTCAGGGTTATGTCCTTTTTTACGTTGGTCCGACCTCAATCGTCACCCAATCGTCCCAATCGTTACATTATTGGTCTGCCCCCAATCGCCAACCACCAATCGTCAACACGTCCAATCGTCAATCACATTGCCCCAATCGCATCTTAAAAATGTATTTTGTTGACATATAGCGTACTATTGGGTACATTGTATTCATGAAACGAAATAATTGGAACCCCAAAAAAAATGAACTCCTCAAGCAAAAAAGAGGAATTGGATTTGAAGATATTGTTGTTGCCATTCTGGGAAATAAGATTTTGGACATTGTTCAACATCCGCAAAGAGAGCGTTCCAGTCAAAAATATCTAATCGTTGAAATTAACAACTACGCCTATGTAGTTCCATTTGTTGAGACAAAAGAGGAAAGGTTTTTTAAAACAATCTTTCCGAGTCGTAAATATACAAAAATTTATCTGAGAAAGCAAAATGCAACCAAATAAAAAAGCTTTTCTTCCTCTAGATGAAGAGGAAAAGAAGTGGATGGATGAGGTAGAAAATGAAAAACTCAAATCGGTTTCCAATCTAGACAGAGAAATATCAGAAATCACTGAGTCAACTAAGCAAAGCTTTTCAAAAGGATTACGAGTCAACATAAGAGTGACGGATTTTGATCTAAACAAATTAAAAGCAAAAGCCATTGAGGAAGGAATGCCATATCAAACATTAATCGGTAGCATTCTTCACCAATATGTTACGGGAAAACTTGTAAGAAACGAAAGCTAACGTATAGGATTATATGGAGTGACCGATAAAACGGCGGATCTGTTCCAATAGAAAATCCGGATGGTTGCACAATTCTGGAATGTACACGGAATCGGTTTTTCCATATCATCCCTGTTGAACGGGCCAGATCGATTGTTTGTCTGTTATGGATATTGTAAGGCTTTTTTGAGGATCTGTAAAAATATTTTTGAGGTTTACTGCACAGGGTAATGTCGATCCCTGTCAGATCCAACATTAATTGTGCAGTAGACTTCTTTTTAGCCGGCTTGGACGAT
>JBFFHJ010000158.1:0-8940 GCA_041556995.1 bacterium | reverse complement strand
TCTTATCAGAATCAACCCGGCATTTTTCCAACTTTTTAACAGCGATGATTTTTATCCATGAAAAAGTGCTCCCAAACATCGCTCAATCAAAAAAACAACTGGAAATCGTTTTCCATTTTCCATAAAAAATCATCGCTTAAACCCTTTGCATACTCAACGTTATCAGCATTTCGATCTGATTCCCTCAGAAATATTTTTACAGATCCTCAAAAAAACCTTACTATATCCATAATAGACAACCAATCGATCTAGCCCGTTCAACAGGGATTATATGGAAAAACCGATTCCGTGTACATTCCAGAATTGTGCAACCACCCGGATTTTCTATTGGAACAGGTCCGCCGTTTTTTCGGTCACTCCATATAATCCTATACGTTAGCAAAAAACAGGATAGCCGTGTCAACAATTGACAATTAGCAAAATTTAACTCACAGTTAATTTTTTAAGTCAATTCATGTTGGTTGATTCAATTCAATATTCGGAGAAAGTAGTGTTAATTAGAAATGCAAAAAAATCAGATCACAGTGCAATTCTAAACATCCATAAACAAGCTTTTGGTGTTGAGAAAGGTACTGTAATTTCCAAACTCGTTAATGATCTATTCGATGACGAGACAGCAAAACCCATTTTGTCCTTGGTAGCCGTTAAAGGTGACAGATTAATTGGTCATATCCTTTTCACAAAGGCATTAATTACTCAAACTGAGGTTCCTGTATCAGCTCAAATATTGGCACCTTTAGCTGTACTACCAGAATCACAAAAACGAGGCACTGGGAAAAAGCTTATATTGGAAGGTTTGAAACAACTAAAACAATCAGGAATAGAATTAGTTTTTGTTCTGGGGCACCCGGAATATTATCCACTATGTGGTTTCTCCACAGCGGGAAAACAGGGATTTGAGGCTCCTTATCCAATACCCCAGGAACACTCAGAAGCATGGATGGTTCAAGTACTAAATGGCGATTCCTTAGGTAATGTCCGTGGAAAAGTAAAATGCTCTAGAATTCTTAATGAACCACAGCATTGGAGAGAATAAAACTTGCTTACAAATGCATAAACGCAGACTTTTTTCGCGCTGTTGTGGAAGGTGTGAAGCCCCAGTGTACCACTTCAATTAGGCCGACTTCAATTAGGGCTTCAATTAGGGTCGGACCAACGTAAAAAACGATAAAAAAGGGACATAACCCTGAATAAGCCCCCTTATATGACCTTAGAATGCACTTTTTGATAGCCAAAAAGTACTTTTAAGCATTTTGTTTATCAAAAAATTGAGGGGTTATCAAATCTTCCATAACAAACAATCGATCTAGCCCGTTCAACAGGGATTATATGGAAAAACCGATTCCGTGTACATTCCAGGATTGTGCAACCACCCGGATTTTCCATTGGAACAGGTCCACCGTTTTATCAGTCGCTCCATATAATCCTATACGTTATGTGGTTTACTTGGTATAGGAATTAAAAATGGATAACGAGTTCAAACTAATTAATCGTATTTACCCTGCTATAAGATCCTGTGTAGAAAACAGGAATAAAATTGTAGTTGGTTTTTTTTCGGTTTATGCATTCCTTATCTCTTCTCTGAATCAGAAAAAAGAAATTGTAAATCAGGATGTCGCTCTATTTGCAGCTTGGGTTTTCACCTTTTTTGTAGTCCACAATACGCTAAATTATGTTTTCAACGCCTGGGAACAGTATAATTTAGAAGAGACTGAGAACAACAAAATTGAATGCTGTACAAGAGTTTGGTACTTATTTAGAGCGTTTCAACCTGACGTTTTTCGCCGCCACGCTCTGAAAAACGCAGGTTAAACGGGCGTTGGGTGATAAAAACGGAGTATTACCCTTTACAACGACATTTGTTAAATATCATACTGAATATATTATAATTTTTTGGACAATTTTGAATATTGTATGCCTAATCTTATCAATAACTTGAGCAAGTAAATTATAAAGTAAGGTAAATTTGAACAAAAAGTGTTACATCATTGCGGGTCCAAATGGAGCAGGTAAAACCACCTTCGCGAATGAATTTTTACCAGTGGAGGTAGAATGTCTCAATTTCATAAACGCGGATTTAATCGCAACCGGACTATCACCATTTGATCCGAGAAAAATGGCGATTGAAGCCGGAAGATTGATGATCTATCATATAGATGAGTGCGTTAGAAAACAAGAATCATTCGCTTTTGAGACAACATTGAGTGGCAGACACTATTTAAAAAAAATTTCAGATTGGAAGAAAAAGCAATATGAAATTATCATTTACTATCTTAGACTGCCTTCAGTAGAGTTTGCCATTGAACGTGTAAAATTGAGAGTTTCTCAGGGTGGACACAATGTTCCGGAAAAAGATATTAAACGTCGATACCATCGAAGTTGGGAGAATTTCAAGAACCATTATAAAAATTGGCTGACAGCTGGATTATATTAGATACATCAGGTAAAAATCCAATACTTATAGATTCATCGGAGTAGAAATGGAAAAAAAACATAATGAATACGCAAGGCTTGGATTAAGAGCTTTAAAGAGAGCAGCCTCAAAAGTTGCTAATAAAGCAAGAAAAGAAAACTACGAAATCCCTGTTTGGAAAGACGGTCAAATCGAGTTTATAGTACCTGATCCAATCACCGAACAAGTAACTAGAACTGACGGCATATCGCCCTCGGTGGATTAAAGTTTGTCCTTCTTTGTAAGGATATCGACTGTATAAAGTCCGGTTTAGCCGCAGCTCAGTTAAGAAAAGTCAAGCGATTGGGGATTGGCGGCGATTGGCGGCGATTGGGGTCGAATCAACGTAAAGAACAACAAAAGTGGGACATAACCCTGAATAAGCCCCCTTATATGACCTTAGAATGCACTTTTTGATAGCCAAAAAGTACTTTTAAGCATTTTTTTTATCAAAAAACTGAGGGGTCATCAAATCTTCGTTTGACTCATCATTAAGTTAAGATGAACTTGTCCTGATGCCCGGAGCAATAGATCGCATGTGTGAAAAAGGTATATCAAGGCATTCCGATTTGGTCTTCCCGATCATTCCCAATCCTCATCAGTTGTGGAACGCAAATCAATAAAGCTTTGCACCTGCTATTGGGATTAACTACAAAAACAATGCAGTGGCAGGTTGCTTATTCTCAGACTATCATTCCCATATGGGATGACTAAGGCCGGATGGCAGTAATACTGTGCCATCGGTTAAAGGTTGGGCAAAGCCCGATGTAATAACATATCTGAACCCGGTTGGGTGAAAAAACCACTTGCCGGGTTAGTAAAGAAAAAGTGAATTTATTTCAGAATATTGCATCCCGATCAGACAAAAAAAAGGGATATTGGTATCCCAACATCCCTTTTTATCTTATCTGAAACATCGTTCTCATGCTTCAGGATGAACGATGTTTCAGGAATATTATTTTATGCGGTATTTTTTTCAAGGTAAGATAGTAATAGAAGCCTTTACCTGCTTTGGATAAACGGAAAGGTGCCGTGTGAAAGCCTTCTAGTGAATCAGGCCATCAAATATCCCGGTCAGACTGTCGGAAAAAATAATCCGCTCGGCCACTGTCTCAAGCTGATCAAGGTTCAATGCAGGTAGTTTTTCAATCCAGTCTGCCGCTTCGGTTGAGAACTTTCGTTTTAATTGTTTGGAAATCAAATCAATGCTTTTCGTTTTCATTCCCTGCTCGATTCCCACATTGATTCCTTTTTCATAGCCTCTTTGCTGCCATGTTTCAATCAGTGTCATAATATATTCCTCGGTTTGTTCCGTTTGCGGGCTTCTGGTCAACTCTTCAATGGTCTTCTTTTCATCCAGGTGTGAACTTTTACTGGTTAAATAATATAACATATCTCGCTTTCGCTCGCTTTTCGATACCTAATACGGGTGCCTCGAATTCGTAATCCTTATAGGCTCGTTAGATGGAAGACGCGCGCCACTAACGCCAGGTGATTTGTATCCCGGTCTACCTTCCCGGCTGTTTCCGTTAGGAGACAGTTGGCTCTCCCGAGTTTCCCTGTAAATACATGCTCTGTTCTTAGACTCCGGTGGTATCCTAAATGCTTGCCTTGACACAATTAGGATTGTTGCCTTCCGGGGCATTCAACCCGTCGGCTTTCCCTCCAAAGAGGTTATCCAATGGCCACGAATATACATTTTTCGGAGCTCAATAGCGCAGCCTATATTCTTGATTCATCAGGCTCCAGACTCCCGTTACCGGGTTTACCTGCGGATTTCACTACTGACCTGCTGGCTAGACGTTGATCAGCCGGGATTTGAGTCAAAACTCTCACCTACTGGGTAACAATAACCAATTTCAAGGTAACTTCTCCTATCCCAAGGTTTCGGACTTAGCTCGGCACGAGAATAAACTTGTTGAATTTTTTTATTTGATTTTTTCGTAGTGACCACCTATAGCGAAAATGTATATATATTGGTCATCAAACTTATAAATTAACCGATCTTTGTGAGATAATCTTCGAGACCATAAGCCAGATAACTCGTATTTTAAAGCTTCCGGTTTACCTGTTCCTTGAGTAGGATCATTTCTCTGCATTTCTTTTAGGATACGACAAAGATTTTTATGAATTGTTTTGTCTTTGCTTCTTAACTCTTCATATTTACCCCATGTATCACCTTCAAATACTATTGATCTCATCTAGTTGGCTTTGAGATGGTTGATATCCTTTTCCTTCAAAGTGAGAAAGATTTGATTGTTTAATTTGATTCATTAAGGTTGAGTTTTGCAAAACATACAAAGTTTCTTGAAGTTGCTCCCAATCTTCTGCACCAATTACAACGAAATCTTTGCCTCTTTTGCGGCTAACATATAAAGGCTCATGCTCAGAATTAGCTTGATCTACACAACTTTTTAAGGTGGATCTAAACTGATTTACAGTAACTTCACGCATAACATAGCACCGATTGCGGATTAATAGATTTATTTTTATAGTACGGTATTACCGTACTATAAAAAAATGGTTTTATCAACGGATATTTGGTATTTAGATGATATGCGGGTTATCCAACATGGATATAGCCGTTGGACACGATTATACTGAAATTATAGATGATATTACCAAGGAGCAATTAGTTTAGATCCTCCTGCGCACCTATGCCATCCGGTTAATATTTTTGTTAGCTATCCTATTATTCATTGTCTAAAATCCTGCTCAATTTAACAAACAGTCTATCAAGTTGTTTTTCATTTTTTTTTCTTCAGTATGATTTGCTTCTGCTGCTATGTATCCAATCAATTCCTCTAGATCGTCGAATGAGTACTTTGTAGTTAAAGTATTACCTTTTACGGTTGCAATTTGAAGTTTCTTTGTGAGATTTAGCCCCGCAAAAGTATGGTTTAGAATTAAATCTCTCTCTTTAAGAGTCAACTTGAATGGACGAATCTGAAAGTCAACGATATAAACAGCCAGAGAATAACCATTTTTGTTCGAAAAGGAAAAGGGACCGGTATACCATTTTACAGGAAAGGCTTTTGACGAAGTTAAAACAGTACTACCGTTTATCTCGGCCGAAAGAATGGCTTTTTACGATCACAGACCAGAAAACCGGTTATCTGTGGATTTGGTCTCAAGATTTTTTCGTACAGAAGAAAAAAGCAGGACTTGGCAAAGAGGGTAGGCTTCATACATCGAGGCATTGCTTTGCCACTTATTTATTGTAGGGCTTGGAGTCTCACCCACTTACTATGAAAAGCCATTGCTACCATCCTTTTAAAGCATTTCTTATTTCACCATTTCAGCCTGATTCCCTTAAAAATCTTTTTACAGATCCTCAAAAAGCCTTACTATTTCCATAACGGACAACCGTCCCGTTCAACAGGGATTATATGGAAAAACCGATTCCGTGTACATTCCAGGATTGTGCAACCACTCAGATTTTATATTGGAACAGGTCCGCCGTTTTATCGGTCACTCCATATAATCCTATACGTTCGCTGCCATAACACAGCATAGCTTCAAATTGACAAAGTTCACATATTTGTTTACTTTGTATGTATGAAAACCATAGAATTTTACAAAACAACAACTGGCAAATGTCCAGTTGAAGAGTTTCTGGATAAATTATCAGATACCCAAGTTACTAAAATAACTTGGGTATTAAAACTTGTTCAAGAATTAGATCGAGTACCTATAAAATATTTTAAATAGCTTAAAAACACTGATGATATTTGGGAAGTAAGAGCTAATAGCGGTAATATTACTTTTCGAATACTGGGATTTATTCATAATGACAGTCTTGTTGTCCTTACAAATTCTTTTCAAAAGAAGACTCAAAAAACCCCAGCAAGTGAAATCGATTTAGCGGAAAAGAGGAAGAAAGACTATTTGAAGCGGAGAAACAAAAATGGATGATTTAGATAAGTATATAAAAAAAAGAAAAGATCAAAGCTCAGAGTTTAAAAAAGGCTACGATAATGGATATGAACAATTTAAAATTGGGATATTGCTAAAGCAGGCAAGACTTGAAGCGGGATTAACACAAGAGCAAGTAGCCAAAAAGCTGCAAACCAAGAAATCAGCAATATCCCGGATTGAAAATCATGCAGAGGATATTCGATTGTCAACACTGGTTAACTATGCACAAGCAGTGGGAAAAAGTCTTCAATTCGATATTTCATAAAATCAGCGGACAAAAGTTTACAGACCGACCGCCATCGCGCTTTTGCAGGTGTCTAGGTGGTCATTCTTGGCAAACAAATCTTTAACACAAGTCCGTGTAGGCGGCGGCTGAAACTCGCGTTAGAGAAGGTTTCTTCTGATTATTCAATACATAAAAAATGAAAGTTATCAATAGTTCTTGGAAAATCAAATGAAAAGACCAATACCGATAAATTACTTACTCTTCACAAGCATTTTTCAACTTGCAGTTATTGTGATGTTGTTCATTTCTATTTTGCTGCGGCCTTCTGATAGCTATCTTGCTGGAACTTTCGCTGCTAAGCTATTTATTTATTTGTTTTTTCCACTATTTACATTTTTCGGAGTAATAAGAAAATCCTCAGAATCTATAATATTTATCTCGTTAATAGGGTTTGTATTAATTATGGCATCAGATATACGTTTATTATTTTTCATTCCATTGGTTCAGATATTTGTTGCTAGAAGACCGTCTGTCAAAAACTATTTCAATTCTATAACATAAATGATCCATCATTGTGATTTCATACGTGTATAAATCACTTTATTTCTGTAAATACAGAGATTGCCTCAATATAGTCAAATCTCTAACATTAGTATTCACCGGAACGTATCGTCATTTTGGGGTGATTCAAATACTGTGGTCTTGGCACCATCAACTTAAGGTAGGGCGCGATTAGGGTCGGACCTAGGGTGTTGCATTCTGGACTTTTTAGGTGTAATACGAAGCTCACACCTATTCCAGCCTGCCACTTGTGGTGAACACAAAGTTGGCTAAACGGCCCAAGCGTGATCCTGCCAGTCAGCTTCATGATTGGGGCAAAGAAGAAGACCTAACGGGCTAAGGCCTAGTATCAGGTTAGTGCAACGCCCTAACACGCACTTCAACTTGAGTCGGTGCCCTGAAGCCTGGAGCTACGGACGTGCACCTGGAAACACAGGCACCTCCCAAGTTAAGCGCCAGTTGGATGTACGCTGCGCGCGCAAACAATGTCATTAACAAAGGTGAGAAGGATGAAACCAATCGGCATTATGCGTTCACTGTTGTTCTTTTGTATTCCTGGATTTGTTATCTTTTTTCTATTTAATATTGTTTATCCTAAATTAATAACAGTAGGAGTACCAATATTTTGGGCTACATATGTTTGCCTTTGGAGCCCATTGATATTGATGGTCGCATTAGTACTAATAAATTTCAAAAGAAGCCACACAAAGATCACTGAATACTTCTGGATAAACAAGATAAGCCTAAAGCAACTTCTCATAATTTTATTGGGTTTATTAATTGTACAGGTTCTTGAATCCATCCTTGGTTTTACTCGCCCCTTGCTGGCAAAAGTACCTGGTTTCCACGTTCCCAGCCATTATCCGGATTTATTTCGAGTAGATACTAGTTTCACTATTCCAATGGATTATTTTCTTGGATTGAACTTAAGTGGAAATATTTACCCACTAATTTTCTTCGGTATATGGCTGTTCACGAATATATTCTGTGAAGAGGTTTTATGGCGTGGATATGCATTACCACGTATGGAGCTAGCCTTTGGGAAATGGGCATGGCTCATTAATGGCCTATTATGGAATATAGCAATACACTTCTTCTTTAGATGGTCTTTTTTTACTTTAATTCCTATATCAATAGTTGTTCCATACTTGAGTCAGAAATATAAATCAATGATCCCAGGAATTATCATCCATGGAGGTG
Source organism: bacterium (assembly GCA_041556995.1). GTDB lineage: Bacteria > SAR324 > SAR324 > XYD2-FULL-50-16 > XYD2-FULL-50-16 > JAHJTV01. The sequence continues at coordinate 583 of JBFFHJ010000158.1, read as the reverse complement.
GTAATCTGCTTATCTACGCATTATTGATTCCAAGCTATTTTTCATAATGCGAGGACATCCAACGAAAAAGGATAGATTGTGCAAAGCCACAATCTTAACGAACGAAAAAGGATAGATTAACGAAAAAGGATAGATTGTGGCGGTAGTCGATTAGCGGTTAGTCGATTAGGGTCGGTCGATTAGGGTCGGACCAACGTAAAAAACGATAAAAAAGGGACATAACCCTGAATAAGCCCCCTTATATGACCTTAGAATGCACTTTTTGATAGCCAAAAAGTACTTTTAAGCATTTTGTTTATCAAAAAAAATTGAGGGGTTATCAAATCTTTGTTTGACTCAATTATATAAGGATTTATACCTGTAAACCGAAATATGTCATTTAGATGGAGAAACCTTTATTCAGCGGTTTTTACAACATGAGTTACCTTCGAGATTCATGCAAATTCGCCACGTTGGCTTTATGGGAAACAATTGCAAAAAGAGAACACTTCGACAGATTCGATTGGCCGTTGGCGCTGATCCATCATCGTCCAAACCGGCTAAAAAGAGGTCTACCGTGCAATTAATGTTTGATCTGACAGGG
>JBFFHJ010000157.1:0-8985 GCA_041556995.1 bacterium | reverse complement strand
GACGATGAATGCAGGGATCCCATTACCATATAATGGCTGTTGTTGGAGCTAAATGTGGAGAAATTAAAACAGGTCATCATTTTTTCTTAATAGTTATTTTTTTTTCTGTTTGAGCCATAAATATCTTTCGATTGGAGAAACTAAGTCAACTGTTTTTTTTGAACCTTCCAGGCCTTTGCTTCTATCTTATTGAATTTAAAGGTTATAAACTACCTGTCAAATTTAATTTAAAACTATTACGCATCAATAGATTGTTTTTGAGGATTGAATCAACAAACCGAATAAATGGAATCATTTCCTATAACTATTCAGTATAAAAAAGCGTGACGTATTTTCCATTCTGATTGGATCCTCAGGCGATCCGAAGAATCTCAATGGAGCCCAAGCGACATTTGAAAATAACTTGATTACATGAATGCCATTCGGTTGTTTATACATGGCTCTGTGCGATGTTTAATGACATCAATTGCCGCCATGTCCTTTGTCGTCCCTTCTCAGGATGGCAGAGCCCGATTTATTGACATTATGCCTTTGCAGGAATGACAGGGTAACGCTGATAGTTACCATTTCCTTTGCATAATTAGAAAAAACAGGATATCAACAGGACTAGAGTTCCAATAGTGACAATTCCTTTTAGTTTGAAATGGGTTACTTGACTGTATGTTAAGGCAACTGTCAACTCTTTTCACGATTTTTTGCTCGACAACTACAGCTAAGGATCGTCTCAAAAATAACTTCACATAGTCTGTTGGCAACCGTCCTGAAAATACCGGACATTTTACAAACAGAATGTGAATTAATTTTTGAGTCGATCCTAAGTGGCCGGTGCATTCAATTCCTTTACGGAAGGATAAAAAATGGAAAAATATATGCCGATCGAACCAGGCACCAAACCGTTTAAGAGGATATTTATCAAAACAATTTTTTTTGTATTGGGACGAGCGTTTCAGTCGGCATCGCGTCATGATGCAGATTTAAAAGCTGAACTGGCAGCGTTGCCCAATCTTCTCAAAATTCAGATGCAAGTCCAACCCAATGGACCTCAATTCAATCTACAGGTGCTGGATGGACGGTTAATGTACCTTGGTTTAAAGCCGATGGCGTCCGATATTACCATATATTTAAAAAATATTGAGTGTGCATTTGATATGTTTACCGCTCAAATGGGAGTTGTTGAGGGATATACAGGGCACCGGATTGCGTTAAAAGGGAACCCGGTTTTTGGTATGATATTCACGCGTTGTCTTTTTATTGTTCAGGCATATCTTTTTCCAAAAATTATTAATAAACGTGTCATGAGGAGAGTTCCCCCCATGCCGTTAAAAAAGCAACTCTTCAGAATATGGATTTATTGTCTGGGGATTCCCTTGGGTGTATAACAAAATAATAACCGTAGATGTCACAGATGGATCCGATTATTAACTTTGAATTATATTCGTTTCTCCCTATTGAAAGACCTTTTATACACTGATCATCCATTTCTTAACGATGTTTTTATACATGATTATTTTTAACCCCATATGATAAGGAGATCATGATGCTGCCCGAATATTATGAGTTTTATAATCCAGTCAAAATTTTATCAGGACATAAAGCATTGGAGAATCTTCCGTATGAACTGGAACAATTGGAGGCCAAACGTCCTATTTTTTTAACAGACAAAGGAGTATCGGACGCCGGTTTAATCAAAATCATACAAAAGGCAGTGGCGGATTCCAATATGGTCATCGGTGCGATATATGACAAAACCCCGCCTGATTCATCTATTAAAACCGTTAATGAAGCAGCCGAAATTTATCGAAAGAATGGATGCGATTCAATCGTGGCTATCGGGGGTGGTTCGGTCATTGATACTGCAAAAGGCGTCAATATCGTTATCACTGAAAACTCAAACGATCTGTCACAGTTTATGGGGGCCGAGATGTTAAAAAAACCCATGAAACCACTGGTGATCATTCCGACGACATCTGGAACAGGATCAGAAGTCACCCTGGTAGCCGTCATCAACGATCCGGATCGTAATGTAAAAATGCCCTTCACTTCTTGCCATATTTTGCCCAAGCTCGCTATACTTGATACCAGAATGACACTTACCATGCCGCCCAAAATAACAGCAGCTACTGGGATGGATGCCTTGACACACGCAGTTGAGGCATACATCTGTGCACAAAAAAATCCCATCAGTGATGCCCATGCTTTTGCTGCCATCAATCTTATCAGGGACAATCTGGTAACATCAGTAACAGATGGCAAGGACAAAAAAGCCCGATTGGCAATGGCCAATGCGTCTTGTCTGGCAGGTGCGGCTTTTTCCAATTCCATGGTGGGGATAGTGCACAGTCTGGGTCACGCTGTTGGTGGGGTTTGCCATGTACCTCATGGTGTGGCCATGTCGATTTTTTTGCCATTTGGTATGGAATACAACCTGCCAACGTCATATGATTTTATCGGCGAATTGTTGCTGGCATTGGGCGGATTTGAAGCTTATTCCCAAACCCCACCGGAAGACAGGGCTATGGCAGCAATCGATGTTGTCAGGAATCTACGTCAAGATCTGTATGATGTCAGTGGTCTCCCTATGACCTTAAAAGACGCCGGCGTGGAAAAAGGGAAGTTGGAACAGATTGCAAAAACTGCCATCAACGATGGATCTTTGATTTTTAATCCTTTGGAAATGAACCTGGATGAAGCCATGGGTGTTCTGGAAAGAGCTTACGAATAGTTTTCAGAAACGACTGGTTTTACTGATGACTTAACACGATTTTTAATATATATGGCTTACCTGATTAGACCTGTACAAACAAAGGACAGCACCGCCATTGTTGCCATTTTTAATTCTTATGTGCAAAACAGCTTCGCTACTTTTACCGATAGTCCTGTCGGTATGTTTTATTTTAAACAGCTAAAAAATCTGATTGGGAATCTTCCATTTTATATCGTCGAAACTGAAAATGGGGAATTGGTCGGTTACGGATTCCTGCATCCCTATCACTCCGCTCATGCATTTAGTCAAACAGCTGAAATTACTTATTTTATTAATAAAAAACATACTAACAAAGGGAATGGAGAAAAACTGCTAAAAATCTTGATGGAAAAAGGCAAAGAAGCCGGAATCAAAACGATTCTGGCTTGCATTACATCAATAAATACCCCAAGTATCGATTTCCATCTAAAAAATGGTTTTCACGAATGTGGTCGCTTTGAAAAAATGGGTAAAAAATTTGATCGTGAATTCGATTTGATCTGGATGCAAATACATATCTGAAAACATCTGTTCACAACAGAAATAGTTCAAAGAATTGCCGGAAAAATGCTTGACAGAGGCCGACTTCCAAAGTAGCGTTTCTGTTTGTAGAAACACATAAGACGTTATTTTATTTGTTTGAATAAAACGACCGGTATCGGTAAGTAACCAGTGGATAGGTAAGGAAATCAATTTAAAAGCTTGACAACAGATTATCGTATCAGTAATGCTTCTGTTTGCAGAAACGGTATGATTTCAGATAACTGGATTGTCGATTACACATAACCTGATATGGATAAAATTGATGAAATTGCCCTGGTGCTGGCGGAAACCAATGACACAGAACAAATTGCTGAATTTTTAAGAAGTCTGCTGACGGAAAGCGAAGCAGATGAGATCTCTTCACGCTGGGAATTGGTAAAATTGCTTGATGATGGAATGAGTCAAAGAAAAATCTCCGACAAATTAGGCATCAGTCTTTGTAAGATAACCAGGGGGTCAAAAGAGTTAAAAAAGGATCCGTCCTATTTCAAACAGATGATCAAAAAGCATAAACATCTTGATTGATTCAAAGACGTTCAATAACAGACATCACATCGAACACACAGGAGAATAGAAATGAGTGTTAAGATATTTCTAGATGAAACGGATATCCCTCGCCAATGGTATAATCTGGCAGCGGATCTGCCGACACCCATGCAACCACCACTAGGCCCGGATGGAAATCCCGTCACACCGGATCAACTGGCACCGGTTTTCCCCATGAACCTGATTGAACAGGAAGTAAGTCAGGAACGATGGATAGACATACCGGAACCGGTTTTGGAACTTCTCCTGCGTTGGCGACCGTCTCCGTTACATCGAGCGGTTCATTTGGAAAAAGCCCTGGGTACTCCGGCCAGGATCTATTATAAAAATGAAAGTGTCTCACCTGCCGGGAGCCATAAGCCCAATACAGCAGTAGCTCAGGCCTGGTACAACAAGGAGTTCGGCATCAAAAAGCTGACCACTGAAACCGGGGCCGGTCAATGGGGAAGTGCCCTGTCTTTTGCCTGCTCATTGTTGGGGCTGGAATGCAAAGTATTTATGGTACGCATCAGTTTTGATCAAAAACCTTTTCGAAAAGTAATGATGCAAACCTGGGGTGGTAACTGCGTACCCAGTCCAAGTATGGACACTGAGGCGGGACGGGAAATTCTGGAAAAAGACCCGGATACCCCGGGAAGCCTCGGTATTGCTATTAGCGAAGCTATTGAAGCAGCCGTATCTGATGAAAGCGGGCAGACACGTTATTCCCTGGGCAGTGTTTTAAATCACGTGATGCTGCATCAAACCATTATCGGCTTGGAAGCTCAAAAACAGCTTAAAATTGCCGGTGAGAAAAAAACCGACATTGTTATCGGCTGTGCCGGTGGCGGAAGCAATTTTGCCGGGTTGGCTTTTCCATTTGTTTTGGACAAGATCAACGGAGCTGATATTGATATCCTGGCAGTAGAACCTACTTCCTGCCCAACCATGACGCGTGCTCCTTTTGTTTATGACCACGGTGATATTGCCAAAAAAACCCCGTTGTTACCGATGTACTCTCTGGGGCACGCGTTTGTACCACCTCCGATTCATGCAGGAGGATTAAGATATCACGGCATGTCACCCCTGGTGTCACAAGCAGCTGTTGAAGGTCTGGTTACGCCCGAATCCATCCAACAGTTGGAATGTTATGATGCAGCCATTACATTCGCAAAAACCGAAGGAATTATTATTGCCCCGGAAACCAGTCATGCAGTCGCCATGGCTATTCGAAAGGCAAAAGAAGCCAAAGAGGAAGGAAAGGAAAAAGTGATTGTTTTTAATCTCAGTGGACATGGATTAATGGATTTAAACGGCTATGACGCCTATTTGTCAGGTAAACTGTTTAACTATTCCCTGCCTCAGGAAGATATGGATCAGTCGCTTAAGACGATTCAGGATCATCCAGATGTTCCTGTAGAAAAAACAGGTAAATGGTAGTTTTCCGGATTTTTGTATCCCATTCCCGCCCTGCGCTTTCGAAGATTGAAGGCAGGTCGGGAAATTAACATAGGAAAAGGATTTGGACCGTTACGATAAAATTGATAATTATTGTCGCATGTTAGGACATTACCTGCCGTTTAAGTATTGCCGAACTTTAAACAAAGGACTTCCTTGTGCCAAAATCCTCGATTGCCACTTCGAAAATATTCCTATTCAGGAATTCATGGAAAAGCAATATACCGAGGCGGAGAAAGAAAAAATTTTCATGCCACAGCCCACCAAACTATCTTCCATTATTGATTTGGTCCAAAAAGCCAAACAAAGAAAATAAGAACATGAAGCTACCCTGTATTCAACAATAAGTTGCTTGCTATAACAAGTTAAGATGGGTATGCTGAGGTCTCTTTAAAACACCGTTTCTTTATCCATTTTTCCGTTTGTACCCGCTATTTGCCTTGGATTAAAAAACGTTCATTTGCATGGAAACTAAATTTTTCATTTAATAGAGGCATTTGAAAAAAGGTTCAAAGGGGAAATGCCATTTCAAAACCGGTTGATGGGTAATACAAATGAAAGGAATTCTTATCTTTATCTCTGCATTTTTATGTTTTCCCCTGGTTGTTTTAGGAAACAACGGGATGTGTATTAAAGGCAATTGTGCCGATGGTCAAGGAAACTATGTTTGGGAAGATGGTAGTTTATACCAGGGACAATGGAAAAAAAACAAACGTAACGGCACTGGAACCATGACATATGCTGAAGAAGAGGAAAAATATATTGGTGAATGGCAGAACGACAAACGGCATGGAAAAGGAACCATGAACCATATTGATGGAGAGATATATACTGGGGTCTGGAACAACGATAAGAAAACAGGAAAGGGAACCGTTTCATTTCCCAATGGTGAAAAATATACAGGCGAGCTTTTAAATGGTCTCTGGCATGGAAAGGGCGTTTACTTTTACCCGGACGGCAGTCAGTTTAAAGGAACTTGGAAAAACAATAGAATGCACGGCCCAGGTGTTTATTCCTATCCTGACGGCACTAAAAAAAAGGTTTTGTATCAGAACGGCACCTTGGTGGAGAACGATGATTGAACCATTGGTCAAATGCAATTCATCTGAATTTTAAAACAAACCACAGATTTTACAGATGACACAGATTGTTTTGTCTGTGCCATCTCAATCTTCATTTCCCGTTTACCAAATTCTACTTAAGACGTCGGATCGATGTTATCCAATTCATCCCAGATGTTATTAATCTCCTGCTGATCGATATCAAATACAGTATTGACCGGCGCCAGTTTTTCAGACCGAATAAAATTCGGTTTCGGATGAGCCGTAGGCAGGTCTTCAAAAGAAGTACTAAGATGGCTCATGTTAACACTCAGAATTTTCATTAGAGTCTCCCTGGTTGATATGTAAAACTTGATTAATAAATTCTCCGTCCTGCTTAACCATAGTCACTTTAACCTAAAAAGAAATAAACCGGCTTGATAAGGAAGATATATTTGGTTTGAAATGGTCCTTTTGGGTGATCTATATTCCAAATTCTCGTCTAAAACCCTCTAATCATAACAAAATACATACGTCATTGAAATTTTTATAATATTCTCCACCCGATTTGATGCTAGTAGGCATGGTCGTTTTTTACATGGATTAATTCTGCAACAAAAAAAAATGACAAATCAAAGTCGCATTAGAGTCAGATTTAGCCCTTGGGGAGTTTATTGCCTTGCTTATTCCACAAAGAATGATCTGATGTATATAAACAATATGCCCATATCTTTATATGTCTATAGCTCCTGAAATGTGAGTATATTGTTTATTTCCAGCTTTTTTTACAGATTGTAAAAATTATTGACTGATTTGTTGTTTATGCATCGTGGTTCAGTTTAAAAGCACAATAAAATTAATAGCTTATAAGAAAAAAACATCTTTTATTTTCAGGCATAATCAATGCAAAAGAATATTCGTTTTTTAAAAATCCAAAAGACACAAAAATTAAAAACCATCAGGGGCCGTTGTTAGCTTAGGGATCGTTAAAAAATAACGTCACACATTCTGTTTCCAAAAGTCCCAAAAACAATGGACATTTTGTAAACAGAATGTCCATTGTTTTTTTAGCCGACCCTTAATAAGACAAATTTCTTTTCATTTATCAGATTGAGGTACAATGAAAAAGAAGCTATTAATTATTGAAGATGATGACAATACCCGAAATCTTCTATGCATGGAGTTTATTGATGAAGGATATCAGGTTCTGCCGGCAAAAAGTGCTTTTATAGGACTTGAACTGTTTCAACACAATAAAATTGATTTGGTTATGCTGGATTTGAAGATGCCTGGAATGGACGGATTTGAAGCACTGGAAAAATTTCTAAATTTGAATAATCAATTACCCATTATTATTAACAGTGCTTATTCGCATTACAAAGAAAACTACCTCACATGGAGAGCTTCGGATTATGTTGTGAAAAGCGGAGATCTGGACTCGTTAAAAAAAACGGTTAATCGACATCTTGCAACCAGTTAACATTTACCGATGGCTTATTTAATTCACATTACAGGGAGGTTTTAAGATATCCAATAATCAGTGGATTCTGATTGATCAGTAACAAATTTGCATGTTTTCATAATGGGTTACAGGTATTGATCTTCGGTATAATTAAGTAACTATTCAGTGACACCTCAGAGTTCTGTGTCTTTCCCAAAGGGAAGGCGGGAATCTCTTAATCCCATTTTGCGAAGATAATAGGATTCACATTCCGAACTTACGTTCTCTGTAACCCAATCATTTTAATAATACCCTATCCCCAAAAATTTATATTTATAAATTTTCAAACATATAAATTCAGCTTTTTACAAATATAATATATTATTTATTTTCCAGCCATATCATTTTACCCACATATCAGGGCTTTTTATCCTATCCCAATGACCAGGAAAGCAAATTTCCCATTATCCTGAAGAGGAATGACGAAGGATCTCTCGGGGCTATAAGCAAAAGATATTACAGATTATCCGGATATATGTTTGCTTAAAGTCCTGTGAAACCGATATTTAAGATCTCTTTGAAAACATGGAGAATCTTCAGGTAGCCAGGGTCTTCATCAGAATGACACTGGTTTTTGAGAAAATTTGAACAAGTAAAGGCCAAATTCAAACTCTAAAATGTGTTATTTTACAGCTTGTAAAATTAATTGACATATAACTATTCCGAAACAATAAGAAAGTCAGTTGAAATGTGAAAGAATATGTTTAAATTACAATGTGATACAGTAATTAATCAATCAACTTTTTTAAGGTATGTTTGTTGCTGATAAGAGCTAAAATTGTAATGTAAACCATGGTAATAAAAATATTTAATAGGTCCATATAATGTCGAGCAATGGATATAAAAGGCTTCATAAGTATATTCTATCAAGTATGGTCTTAGCTCCGGTAATCATTTATATAAGTACCCTTATTATCGGATTCGTATATTTTGCCAATTCCATTCAGAGCAATACATTTTCAATCATGGAACGGGTAATAAAAGATCATAGGCAGATAATCGAATCCTTTTTAGAGGAAAGACATAGTGACCTGGTTCTCATTCTGGATACATATACATATGAAGAACTGATTGACGGTCAGAATCTTACATCCATATTAAAACAACTTCAGAAAAAATCCCCGGCGTTTATTGACCTGGGAGTTTTTGACCATCGGGGACTCCATGTGGCGTAT
>JBFFHJ010000156.1:0-9738 GCA_041556995.1 bacterium | reverse complement strand
TGTTACCGGTGTGGTGAAAGATGTTTTCATGCATATGAGTTCAATGGGCTTTCGAGTCCCTATGGTTCATATAGAGCGGACGGGTGAGGATCAGTGGGAACATATTAAAAGAACCAGGAATTGGGAAGCATGTTCTGCTGATGAATTGGGACAACTGGTGTTTGATGCCGGTATTGTCGGTATGGGAGGAGCTGCTTTTCCCTCTCATGTGAAATTTAAAGTTCTGCCAGAAAAACCTATCGATTCATTTATATTAAATGGATGTGAGTGTGAGCCCTATCTGACATGCGACCACCGAATGATGTTGGAACAGACCGACAACATTCTTCAGGGAATGGAGATTATTATGAAAATCCTGGGGGTTAAGAATGGTTATATCGGTATAGAGAACAATAAGCCCGATGCTATTTTTGCCATGCAGGATAGAGTGAAAGCAAGCGGATATGATTTTGAAGTCGTGCCGTTAAAGGTTAAATACCCGCAAGGCGCAGAAAAAATGTTGATCAGGGCGATATTAAAACGAAGTGTTCCAGCAGGCGGATTGCCTGGGGATGTTGGTGTTATTGTCAGTAACGTGGGAACTGCATTTGCTGTTAATGAGGCGATTATCGAAGGCAAGCCTTTAGTAGAAAGAGTAGTGGCGGTTACCGGGGATGCTGTCAAAAAACCTAAAAATATCAAGTCTCGAATAGGCACACCGGTTAGGAAGGCGATTGATTTCTGCGGTGGATTAAATAGCGATGCTGCTCAGGTGATCATGGGGGGCCCGATGATGGGGCTTTCCCTGTTCGACCTTTCAGTACCCGTGGTCAAAGCTACCAGTGGAATTGTATGTACCAGCCATATCAAGGAAATGAAACGGGAAACATTTCCCTGTATTCGTTGTAATTCCTGTGTTTCTGCCTGCCCAGTTTTTCTTCTACCCAATAGATTGTCACGGCTGGTGGAGAAGGAATTTTATAACGAAGCAGAGAGTTTTGGTATTTTAAACTGTATTGAATGCGGTTCTTGTGTATTTGTATGTCCCTCGGGGATTCCTATTTTGCAATGGCTTCGAATTGGAAAATTCAGAGTGAATGAGCTAAAGAGAAAAGCTGCTGTTTAGATTATATGGAAAAATCAGAAAAAGTGAAGCTGGAGGAAAATTCCTCCCTAAAAACTGGTCAGGAAGAAAAACCAAAGAAAAAAAAAGATCTCAGGGATAATTTTTATAAACCGGATCATAAAAAGAAAAAAAAAGATCTCAGGGATAATTTTTATAAACCGGATCATAATCTGCTGGTTATTACGTCATCACCTCATGATTTTAACAATGCCAGTGTTCCCAAGATCATGTGGTCAGTGGTTGCCGCTTTGATCCCTACTTCAGTCCTGGCTGTTTATTATTTTGGTCTGCCTGCGGTTTGGTTGATTCTGACCTGCGTGGGATCTGCTTTGGCTACGGAACTGGTGATAAATTTTGTTAAGGGGCAGGGCATTACCATTAAAGACGGTAGTGCTGCCATAACCGGTTTGTTGTTAGCCCTTACCCTGCCACCCACATTGTCGGTTTTCAGTGCTGCCCTTGGTTCTGTGTTCGCTATTGCGATTGGGAAACAAGTGTTTGGCGGTTTGGGATATAATATATTTAATCCGGCTTTGATTGGCAGGGCGTTTTTGCAGGCGAGTTTTCCTGTGGCTATGACGACTTGGGTGCTGCCTTTTAAAGCATTTGACGGCATCAGTGCTGCTACTCCCCTGGGACAATTTAAATTTGAAAAAATATCAACTTCCTATGTTCCACTTTTAACCGGGAATATCGGTGGTTCTCTGGGGGAAACCTGTACAATAGCTATCGTTGCCGGTGGTCTTTTTCTGTTAATTATGAAATATGCCGACTGGCGCATCCCTGTAAGTTTTATTTGTACTGTTTTTGTTCTTGGCGGAATTTTCTGGTTGGCAAATTCGTCGGCTTATCCGGACCCGATTTTTCATCTTTTATCCGGTGGTTTAATGCTGGGTGCTTTTTTTATGGCCACCGACATGGTAACATCGCCTTTGACACCAAAAGGCTCGTGGATTTTTGGTTGTGGTGCCGGGATACTGTTGATTGTCATTCGATTTTTCGGCGGCTTACCAGAAGGTGTTATGTATTCGATTCTCTTGATGAATTCGGTGACACCCTTGATTAATCGTTATACGCGACCGAAGGCTTTAGGAGAGGTGAAAAAATGACAACCAGTGTGAAAATGTTTATCGTGTTGACCGCAATAACAGTACTGTCTGGAGGATTGCTTGCCGCTTTGGATAGTGTAACGGCACCCAAAATTGAAAAAAACCGTCAGAAAGAGCTTAAAATGGCAATTACTGAGGTTTTACCGGAGTTCGATTATTACGAAGAGATCAAAAAGGGACAGACAAAGTTGTTTGTGGGGAGAAAAAAGCAACAGGAAAATCCGGTCGGTATTGCTTTCCGCGTTATTGGTAACGGTTTCCAAGGTAGAATATCCATTATGGTCGGCGTAAAACCGGACTTCAAAGAATTAACAGGTATTAAGGTTCTGGAACAGGTTGAAACCCCGGGATTGGGGACAAAAATCGTTGAAGATCCTTCCAATAAATCCGATCCGCTATGGTTCTCAAATCAATTTAAGGGATTACAGGTAGAATCCGATATTGAAGTGATTAAAAATCTTGAGCCATCCAAGCCAACAGAGATACAGGCCATATCCGGGGCAACTATTTCATCTAAAGCTGTGGTTGATATTCTGAATCAGCACTTAAAAAAGATAAAAAAGATTTACGTTGCCAAGGCAAAATAAAAAAAATGATTAAAAACCTGAAAAAGATCATAGGTTTCATTCATATCATATAAATCCTAATCACCAATCCAATATGGCACGAAAGAAGAACTCACTCAGCTATGAATTTTTGAAGGGATTATGGGACGAAAATCCTGTATTGGTCAGTTTGCTGGGATTATGTCCTACTCTGGCTGTAACCAATTCGGCAATCAACGGACTGGCAATGAGTCTGGCCACCGGATTTGTGCTGATTTCTTCCAGTTTTATCATATCCCTGATTCGTAAAACCATTCCATCCCAAGTACGGATTGCTAGTTTCATTGTGGTGATAGCCACCTTTGTGACCATTGCCGATCGATACATGGCTGCTTTTTTCCCGGATATCAGCAAAGCCCTGGGGCCTTATGTCCCTCTGATTGTTGTGAACTGCGTGATTCTTGGACGGCAGGAAGCATTTTCTTCAAAGAATAATCCGGGTCGATCAGTTCTTGACAGTTCAGGAATGACAGTCGGTTTTTTGTTTGTACTGGTTGTTTTAGGTGCTATTCGAGAGCTGTTTGGAACCGGATCAATTTTCAATGTTCAGTTGATGGGCGACTGGTTTACTCCGTGGATGGTAATGATTCTTCCCCCGGGAGCATTTTTCACCCTGGGATTATTGATCGGTATCGTCAATTTAATAAACGAAAAGCGAGCTAAATAATGGAACTGATTTTAATATTTATTGCGGCTGCCCTCGTCAACAATTTCGTTTTAACTTATTTTCTCGGTATCTGCCCGTTTGTTGGGGTATCCAAAAAAATATCCTCTGCTGTCAGTATGGGTATGGCTGTCACTTTTGTGATGACCATCACAGCCATCGTATCCTGGCTGATTTATCACTTAATCCTTATCCCGTTTAAGCTGGAGATACTGGAGTATGTTTCGTTTATCCTGGTTATTGCTTCACTAGTACAATTGGTGGAGATGTTTATCCACAAAATCAGCAAACCACTTTACGAAACCTTGGGTATCTATCTGCCTTTGATAACCACCAACTGTGCTATACTGGGTTTGGCTCTGTTTGCCGTACTTAGAGAGTATGAATTTATCGAAAGCCTGGTGTTTGGTGTCGGTGCTGGCGCAGGCTTCACACTGGCACTGATCATTATGGCGGGTATTCGGGAAGAATTGGAACTGGCTGAGGTGCCATCGATTTTTGACGGAGCCGGTATTACGATGATTGTAGCTGGTTGTCTGGCGCTTGCATTTATGGGATTTGCCGGAATATCATAAAAGACAGGATAAAGATCTCTTCGATTGTATTTGGTAGATTGTAAATCGTTGTTTTGGCTATAAATTGATAGCGTTACATTATATAAAAAACAGATTTGTCTGGAGTAATGGTTTATGGATGTCACTTCTTTGGTTATTTCTATGTCGAGTATGGGCGGGTTGGGGGCGTTGTTTGCACTTGGCTTGATTGTGGCTCATTTAAAGCTTCATGTTGAGGTTGATCCTCGAATCGAAATGGTTCTTGAGGAACTACCTGGTGTGAATTGCGGCGGTTGCGGATATCCAGGTTGTAGTGCCTTTGCAGAACATGTGGTGAATGGGGATGCAAAAATATCCGGTTGTCCAGTGAACACCGAAGATGGCGTGGAAGAGATCTCGAATATCATGGGCGTCAAAACCGAAGAAAGGGAAAAACAAATAGCCAGGGTGTTATGCAAAGGAGGTATTAACGAAACCGCCGTTAAGGGTAATTACCTGGGGATTAAAACATGTTTAGCCGCGCATTTGGCATTTGGTGGTGGCAAGCTTTGTCGATATGGTTGTCTCGGATTTGGTGATTGTGTTAAATCATGCCCGTTTGATGCCATTGTGATGAATGAAAACGGTCTTCCCGATATCATCGAAGAAAAATGTACTGGTTGCGGAAACTGTGAGACCGCTTGTCCCAGGAGTATTATTGAGGTACATCCCATTAGTCGTAACCTGTTCGTTTTTTGTAAAAGTCACGATGAAGCCAAATACACCCGGAAGGTATGTATAAAAGCCTGTAACGGTTGCAAATCCTGTCAAAAAGGTGCCGGTGAGGAAAACATTAAAATGGTAGATCATCTGGCTACCATAAATTACGATCTTTTCGGCATTGTGGATAAACTGCCGACCACTAAATGCCGTAATAATGCCATTGTTATGTTGGAAAATAACCCACCAAGACTTATCAATAAAAAAACGTTAAATGAGTGACCCGGCCATTGAATCAGGTGTCGTTACCAAGGTTATAGGAGACAAAGCGCTGGTAAAATTAACTCAGACGGAATCCTGTAAAAGCTGTGCAGCCAGAATTTTATGCCGACCGGGTAAAGATGGCACTTCAGAAATAACAGCATACAATTATGTTAACGCGGGTGTAGGCGATACGGTTGAAATAACGGAAACTGACAACCTGCTATTAAAACTCTCCCTTATGCAGTTTGGTATTCCGCTACTGGGATTGATTATCGGTATTTTAGTAATATATTTCAGCGATATAACCTTTCTTTCTATTCAAAAAGAGATTTTGTCGGCATTGGGTGGATTTGTTGGACTTCTGCTGGGTGGTTTTTTTACCTGGATCTGGTCTAACAAAGTTGCTGCAAACATCGCCTGTGTCTTTCAAATTTTTACTGTTAAAATGACTTCCCGTTGATCAAAATAAAAAGAGACCCAAGCTGACTCTTGACGTTTTATGAGCATATGCTTATAATATTGACTTTGTTATAAAAATAACAACAAACAGCTATTTTTCTTATGACCAGGCGCGATGTAACCCTCTGTAATGAAAAAGAGAATTATAGACAAAAAGGGGGAATATTGCAGATATTCGGTGGTTATGGTAAATTCAAAAGTCGATATCAGGTGATAAGATCAAAAGACGTTGGTTGTGGTAAATATGAGTAAAAGGAGTAAGGAATGCCCATATATGAATTTAGTTGTCAGGATTGTGGAACAAAAAGCGAGATCCTGATTATCGGGGCCAAAAGCAGTCCTGAATGTCGATCTTGTGGAAGCCAAAATATGAAAAAACTTCTTTCTGCACCCTCTTCCCTTTCCGGTGTAGCCAAACCTAGTATGCCAGCATCAGCCTGTTGCGGTGTATCTCCTGATCAGGCTGGATGTGCTGGACCTGGCAGTTGCTGCGGCAAAAACATGAATATGACATGAGATGACGAGACCCAAATCGCCCAGAAACGTAACTGGAACTCCAAGAGCTGGTTGGTTTAAGCCGGCCGGAGTTCCTTTTAGTCAACTTAAGGAAATAAGGTTAACCTCTGATGAATTTGAAGCCATTCGTTTGGCTGATATGGAGGGACTTTACCAGGAAATCGTGGCAGATAAAATGAATGTGTCCCGTCCTACTGTAGGGCGAATATTGACTACAGCCCACAAAAAGATTGCGGAAGCCCTGGTAACAGGAAAAGCAATAAGGGTCGAGGGGGGCGAAATTCAATGCCTGGGCACCGGTGCTTGTTGTGATGATTGCTATAAATGTATCGATCTGGCCGAATAGGGTAAACGTTTATCTTACTCTAAAATAAAATCATAATTAATTGTGTAACTGTTGGAAATATGGTCGGTATTACCAACATAAATGGAGATTAAATGAAAATTTGTATTCCGGTTGAGGTGGATAATGGCGCTGAAAGCGTTGTATTCGGCCATTTTGGTTCCGCACCGTGTTTTATTTTATATGATTCGGATACAGACCAAGTGATGTCCCTGGGAAATAAGAACCAGAAACATGAACATGGACATTGTAATCCGTTGATGTCGTTTGACGAAAATACGCCGGACATTGTGGTAGTAGGAGGTATCGGTGGCGGTGCTCTTCAGAAACTGAATCTGGCCGGAATAAGAGTGTTCCGAGCCGAAGGTGGTACTGTCAAGGAAAACATTGAAATTCTTAAGGCCAAAGGTCTTGTGGAATTTACCATGCAGCACACCTGTGGCGGTCACGGCCATGGAGGAGGATGTGCTCATTAGTTTTAGTTAATTCCACCGTTAACCACAATTACCTGGCCAGTTACATAGGATGCGTCTTCCGAACAGAGAAAAGCAACCACTCCGGCCACTTCTTCGGGTCGGCCGATCCTGGCCATGGGAATAGATGCCTTTAAAGAATCCAGCTTTACACCTTTCAGCATTTCCGTTTCAATCAGTCCTGGGGCAACGACGTTAACTCGAATGCCTTTACGGGCAACTTCGGTTGCAATGGATTTGCTTGCGCCGATCAATCCAGCTTTTGCAGCCGAGTAGTTTGCTTGGCCCTTGTTTCCGGTAATACCTGCCATGGAAGAAATGGATACTATGCTTCCCCTTTTTTTTATTAACATTTTTTTCAATACTGGTTTGGTGACATTATAAAACCCTTTTAAAGTGGTATTAACAACTGAATCCCATAAGTTTTCGGACATGAGAATAAACAGTTGATCATTGCGAATACCAGCGTTGTTAACCAACACATCAACGCTGTCGAATCGATCGCAAAGTTTTTCCATAGCCATGATTGTTTCAGTTGTGTCTGAAATATCGAATTGGGAAATTTCTCCATCACCATTCTCTTTAATCATTTCAAGTGTTTCCAGAGCAGATTTTTCTCCGGATCGATAATTGACAACCACATAATATCCCTCTTTGGCCAGTCGAATGGAAATTGCTCGACCAATGCCCCTGTTTCCACCAGTTATTATGGCTACTTTCCCACGGTTATTCTCAGTCATATCGAGTCTCTTTTGGGTGTTTTTTAATACCGAATTTTAGTGTTAAAATAATAATTGCGTTGTTTTAAACTAAGTTTGAGGTTATATACATTGTTTGAGATGTTGTTTTAGTTGATAAGATCAGAGTTTATGCTATTATAAACAGTGCCGGTTGGCGTAAAACCTTATCAACTGATTATGAATTGTTTGTTTTGACGTATATTAGCGTATCCCAATGGTATTGATTGTAAAACATTTTTATTAACAATCAAGAGCAATAATGGTAAGCAGGTAAAAATTGACAAACTTTTAATATAATTATAAATATAATGGTTAGGATTTTTTGTCGAATTTTTGTGGATAGCGATATTATTGAAACATTTAGCCATGGAGAACAATGTGATAGTAGAAAGTAAAACAGATCAATTAATTATTGGCATTGCTAAAATCATGATTGACGAATTGAAGTTGGAAGATGTTACCCCTGAAACTTTCAACGCGGATCTGGATCTGGTAGATGAGGTTGGTATTGACAGTATGGATCTGGCCACTGTTGCACTCATTATTCGCGATGAATATGGAATTCGAATTGATGAGGAGCAATATCCCAAGCTTACAACCATTCGACGTATCGCTGAGTATGTAGAAAACGAAATCAAGCAGAATACCAATTAGTCGGTTGAATCATGACAGGAGAGCTGGATATGACGTTTGTGAATAACGAATCATTTACATCAAGTGGAATACGTAAAAAATGGAAGTTCTCTGATATTTTAGCTGATACTGAAATAAGAGAACGATGGGAAAAAGTGAGACAGTATTTTTTCTTACGTGAATCAACGTACGATATATCCAACCGATGTAATATGAAATGTGAGGGATGCTATTATTATGAAGGGGATAAGCAATTTGCCGATGAAAATCAAAATCCCGAAGCCTGGCGCGAACTTATACGAAAGGAAAAGGAAAGGGGCATCACTTATGTTGTTTTAGCCGGGGCGGAACCTTCGCTGGCTTCGGACCTTTGTCAGGTCTGCTATGAAGAGATTCCTCTGGGTGCTATTGCAACCAATGGATTAAAAAAAATTCCCAAATCCATTGGCTATCAAATCCATATTTCAATTTGGGGAAATGATGAGACCAGCTTGAACGTCAGAAATGCCAAAAATTTGCTGTTGAAACAGATCGATAATTATCAGAATGATTCCAGGGCAGTTTTTGTGTATACATTTACCCGGACGAATATTGATGAGATAAACGAAGTGGCTGAAATTTTGGTTAAAAACAATTGTCGGTTTACATTCAATGTTTTTTCTCCACCGGTTGGACACAAGGGAAATCTATCGCACACTGACGCTTCGTTGGTCCATACTCGAAAAATCATGCTGGAAATTTTGACTAAATATCCTGATCACATGCTTTTTTCTTATTATAATGCTGTTGCACATACTCATAAATATGGCTTGCATGACCTTTATTCCTGTTCTTACCCGCGAATGAATCCATCCACCGATATTGGTCTGGGACGTTCATTTCGGCAATATCGGGCTGATCTTACCTGGGACAGAAGTGCTGCGTGTTGTGTTCCGGATACGAATTGTACCGAATGCAGGCATTATGCTGCCGGTAGTGCGGTAGTAACTGCCCGATTATTTCGGCATGCGGAAGATCCTGAGACTTTTAAATCATGGCTGGATTATGTTGACACATACCTGGCTGTGTGGGTTACCGGTTATAAAAAAGGGAAAAACCTTTGCGATCACATGAGACTGCCGCCTGGTCAAACTTTTATAAATTAGAAATAAAATAGCTTTCCCAAACCGAGATAATACAACCACTTTCTCAAAACAAAAAGTGGTTGTATTATCTCGGTTTTAAATGGTTTATTGCAGAAGTTTTATACAGAATTCATTGATTTAATTAATTATTTGATTTACCAACACGTGATAGTATCTTGAATATTGATGTTTCCTGTTCAACATTGTCGGGAGAAATAGATGATAACAGTTAGTTCAATACTGGATGATGAATGGTATGCTCGTTATAAGGCCATTTCAAAACTGAATATAAGAAGTTCTATTTATGATGTTACAAATAAGTGTAACCTGCGATGTAAGGGGTGTTTTTTCTATTCATCCAATGAGCATAAGGCAGCTGATGAAGAAAAAGACTTGGGGAAATGGGAAGACTTTATTGACCGAGAAGTGGAACGTGGTGTGAATATGGCC
>JBFFHJ010000155.1:0-9829 GCA_041556995.1 bacterium | reverse complement strand
TATAACAGATGGATTTACGTTCCTCGGCCAAACGTTTCGAAAAACCGGAAATGTACTGCACATCACACCGGCCAAAAAGGGAGTTCTCGCCCTGAAGCAAAAGATAACTGAACTGATCCATAAACACGTCAGCGCTCCGCTTGCACCATTGGTGAAAAAGTTAAACCAAACCTTAAGGGGTTGGGGAAACTATCACCGCCATGTGGTGGCAGCGGAAGCTTTCGCCCTTATTGATACGTTTGTTTACGCACGCAGGATTGGCAGTGGGAATATCCTGCGTATTAATCATGTTTCTATACGCTCGATTCGAAACCTCGTATGATGACTTTCATACGAAAAAAGACAGGATATATCGATTATTGAGAAAAAGTCAGACGGCTAATAATCAATTTAAGTATACATCCAATGTCGGGTTCAAGATCGGTGATGAACTGAAAAGCTCTTTTCCCAATTTGATAAAACATAGCGTTAGATATTCGGCTTCAAAAACCATAATTACATCCAGGCGTAATAATTTCCATGTGGTGGTCCATTATGTCGATCCTGAAGTATTATCAGTCTTCGATTTTCCATTTTCTTTTGGAGATCCTGACACATTCCGAGAAAACAGATCGATGACAATAGCTAAATACAGCCATCCTTCGTTGGTCCATAAATAGGATATATCTGACCACCAGACTGAATTCGGACGCTTAACATCAAACTGACGGTTCAATATGTTTTTAGCCACAGGCAGATTATGTTTACTATCTGTCGTTCGTTTGAATTTCTTTTTGTATTTGACTGATACAGAGGCAATGTTAGGACGTTCTTTTTCTTCATCTTTTCTCGACTTTATTGAAATATGCCTGACGTCAGTCAATCAGGGCAGAAAGATATGCTTTTCTTGTTGATTAGCTTTTTCTGCCGCCTCTTTTTGTTTTCTTTCATACTCCTCTTGCTCTTTAGCTTTATCTTCTTTCCAGCTTTCAGTTTCTCTGCGCTCTTTTTCTTTTTCAGTATCCCCTCTTTCTTTTTCTTGTCTTTCTAATTCTTGCTTAATTTCACTAATTTGAGCATTGGTTTCCTGTTCTTGTCTTTCCAAATCTGGTTTGTCCTTTTCTGATGCGGTATTAATCTTTTCCTGCAACTCTTTCGCCTTTTTATTCAATTCCTCTTGTTTCCTTTTTCCGGATTCAATCTCACTTGTTTGCTTCTCAATTTCTTTTTGGATAGCATTAGCATCTTGATTAAGTGAGTGGATTTTTTCTTGAGCTATGGTTTCTTTAATGACATTTTCTAAGTAGCTACTTTGTCCCTCTTCAGGAGCATCAACAATCCCGCTCATTATTTTAGTTACTGGGGCATCTGTTCCAGATAACTCTAAGACACTAAATATAATCTTTTTAAAATTTTCTCTCGAAATACCTTCTTTTTCCAGAATCTCAGAAAAAGCCCTATTTAAGGAATCATTTAAAATTCTGTATACTTTTTCTCTTAATCCATGCTCAATTTCATGTTTATCTAAACTGTCATAAATGTTTTCCCCATTATCTACAATTAACCACGCGGAATTATTCTCAAGAGCTTTTTGAGTTTCTTTTCTTATTTGTTTATTAATTTCATCTTTAATATAATCCCAGGGAATATCTTTCATCAACGTATCTTTCTCCATCAATACATACAATTCTCCCTTCAATTGTTCATCAAATTTCTCAATCTCTTCTTTGCTAATATAGGGTTTAAGCTCCTGTAGACTATCTACTCTAATGCTTAATGCAGTATCTTCATTTAAATAGACATCGATATAATCTTCCGAAGCATTTCTACCTGATTGAAGTAATTCTTCTTTATCTTGCTGGCCCATATTAAAGTCAAGGAGTTTGAGACCTTCATCAAAAATCTGAATGGTCCTATGGGGGTATTTTTCGTAGGTATCCTTATCAATTTGATCCCCACTCCCTATATAATCAACGCCAACAAAAAATTTTGCTAGTGATCTTTTAAATCCTGCTAAAAAACTCACTCCTTTTTTATTCTTCCATAAGATTTCTTTTATTTCTGTTTCATTATCTACTCTAATTCCTAAAGTTTGTAAATTTTGCCCATATTCTCCGATATAGTGAGGTCCCTCTGGCAGATAAGGCACCTTATCAAATATTTCCATCGGATAATTATTTAAGCAGCCTCCATCCACATATTCTTTACCATTATACATAACACTTTTAAATGCCCAGGGTATAGACATAGAAATGCGTACAGCTACATCTATCGGCATATCAGGAGTTTTCTCAATACTAAAAACTTCAAGCTTTTGATCTGTATAATTTGTACCAGTCAAACAAATATTTTTTATGTTTAATTCTGGGAAATATTCTCGTATTGTTTGAAGCTCACGAAAGGTAATACTTCCTTTATGAGCGAGCATTGTTTTTACGAAATCTTTTCTTTCCGATATTTCTCCTGAGCAAAAAATATAAGCGATTTCCATTTTTTTATGAATGCAGTCCTGTACCCATTTTTGCAGACTTTTTCCCAAATACAATCCCCGGCCTAATTCTCCTGATTTTCTTGTTATATTGATAAAGCCTTTGTAAGCTTTTTGAAGCCAGTTAAGATTTTTTGCGTTATCAGATATATCCATAAAATCTGCTAAACTAGCATCAAAGGCAATGTCTTTAATTTCATATGAATTATAACCTAACCCCAAAGCTAATGCTGTTATAGCTCCTGCTGAACTGCCTCCTATGTTTTCAACTGATTTAAGAGTTCCTTTCCTTTCTAAGGCTTGAATAGCGCCAATATAAGCAAGTCCCCTTGGACCGCCCCCTTCAAATACTAAATTTCTAATCGGAGGTTGTCTTATAAGTAAATTATATCCCTTAATGGCAGGCTTCTGCTTATCTGCAAATTGTTCCCAAGTCCTTGTTAAATCAGGAAGTTTGCCAATAGTAGTAAAAAATCTTCTACTCATCATCATTAATATAAATAGTCTCATTTTACTCACATTTTGGGATTATTTATCAACGACTTGATTGATGTAAATCACTGATAAAATTTAATAAAATACTTCGGAAATGATATTATTGTTATCAGAAAAATACCAACAACCATCCCCGTAGCAAAATGAAAAAGTCAAGCAGAAAACTTTTTAACTCAGCTCCAGTTACAACATACTTAATCCAACCCTACAACCTGACGAATAATTGGCTACAACAAGCCATGGATCAACTCAGTTTCACAAAAATACTGAAACTTTCGAAATTTCGCAAACAAAAGGGAGACGGTC
This sequence comes from bacterium, assembly GCA_041556995.1. Taxonomy (GTDB): domain Bacteria; phylum SAR324; class SAR324; order XYD2-FULL-50-16; family XYD2-FULL-50-16; genus JAHJTV01. The sequence goes on along the minus strand of JBFFHJ010000155.1, from coordinate 6,561 downwards.
TTTTCCAAGTCATGTTTGCACTTATAATCTGGCCACTGTTGGAAGTCAGGTCAATATCCAACTTCTGCGGCAAACTGATCTCCGTCTTCATCAAATGCGGAAAAAGCTTGTTGTATGTCTTACAGAAACGCCAGGACCTTCCCTGGAGAAGGCTCAGGATATCGCTTGCCAAAAAAGGTCTACCACAAGAACGATATCGAAAGCGAACCAGATACGGCCTTTATATTCGACGACACCCTGAAGTATCGATGCGGAAAAAAGGTTGAAGGTTCCACCGTCCACTATAACCACTGTACCACTTCAACCATCATCCTACCCAATCCGGCCGAAAATATAACCAACCCCAAACTAGCCTGTGCTGAATAAGCTAATTTTTAGACAAACGCGTAATTAGTACCACAAAACTCTAAACGAACTCCTGTCATGTTAGAAAGATCCAATCCCTTATTATCGTTATTTCTAATAATAAGATGCCACCAGGTAAAAGGGCCAACCAAAGCATAGATCGCTTCTTTATCTTTATATCCAATATCACCATCCTCAAAAATTTCTTTATTCTTCCAATTGTACTTAAAGCTTATTTTTTTAGACTCATGCCTAAAAGAAAATTCATCATCATTCCGGCTTACGATTTTTTCATTGCCTGTATGAGTATTAGTTAAACTGAGTTCATTGTCTGAAGTCTCGATACCATCAATCCAAACACGTACTTTAGTCAAACGCACATCAGCAAATCCAGCAAAAACGTTTTCTTCTTTTTTACTATCCTCTGTCGCTGTTGGTATCTGGAACATCACACTGTATTCACCGTCATCTTCTTCTTTGAGTGTATCTACGTCGCTTTTAGCAAGTTGCCAAAATACCCCATTTTTTTCTTCGTTAGCTGGAAAAACCTGCGCGTTCATTCCATAATTCTCTACTGTTTTCGCATAGGACTGAAGAATCGTTGACTGCGCTTCCTTCAATAAGGCTATGTTTATATTAGGAATTTTTTTGCCGTTAAGAATTTTTGTTACTGGTTTCTCATCAGACAAACTCCAAAAACGGAAGGCTCTTTCCGTCAGATACAAAGACTTCATCACTTGAGACTGAGCAGTGTAGTACAGATCTCTCATGAGAGTAGTAAAAGCAGAGAGAATAGGCTGATATTGTCGCAAATTTTCTTCGTTGAGGATTTCTCTTTTCTGCTGAGAAGCTTTGATTGTACAATTATCTTTAATGATCAACGTAATCATGGAGTTATAATAAATTATTTTATTATTACGGGTTAAAATAAGATTCACATAATCTTGAAAGGCATCTTTCAGAGCTTTTGTTTTATCCGGAAATTTCATATAAAAATCTTCCAGAAAGGAATTTACTTTATTTTGCTCAGCGATTAGCTTATTAGCTCCAGGGTCATCAATTTCTATTGTTCCATCATCTAATTTTTTGTATTGTTCCGAGAGACTTTTTGAGTCCAAATCTCCTTCAACCGCTTTTATTTTGCTAACCAGATAATCTTTTTGCACAGGAACACCTCGATCATCTGTGACTTGTTTGGCTCCTTCGTAAATACTATAACTAATTTCGCTTCCCGCGATAACCCAGCCAGTGGTACTTGCTCCTAAAAAAGCCAAAGTTGTTAACGAAGAGAACAAAGACTTTAAGTCAAAGTACCAACTACTTTCCATAGCATCTTTGAATTCTTCCATTTTCTGCTTAACGATTTCTTTTTTAGCTTCATATTGATTTTGTAAAGCCGCTATTTCTTTCGCCGTATTTTCGACTCTTGCTTTTAAGCTCTTTATTTGACTATCTGCTTCTTGTTTTATCTGCTTCAAATAACTTCTCGCCGCTCTTAAGTCTTGAAGCCGTTCTTGTTCTTCGCAGTTAACATTGAAAAAATGTAAAAAAGTATTTTCAATAACTCCAAAGTCATTAATCTGTTTATCCAAAATTTTACTATAAAAAGAAAAAGAAGCCAGAGGTACGAAATTATAACTATTGCCATAGTAATCATCTCCATTTCTTATTTGACCAAGTAAACTATCAGCAGTCTTATAAATATTTTTAAAAATCCCAACACTGTTTATTGCCCCGATGTTTTTTTCGTTAGCCTTGTAAACTTCAGCTAAAGCTGAATCTTCTTGTAGGTTAGAAAATATTTTGGTGCGATTGACTAAGCGATTTAATAGATCGATAGTCTGTTCCAAAGCCTCTCTATTATCTACAGGATCTGCTTCGCGATAAAGGAATTGCGCTTTTTGTAGAAGCATGGAGCATTGAGTTGGGTGAGCAAAACAAAACAATCCATCTTCTTTTGGGGTTTTTACTAACTCACTTGTCTTAGCAAAAGGAATCAAATGTATTACTCCCTCTTTCCCACTCTCGCCATTTTTCCCATTTGGATTTCCTGTTCCGTAAGTGCCATAATTTCCTCCTTGATTATAGATTTTAGGTAGGAGACGATCTTGTTCCCAAATACTTGTTTTTAATTTTAATGCTTTCCCAACTTCTCGTAATAAACTATTTACAACATCTGTTTGTTCTTCCTCTTGACCTTTTTTTAACTTATCTACTATAGAAACTATTTTTTCACCTGAGACATCAATATCTAATCCTTTTGTTTGATTATAGAAATCTTCCAAGAATTCATTTTTTTCTTCAATGCTTTTCGCTTGATAAGCTTTCAAGAGATAATGGAATAATCTGTAGTAAGTTTGACTGTAAAAAACAGTAACTTCTCCGCCACCTCCGCCATCTCCGCCGTTTCCACCTCCCAAATTTTCTTCTATACTATTTTGCCCATCGCTTCCATTGCCTCCTTTCGCTTTGATAGTTAAAGGAAATTCTTCTAACAAAAGAGGTGTTTCGTAATATAAATTAATTTTACCACCAGAGACGCCATTCTCTCCATCATTTCCTTTAGGTTGGTCCATGTTTGGAGTATTGTCTGTTTTTCCGTTTTTTCCTGAAGTACAAATTGATCCTTGACTTGCGGAAAATTCATTAGTCGAAATACTAATGGTTTTCGCTTCAAAATCAGAGATTATTAAATTTTCTGTGAAAAATATATATTCCCTTTCCGAAGAGCCTTCCCCAAAATTAGTATTCGTGCCAATTGCAAATTCATCAAGTACACTTAATACTATTACCTTTTCATTTGTTTCGATTATTTGGTATTCCCAATTTTCAAACAATTTTTCTGTACTCATATTTACCTTTCATTCCTATTTTCAATTTTTTTGTGGTATCTTAGCCTAAAAATTGAGAGTGTTGATCCTATTTTCGGCCATAAATTAAAAAATGAAGTAGGATGGGTTCCACCCATCACTTATAATTCCAGGAATTCTCTTTTGATGTGTAAAACTCATCCTACCCAATCCGGACTAAAATATGACCAACCCTAATTTGAGACAGAAAAAAGCCTGCATAAACAGATTGCATAATATACTGAAACCACTAAGGAATCGGCCCAATTTAAAAGACTATTAAATACCTATAATATCAGCTATATAGGCTGTTTATTTCAACAGACTTAGATAAGACACGAATTAATTTTTTCAGCTTAAATCACCAAAAAAGATTATGTCATATGGTACGTGAATTCCTTCTCTGGTATCTATATCGATAATTTGATCTCCTGGAAAAAGTAGATTGGTTGTGTAAAAAAAATAAAGCGGTTTAAAATTTAGGTGAAAGCTTTTAAGAATATGTTTTCTTTTTAATTCTGATTTAAGTGCGTTTTTAACAAGATCATAATCACCAAACCAACTGGACCCCTCAATACATTTTGTCTCAATAGCATAATCATCCTCATTTATACTACAGTTAATTCTCAATTCTCTATCAGTTAAGCTAATGGATGCTTTCTTATTAACTGTTATGTTAATCCTGAATTCTCCACCACTTTGTGTAAAACCTCCACCTACAGTTGCATATGATGTTTTCCAACTAATATTTTGTGTAAAATCCCAGGATACATTAATCCTGTCTTTACCAAAATAAAGATAAAATGGACAATCTCTGTAATTAATATTTACAGTATCAATAGCCAGTTCTCTAACTCCTGAATGACTTATATTGATTGAAGTTTTTATTGGTTTTCCATCTCCATCAACTGGTGTCGCTTTTACTTGATTCTTTCCATCGGAAAAACCACAAAATTCCAGTTTATAATCTGTAATTTTTGATAAAAATTTCTCCCATATTTTTTCTGATAATATCAGACTTGCCCTATAACTCTCAGGCACTGGAGAAACGGCGTTATCTCCCGGTTGAAAGCTAGGTGTTTTGTTTCCAGGATCATTACCACTCTCGGTCTGGATATACAAACTCAGAGCACCTCTATTACCATCCTTCTGAGCAGCGAAAACAAATGATTTCGGCTGCAAAGAAATTTCGCCCTGGATATTTTCTTCTTGATTATTAAGTCCGGAAAGAATGTATTCAAGCTCCTTGATATTTTTTTGAAAATATACCTTCAATTCACTCAGGATTTTGTCCAAAGATCCTGGTTGATTTAGCGGTGATTTATCTTCCATATCCGTTTTCTTTTCAATATCGAAGATAGTTTGTTTGTCATTTTGAAAATGAATAGCTACATGGTAATGATCACCTTTTTTGTTTTGATTAAAGTTAATTATATTTTTACCGTCATGTATTTTCATATCTCCACTAATTGCCACTAAAGGCACCGTGCAAATTAGATCATAGACATCTTTAGGAATATCTCCTTCTACCGTCTTGTCCTTTTTAGTTTTTGTGTAATGACCTCCTTCAATAGGCATGGTCAACTCACAACTGGATCGCTCACCCTCAATAAATTGCAACAATGGTTCTTTTAAGGAAATAATTATGGTAGTGTGAACCCAAACTTCATCAAAATCATCCCATTCTTTTATTTTTACAGTTACCTCTTTGACAAGTTTTCCTTCCTGGTATTTCTTTAGAAGCATGCTGTTGAATTGTTTCTCGTCATAAGAGCATACGACATCCCATTTATTAGTTGAGGCATGACCTACCATGGCATTTAATAATTCATTTTTTGTTGTCATTTTATATTCTCCTGTTTTGTTTTATTAAAAATGTTTTAGTTCAACTACTTATTATACAAAAATTTTATCGTACTGAAAACTTTTTTTGTAAAGCGAACTGTCGCTATAATCGAAATCGATCAGTTCTCCCAAACTACTCGTATTTTGCAACCAGTAAATTCTTTTAAATTTGCGGGAATCCCCACAAGGGAGACCTTTTCAGAGGCTTGAGCTGTATGGCGGGAAACTTCCAAGTACGGTTCTCAGGAGGGAAGGGAGCAGTAGTGCTCCCGACCTATCCGATCTGAGTATTGTATCTTGCAAAATATATCACAATGTGATACATATAATATGTGAAAAAGCTCACAACCAAATGGTTTAAAAAATGGACTAAGAAGGTAAACCTAACAAATCAAGATTTACTAAATACCATTGAGAACTTGGATGCTGATTTGTCAGTATCTGATTTGGGCGGAAACCTATTTAAAGTTCGTGTAAAACGAGAACATAGTGGCAAGAGTTCAGGATTTAGAACCATAATTGTCTTTAAATCTAAACAAAGAGCTATTTTCATCTATGGATTTTGAAAAAACGAAAAAGAGAATATCGATAAAACTGAATTAAAATACTTGAAAAAACTTGGTAACGATTTAATTTCGCTGGATTCAGAGGAACTTAAGTTTGCAATATCAAAAGGGGTCTTATACGATCTGGAGGTGAAATCATGAAAAAATCAGTTAAAGATGCGATAGGAACAACAGTTCAAGACATGATTGACGCTGGTTTAAAATCTTCATTTACTGTAAAGGAGTTAAATGCTTTTGGGGTTATTATTCCTGAAATAACTATAACTCCAAATCAGATTAAAAAAATACGTCAAAAAACTAAACTCAGCCAAAGTGTTTTTGCTAAATTGCTTAATGTAAGCCCATCTTCGGTTAGGCAGTGGGAGCAAGGAAAAAGAAAACCAACTGGTTCGACAAAAGTCTTGCTTGAACTCCTTGATAAATCGCCTCAAATATTAAATTATCGAATTAGCGCATGATCCAAAGCTTTTGGGCAGCAGAACAAAAACATCGAGTGGACGGCATATCGTGCGCGGTAATTTTAAGTTTTGCATTAATGGCAAGTTATCATAAAACGTCAGGTTAGTCACAGCCGCCCCTCATGTCAGTATTATGGGGACCCGCAATATCGACAAAGCTAAATATCAAGTATACACTTAAAGCAACGGTTAAACTTCTAGGAGAAAAAAAGGAATATGATATGCCAGAGATAAGTAGATTTCTTGGAATTGTTATCACCATGTATTTTGATGAACACAATCCACCACATTTTCACGTGAGATACAATGAATATAGAGCATCGATTAATATATCAAACCTCAATATTATCGCTGGTTCTCTTCCAGCAAAGGTAAGAGGCCTTGTTGTAGAATGGGCAGAGTTGCATCAAGAAGAACTGCTATCGATATGGAATACACAAGAATTTCATCCAATAAAACCATTGGTTTAATCAGAGATAAAAATATGAGCTGCATTTA
>JBFFHJ010000154.1:0-9963 GCA_041556995.1 bacterium | reverse complement strand
AATAACTCCTTCCTTCGGTCTGGCAATGGTTTCTTCTGTGACAATCGAGTCTGTTTTCATGGCTTGTCCAACTGCACATTTATCCGTTCGGCAGTGTGGTGTTTTAAACAGATCATAACATTTTTTCCCGATCGTTTCTTCGAGTGTCAGTCCTACAACACCTGCACCTGCCGGGTTCATAAACGTAATGGAATAATCAGTATCCACGGCCAGAATGGGTGTCGGAATGTTGTTCAGGTTCTCGATTTTTTCATCCGCTTCCTGTTTCTGTTTTTTCTCCTCGGTCATATTCAGGATAAACTCAACGGCTCCTTTTATGTTACCTTTTACATCTTTGATGGGAGCACCGGTATATTTAATCGGGATAATCACTCCATCTTTTGGCCTGGCAATGGTTTCCTCACTTATAACGGAATCCAGTTTCATGGCTCTTCCACAAGCGCATTTGTCGGTCTTGCAGTGGGGAGTCTTGAACAGGTCATAACATTTTTGACCAATGGCTTCGTCCGGCGACAGGTCCACCACGTTTGCACCAGCCGGATTAATGTAGGTTATAGTAAATTTTGTATCTACTTCCAGAATGGGAGTCGGTATTGCATCAAAATCGGTTTCCAGCTGCCTTACCCTCTCAATGGTTGACTTTTGTTCGGTGATATCATGAAGAATCATCATGGTTCCCAGGATTGATTTCTCAGTATTCAGGATAGGCGTCGCCTCGGAACGGAAAAACGACAGGGTTTTTTCTTTGTTGGTAAGAATATATTCGTTGTGCACGTTTTTTTTGGTCCTTTCAGCTTTGCGTACCGGGCAATCCTTGGTTCCACAAATGGAGGATTGGCATATTTCCTCACACACCATTTTTCCGATAACCTCTTTTTTATTCAAGCCAAATCGTTTTAAAAAGATATCGTTGGCAAACAGAATAACCATCTCATCGTTCACCACAAAAGCAGGTTCATTAAGTGAAGCCAATGATGTGTTTTGATCAATGAATACATCGAGTTTTTCTGCTGTTAACATGATGACCTCCATAGGGATTTTGATAAAATACGCACCATGTCCCCTGGTCGATGTTGCGATGCGGCTACAGAAATTTTCATTAGACTGTCGGCAATATTAAACTGTCTAAAAGGAGAGTGCAATTAAACACTAGAAACGGCTCTATCTTTCCTTCCCTGTTTTCAACTTCTATTGTTTCCTTAATGTGGCCTCTGTACTTCTCTTCCCGACCGTCGCTCACAATCGACGGGATTTTTTCATATTTTTCAGCATATGGTTTTACAATTTTGTTAATGTCGTCCACCATAAGACCAATTCGTCTGTCTTTGTTGAATACGATTAAAATCTTGTTGGATGCGTTATCGGGGTAATCGTCCAATCCATAGTAAGCTCTGAGGTTGATGATAGGAATGACAAGGCCTCTTAAATTTAAAATACCGGCCAGATAATCAGTCCTTCCCGGCGGGATCATAATATTATCTGTGTAGTTGATAATTTCTTGAATATAGGATATTTCCATTGCAAACACACTGCCCAGACGAAATGTAATAAAAACCTCATCGGAACACACATCCCGCTGTCGTCCCCTTGTTTTGCCGGCAATTACGTGTTGTTCATCTTCTTCGGTTTGATTGATGCTGATACATCCTCTTATTTGTTTTTTTACATCATCTCTAAACAGGTGTTCCAAATCAGTATATATTACATTCCGTGTTTCGGATATCTGTATGATACCGGTAAAAGCGCCTTGACAAAGATTATCATCATCGATTGAGGGTATTGGCAATATGGCCTGCTGCTCGATGTTTAAAATGTCATTGATTGAATCGACCAGGATTCCACAATTATTCATCTCACCTCCCAAAATGATCATTCTGCTTTCATCGCTCACCGGTTTTTCTTGTGATCCCATAAGTTTGCCAAGGTCGATTGCCGCAACGTATTCTCCTCGAAATGAAAATATTCCTTTAATATAGTCTTCCACTTTAATTCGACTATGAATTTTCGGAACTATGATGATTTCACGAATTCTGTTGATGTCAACAGCTAATTCCTGGCCGTTTATAAAAAAAGTGATGCATTGCATCATTTCAGTTTTCCTGAGATAACGTCGGTAATTATCTTCCTCTATAAGCCCCATGTCATCCAATTTGCGGGAGGTGTCCTCATCATCCAACACAGAAATGAGTGAATCGGGATTGATGATCTGAATGATTCGTTCACCGTCATTCAGTTTTATAAGACCATCAATCACTACATCGTCCGATTGAATCTCTTTGTCCAGAAGATGAATCTCGACCTGTTTAACACGAATAATCTCACTGATGCGGTCAAATAGAAGTCCGAACATTTTTTGTCGACAAGCGGTAATGGCGATACTGCTGTTTTTAATTGGTGCGGCTTCAGTGTCGAGCTGAAATCTCTTTTTTAGGTTCAAAACCGGAAGGATACACCCCCTCAAGTTGAAAATGCCTTCAACAAAGTTAAGACAGGAAGGAATACTTGTGATGTTATCCGGGATTACAACGGCTTCCCTCACTCTGGAAACGTCAATGGCAAATTCCTGCTCATCCAGGAAAAAAGTTGCAAAAGATAATGTTTTGTCGGGATCTATTCTCGCTGTATTCACGAGACTCGCGGAGTCCGATAATTTTTGCATCTCATTGTTATTTTTATCAATTAAGCTTCTTTGGAGGGAAGTTTCCTGTTCAAAGGTTTGATCCCGTTTTCAATTGCCTCAACCAAAAAGGTCGGACGATTCTTATCTTGAGTTAATACTCAAATTGCCAAAGCTTGTTTTCTGGAAATTACTGGACTAAAAATAATAGAGATGATTGGAATGATTGGAATATATAACAGTCAGTCAAACATTATTGATGCCATTGATCTTTATGACGTTTTTTTTTATTTAATCATATAACATTCAATCAGATAAGTCAATAAAATCTAAAGTTTGATGCAAAAATATTTTGTAGCTGGATATTCGATATAAGAAGACAATTTTTTTGAAAAAACCCCGGATTAATTGATGTGTCAATACTGCCAGGTGTAAAAATTGAACATTTGCTGCAATTGACAATTGCCGATATGATCAATTTAAAAGTTGGCGATCCTTTGCCGGTTCAAATCAAAAATGAATTTAAAAAAAGATAAATCTGATCACAGAGATAAAGCGGCCTGGACTGGTTGCTAATCGACAATCGCTCTGAGGATAATCACTACTTGTTTAAAGAAGAAGTAACGAATGAAAAAAAAATACCTATTTTTTCGCTTATCATACTGTTATGTTTTGCTAACAATCTTTATGGTGCAGAGTCTTCTTCAGATGCCCCGGAGTATTCACGTAATTCTACGATACAATTCAAATCAGCAGACTCATATGAGCAAGTCTTACAAATCTGGAAAACCCCAGAAGACATCAATAAATGGATTGCTGCCAATTTCTCATACAACAAGACTCGGGCCGTACAACTTTCTGAAACCCAAAGAGTAAAGAATGTACCATCATCGATATACCACCCTTCCGAATTCTTTACTCATAAGATGGGTGTATGCGTCGACTTATCCCGTTTTGCCGTTGAGACATTAAAACGGATAGATCCGCATAGCGAACCAAAATATTTGATGATTCAATTTGATCCAATTCAAATTTCTGGAAATACGTTGCGATTACATTGGCTTGCGAGTTTCAAACGTGACGGGAAACACTTTTATTTTGCTGACTCAAAACGGCCAGGTTATATTGCCGGTCCATTCAACAATACGCAAGAATTTATAAATAAGTATGAGAAATATCGAAATAGAAAGATAGTATCTTTTCGGGAGCTGGAATCGTACCAAAAGAAGCGACGATTCAAAAAACAAAAGCGTCAAACATCGTCTAAAAACCCGATAAAAAAAGGTTGAAGACCGACCACACTCGCCGCTACTTCGTCGCTCTGGGGCTGGCTTGCGTAGAAAAGAGCGACCTATATACATCCGAAAGTTTGAACTTCGTTATAAAAAATATAGAGGTTAAATGGATGCTTCTCAATCTTATCAAGGCTTCGGACAATCCTAAATAAGGAATAATATTGATAGCGGTTTATTGCATAAAATCACTAAAATTATGTTTTGAGTCCGACAAATACCGTTGCATGCAACGGTATTTGTCGGACTCAAGCTGGTGTTCGAAACACCAAATATTTTCATTGCATTCACATCATCCATCGATCAATTTGCTGTTAAACAAAAGCCTTATCGATTGAGCTTTAACATGATAACAGTAACTGTTTCACCAAAATATCAAATCATTATTCCACAAGAAATCAGGGAGGAAGTACAAACACAAAATCCTTGCCCCCTGTTTTACCCACGATCCTGAAATAGGATCGATTGAACGGATTTTAGTTCTTCTTTTCCATCAAAGACCTAATATTCTTACCATTTTTATCCGATTCTTCTTTTACAAACCGGGTTGTTTCCTCTGGAGGAAGATATCCAGGGGCCAGACTCAGTCGACGTAGCTTTTCAACAAAACTGGAAGACTGAGAGGCTTTTTCCATGGCACTGCTGATAATATTTAAGATATTTTTGGGAACATTTTTAGTGGCAACAAGTACCATCCATTGACTGTAAAAAACATCTTTTCCCGACTCAGAAATAGAGGGAAGATCACTGAGCAAAGGACTTCTTTCCTTATCAAGTAGTGCAAGTGCCTTGACATCAAATTTGGTTAAAGCGCCTGCAGTTGTTGTATAAACATGGGCCCTTTTACCAGCAATAGCCTGAAAAGCTCCGGTGTCGTCATTAAAAGGCACATGTCTTACCTTTACACCAAACGCTGCTGCAAACTCTTTCATAGCAAAGAAGGGAACACTACCCGCACCGGATGATGCCCAGTAATAGTCATTAGGTTTAGCTTTCATATCAGAAACCATAGCTGCGATATTATTCCATGGTGAATTCTTATCTGTAAAAACAAGGTATGGAGAATTAATGATTCTACCTATATAAGCGAAATCATCGATAGTATAAGGAATTTTTCTCATATGTGGATGCATTGCCAAAGGGCCTGAGGGAATAACTCCCAAGGTATATCCATCCGGCCTAGCGGAAAGCATTGCTTTACATCCGATCATTCCTGATGCACCTGCTATGTTTTGTACAACCACTTTTTCATCAAATATTTTTTCCATTTCAGCAGCCAACAAACGAGCGCTGATGTCAGTCTCACCCCCCGCATTGAAAGGTACGATGATTTTGATCGGTTTCTCTGGAAAACTTGCACAAAAGGCTGAATGAGATGACATCAATATTCCTGTTAATGCTATAATCAAAATCTGTATAGTTTTTTTAAACATGATAATCTCCATTTAAAAATCATTGATTCACATACTGAACCATGTTTGTTTTTATAATCCAGCATTTTGTGACTGCTGCGGTTGCTAAAGATTGTAATCCATCGATTTGTGCTTTCTGATGTTTTTCAACAACGGACTTACCATTGGCAAAGTTAAAAACAGAAAAGCCACTGTGAACAACACAATTGCGATGGGTGAAGTACTGATATAAGAATGAAGAGACAGATCTCCTTTATAAACAGCGGCTTGGCCAATTCGATATTCCAGTTGCGGTCCCAATACATACCCTATAATAAGAGGGGTGATTGGAAAACCGCCAATGCGCAACCCAAAAGCGATAATACCGATCACTAATGCAACCGGAATATCGAATAAATTTCCTCGTGGTAAATAAACACCGATTACCGAACAGAGAACCACCAGCCCAAGCAAAACCGGTGGAGACAGTTTTATAATGTACCCGAAACAGCGAACAGTTAATATTGCGGCAGGAATTAGGAGTAAATTTGCCAGGATCAGATTGATAAATGCCGAATAGACAACATCAGGATGGTCCGTCATCAAGCGAACTCCAGGCGTAATATTATGAAGTGTCATTGTGGCCAACATCAACGCTGCAACAGGCTCACCTGGAATTCCCAATGCAAGCGTCGGTACCAAAGCGCCACCCGTAACTGCGTTATTAGATGACTCTGCTGCTATCAGTCCATCAGGCTCTCCTTTCCCAAAATTATTCCCTGTTTTTGAAGAGCGTTTCGCAACCGTGTAGGCAATGAAAGTGGATGCAGTGGCGCCTGTACCAGGCAAGCACCCTAACCCAACTCCAATCATCGAGGAACGACACAGATTCCACAATCTACCTTTCCATTCTTTTAGAAGTGGAAATTTAATCTTGGTACATTTAATTGCTTCGACGTCCTGCGACGTTTTCAGCTCATAAATTCTGAAAAATACCTCGGCCAAGGGATAAATTCCAACGACAACTGGCATAAGCGCAATACCTGCGACCAGATTGTCAGTTTCAAAAGTAAATCGGATTTCTCCACTTAAGGGATCTGACCCCACCGTCGCAATAAACAATCCCAGAATTCCCATCAGCATGCCTTTAATCTGGTTCCCCTCCGATAAACTGCTAATGCAGGCCAGGCCCATACATATCAATCCGCAGATTTCCAGAGGACCGCCATATTTTACTGATATCCGGGCTAGTTGTGGAGCGGCTAAAATTAAAACCAGGCACGAAATCAAACCTCCGATAATTGAAGAAGCGGTAACCCATCCTAGTGCCTTGCTGGCATTGCCTGCTTTCGCCATGGGATATCCATCCATTCCAGTAGCTGCAGATTGGGGCGTTCCAGGAGTGTTGAGCAGTACTGCAGAGATTGATCCACCATAGACTGATGATGCATAAACCCCCAACAACAAAGCAATCGCAGGAACATGATCCATACTCAAAGTAAAGGGTAGGCAAACTGTTATGGCTACTGCTGTTCCAAGTCCGGGTAAAGCTCCAACAATCGCTCCGAATAACACCCCTACAGCCAGCATCAGCAGAGTTTGAAACGAAAAAGATAATTGCAGTGCTGTGATGATAGTATCAACCATGGTCATACCTTTTTTATATAAACTGGTTCCAGATAGCCGACGGCATTGGAATGTCAAGAATCTTTTCAAATACAATCCAAGCAGAAAAGGAAAGTAAAAAAGCCACGGATAAAACCTTCTTCAGGTTTCGAAGTCCCATGATATAAAAAAAGATTATTAAAAAAATGAATGTTGAAAAAAACAGTCCCAGATGCTGGAACAGCAGGTAAAAAACAACGATCGACACCACTGCATACGTAAATGATCCCATACTTGATTTCACATTGCTCAAGTCAAATTCCCTGGGAGGCATAAGCAGATACAATACGGAAAGACTAATCCATCCCCATAGAAGATACCGTGGATATGTCATGGGACCAAGTTCATCGGCAGATATGTAATAAACTCCCCGTTCTGTATAGGATTCCTTCAACAATATGAAGCCAACTATTATGAATATTAAGGCCAGTAGATTTTTTTTGTTGAAAAAATATTGCATCATTGGAATCTCCACTTTAGGAATATCAAAATAAACTACACAGGTTTTCTAGTTGCATTCCTTTTCAATCAACTGGTTATACAATTCTCCCAAGCGTTGGGTCGTCGTTCCTGGAAATTCTTCGCCGATTGTCCGGCCATCAATTGTAGAAACGGATTTAACACCACCAAAGGTTCCAGTCACAAATGCTTCATCTGCCGAATAAACATCGATCAGGGAGAAATCTTTTTCAAAAACAGGAATGGCATTCTCTTTACAGAGCTCGATAATATTCCTACGAGTAATCCCATGCAAACAATATTTCCCGGTAGATGTCCAGACCTCGCTCTGTCTAACTATAAAAAAGCTGGTTGAATTACACGCCGCCACAAAGCCATCGGGATCCAGCATCAGCCCTTCATCTGCACCTGCTTTGGTTGCCTGAATACAGGCAAGGATGCAATTTAACTTGCTTAAAGGGTGAAGCTTGGCATCCTGTGAATCGGGTCGACCGCGTCTTACATATACTGTGTATAGATTCAAAGGTTCTTGTTTGTCGGACAATACCTTATATTCTGGAATAATGACCAAGGTAGGACCGCCAATGTTGACCCGTGGATCTTGAAAAGGGGTCGATTTCATCCCCCTGCTGAACACCAGGCGGATGTGCACATCGGTTTCCATGCCATTAGCATGAACCGTATCGTAAATTGCCTGAATGATCTCCTCATCTGTCATACCTAAGTTTATGTCCATGGCTTTGGCATTTTCCCGTAATCGAAAAAGATGTTCACTGGCGAAAGCAAGCTTTCCTTTATGCAAGCGAAAGCTCTCCCACATGCCATCACCAAGCAAAAAACCGCTATCAAACACAGAAACTTTGGCTTGGTTTCGTGGAACTATTTCGCCATTTACATAAATTTTAATTGTCTGATTACGTTTGTCTTCAATAAATGAATGCGTTCCACCCATGGGATTCTCCGAACTTGTTTGTTTGAAATATGACCTGAAAGACTTTTATAAATGCCAAGTTAATTATTTATATATCCAACATACTTGTCAACTTTTATCAAAATCTCTAATATAATATATATACTTGTTATTAATAATACATTGTTATTTTCTGGCATTCAATAAAAAATAAATTCTAATTTAACTTGACATATTATGCCAAGTTAATAATGTTTGATATAAAAGAGACACTGATAACCGGAGTATTTAATGAATCCAGAAACCCAACAAAAAAGTGAAAAAAGGGACTTAAACCTTTCTAAAATTAGGCTTTTATTGAAGAAGGACCCTCGAAATCAATTATTGTTTGAAATGTCAATGCTGCCAGGTGTAAAAATTGAACACTTACTGCAATTGACAATTGCCGATATGATAGATTTAAAAGTTGGCGATCCTTTGCCGGTTCATATTAAAAAAGAGTTTAAAAAACAGGCAAATCTGACTACAGAGATGAAGCGTTGCCTGGATCGACTACTAATCGACAATTACTCTGAGAATAACGACTACTTGTTTAAATCAGCAAAGGGTAACAGACCCCTTTCATTAACAAGTGTATCCAGACTTATACGTCAATGGCTTAAGGAATCGAATCTTACCCAGTATAGTGGCATTCGTGCCTTACGGGCAGCTGCAAACAAATCTGGTAATTCACGGCCGCCTCATCATAGACAAACATTAGTAAACAACTCGGACAGAGTTTTATCCAAAATCAATGTAAGAACGCGCCAGGAAGCAGTCTATCTCGAATTAGAACGTGCCATCATTACAGGACAGCTTCCTCCTGGGAAAAAGCTTTCAACTGAAGAGATAGCGCGTCAAATGGATGTCAGTCGAATTCCTGTCCGTGAAGCTATGGGTAGATTGGAGGCACGAGGGTTTATCATGACCCGTCCTAAATGGGGAAGCGTTGTAAATGAATTGTCCCGCAAGAATTTAAAGGATATCCTCGATTTACGCTTGATACTTGAATGTGAAGCAATCGCAAAAGCGGCAACCAAGGTTAGAGAAATAACCATTTTGCATTTAGAAAGGGCTCACAGGGAGTTTGCCAGAGTTAGAGAGCTTAACTTATCGGATAGCCTTTTGCTTTCCAATCGTGAATTTCACCTGTTGGCTTATCAGGATGCTGATTCTCAGATTCTGCTGGAGATGATTAATCATCTGTGGGATCGTGTTAGCCCTTATTACCATATTATGTTTCGACAATCTTTGACCTCACATCCGACTATTGGTATTGATTTCCATGAACAGATCGTGGATGCAATGAAGCAAAAAGACCCGGAGCGAGCCTGCTATTGGGTTAAATCTGACTTGATCAAGTCCGCAGAGTTTGTGCTTGAGCTATTCGATCTTCATCAGAAAGGTAAACAGAATTTTGAAGGTGATTAGAAAAAGGACTGGTTTATTTAATATCTTGACAGTTTAGAGTTCTCCACGGCTATGCTGCTTTCGGAAGCTTAATTTTAAAGGATCTTCTAAACCTTGACATAATTATTCGATAAGTCGCGGTATTCTTGAAACTGCGAAAATTGTGATAGAATTCTTGTT
>JBFFHJ010000153.1:0-10050 GCA_041556995.1 bacterium | reverse complement strand
GCTCAATCGAAAAAACAACTGGAAATCGTCATCCATTTTTCATTAAAAATCATCGCTTAAATCCTTTGCATACTCAAAGTTATCAGCATTTCGATCTGATTCCCTCAAAAATGTTTTTACAGATTTTCCAAAAAGCCTTACTATTTCCATAACGGACAAACATTCCATATAGTTCCGTTCAACAGGGATTATATGGAAAAACCGATTCCGTATACATTCCAGGATTGTGCAACCACCCAAATTTTCTATTGGAATAAGTCCGCTGTTTTATCGGTCACTCCATATAATCTTATACATTTAAGTCATACAGATTTTCGTCACCTACTAAAATCATTTTGAACGAGAACTTATGAAATCCTATTCATTCATTTTAACATTTCTACTTTCCTATTCCCTTGCTAATGCCGCGACACAATACGACCCTAATATATATTTTGGGGAAAATAAGGGGTGTTTTGTAATGCATGAATTATATACTCAAAATTACTTTAAAGTCTCTAACAGTGATTGTAATAAAAGATACTCTCCCGCCTCTACTTTTAAGATTCCTCATTCTTTGATTGGGTTAGAAACCGGAGCAATTAAAGACCCAAATCAACTTGTTCCTTGGGACGGGTTTCATTATTGGACCAAATACTGGAATCAGGATCATACACTTTATTCCGCCATGAAATATTCGGTTGTTCCATATTTTATAAAATTGGCCGCGAAAGTAGGCACTAGTAATATGCATCGATATCTTAAAGAGTTTGAATATGGAAATCAGTATTTTATGGACCGAGAACATCCTCTCAGAAGACAAGAACATATATTCTGGTTGAATGGAGAATTGAAAATTTCGGCCAATGAGCAAATAGCCTTTTTGAAAAAAATATATAAAAATGAATTGAACGTTCAGGACAAAAATCTCAAAATAGTGAAAGATTCTATAGTCCAAAAAAAAGGAATTCTCTCCAATGCATTGGGGGAAAATAAGTTTATCCTTAAATGGGGGCCCAAAGCCATATTGAGCACAAAAACAGGTGGAACAGATAGTGTAGGTTGGTTAGTTGGGCATATAAAATTGGCAGAACGAGAATTTATATTTGCTTGTGTTGCTACTCAGGGAAAAGGGAAGTCAGCAGTGAAAGCAGCTAATCTAATATTAAATGACTATAACATAAACCATCAGTAAACCAGACTAATATTATAGTCGAATAATAAGATTCACCCGGATTTACTCGTTGCGGTCCTAAATCGGGTGATCTTGGCATTATGTGGTTTAAACTGTAATAAAAGTATGAAATATATTTGTCCTTTAATCGTCGTTGAGAATATTGAAAGATCAAGACATTTTTATGAAGTTATACTTGGACAATCAGTGAAATCAGATTATGGTGAAAACATTGTTTTCCATGGAGATTTTGCTATTCATCAGAAATCTCATTTTAAAGAACTGATAAATCAGAATCCAATTTTATCAAAATCAAATAATTTTGAGCTTTATTTCGAGACAGATGAATTAGAATCTATTATCAGTCAGTTAAAAAAATTAGAGATTGAATTTATTCATGAAATTGTTGAACAACCCTGGCGACAAAGAGTGATTCGTTTTTATGACTACGATTTTAATATTGTTGAAATCGGAGAAAGACTTGAGCATGTTGCATATCGCCTATATCAAGAAAATATGTCGATAAACGAAATTTGCATGATCACTTACTTACTGGAGGACGAGGTGAAAAAAGCAATAAAGGATTATTCCTAATTTATCACATAACATGTGCATTCAGACCCATTTTACCCGTCGCAAACATCGACTGAAACGACTGATGCCAGTGTTGAAGCTGTAGAAGCCCTTACTGTATTGATGTGATAAATTAAAAAAAATTATACATTCAAAAAATACGATTTATACTGTAAAGGAAGACTATCTCTCGTTCTAAAAATGTTTCAGTAAATCGTAAAACCGGAAATAAGTCAAACCTCCTGAAAGGACTTATTCTATAGCCTCGTTGCCTAAATAAGATAAGAATACTATGAATCCCAAGGATACAGGAGAAAACTATAATAAAATCGCCGAATGGTGGATAAATGCTCAGATGGAGAAACCTGAGTATGGAATGAAATACATTCAGAAAGCTATTGAATATGCAAAGGAAAAATCAAAAGTTCTTGACCTCGGTTGTGGAGGTACAGGTAGAACCATAGATAAGTTATTAAAACATGGCTTTACAGTAACAGGGATTGACATATCATCAGAAATGATAAGATTTGCATAACTTAAGCATCCAAATGTAAATTTTGTTCATGTCGACTTCATTTCGTGGAATATTGAAGACACTTTTGATTTAATAATTGCATGGGACAGTATTTTTCACGCTCCTAGAGAGCAACAGGAAGAAACCACAATAAAGATGTGCAGCCTTTTAAATCCAGGAGGAGTGTTGCTTTTCACCTCAGGTTCTTATCCTGGTGAAGCAAGTGGCAAAATGGAAGGTATTCTTTTTGAATATGGAACCATTGGATACCAAGGATATTTGGATGTGATAGAAAAAATGAAATGTAAAATCATTTTGATGGAAGAGGATCAATATCCTGAAGGTCATATGGTCTTTATTTGTCAAAAGATGTAAAAAAGGACTAACAAGCGCATTAACACGGATGTTTTTCGTGCCGCTGCGTGTAAAAAAGAAACACTGGTTATTCCGGTATTGGCCTGCAAAATCGGGTTTGACATCATGTATTCTAAAATGTACACTAAAATGCACATATTTATTATAGGAGGCAAGAATGAAGACCATTACATTCACTGACTTTCGTAAAAAAGCTTCTGGTTTTATCACTCAAGTTGAACATGGAGAAGCATTTGTAATAGTTCGCCACGGCAAACCGGTAGCCGAAATAATTCCCTTCTCCGATAAACCCGTTAAGACTCCAGCATGGAAGAAGAAAGGAATTCAGTTGCAGCTTGAAGGTAGTGATTTATCATCTGCTATTCTCGAAGATCGCGAGGCGAATGTGTGAAACTAGCAGTCGACTCATCTGCATTCGCTAAAAGGTATGTGAAAGAGAACGGAAGTGATCAATTATATCAAATATTACAGGATGCGACCAAACTGGCGTTGTGCGTAACATTGGTTCCAGAGATTACTTCTGGTTTGAATAGACGTAAGAGAGAAGGTTCTTTGTCACTGGAAAACTATAATTTGGCTAAAAAACAGCTTCTCAATGATGTCCGTGATGCGACTATTCTTCAAATTACACCGTCAGTTGTATTGCAGTCCATAAAACTTCTTGAAGCAAACGTTCTAAGGGCAATGGATGCCTTGCATATTGCCTGTGCATTGGAGTGGCAAGCGGATTTATTTATCACATCAGACATAAAGCAATTTGAAGCCGCTCTAAATGCGGGCATTTCTTCAGACTTAATCGGCCAACAAGAGCACTAACACGGACGTTTTTCGCCGCTTCGTTCGCTTTGATAACGCAGATGAAGCCATGCAGGAACTGCCGGAAAATGAAAAGAAGCTGACAATAAAGCTCGAACAAACAGACAGTCATGTACTGCTGAAATTAAAAGATACGGGTAAAGGTATCCCCAAAAAAATCTGAAAAAATATTTATGCACGACTTTAAAGATCAGGATAATCGATATTGTTACGGATTACATAGCAGTGCCATTTATATGACAGAAATGAACAGTAAGATGTGGGCGGAAAGCGAAGGCACCAATAAAGGTGCACAATTCATCATACAATTCCCCCTGGAGTGACGCTGGTTCCTTAGGGCTCTTTTTTCCACTTTACCTATGGCTGTAAGCGGTATTTTGTTTGTAAATTAAAATTTTTTCAGTACTTTATTCTCTATTACCAAACCTTCCTTTCAGAATAATATGACGCTTCCTGACAGTTTATTCTTTCCCTAGCAATGAGACTGGGTTGTGCTACTGCCTTAACAATTTCGCTACTGGGTCGTCAGGATTAGATTCACTGATAATTGCGCATAGCTCTATTTCCAGCATCTCATACAATGTCTCCCCCACATCTTTGGAGTAAACATTGTAGCTGACCGATCAGCAGCATATTAGTCTTTTTTATCTCAGTGTAAGAGGTGAAAATAGGTTGCGTATTTGATTAAAGTTTGGATTGTTTGTAAAGGTATGTCAATCTTGAGGTTGCTGAGGATTTTGGTTAAAAATATTGAAAAAAAATATTTTGCGTGAAATCGGTAGGTTTTGAGTTGGTAGGCAAAAATTGTTTGCATTTAAAAGTGTGTGTTTGGGTGGTTGAATGTTAGAGTGGTGGAATTTTTTGGTCGTTCTGTTTGGAATCTTTTTTAACGACAGATAGTTAAGGATTTTTCTACTGCGGAAGATCAATTATTATAGTGAGATACGTGATGTCCGTTTCGCATTAACGGTACAAAGTTAAAACATTTGACAACTTTTTGATATTATTGGATATTCCCGGTTTTTTCTTTGCATAGATCCTGTGATTAAGCGGAATTTTGGCTTCTTTTAGGCTGATCCATCTCTCTTTTTAAATATTCAATTTCCTCCTTTAAAAAATTAATTTCCTCTCTTAATCCTTCTTTATCAGCTCTTAGGTCGGCTTTATCCTGCTTAAGTTCGGTATTCTGGCTTTTTAGGATGCGATTTTCCTTTTGTAAATCATCGATCTGTTGATGAAGCATCTGAATCAGTTGGTCATCCGCCGATCTGGTAGCTTGTGAAACAGGTGGGTCTGTTTGAGCTTCGCTGATCTTATTCAATGGGGTGACATGATCAAGGCCAGAAAATCGCTCCAAAAGGATTTTTCTAGCCTGTGGACATAACCCTTTTGATTTGCCGTCATATACCTTTGCCCCTGTTTTAGGGCGGTGACCGGGCGGCCATTCTTTAAACCAGGTAGTTCTTTCCGGCCAGGCGAGGGCTATTTTAGCCTGATCTTTGGTAATCGGCGGCGGTATCCTGTGAGTTTCGCTTTTCTCTCCTTTTAATTCCTCCTTAATTCTTGCCTCATTATATTGATATTCATCCCATTGCGCCCAGGCGATCTGTATTTCATTCGGTAGCATGTCCAGGGGGTAGAGTTTTGTAGGGGTACCACTACCTGAATTATCGGTGAAATAACTCCATTTTTGCCTAACAGCTTTTTTATTTAAAGATATCGAGTGTTTCTTTGAATAACATCCCAATGCAAACACTTTTTGAGTAAGCCTTTTATTATCTGCTAAGTAAGTCATATTGTAAGCCATTTTTTGGTATTAAAACTATAGTTAAAAACATTAATATTTCAATAGCATACAAAATATTTCCATAAGTTATCAAAAATTACTTGACACGTATAACTGAGTAAGCCAATATGAATAAAAAACACATCAAAAATCCAAAATCCAACGATTTTGACACAGGAAAGAAACAGAATACAACAGGAGGCTAAGATGGGTCAAGCAACTCAAGAGGCTATTAATTTTGAACTGGAACAAGAGCTTAGAACGGAGCGGGAACGCCACCGACTGCAAACGTTGAGGATTCGCCGAGGATGGGGCGTCAAGGAGTTGGCCGACGCTTACGGCATAGCGAAACACGGGGTTCCTTATGATTCCTCGATGGTGTCGAGAGCCCTCAACGGCAAGGCGTATCTTGGCTTGGCCAGGGACCTGGAAGTTTTTATGACGGAACACGAGGGAACCAAGTTTGATAAAAATGGCTCAGATGATAGTCCAAGTCAATAAATCAACTGTCACCCGGAGAATCCCCCAGGCGCGTTTAATCATCCGGTTGATCGAGAGCCGGATCAAGGGCGTCACAAAGTCGGCGGTTCGATATTACATTGTAGCTCCGGGGATATTAAGCCGGCCACTGGGGGAGGGAGAAAGCGGGAAGGAAGCTTGGAACGACGCGAGGGCGAATTTGGAGATCGGTTTAAGGGAAGCTGTTTAAAACTAAAACGGAGGTAAGGCATGAAACAGATCATTTCGGGAATCAACTCATCGACATTGATTTTAGCCGGCTTGGGTTGCGCCGTGGTTTCGGCCTCGGCTTTTATTATCAGCGAGAGCGGGCATTTTTTCACCTCCTGGTATCCGGGAGCGGAATATAAAGGATATTTCGCCGCCGGTTTGCTGGAGGTTTTTTTGGCGATTGCCGCAGCCGCTCATTTTCAAGGGCGCAAAGGATTAAACCGGGTTGTTAAGACCATTATGGTGTTTTTATTTGTCTCGGTACTGGCAGGCGCTTCATTCAACCTGATAGTGCCGATGTTGAAGGAATATCACCGGATCAAGCAACATCACAAACTCGTCGTTTTTTTGGAGGCTGAACATAAACAAAACCAGGCGGCCCTGGAGGCGGTTAAGGGGCAAAAAATTAATACAGCCCTGGCCATCAAGCAACAAAAAGAAAGCAACCGGCAATACAAAGAGGAGTTGAAAAAGGAAACGAACTCGCCTTGGGCGGTTTTATCGGTGCTGGTTATGACAGTGTTTATGCGTTTTGCCTTGCAGACCACCAACCTGGTGTTCGCTTACAGCTTCGGTATTTTATGGCGGGGCGAAAAGCGGCGGATCAAAAGGCGGAAAAAGTCGGTGTCCGCTTCCGGGAACAAACAGCCGACATTGGTAAAAATGAGAAAGGTGGTTAATTAACTTATATATAAGGAATAAAATGGCTTCATTTTTTATCTATGATCAGACTTTATTATGCGAATGTGGGTGCGCTGTAACTAATCATCATCGGTTTTGTACGAATTGCGGAAAAGACTTAAGGGAAACCCTGGTACGCTGTAAGCGATGTGGAACCCTAATACAAACTTTGGAGATGCCAATACCGCCAGACTACTGCCCAGGGTGTGGAAAAAAGCGGGTTAAATAAGTAATGATTTACAACATTAAATCCCTTTCATTGTAAAAGGGCGCGCTGGTTTTCGATCATCTTCAAGTGTTGTTTTTAAGGCGACAATTTTTGAGAAAATAATCGTTTCTCTCCATGGCGGTTCAAAAGAGAGAGTTTCCCCAAATACATCTGAAATCTCTTTTTTATAGCTTTCCGCTTCATGTTCAATTATGTGTCCGCCGTCTAAATACACTTTATAGTAATTCATTTTTTCCTCCGTTGGCTGGTTGATTGATATTCGCGAAAGTTCTTTTATATCAGCCGACGGGGGAAATCTCAACGGAGAGTTGCTTATGACAATAGAAAACGAATACCGGTACCGGGCTGACCAACTCAGTTATATCCGGCAGCCGGAAGGCGATTATTTCGAAGTGGATTGGTATAAGGACCTGGCCGAAGCGATCAACGACATGTCCGGTTTTGACTGGGAAGAGATGGAAGATTCCAGGAAGGACGTGATCGTCATCGTGGACACGTTCGATAACACGATCGCGGCGGTGGGACGATGCATCGAGTCGAGGGAAAGCCAAATGCCGGTATTGTTATGGATGTATAGGGACGGAAAAACCGAAAAACGGTTTTATAAAACCGAACACGCCCGGCACATCGACCAGGGAGAAGTCTAATGAAACGAGGCAAAGCCACCATTAATAAACAATGGAAAGAACAGGCGATTCCCAGGCGTCAGTCTTTTAATCCTGACAGAGAATACGTATCGGACGCGGTGGCCGATTATTTAAGAAACGGCGGGACAATTCAAAAACTGGCGGCAACAAACGAAAAAACCAACATTTCCGATAAAGACCGTTTTTTAGGGGTAGATAACGACTTTGATGGTCTGGGAACCGGGGGGGGGTAGATTATGACTGCCGACCTAGATCTTACAATTAAGGAGATTGCCGAGGCGTTGGGCGGTGTTCATCCAAACAGCCTGCTAAAAAAAGCCAAACGCCAAAATTGGGCACATTATAAAAAACAGATTGGAGGAGGAAGTCTTACCAATTTTTACCCTTTCCGAACCCTTCCTCAAAAAATCCAACTCAAGATCGCCGAGACCTGCCAGGGCGAACTCTTGAGACGGATCGGCATGGCCAAGGATCTCGACGAAAAGGTGAGAACCGTTCTCACTCCGCGAATAATCAAACTAATAGGTGAGGATGCGCGAACTCTTCCCGACGTGCCTGCTCACCTTCGGGAGGGCGAAACCTCCGCGCCCTCCCTTCCTGTCATCAAAGAGATCCCTGTCGAGCGCCTGACCGAAAAGGTGATAAAAACCGGACTTAAAAAGGCGGAATGGATCGAGTGGTACAGTAAACACAAAAAGTCCATGCAGATCCCCGAAATCGAGAAAATATTGAACAGGCTGAAGATGGAAGGACGCACGGACGTTCCTTCTATCCGCACCTTGCAGCACTGGGGAAAAATGAAAAAGATCGGCGGTATGTCCGGCCTGGCTGACAAGCGATTCCGAGCCGGCAGGCCCCGCAAGATCACCCCGGAGATGGAAGGGAAGTTGTACGGGCATCTTTATATGGGGGAAACCAGGCCTTGTCGTCTCCATGAGTTTGTCAATTTTCACTTTCCCGACAATCGGGTTTGCGAGTCGACTGTAAAAGAGTGGCTGAGACGAAAAAAGAAGGAATATCCCCAATATATGACCGCGCTGATGAAAGGCGTGGGCGAATGGAAAAACAAGTACCAGGTAGCCTTTGGAAATATGCACGACTGGAAGAACCTGGGGCTGAACAAGGTCTGGGAATTTGACGGCCATAAAATCGACGTGATGTGCCTGGACGGGCGGTATCACCTGCAAGCCGGTATTGATGTGGCTTCCAGGTGGGTCGAGGTCGTGGTGACCAAAACCTTGACCAAGGAGGCGGTGGGCGCGTTGCTCAGGCAAATGGTCGTTCGGCTGGGAGCCCCCGACGGTATCCGGTTTGATCAGGGATCGGAATATAAAAACAAATATTTCGACTGGGCCGTCAAGGAGCTGGAAATCATGAAAATGCCAGCGGAACCTTACAGCGGTGAGCAGAAACCGTTTATCGAACGGTATTTCGGGACCGTCTCCCGAGATTTTTTCGAGACCTTGCCGGGGTATATCGGCCATAACGTGGCGGAAGCTCAAAAGATCAGGGAACGTGTTTCTTACGAACGTCGCAAGGAGTTGGAAAAAGCCGGCGATAAAGAAAAAGCGGACCAGGAATTGTTCCGGGTCGCTTTAACCGGGACACAGTTGGCGGAAGCCACCCAGCAGTATTTAAGGGTTTACAGGGATACCAAGCACAGCGCCCTGGGCTGCTCTCCTTATGAAAAACACATGGAATTGCTTCCCGACACCATCCGAAGACCCTGTAGAGAAACGCTCGATATATTGCTGCTCTATCATAGGGATTCGATCGTTACCTCCAAGGGTATCAAATTCAAAGAAGACGGCATGGAGAAAGTCTTTACCGCTTCCGAGATGATCGATTATATCGGCGAAGAGGTTGTTTTAAAATCGGACGGAGTGGATTTAGGGAAAGTCTATGTCTTTTCCCGTGAAGGTAAATATCTGTTCGCCGCCACCGATAAAGCCATTGATACGGACACGGTCAATGAGATCAGAAACAAGCAGAAAAAACAGATACATACCTTGCTTGATAACGCCGCAGAAACCGCCAGGCGTATAACCGAAGAGCATGGCAATGTCTACCGCAAGATTATCGAGAAGAAAGATGAGGGGCTGCCGGAGAAAGAGGCTGAGATTTTGGAAGAGATTAATAGCCGAACGGTGGAGTATCAGCCCGCCAATATCAATGAGGCTCTAATTGAAATCCCGCCCCAAAAGAGCGCTCTTTTGTATAATGATGAAGACGAAAAAGAGCCGGAAGATTGGCGTCTGGATATTTTTAAAGGACTGGAAGCAAAAAAAGAGCGCGGCGAGAAGCTTACAAAGCAGGAGATTGAAACAATGGAATACGCCAAAAATAATATTGCTACCGTCAAATTGTACCTGGAAAAGAAAGAGGCGGCAAAATTACAGAAAATCCAAGAACAGAAAAAAATCCAAGAACAGGAGGAAAGCTTATGAACTTTATCGATACTGTCGGCAACGTCACCCGGTTTTTAAACGGGATCACCACCCTGGAGAACAGAAGCCCCGGCGCTCCCGGTTTTATCACGCTTTACGG
>JBFFHJ010000152.1:0-10105 GCA_041556995.1 bacterium | reverse complement strand
CCCATAGACTGAAGGGATAAATCAGATAAGTCGAAATTTTACCTAATCGAATATCTTCGGATAATTTGGAAGAGTTAAACGATTTACTGATCAAGGTGACGATCATGGACCACAAATGATATGTTAGCATGGTCGATAGCTTATAATCGCCGATGGTTTTTGTATAATCTCCCTGGAAAACACTATACCAAAGACTGATTTTGACAAAGAAAAACACCACTACCGGACCGATAACCATAAGGATAAAATTAGTTTTATACACCAGTAGGTTGGACCAGTGAACTCTGATTGTATGGAACCATTTACTTATCATTTACGGCTCACGGTTTTATATTACGGGGTTTAATAATTCAGGATTTTCCATGATGCTTTTCATTACTCGCTCAATAGGTAGTTTTTCGGTGTTAAATTCAATAACGGGGTAGTTTTGAAGAATTTTGATAGTGATCTCCTTTAGTCTGTCGTGTGGAATTCGCAGTTCAACCCTGGTGTGATCTTCGTTCCAATGGGGATCAAAGTTATTCAAGTATGAATTGCCGGCAACTGAAGAGTTGAAATTAAAGATAACACTTTTTTCTTTTCCCAATAATTCGGTAAATTGTGTGATTTTACCGTCAAATCGTTTTTCGCCATCACTGATAAATATCAGCCGTGAACATAAAGCCTCCACATCTGCCATGTAGTGAGACGTTAGCAAAATTGTACAATCATTTTGGTTATGATAATCACGAATAAATTTACGAATGTTTTTCTGGGCAATCAAATCTAAGCCGATGGTGGGTTCGTCCAGGAAAATAATTTCCGGTTTGTGTAACAGGCATGACATCAGTTCTACTTTCATACGTTCACCCAATGAAAGTTTACGGACATGAATCTGTAATATGTCTTCGACCATCAGTATGCTCGATAGTTCTTCAACCCGTTTTTTAAAATCCGAGTTATTGATCTCGTAATATTTTTGAAGTAATTGAAAGGAATCCATGGCCGGTAAATCCCACCATAATTGAGATTTTTGTCCCATTACCAGAGCGATTTTTTTTCGGAATTCATATTCTCTTTTGGAAGGATTATGCCCTAGAATACTCACTGTACCGCCACTGGGAACAACAATGCCGGTAAACATTTTCATCAAGGTGGTTTTGCCTGCCCCGTTTGGGCCCAACAAACCGATGATTTGCCCATTGGAGATGTCGACGTCAAATGGTTTTACCGCCGATTTAATTTCATATTTTCGATTAACGAATGACTTTAATGTTCCTTTTAATCCCGGTTCTTTTTTATAAACCCGGAAGTCTTTTTTCAGCCCAATGCTTTTGACCATGTTGCTAATATTAAAAGTAAATTATTTTTTTTACTGCTTGAAATTAATTTTCGAAGTAATAACGGCTTCATATAAAAATTAAATATTCAGCCGTTATCGTAACAAACGGAGATTATGAGAGCAATAGGCTGGATTTATGTGATACGTTTTTACATAGGACTTAAGCTTTCGCTATTCTCCTTCATGGGCAAGAACTGAGATTCTGCCTCTTTCTTCATCGATAAAAAGTGTTATTACAATGGCAGCAAAGAAAAAGGAGGAACAGATCAAAACGGCGGTTTTCAAGCCCAAGGCGACTTGTAAAAATCCCAAACCTATTAAACCAAAAATCGACGCCAGTCTTCCGGTCATTGACCATAGTCCGAAGAACTCACCCGACTTTGATTTGGGAGAGAATATCCCTATCATGGCCCTGCAAGCTGACTGTGTCGCGCCCAATCCCATGCCGGCAAAGGAACCGACCACCAGGAAGACTTTTTGTACTTCCAGGCTCAGTCCAAATGCATTGTTTAGTAGATTTGTTACCGTATCGGCGCCTGAAATCAGCACAACTGTTACTACCCACATCACCAGCGTTATTGTATAGGTGTTGCGAGCTCCAATTTTATCTTGGATAAAACCGAAGATAAAAGCGCCAGCGGCGGCAGTTATTTGAGTGATGATAAACATCAGAATCTGAATGCCGTGATCCCATTTAATAACTTGATCACCATAAATAAAAGCAAAAGAAATGACAATGGAGAGGCCGCCGTAAGCAAAAAAGAATGATAAAAGTAAAATCATCAGATCTTTATAATCCCGAGAATCCTTTAGTGATTGTTTGATCCGCTTAAAACCGATCAACACGATATTTTCTTTGCTCTCCAGTTTAACAGACATTTTGGGTTCCTTAACCCACAAAAAAGTCGGTATAGCTGCCACAAGAAAAAAGATACCTGTAATCGGCCCTACAAATCGGAGATTGTCGAAATTCTGAACAATAGTGGGGCCAAGTCCAAAGATAACGATTGCTGTAGAAAAAAGCCCACCAAAATAACCTAATCCCCATGCATATCCCGATATTTTTCCCAAATCCTCGGGTGGCCCCAACGAAGGAAGAAAACTGGAGACAAATGCCTCACTGTAGGAAAAACCAATATTGGAAAGAATTACAAACAACATACACAACACGACCATTCCTGGATGAATAAAATACAACATTGCCGAAAACACACTCGTTAGCAGACAACTAAAAAATAGAAACCGCTTTTTTGACCCGGAGTAGTCGGTTATGGCTCCAAGTACGGGAGCGGTTAGTAGTACAATCAGATAACTAACTGAAAGTGCGACGCTCCAGAGAAGATTTCCCTGTTTGAAATCCGGTCCGTCTCCCACTATAATTTTCGGAAATATCACACTGAAAACAACAGTTATAATGACGGTTGTATAAGAAGAATTGGCAAAATCAAACATAGACCAGCCGAAAATTTCTTTTACGGATGCTCTTTTAGTTGTGTTCATGAATCTTCCTCAATTATATCAAAGAGACAACGGTGGCCTTTTACGACCACTTTGGATAAAAACATCTGATTAATCTTATATTATGAATATCGGTCGATGTTGACAACAGAAGTAATTCCACGGTTTTTTTCTTAACAATTGAACCAAGATCAAAAGATAACAGTTTTTTACTACATGACCTGACATACAGCCGGTGATTAGAATTGTCAATTCCTCATTGGCCATTATTTTATCTCAAGCAGCACCTTCCGGTATTTTCCAGCCTTTTTATTGATCCTCTAACACACAATCATACAAAATGTGTTCAAAAATGGTGAGATGATAATAAACCGTATTTTGGAGTTTTATAAATTCAGAAAGTTCAATAATCATTTGTGTGTAATTACCCAGTAACCAAATCCATATGTTGCCTTCCTGGATTATAAATGCCGGTGGAAGCAAACGGTGAAGCGGTTCCAATGTTCTCGGGACGTAAGAGAATTAAGGGGATATTGAACTTTTGTTTCCAAAATTCTGTAAAAAGTAAGAAGGCAGAATTATACCAAAAATTTCCTAAAAAAAGAATCATCGCTTTTATGGTCGCAATTGGGATAAAACCACACCGACTAAAACTAGAATAAATCCCACAATGTTGGTAAAGCTGGGGATGACAATTTTTTCTTCAAATAGTCCAAAGCGACTGATAACCATTGAACCTAAAATCTGCGCTCCAATGATAAGGGGAACAGCGAAAATAACCCCTAGTCTTACCACCCCTTGCATAATGGTGAATAAAACCATTACGCCGGAAAAACATCCGATTAAATAAATATAGTTAAGATCTCGCAATGCACCGGTATTGGTCCGGCCTGTTAAAAACAAAATAACCAACGCCAGTAGGAAACACATACCGTGAACCAGTGTGTTTGCTTCCCAAAATCCCAATTTTGCTCCGGCTCGAGAGACAAAAACATTGTTCAAACTGACAAAAACTCCAGCGGCTAGCGCGTAAAATAAACCTTGTATCATTGTTATTATACTCCAAAAATTAAAAAACTACTCAAATAAACCAACAGATAACTGATCGAGTTTATCGAAATCGATTATTCGAATATGTCCTCGTTTGCGAGTTAAAATACCTTCTGTCTCAAATTGTTTTAAGATGCGATTGAGGTGACGATAACTCGTGCAAAGAAGATCAGCCATCTCTTCGAGATTACTGACACGTATTTCTTCAGAATGTTTTGTATTGCTTAAGTTGGAAAGCGACCACAGATAACTGGCCAGTCGGTTTTCCAGCGTATAAGCAAGATTAAACGATGAAGTATTAGAATATGTATATAGTTTTTGACTTAGTTGTTTGATAATAAATCGTAAAAAAACAGGGCATTCATAAGTGTATTGGCGAATAATCGGCATGGGGACCGCCAGCATCTCAGTCGTTTCAAGTGATTCGACAATTGCTTCCGGCGAATAATCTGTTAGATACTCCAAATCTCCTATCGCGTTTAAAGGTCGATAAAATCGAATAAGTATCTTCTTTCCGTTTTCTTTAAATGCATAAATTTTTATTTTTCCACTGACCAATAGGTAGAAATACTCCAATGACTCTTTAAGCTTGCAGATGGATTCGCCTTTTTCGAAAATCATTATACTCATATGCTCAATTAAATCAGGATTGAACACTTCACCCAGATCAAATGTTTCTATATAATTAGCAATACGATTCTTATTTTTTACATTTATCATGGTATTTCTCCTATGACTCAAAATATAGTTGATTGTTTGTCTATTCTATAGGACATTTGTCATATTAGAAAGAGCACCAAATTTAAAACATGACCACTGCATGAAAATGTCCTGCCTGCTGTCATCCTGGGTTACAGATGCAGATTGAAATAACTGACAAACGGCAGAACGGTCCAATTGTTTTCTCAGTATAGTTTTTTTCAGTAGCTTGTAGTAAAAGACCTGTATGTGTTAGATATTGCTATCATGAGATGGGTAGTTGAGAACCACATTGGAAAAAACGGGGAATGAAAAGACGATCCCAATGTGAACGTAATTACAGTGAATTAATCCATGTGGAAAAATGAAAAATAAAACGCTAAAACATATTTTTATCTCTTTTGTGATTTCGGCTTTCTGTGTGATGACAATTGTTCTAATTGAACAGATGGGGCTATTATCTTTTCTTGAGCAAAAGACACTTGATTTAAGGATTCAAAATCGCGATGGACAGGACAAAGGTAATGATGATGTTGTTATTATTCTCGTCGATGAAGCGTCACTTCAATCCATGAAATCGTTGGTTGGACGTTGGCCCTGGCCTCGATCGTTATTTGCCGAACTGAATTTTTTCCTGGCTGAACAGGGAGCAAAAGCGGTTCTTTATGATATTCTCTTTACCGAACCACAAACAGCTCGCAATGAAGAAGGTGAGTTGGGAGCCGATGACATCGATCTGGTTGCCAGTAGTATTGATAATCCACATGTTATTCATGCCGCACAACTTTTAAAGGAATCGGAAAGTCGTGAAGAGAACTTGCAGTTGGGTATCCCCTTACCGTCTGTTTTTGTGGAAAAATTTGGCTTAACGGTAGCTGGCAATTTTAAAATTTTTGAAATCGGCAACAACAATTTTTATCTTCCCATTCCCGAATTGTATGAAAACATATCAGGCATAGGCATTGTTGAGTTTCTGCCGGATAGCGATGGCGTTTTCAGAAGGACAAAATTATTAAGAGGTTACCAGAATAATTTTTTTCCTGTGCTTTCAATGGCCTCCCTGATACATATCAATCCGGATCGTCAATTTAGCATTGAAAAAAACTATCTGAATTGGGGGGATATAGCTGTCCCGTTAATGCCAAACGGTGATTATCTGGTGAATCCAAAAAAGGAATTCCAGACATTATCCATCGGAGGGGTTTTTTCGACGATTCAACAAATTCAGGAAGGAAATTTTGAGAATCTTATATTAGACCCTGAAATATTTAAGGATAAAATCGTCCTGATTGGAGCAAGTGCTGTGGGTGTTGAGGACTTAAAGCCGACGTCATACGGTCCGAATTTTCCGGGAGTGTATTTACATGCATCCATTATCAGCAATTTAAAGGAAAAGGATTTTATAAAAAGAGTACCGCTTCAGTTGGAAGTGATACTTACTTTTTTTATTGCTTTTATTGTTGCATTTTTAATTACCAGCCGCATAAACATTTATTATAAAAGCATTATCCCAATAGCCATCATTCTTGCATACCTGTATCTAGTTTTTCAATTATTCAATCTCTATCAATTCTGGATGTCAGCGGTTTTTCCAATTTTAGGTGGAATGCTGGCGGTATATGCCTCTTCTTTTATTTATATGGCATTTACTGAAGGCAGAGAGCGTTTGAAGACCAAAAGGATGTTTTCACAATTTGTTAGTCCCAGCGTTCTTTCTGAAGTGATGGAAACGCGGTCGTCATTAACATCGGAAATTGGTGCCAAAGAAGAGCTATCAGTTCTTTTTTCCGATATTAGAGGATTCACGGCATTCTCTGAAACCTTGAAGCCTGAAAAAGTAGTTGAGTTGTTGAATTTTTATCTGCATGAAATGGTCGAACTGGTATTTAAGTATAATGGAACATTGGATAAGTTTATTGGTGATGCTGTTATGGCTTTTTGGGGAGCGCCGATAAAAGACGACAACCATGCAGAACAGTCAGTCCAATGTGCCATGAATATGATCAGTCAACTTAAAAAAGTGAACCGGCATTTTTCAGATAAAGATCTTCCGGAAATAAAAATCGGAATTGGAATAAACTCAGGACCGATGATTGTTGGCAATATAGGTTCAGTCAAAAGACTTGATTATACAGTGATTGGTGATAATGTGAATCTTGCTTCACGAATTGAGGGGCTAACAAAGTCATATGAATGTT
The DNA here is from genome assembly GCA_041556995.1 of bacterium. Lineage (GTDB taxonomy): Bacteria > SAR324 > SAR324 > XYD2-FULL-50-16 > XYD2-FULL-50-16 > JAHJTV01. Next base: position 3,379 of record JBFFHJ010000152.1, on the reverse strand, counting down.
CTATAATAATTTCAGAATCCACAAAAAAATTATTAAACGATGACTTTATTTGCCGTATTATAGATCGGGTTCGAGTGAAGGGAAAGAATGAACCGATTGTGTTATACGAACCGTTGGCAGGGCCGGAGCACGATACATCAGCCAGAGCTAAGGCAAAAACCATCGCCTCCCTTTCCGATAGTGCCTTCAAGGCGTATCGGGATAAAAACTGGGATATAGCTATTAAAGCTTATCAGGATTTATCGGAAATAATCGTAAATGATACGGTTTGTGATGTTTTTATTAACAGGTGTAAAGAATATCGCCAAAAGCCACCTTCCGATTCATGGGACGGTACATATTCTTTTACAACCAAATGAAAGGAGAAAAATGATGAAACTCAAAATTAGAACTATTTTGATATTCATTATTTCCTTAGCGATTCTTTCGTTTTCAACCGTTTTGGTAGGGAAAACGATTTATGTGAAGAGTTTTAAGGTAAATATGACAGAAACGCCCCAAAAAGGAGCAAAAAAGTTATTGGTTTTAAAAAGAGGATTAGAAGTAAAAAAGCTCAAAGTTGATAAAAGCTGGGTGAAAATCCGTTACAAAAATACTGAAGGTTGGGTGCACAAGTTTGCTTTGTCAGATATCCCGCCCAGGAAACGAATTTCATTATTATTTAAAAAAGTAGACATCACTTCTAAAGCGCGAAAACGAGCCTCCACTTTCACAAGCGCTGCTGCCGCCAGAGGTTTGGTGGTTTCAGATAAGGACTCATTAGTTGCCAGGGAAAAACATGACTTTGTTGCATTGGCAAAAATGGAAAATGTTATGGTTGACCCCGAACAGGCTATACTTTTTATTACCGAAGATGAATAAAATTTTTGTTATTTTATTATTGATTTTATTTGCTTTTCCTGTTCAAGCAGGGCGTTCAAGAGCCAACAAAACCAGTACCAGCTATACTGAAGATGATACTATTGCAGAAATCAGATTCGGCAGAAATCTTGCGGCCAGGATTCTTGGGAAATATAAAATCTGGGATAATGATAAGGCCAATGATTATGTCAGCACGGTTGGCACCGGATTAGCTGCCAGCACCGGCAGGACAGATATACGATTTCTCTTTGCTGTTCTTGATACCCCGGATATCAATGCTTATGCCATCCCCGGAGGTTATATCATGATTACCAGGGGAGCCTTGGAAATTATGGAAAATGAGGCACAGTTGGCTGGTGTTTTGGCCCATGAAATTGCGCATATAAATCAAAGGCATGTTGTTAAAAAATTAAAAATCCGTGGGGAATCTAACGCATTCCTGGCCAGTATTGGAACAGCAGCTGGTGGTGGGGCTGTATCCGGTATGAAAATACTGAATAAATTATTGGATCAGGCAGTTGAAATTTTATTCGAATCGGGCATTGACGAGAAACTGGAAATAAACTCAGATGTCGAGAGTATTCAGACGCTAGTAGCTGTCGGATATGACTGGAAAAGTTACACGGAATATCTTAGAAAAATCAATAAAAAAATCTTTAAGGATCAACGTAAAGTAAACTCCAAAACACATCCCCCGATTGAGGAAAGGATAGAAAAAATCGATTCCGCAGTTGATGATTATGACTTGACGGGGCATGAAGGACGAAAGCATAAGGATCGATTTCATGAATATGTTAAAACCAGATAAAACGTTTTCTTTTATCCTTACTTTGTTTATTCTTCTTCTCTCATTTAGCGCAAAGGCTGATATTTCTCACTATAAGGAAATTCTGGTCGGGGATCGCGGAGCAAACCTGGCTGGTGCATATTCAGCTGTGGCGGACGATTCTTCGGGGGCGTATTATAATCCCGCCGGACTTTCTTTTGGTGCAAAAGACGCTATGACCGGAATTTCCAATGCTACTAATTTCGTCTACAATGAATACAAAAATATGGTTAATACCGAATCGGAACAGTTGGAAGGGTGGCGATATTTAATAACTTTTGTTGGATATATGAAACGGGTTGATAATTCCGTATTCGGTCTATCCTATGTTATTGATGATTCAACTGAGGTTCACCAGGATCAGGTGTTTGACAACGGTTTAACCAAGAATCGAAGAGGTGACGATCGCACTTATAAATATGGACCTTCATGGGCGTATCAATTGTCGGATAACTTTTCCTGGGGCGTATCACTGTTTGTTTACCAGCGAGAATATTATAATCAAATCAGTCGTCTTATGGATAAGGGAGACGATTCTTCGGAATGGGATTATGAATATATTGAAGGTGCTGACTTTGGATATCACATCAAAACCGGCTTAATGTGGGGGTTTTCTGAAGATGTTGCTCTGTCGTTGGTATTAAAAAAAACAATATTCACCCACTCGGAATCCTATGCGCAATCCAGTGTAAAAGCGCCTAATGAAGCTAAAATTGAGAGCTCCAAAACTAGTGAAACAGGGGAGTTTAGAAAGACTCCGCTTGGAATAACCATGGGATGGGCCTGGTTTGTTTCGCAATATGTAATGGTGGCCGCTGATTTAGATTATTACTTGATTGACGATGAAGACAAAGTTAACGTGCTTAATCTTTCGGCAGGGATTGAATATTATATAAATGAGAAAAATGTCATCCGGGGTGGACTATATACAAATTATGACAATGATCAAGCCCCGGATTCATCTACCACCGGTGTTGAAAAAATTGATATGGTTGGAATGGCGCTAGGTTATTCACTTTTTAATGGACCAACTATGATTACTATTGGCGCGGTGGCGTCTTACGGCAAAGGAAAAGCTCAAATGAATCCGGAAATCCCCAATGAGATCCAGGATTCTGTTCGGGAAACCTATTCATTCAGCTTGGCGGTGAGTTATAATATTGACTAAATCCCCAGAAAAGCCTCTCGAATATCCTTGGAATTCTTAATCTCATCCGGTTTTCCTTCAGCTTTGATCGTGCCTTCATGCATGATGTAAACATAATCGGCGGCGTTGAGGGAGGCATCGGCGTTTTGTTCCACCAAAAGGATAGTCAGACCGATATCGTTTTTCATTTTTTGAATAGTTTCAAATACTTCCATAGTCAGTTTTGGCGCTAACCCCTGACTAGGCTCATCTAACATTATGAGTTTCGGCTTTGCCATAAGTGCGCGGGCGATGGTCAGCATTTGTTGTTCTCCACCGCTCATAAGACCCGCTCTCTGTTTGGCTCTGTCTTTTAGAATAGGAAACAGTGAATAGACCAGTTCAAGAGAATTATCCATGTGTCTTTGAGCAGGTTTTGGAAAAGCGCCCATCATCAGGTTTTCATAGACACTCATGCCGACAAACAAGTGTTTTCCTTCCGGTACGAGCACAATTCCTTCTTCAACCTTTTTGTGGGAGGGCAAAACGGTAATATCTCGGTCATT
>JBFFHJ010000151.1:0-10242 GCA_041556995.1 bacterium | reverse complement strand
TTTATCACCGTCATTTTTTCTTTAAAAATAATCCATGAAAATAAACTAATGATAATAGGTTTTAAGGCAATAATAAGTGATGCCCGACCAGCCGCAACAGTATGTAAGGCTTTAAAGAAAAAGATATTGTATAAAAAGACGCCGGTCATCCCCAGACAAAAAACAGGAAATATCTGTTTTTTACTCAACGGCTTCATTTTTCCCTCAACCATATTAACCAGTATAAACAGAAAAATGCTGGCAATGGCAAATCGTAAAAACGCCGCTGCATAGGGATCTATATTTCTGGAAACAACACGACCGGCAATAAAGGTTCCACCCCAAAAGACAGCTGTGCATACTAATTTGATATAGGTTAACATTGATTACAATATAATTTAATAGATGTGATTAAAGAGAAGCTTTTGGCGGTATTCAAAATGAGATTGTATAAATAATCGGTATTTTATGTCACTTTTTATGTTACTTTCTGTAGATATTTAATGATGTTTAACAAATAACCTTGAATATTGTTCTTATTGCGTTAATTTTTAGAAAGCACAATCGATTTTTTAAAAAAAACCAGGTAATTGACCGACTAAAACATCTTCTCCACGTTAATAACCTGAACGGGATCATTATTAAAAATAGTTATTCCCTGGTATATTGGAGTATTCCTGTATAGCTTGGGTAGAGGAAGAATCGGTTGGACGGCATGATGGAGTATCTGGTTGATGATTAATCCCTTTTTTTCCGTTTTATTAGTCAGGATCATAAGGCTCAGATGTTTTTTGTCACCCTGTGTGGAGATTCCCGAAAATAACGTTTGTGAATCGATTAATGAAACAGGTTTGCCGTTATATGGATATGCCGGTTTCCGGTTTATTGTAAGTGATTTTGTCTTGTTAAAATCAATAAAGGTTTCCACAAAATTTTCCGGTATGGCAAGAATGAAGTCTCCAATCGCAACTATTATGCAGGGGAGCGAAACGTTATCTTTCATGAATGACAGATTCCAATTGCATCCCTGATCGGGTCTGTTGTTTATCCTGTAATCACCACGAAGCTGTTTCACTGCCTCCAAAACTGCATTCATACCCACACCGCGACCGGCATTGTCATCCAGGTCGTTGGCTGTTGACACTCCTTGTAAAAATAAAAGATCCAGTATCTCCTGTTCGGACATAAGATTTACTTTGTCTTGAGTTACCGTTCCATTTGTGATGGCTCTTTCCGCTATTTGTTTTAAATCAATACCGCGTCCATTATCAGAGATCGACAGTAGGATATGAATGGCATCTTCCTTCAGTTCCACAGTTATGATGCCGGTGGCTTCTTTCCCTTGTCTGACACGTTCTTCACACGTTTCGATGCCGTGAATTACCGCATTTTTTAGTACATGGTTAAGAATTTCATGAATTACATCCCAGAATTCTCTATCTGCTTTTACATGGTGATCAATAAAATGAAAATCGACTTTTTTACCATAGTCTCTGGCCAATTTAGGAATCATGCGTTCATATCGAGACAGATTTAACGGCACTTTCTTAATTTGCTGATGCGTACTTAAGAACTGATTAAATAAGTTTCCAGATAGTACGCGTTGTTCATCACTTAATGAACCCGAAAGTAAATAATAAAGTTCTTTAGCTTGTTCTGCCAGTGATTCGTAGCCTTGCTGAGATACAGATAAATAATTATCTTCCTGTCGTTTTCTTATTTCACCAATGTCGGCATTTCGTTGTGTAATGACGTGTTTGAATTCAGCTATTTTATCACCAATGAATTTTATACCTTTATTTAAAGCCAGATCTATTTTTTCCAACCAATCCTTAACCTGCATATCGGCATTGGGATCGATCTGGAATTGCTCAAGCATATCATCGATTTTAAAGATAAATTGTTTTAACAGTCTGGCTATCGTGTTCGTATATACAAGTCGTTGTTCCGTTAACGGCTTGGTAATTTCTTCCATTTGATGGCACAGCTGTTTGGCTGTTGGAATCAAAAATCCGCAACTTCCTTTAAGTCCGTGAATCTTGTTTCCTAATAATCTTAGATTTTCGCTATAAATGTGAAGATTTCTGTTGCAAATAAACTGTTCGAAGTCTTCCAGGATAAATACATTGTCATCCGAAAAGGAATAGGGTTCCAGAGTTTTAATCAGATTTAATATCTCGGCGGACAGGTTGCCGGCATCTTCCAATATACTTTGTTGCACGTCGGCATCAATGATGACAGAGTGTTTTAAGGTCTCCTCTTGATCTTTGATTTTTTTCCGTTGTTTTTCAATACGTGTAGAAACCAGGTTTAATTGAGCATTGGTACTGGAGGGAACCAACTCACCTTCCAAAAAAGGACCGTCTGCATGATATTTTAAATCCACTGAATAACAGAGAGGAACGCCGTCGATATCAGGTAATTCAAGCTCTATGGAAAATGGAACGTCTTCCTGTTGTGAAAATGCAAATTGAATCAGGTTCTCTGTCTCCGGGTTGCTATAATAATTTGACATATCAGGTGCATCCCCGTTTGGATTTTTTGGAAGGTTAACAAGTTTTTGAGCGTCTTCAGCAATGAATATCAGTTTACTCATTTTGTCTAATCGAATTGTCATTTTTTCATCTTCACCTGATTCATGCGTAATCAGGTTAGTGAACATACTGATATCACGAAAGATTCCGCCAAACCCGATGAGGGTTTGATTATCATCAAAAATACCATCGGCATAAATTTGCAACTCAATGACTGTACCGTCTTTTTTGGTGAAGGTTAAGGGTAACGCTCGAATTTCAGGTCTTGGCTGTTCAACTTGTTTTTTAAATTTAAAATCAAACTCATCTTTTTTGCCGATTAACAAATCGGATATGGGTTTCCCTAAAACATCATCTGCCGAGTATCCAAGAATGTCAGTAATATTATTGTCGACAAACGAAAAACAAAAATCGGTATTACATTCCCACAGTATGTTGGGAATATCCTGTTGCCTCAAGAGAAGAAGCCGATTTAATTGTTTTCTTTGGGCTTCTTCTTTATTTAATCTGACAAACACCTTGATTTTGGAAACCAACTCTTGTTCATCAAATGGTTTTTGTATGTAGTCATCCGCTCCGACATCGTATCCTTTTAATCGATCGTCCAAAAGCCCTTTGGCTGAAACGAGAAGAATTTTGACACCTTCCATCCCTTTGTTGTCCCGGATTTTTTTGCAGACCTCATATCCGTCCATTCCCGGTAGCATGATATCCAGCAAAACAATTTCAGGCTTAAAAGATTCCATTTTTTTAAGGGCTTCTTTTCCGGATCTTGCGGTTTCCAACAAATATTGATTTTCCAGTATATTGGAAATAATAGTCAGATTGACTTCTTCATCGTCAACAACAAGGATCTTTTGAAGTGGATTCATAATCTCAGTTCGGTCTGTTTTTGAAGTCTGTTGTCGATGGGATTATCCTCAAAAAAGACAAACATTTACAGGATTTTCCATCACTTTATATTCTTTCTCAAGTTTTATGCCAATATGAAGGAAACCTTTATTTCCAATAATTTATCAGTAAATTGAGTTTAACAGGACGATGTCTTTATCCGGTAAATGAAAGATAATGCAAGGTTTTATAGGTTTTTATATGAAATGATTGAAAGATAATGAAATGTTTTGGTTGATTTTGCACTATTTTAATCGGTTAATCCACTTTATATCTCGCCTTTTGATCCGGTTTTAGCTTTTAACGAATAAAGATGGTTGTAGTGTGTTTCAACGGTTTTTGGGGGATGGGGCGAACAATATGTTCGCCGCTGATTGGATTATTTCCTGGCATCACTGCCAGACTTTTTTATCTGACCTAGAAATGTTTTGACAATGGGGGATATTTCCGGGGGGTGCCATTTGGCTTTTTTGGGATCTTCGGGCCAGACGAATTGGAGATGCGTGACCTGTCCCGGTTTTTCAGCATGTTGCATGACATTTAGCGTTTCCAGCAGGACCTTTTTTTGTCCCACAACATCATTAACTTGTCCAATTGGGCGACCATAAGGATATTCGATGGCAGCGGTTCTTGGAAATCCGATCTCTCGATTGAATTCCGGGGTTGGAGTCAAAATAATTGTCGATATTCCCTGTTCTTCCAGGAAACGGGCGACCAGTCCCACGGACCGGCAGCAGAGAGGTCAGGCAGGTGTGAGGAGAACCGCTTCTACGCCTTCCTCTTTCATTTTGGATGCCACCTTGGGCATGGTTTCTTTGATCAGAGCTTTTGTGTCCAGCTGAAATCCGTAATAAGAATAGCACGTTGGTGCCATACTTCCAATAATGCCTTCAGCTTCGAATTCTTTAAATCGAACTGTCGGTAGAACCACATTGATATCTTGTTTGATATAGTCGGTATTGATATGCAGATGGTTAGCGTCGATATCCGTTTCAGTAGCACTGCTACTGATCTGCCTTTGGCTGGGATCGCCCCAGGTCGGTTCCTGTTTTTCTCGTTCCATATCAAAAGGTGGATCGCTTTTCATATTGATCCCTGCCGATGTCATCAGGGTAAACCGGGTCTCCTTTATCGGCTTTTGCAGCGGTGTCCATGGAATATCACCTGAGAACTCCTGAGACGGAATATCCTTTCCTATCCATGCCCCTAAAGAGGGTGGCATATAACAAAATCCATTCACGATTTTTGATGGTTTAGCCATATTAAAAACCTTTATTGAATTTATAAAGAGATGTTTTGTTTGTATAACACATTCAACCTATGATTGAAACAGGTATTGTATTATCGGAAAAGAGTAAACAAATAAAATTGTTTTGTGGCTGTATTATTCATATCTGTTTTTCAAGAACACCTTCAATAACCTTGATTCTTTCTTCTTCAAGATTTCGAATTACGTTTTTGGCCATGGTTTTGAGTTCGTGACCAAAAACAAGTTTCTGGGATAATAACGGCTTATCACCGGCAGCAGGCTTTATTTTCTGTTGTTTAAACCAGTTGAGGGCCTTTTCTGAAACATCCTGCCAATGAACAGGTTTAAATCCCTTTTCTTCAAGGAGATTAAGCAACTCCTCTTCCGATATCAGAAAATTGACCGATGGCTCCTTAGCCCAAGGCACCGGAAAATGGACCGGTTGGTTAGAACCAGCGGTGATATCATGAATAACAAGCTTTCCACCGGTTTTAACCACTTTGCTGAACTGAGTATAAAGCTGCAATTTGTCTTTGATGTTCATGGAACAGTGTTGACTCCAGATAGCATCGAAGGTTTCGGGCTCGAAAGGTATATCCAACGCATTACCGTTGATAAAGTCAACCTTCTCAGATAGTCCAACCGCTTGTGTCAGAATTTCAGCAGTTTTGCAGAATTCTTCGGTTAGGTCCAGGCCGGTTACCCGACAACCATATTCCGTTGCCAACATTCGAGCCGGTCCTCCGAGTCCGCAACCCACATCCAGAACCGTTGTTCCTTCTGGCAATGCCGCCGTTTTGGCTAGTTGAATGGTCATTTCCTGTCCACCGATATGAAGCTCATCCAGGAAAGAGAGGTCGGATTGTTTGACAGAATTTAATTCTGTGCCTGATTCCTTTAACCTGGATTCAATTCGCCCCAACAAACCTCCCTGCTGATAATGATTGATCACATTTTGTTCGATGGTTTGTGACATGGTTTTATTTCTCCATGAATGATTGGTATTGGAATGTAAATCAACTCCATTCTGCTACTTAAAAAATTCCTGGTTGGAGTATAAACTTTTGAGTTGTTTATTAAAAACGACAATCTCAATGGTTTTTATAAACTAAAAAATAAAGATGCGACATCGAAGTTCAATTCGTCAATGATTCAAGATAAATCGAAGTAAAATTGTGTTAATACAAGCGGCTGAAAATGGCGAGGCGATGAAGGAAGAAGAGGTACTCATTAAATCAATAGAGTGACACTGGTAATACAAAAACTTTCTGGGCGATGTTTTTAAGTTCTTTTTGCACATCTTTCGAATTTGCATATAATCATCCGAAAGATCTACTCAAAATAATTTATCTTTTTAGTTCAATATTTCCTTTTTGAAGTTGCATTTAAGTTGATCCAATGAAATAAGAATAAATTTAAGAAGATGAATTCTGCTGATCGGCTTTGGAATAAACGCTTGCGCGCCGACTTTGATACCTCTTTCATAATCTTCAGGTAAACTTCGATTGGAATGAATACATATCTGCCCTTCATAACCATTCTCTCTAAGCCATGTAACTATTTCAAATCCATTAAGAGAACCGGGACCAAGATCAATATCGCAAATGAGAATGTCTGGCCACTCATATTTCGGAAGCTCTATGATTTCATCACTTTGTGTAAAAAGTTTAAGGTTGATTTTTGCCGCGATATATTGAGATTTTTCGATTAAATTTTGTACGCCAAAACGATAAATCATCTCATCATCGATGATACCAATGGAGATCAGCCCTTGATTCATCGCAATCTTTTCAGCAATGGTTTTTTCAAGATCTTCTTCGTTGGTTGATATGTCTTGTAAGATTGCGTTATTTCGAATAAAAGCTTTCCTGGCTTCATTTTCTTTAATAAGTGCCATGCTTGTTTCAGGTAGTTTAACTGTGGGTTGTTGCACAGGAAATTTTTGGTCAATCGGCAGGGTAAATGAAAACTCTACGAATCTTTCTTCCTCACTGGAATCACAATAAATTTCACCGCCATGCTCGTTTATTATCTTTTTAGCGATAGCAAGCCCCAGCCCCAGATTTGTTCCACCGAGTATATTTTTCGAATAGAAAACTTCAAAAAGCTGTGTCAGGTCTTCTTCTGGAATAAAAAAACCTGAGTTTCTAATTGATATTTTTAAAAAAAGCCGGTCGTTGATTTTATATTGATCTGTTTTAAAACAAATATTACCTTTGTATTCCATGGCTTGTAAGGTGTTGCTGAGGATATTCCCGAACGCTTTCAGGATTTTTGTGTTCGATACTTCAGCCATATAGGTATGTTTAAATTCATAGGTAAACGAGACATCGGTTTGTTCAGCCATTTGTAAACACTCACTCAATGCGGTTTCTATTATACTTTCCAGTGGTACAATCTGTTTATTTAAACTCGTATTTCGACCTATTTCCATAATATCATCTAACATCTTACTAACAGAAGACATAGACTGTTCAACCGCCTTGATGCCACGGGCTTTTAACTCTTCTTCATCTATTATTTGAGCTTCACCAAGCATTTCGAGAGTAATTTTTAGAAGCGTGAAAGGTTTTCGTATATCATGGGCCAGCATTTGGGTGGTTTTTGCAATAGATTCATATGTTTTCAGTTTTGTCGATTTTGATATTTTATCAGATAGTTCTTTGAACTCTTTAACATCGAAGTCCTGCACATTGTTTTTCAGACTTTCTGAACAGTTATCAAAGTTTCTTTCTATTTTTTTAGTTAACCGTGAATTTAAAAGCAAAGAAATAGCACAATTCAGGCAGATAAAAATAAAAATAACCGATATTATCAACATATCATTATATTGAAATAAATTTCTTTTTTTCTCGATTGATAATTTTAAGAAATAGCCTCTTTGCAGATGTGTATATCCAACTAAAATTTGACCAAAATCACAATAGATGTTTGACTTGATTAACTGACATTCTTTTGTTTCCTTTCTTACCTGGTTATTCTCTACTATCAAGGCATTGATATATGGAAAATCAGATTTCAGCGAGTGCATATATAGATCAATAGCGTTTGCATTCCCTGACTCAATATTCTTTATAAGCTCTTTTACTGTTCTCGAATCAGATAACGTCACCCGGTCATACCTGTTATGTTTAATCTTGAGGAAGCTATATGAAAAAAACAGAATGCTGACAACAACAAGAAAAAAAATCTGTATCAGAAAGATTTTGATCGTTGATTTAGTGATTAATTCTTTAAAGGTTATCAAATTTGATTTGCTCATATCCAGTTTCGGTTAAAGTTAATATTATAGAGAGAGATGAGATCGACTGTATGTGTTGTTTTTAAAAGCAATCCCTGTAATTCCATTGTAAGACGGATTGCTAAAATCCAATTTCTCCAAGGGATTGAGTTTGTAAGCTTCCAGTGATGCAGATACTGCATCAAAGGTATAGGCCGAAAGGACAGTGGGATCAGTGTTATATTTTGATTTATATAGAGTTCTGAAAGAAGATAATTTATGATTCGTTTTATCGATGTAGTCAAGGTTTCTGGCAAAATATATTTTTTCTTTCTTATTGTTGATACGATTGAAAATGCTCTTTGCAGTACTACTTCCAAAGTTCTCAGTACCAAAAAAAATATTCTCTTTATCAGACAAACTGTTAATTATTTTGGATGATGTAACCACACCTGAAAGCAATATGATATTAGACTTGGAGAGGACACTAGAATTATCAGCTAACACGGATTCAATTTTGTTGGATCCCTCAAGTATATGAAATACTTTAAATTTAATATGTCTACTTCTAAGAGAATTTTTATAAGCTTTCAGATATTCCAAAGAGGAATTCCTGTTCTCTTCGACGAAAACTATATATGGTCTCTTCTTACCTATTCTTAGTGATAATTTAATTATTGACTCAGAAAATTTTTCTAAAGGTGGTTTGAAAGTAAAAAAATTATTAGACAGTTTGGGAGTTCCGTAAAAACCTGCAAAAGGAGAAAAAATTTTGAGGGAGACATTTCGTCTATCCACCAGCATGGCGTCAGTCAAATATGAAAAACCAACGATTACACTACAAGAATCATCTTGCATCGCCTTAAATGCTTTAATGGCATCCAGCGGTTCCCAATCGTAGAAATAGGTTTTCAGCTTAACGCGATCCTTTTGTGTGAATGTTGATATAGCTAATTCAGCTCCGTTAACAAAACTCTTTCCATAATAAGGGATCGATTTAACAATTCTATCTGCCAGACAAACTGTTAGATCTTTGGAAAAACAGGGGTTACTGATTATTATAATCAATAAAAAACTGATTACCTTCATTTAACAACTCCAGAAATTTATCAGGTTCCTCAATATGAGGGTAATGGCCGGATCGAAAGAAAACAATCTTTTCTTTCTTTAATCCGTCAGGTTTGTTACCTTCCATAATAAAATCATGGAAGCCTACAACCCACCTTGATTTTTTGATACGATCAATGTCCAGATTATAGTTTGCCGGGTCCGAATACAGATCCTTTCGTACTTTTTCAAAAACGTCCTGAGATAAACTATATGGATTCTTGATCGATATATATTCTTGTTGAGCCTCATTATTTGCCCAGTAGTAATCTAATCTGTATGGATTTTCCAAAAAGTATGGATTTAGCTGATCCGTGATGGCATTAATAGCATCCGACGAATAGCAGTTTTCCAACATGGCAAGAGACTCTTTGTACAGTTCCGGTTTTGCCTTTTTGAGATATTTCAGGTCCAGTAGAAGATTGTTTAAACGTGGAATTAGAATGTTCTCAGATGTAGACAGGAATATATATTCCATATTCTTATCCTCGCCGTACTTTTCCAGATAGTCATAAAGTAGCTTTGCGCCATAACTGTGACCAATTATAATCTGGATATTATCCCATGAGTAATAGTCTAAAACGTCTTTCAAATCTTTAATATTCTCAATATGTAAATACCGAGAATCGACGTTTTTTCTAGATCTGCCACAACCTGCTTGATCATAAAATATAAAATTGTAGCTACTGACAGCATATGCGCTTGATTTCTGTATGAACTTGCTTGTTGAGTATGCATTTAGTCCTGGGCCACCATGAATAAATAAGCAAAATGGCTGTGCCTTTCTGAAAATAATTTTTTCAGTAAAAAGTCGACCTTGTATATAAGTACTCTTTTCTAAAATATCCATTGCTAACAAAAGGATAGGGACTCACTTTTTATTAAAACAGTATCAAATCAAGGATATAAAGGAATTCAGATTTTATGTCAAGATTAAAAAATCTAAAATATATTAAAGAACCACCTGCTTATGAAATTTTTTTTTAATAGAAGTCAACCTTTCAAGCAGAGTTTGGAAGGGGGGAAGGGGATCAGGTCTTTGTTTGACTCAATTGTATAAGGATTTTTATACCTGTAAAACCGAAATATGTCATTTAGATGGAGAAACCTTTATTCAGCGATTTTTACAACATGAATTACCTTCGGGATTCATGCGAATTCGCCACTTTGGCTTTTTGGGAAACAATTGCAAAAAGAATACACTTCGACAGATTCGATTGGCCGTTGGCGCTGATCCATCATCGTCCAAACCGAATAAAAAG
>JBFFHJ010000150.1:0-10801 GCA_041556995.1 bacterium | reverse complement strand
TAAATCTGATCCTAACTCAACAATGGTATTGTTTTCTAATTTATAATGATTAAAATAATATCGAGCTTCATCTAATAATCGTATTGCTGTCTTATCCAAATAACGTGGATGGTCATCAGATATAAGCACATTTTTCATTTCCTTTCTGATTTCATCATAAACCATCATCCCTTGCCCTGAGAACTTAGGAACTCTACCACCAATTGCATGTTGTAACTGGATGGTTTTTTTCTCCTCATCAACACTCATAACCTCCCACCGTTTTCCAGCAAAAATTATGTATGAGCCTTCCGATAGTGGGGAATTGACAGGTAAAGTACCGAGTGTTTTACCTCCTGTTTCCAGTCTATATTCATCTGGCGTATTAAAAGCAGCATAGAAGCTGTAGTGGTCTACGATTCTTTCTCCAAGTTCTCCGATAACTATTGTTCCATCGTGATCCTGGTTGATAACGTTCTTCTCACCTAATATTTTTAGCAGTGCCGCAAAAATTTTAGAGTCAATATTTCTAAAAAAACCGTTTTTGCAGAGCAACTTCCACCCTTGGTTTGCATGAAAACCCCCATATTGGCAGATAACAGAAAGTATCTGCTGGATTAAAGTCGATAAGTGCAGTTGGTTTATTGCAGGTGGTTCATACCATTTTTTTAGCAACAGGTTAATTAAAGCGATGCTTTGTACAAGTTCTGGTCTCAGCTTATCGATATAATTTGAATTTTTGTCTATTTCATTTTCTGAAATGTGGATTCGCAGGATTGAAGGCTCACCCCTTCGACCAGATCTACCAAGCCTTTGCCTCATACCTGACACTGAATGTGGAGATCCAATTTGTGCTATTGATTTCACCGCACCAATATCTATCCCTAGTTCTAAGGTCATTGTGCAAACCGCATTGGTAGGCAGTTGGCCTTTTTGCAGCCTTTGCTCTACCTCCAACCGAATCTCTTTAGATAAATTACCATGATGGGGGAAAAACTCATTCGGGACACCACTTTTCACGCATTGCTGTGTTAAAATGTCCGAGTAAAACTCGGTATTCTGTCGACTATTTGCAAATATCAGATTCGATGAGCCTCTGAGGACTTGAAATAAATCTCTTGCAATGTCTTTGGATGCGGTGAGTTGATTATTAGAAAGGTCTGGAGTAGATATTATATAACCTTTCAATTGAAGCCTGAGATCAGTTTTTAGTGTTTTTGATTCGATTATTTTACACGGATAAACACTTTCTGTTCTTAGATAGTTTGCAGCTAAATCTAAATCCCCAAGCGTTGCACTTAGAGCTATTCTCGGAATGTCTTTCTTGAGAATAGTGTTTAGTCGATGAATAAGTGATTGTAATTGACATCCTCGTTCAGTTCCAATGAATGAATGAAATTCGTCAATTACAATAAATGCTAACTCACTAAAAGCACTGGTCAGCTCAGTGCCCTTGTTCACAAAAAGCGATTCGAGAGATTCTGGAGTTATAAGCAGGATTCCGGAAGGTTGTTTAAAACTTCGATTCTTTCTTGCTCCGCTGATGTCACCGTGCCAAGGAGTGACTTTAATATTAACGTCTTTGCATATGTCTTCAATCCTTCTGAACTGATCGTTGATTAATGCTTTCAAGGGACTTACACAAAGTACTTGATAACCATGGAATCTATTCTTTGTGAGATATGAAATTATAGGTAAAAAAGCGGCTTCCGTTTTACCTGATGCAGTAGCTGAACTGATAATTACATCAGTTTTTCTATTTAGGATCGGTTCAACGGCTTCTTCCTGAATATCATGCAAACTATTCCAACCTTGACGCCAGATCCATTTTTGGACTTTTTCATCAAGTAAGTAGAAAGCATTTGATTTGCGAGTTGTCATAAAGGAATTTACAATTGGAACGATGCTAATTCATTTTCCTCATCAGCAGATTCATCTGCTGGCGCCAAATCAAAATTACTGTTTTTATCTTCGATTATTTCGAGATTGTCAATTAGATCTGACCAGTTGAGAGAAGGATTTTGTTCAAGAATTGAAAGAAGGTCCACAAAACTTTTAATTGTATTCCTTGGTGTTCTAAAATATGCATCTCCAATTTTGTTTAAACAATGATTCATGAATGATTTGATACCTTCGTCTGGTATTAGATTGTTATCGTTTGATCCTGATGCAAATACAAACCGTATCTTTGTCAATAAAACAAACAAATCTTCTTGAGAAAGATTTTCCATGTGAAGAACTGTTGCATTGTAGTCAACAACATTGGCCTGTTTAGCAAAAGTGTTTTCAGAAAGTCTAGATTGCAGTGCTTGATAACTGTACAATCCTCTTCTTGGATCCATCAAAAATTCAGGCGTTCCACCCAAAACAAAGCCAATACCTTCTGACGCTCCCTGAAAACTATCATTAAGCAAGTGAAGAATCTGCTCATAATTTGAAAGTCGTGTTTTACTATTTGCCAGTTTATATAAATTCACCATTTCATCCAAACAAACCAATAATCCCTTGTATCCTGCTTGTTTGACAAACAAACTGAGTAATTTTAAATGACTATAGAATCCTGAATCATCGATAATAGTTCTTACCTGAAGAGCTTTTCTGGCATCCGTTTTCGTTGAGAATTCTGCCCTTAACCAACGAATTGCATCACTTTTCAATTGGTCGTTACCTTCTTCATATCCTCGCCAATATGCACTTACAACACTTGCAAAATCATATCCTGAAACGAGTTCCGAAAGTGAAGACAGTCTTGTTGAGATAACATTTTCAATACCGTTGCCCGTTTTTTTTGCTTCCTCAAGCGCACTGCTAATAAAACGCTCAACGACACTACTCAATGCATTACCGTCTGGTTTTGTTCTGGTGGAGAGATTCCTCATTAATTCAGAAAAAAGAGATCTTGCATGACCTCCGGTCGAATAAAGTCTTTTTTCAGGTGACAAATCCGCATGAACAGTAACAAGACCTTTTTCCAATGCTATTAATCGAATCAACTGTAAAAAGAATGTTTTTCCTGATCCATATTCTCCAATAATCAAACGAAATGCAGATCCATCATCGGCAATTCTGTCAATGTCTCTAATTAGCGAACTCACTTCCTTTACTCGACCAACTTGTATATGATATAGCCCCATTTTTGGAACAACCCCGGCTTTCAGCGACTGAATGATAGCATCTCTTTCTTTTAATCTAATCTTCTTCATTTAAGATTTCCTTTGTTGTTTCTGCTTCAATGATGAAGTTCCCTTCATATTCTTCAACTAACAGCTCTCCGACTTTATCAAGTGCAAACTCATTTATTGTTTCTAATGCCCCATCAATCATTAGATTTTGGTCATTACAAATCTTTTCTATTTCATCTCTCGGCCATTGCTTTTGAGTAATCAATTTGTGAAATAGGTCAGCATATTCTTTACTGAGCCCCTGGATATCAGATTCAGATTGTTCCAATTCAATTTCTGAAACTTGTTCTTCTTCTGAAAATATGGGTTTTAAAATCGATTGAATTTCTTTCGTATCCTTCTCTATTAGACCAATTTTCTTTATATCCAAAACAACTCCTTTTACGTCATCTTTCGGTTGCTCTGGAATATCATATTCAGTCTGATCAACAGTCGCTTTTTGAACGATAATAGGTTGGCTACTCGTTGCTTTCAAGGAATGAAGATCCGCAATGACAGCATCTGTTGCAATACCAAGCATCTTGTATATTTTTTCTAACTGCTTGATTTCTTCTGGATCGATTATTCCATCAGCGTTTGCTGTCTGTAGCATAATTTCCGCAATATTTTTTTTCTGGTCTTCATCCAAGACAGATAATTTATTCTTCAAGCCCACCATATTTGGCTGAGTGTTAAGTAACCATTCCAGATATACAGTTAATCTAAGCTTCTGTTCTTTTTTCAAGTGTATCTGCTGGTCAATCAGCTTTTTAAGGTACTTCTTTTCACGATCACAGAATGTACCATCAGCATGGGCAATTATTGCACCAAGCCTTAATAGGAGTGACATAGACAGGAATGCTTCATCTGGTTCTGTGAATTCTGCATCAACCTGCTTAAACAGGAATACCAATCCTTGACTATCGATTTTTGAACTATGATATCTTAAATCAGGCTCAAAACCATAACCTAGCTTTTCCAGTAGTATTGATATGTATTCAACCTCCTTTTTCGTGATCGACTTTTTGTCTTCATACCCCCAAAATTTAAGCAGGCTGGAGGCTTGAATTGGATTTAAATCATTTGTATTTTGCTCAAGCCATGTTTTCAAATTATTAATTCTGGTGTTAGCACTTCGTAAAAGCAATGGTTTAGGCAGTAATGCTTCGGCCTCAATAGATCCTGGTTTGGCTTTCTTAGATCCTAGGTATCTGCTATAAGCATCGAGTTCATCGACGCACTGTTCTGCTAGATTTCTTAGTCTTTTAATGTTGCTCGGTGCCGCTGTTACATCCGAATGTCCAGCAGGTGATGTCACACTGAAGTCAAGTGAATATAGTGAAGGGCTGGCTGGCCGATAGTTAAAAACAAGTCCTGTTTTATTCTGCTTAACGACGATTCCATCCCCAAATTGTTCTCTGTAACGTGTAAGGAAAAGGCTCTTTAACTCCTTTTTGCATCGATGCGCAGGAACTCGAAATCTGGTATCAGGATCGTTATCGATCCATTGAAAAGCTATTTCACCAGGAATTGATTTGCCTTCAGCTGCATATTTTGCAAGCTTCCACTTCAGTAATGGTGATAAATCATATGATTTTGTTTGTTTTAAATCCAGTTCACCAATTTTATCAGAGAAAAACCGTATGGAAACAAAATCGACAAAACTCGACGCATATTCTCTGAATGAACCATTATTCCCATATACCGCAAGCAATCTATTAACTTCTGATATTAAAGATTTTATTTCCGCTTTCGTTATTCTACCACGTTCGGCATCTATTAATAGTCTCCTTTCAATTCCGTAAAAATAAAGAAAAACGTAGCCTATATTAGCCGATTCATCGCTCCTTGAACCAGCAAGCCATTTTAAATATGCAGACCGCGCTCTGGGATCAATATCCGAATAAGAAGGCCAATAGCTCATTGTCTGGCCATCATAATCTGGCTTGGAATGGTTAACTTTTAAACTCGGATTTATAAGTGCCGCTTCAATTTGATATTCATTTTGAACTGATCTTAAAGCCTTTCCGACATATATATTGCCCTTATCTATCTTGATTTTTTGCACTTCAATGGATTGATTGGTTGGAATCCAGAGTTTATTTGAATCAACATCGGGAATTTTGGAACTATAGCTTCCAGATCCATACTCAATTGAGACATCTATCGAATCATCCTTTTTGATCGCCCACTCTGATTTTATTTTTTCTTTACCTTTTCCTTTCAAAATTCTGAAATAAATAACTAATAAAATAGTAAGCACAAAAACAGTTCCAGCCTTCGATTCTTTTTCTTTCTTTGTCAGTAGGTTAAAAAATACATACGCTTCTTTCTCTTTCCATTTTATTTTCGCCCAAGCTTTTTTATCCACTGTTATTAGTGACACTTCCTCGTTTGGCTTAATTTGCCCAACTACATTATAATTTGTCCCTGGCTCTGAATGGATATTGATATTTGTCTTTTTCAGATTGATAAGCCGGTCTTCTGGTGACTCAGCAATCTTTATCAAACATACGAAAATACTCACCAGGAAAAATACATGTGTAAACCATCCTGTCTTTCTTTTGTTCATAATCTGTCATTTGGGATTGATTTAATGATTCCAGAAATTGAGATTAAATTACTATAAAGATGTAGTCTATTAAAGATACTTTGGAATCAACAATGAAACCCTTTTCTTCAGGCATATGAATCATAACATCGGGGTTTTAGTAGCTTATCATCTTCATCTCTAAAACTACTTTGAGATTCGTACACAATACCTTTTGCAACCCAGACTGCTCAAGGACACGTTATCTTTCAGTCTTCCCTCAAGTTATTCAATTTGCTTATTCTTTTGAATAGCTGCTGCGAGTTGATTGCTAATCTCCGATATTGACTCCTCTAAGGTAGCAATCCTGTTTTTTTGTATTTTCAATTTGGTTGACATAGCTTGTTACTGCTTTATCTCTTTCAAGCAATCTTTCATATAATCGGGCATTTTCCTCTTTTGACTCCGATCTTCCTTGGTCAATTAAATTTGACTCCTTGATCGCAATAGAACCAAAGTTAGAATTGCCCCAAATTCCTCCAAGAAAAATCGATACAAATTGATACTCAATTGGCATTTCCATCCTTCTTAGTTAGTCCTTTTTAATCACTCTCTGCAACTTACTCCTTTTATTTAATAATTTCAAGATTATATCTTTGACAGTCAAGTTTTCGCATGAGGCTAGTAATCTAAAAAGCATAAAATTCATCATTTCAGTACCTTCGACTCAATGCAGTGGACTATTTTGATGGATGCCAAATTGATCGATGAGACAATATTGAGCAGGATGAAAATGAATTTATTTATTTTCTGATGTTGGATTTTCAGGGATTTTATCCCGTATGAAGCTTCCATTGAAATAATTCAAAGCTCTCTGAAATGATTTATATTTTCTTGCACTTTCTGAACTAACTGCAATGAAATTTCCGTCAGACAACTGCCATGATACCAACAAAATCTTTGTCGATCCTTGTGTACCGGGATTTCCATTGCCTAACAACCTTTGGCTTAGACATGGGTTTTATCTGATCTTCTGCCATTCTGTTGCCTTCCGTTATTTCTTTCCAACTCAAAGCAATAAACCGCCCGCAAATTAGGTTTAAAAGCTGTATCAGAATTCAGAGCAGCCACAAAGTTATTAGCTCAATTTGAATAAGAAGTTCGTTTATGACATCTCTTGATTCAAGATGACTTTTGATTTCTCTGAATGAGTCGCAGGGCGTGAACAGAAATTGCTGTGTTCAATTTTTATGTTTGCCCGTTAAAAAACTCTACATGTCGATTCAGCGCTTTCTGTTCCTGTGGAAGAATTCCCAATAGTTTTTCACTTTGTGTTGATCGGTTCCATTTTTCAATCAGCGGCTCACCGATGTTCATTCCACTTGCAAAGATCGTCATAACAATCGTTATCTATAAACAATAATACATATTAATATAAGAATTTTTTATTGAATGAGGTTTTGTTTGAAGCGTTAGTCAATAATTGCTATATTGTTCCCAACCCGTGATCTAGTAAATCGCGATTTTGTATTAACTATTTCCCGATTATCCAGCGTGACGGTCCAAATGACGCTGGAAAAATGCGTTTTTTCTGAACTCTGCTGGTTCGCTTGGCAGAATAATAAATCATACCCCTAAAGATTGAAAGGAGAAAGCACTATGGGTGAAGAAAGTAAGTGTCCTGTAACAGGCACGACTCAAAAAAGCATAACCGGCGCTGGTACTACTAACCTGGACTGGTGGCCGAACCAGTTGAACCTTAAAATCCTTCATCAGCATACAAAGAAAAGCAATCCAATGGGTGAAGATTTTAATTACGCTGAAGAATTCAAGAAACTCGATCTGGAGGATGTTAAGAAGGATCTCTATGCGTTGATGACCGATTCACAAGATTGGTGGCCGGCAGATTACGGTCATTACGGAGGACTTTTCATTCGGATGGCATGGCACAGCGCAGGCACATACCGTATCAATGATGGTCGCGGTGGAGCAGGGACAGGCAACCAACGCTTTGCTCCCCTGAACAGTTGGCCGGATAACGTGAATCTCGATAAAGCCCGTCGTCTGCTCTGGCCAATCAAGCAAAAATACGGCAAAAAGATCTCCTGGGCCGATCTTATGATTCTTGCTGGAAACTGTGCTCTGGAATCAATGGGATTTAAAACCTTTGGCTTCGCTGGTGGACGTGAGGATATTTGGGAACCGGAAGAGGATATTTACTGGGGAACTGAAACGGAATGGCTAGGAGATAATCGCTACAGAGGTGATCGTGATCTTGAGAATCCACTTGCGGCAGTTCAGATGGGTCTGATTTATGTGAACCCAGAAGGACCAAACGGTGAGCCGAATGCGGTTGCCTCTGGCAGAGACGTTCGCGAGACCTTTAGACGAATGGCCATGAACGATGAGGAAACTGTCGCGCTTGTCGCTGGAGGACACACGTTTGGCAAATGTCATGGTGCAGGAGATGCGTCGCATGTAGGGCCGGAACCTGAAGGAGCAGATATCGAAGAACAAGGTTTTGGTTGGAAGAGCAGCTTTGGTAGCGGCAAAGGCGATGATACTATCAGCAGTGGTATCGAAGGTGCCTGGACGCCGAAACCTACCCAGTGGGATATGGGTTATTTTGATATGCTCTTCGGATATGATTGGAATTTGGAGAAAAGCCCGGCCGGCGCTTGGCAGTGGGTAGCGGTCAATCCAGACGAGAAAGATCTCGCACCAGCAGCTCATGATTCTTCAAAGAAAGTTAAGACCATTATGACTACGGCAGATCTCTCGTTGCGTTTTGATCCAATCTTTGAACCGATTGCGCGCCGATTCCATAAGAATCCCGACAAGTTCGCTGATGCATTTGCTCGCGCATGGTTCAAACTGACTCATCGCGACATGGGCCCCCGTTCACGTTACCTTGGCCCTGAAGTGCCTGGCGAAGAGCTGATTTGGCAAGATCCGGTTCCTACCGTTGATCATAAATTGATTGATGAAAAAGATGTAGCTAAATTAAAAAGAACAATCATGGATTCCGGACTGACTGTTTCGGAATTGGTCTCGACTGCCTGGGCATCAGCTTCTACTTTCCGTGGTTCAGACAAACGAGGTGGAGCTAATGGTGCCCGCATTCGACTGGCACCTCAGAAGGATTGGGCAGTTAATCAGCCAAGTCGATTATCGAATGTATTAAAGACTCTTGAAGAGATCCAAAGCTCATTCAAGAAAAAAGTCTCATTGGCTGATTTGATCGTGTTAGCCGGATGCGCCGGTGTTGAGAAAGCTGCGAAGAATGCAGGTTATGACATGATCGTCCCCTTTACTCCAGGGCGAACCGATGCGTCTCAGGAACAAACCGATGTGGTTTCATTTACTGTGCTCGAACCAGCTGCTGATGGGTTCCGCAATTACCTCAAATCCAAGTTTTCTGTAAGGTCAGAGGAACTGCTGATTGATCAAGCACAGCTGCTGACGTTGACAGCTCCCGAGATGACAGTTCTCATTGGTGGTATGCGAGTTCTAAATACCAATTTTGAACAAAGCAAACATGGAGTTTTCACAGACCGACCTGACACGCTCACTAATGACTTCTTCATCAATCTGCTTGACATGAGCACGAAATGGAAAGCAACTTCGGAAGAGAAAGATGTCTTCGAAGGATGTGATCGAAAAACAGGCAAAGTCAAGTGGACCGGAACCCGCGTGGATCTTATTTTTGGATCAAACTCACAACTCCGGGCTTTGGCAGAGGTCTATGGATGTGAGGATTCCCAGGAGAAGTTTATCAGCGATTTCATTGTAGCCTGGGATAAAGTGATGAATCTAGACCGTTTTGACATCACCTGATTTTTACAAAACGTATTCAAGGGCTTCGATTGTAAACCGTTGAAGACTTTGAGAAACAATGATCTAAAAATCGACACACGCTTTCTATGAGTAGCAGGCCGGATGGCATGCTGCTCAATACTTAGAGTTAACGTTCTTCACACAGCATACAATTCCCTCAATAAAAGACGGTGGAACTACGATTCTCCACCCACACAGCTCACTTCTTTTTCTTTACATCAATTCTAGATTCCAATTTTCCCTTCTCAGGTAAATCAATTCCATTCTGGCACACCTCGCTGCAACTGCTGCAAATTCCAGGTTTTGATACGCACCGTTTCCGATTTGTACTTCAGGACCAGTATATAAGTACCAAGGCACTGGCGGAGTCAATATAAATAATTAAGCAGGAATAATTTAATGTAGTATTTTATCCTACAAATTGTTCGATTCTGGACGTACCAATCCCAGGCAACAGCATAAAAATAGTGTAATACAACGAAACAAAAGCAAAACCAGCTTGACACAAAATAAGTCTTTTGCAATCAGTGTTCTACTTTGTTTTATTGAAAAACAATATTCAATAGTGTAATTCGCTGAAGATTTTGCAAGGTAACTGCCATCGCTCAACAACGCTCGTAATGGTTGTAAGTACTTTCATGTTCATCAGCTTTTTCGGTAATCATTCTTCCGTACAAATAATAGTTATTCCAATTGAAAGCCTCTTTCTAACAGTTATTATAAAAATGTAATTATTTTAAAACATCGCTAACAGTTTTTGTGCGATCTTATGGAAGTAAATACCTTTGATAATCGACCTGCCGGTTATGCTTTTCTGCTAATCCACCATCATTGCCAGACAACGGCCAATTGAATACTGGTACGAGGTGATTGGAAATCCAACAACAGCTGATAAAATTATGGACCAACTGGGTTCCTAATGCCTATAAAATCAATTTGAATGGTGATTACATGAGAAAGAAAAAAGCATCATAACCAAAAACCAAATATCGGCTCCACTTCGCTCCGAGTAATAATCAGTGTTACAAAAGGTGGAAAGAAAAAACAATAAACTGGTAAGTAAGATCGATATTAGCGGTCAGCAAATCTCCGTTTTAGTTGGTAAATATCACCAATTTACCCATCTTAAAAAAATCGCCATGATCCAGATGAGCAAAGACACCTACTGGCAAAATCCAAACACAAGAGTTCCTCACCGAGCAAATAATCATATTTATTGAATTCCTTATTGCCTACTTTCGATGCGAGGTTAGCACTATCAAGTTTCCCAGCCTTTATTCTGTCACTAAGAATC
>JBFFHJ010000149.1:0-10960 GCA_041556995.1 bacterium | reverse complement strand
GGTTTACCTTTTAAATCATATACAAACGACCAGGTTGGGGTCCAGAAATAAGTGCCCCTGATTTTATCTTTCTGATCAAATATTTTTCCCTCACTGGCATAACCGACCAGAGTTTGTTGTTCATCCTGTCCAACCAGAAAAAGCTTGGCAATACCTTCTTCCACAAGGATACCAACCTTACCGACCATGGTGTTATTTCCATTAAAAATTTCAACATAACGAGGATAAACATGGGCGGTTCCGGTAGGCAAATCGTTGCCGTCAAAAATATCCCCTTTCACCGGAAATGGGCCGGCACATACTATTGGTGGTTGATAATTCAACCCCAGAAACAGTATCATTATGCAAAATGGGATGATAGGATGTATTGGTTTTTTTTTAGGCTCAAGTATATTTTCCATCCCTTTACTTATGGATGACAAAACGTTGTCCAGCTTTTAATAATACGTGTTGTGAGGGCAAATTGGCAATCTTTTTACCGGTATGCATGTAAACGATTTTACATGGATTATTAAGATAATCTTCGGGATCTCCGTGAATTGAGCCACTGCCAGCGTCAACAAAAGAAATATTATAACAAGGATTTTCGGGAAGAAAGTTTTCTACTTCATGCAAACGATCCTTGCTGAAAACTCCCATCTCTTTTAGCTGCACAAGCATCCTTTTTGACAGGGTGTCTCCTGATAGGAACAAACGGGACGTTTCATTTTTCTTATTGACAGTTAATCGTAAGCCAAGAGCTGGTATGGCATGACAGGAATAAAACACTTCAAACTCAGCATCAAAAAGGTCAAATGGTTTGTTGGCATATACTGGATGAAAATGATAATACGTTAGTGCTTCATCATAGGTGCAATCCAATATCGTCATCAATTTTAATATCATGCAATGGTAAATCTCCGGCGACGTATAGATGTCGATTTTTTTGTTTTTACCGATGGTTTCCATGATATCAAGATGGTCTTCATGGACATGTGAAATAAAAATACCGTCCAAATCATCAAACGATATGTCCAATTCATCAAGATGTCTGTGCAGGAACGCCGGACAATCCCAAAGAATCCACTTGCCATTAAAATGAAGGAGGAATCCGTTAGCGGGTTGGGTTGGGTCAAAACCTTCGCTAGCTCCCAGGCATCGAACACTGAAAATGGATTTTGATTTATTTTCAGATTTACTGATTTTTTTACCCTTTATCTCATACACCGGATCTAAAGGTTTGGTAATTTCAAGTTTGGTTTTTAACTCTTTTTTACTTTTTACTAGAAATTCATCTTCACCCTTTCTTTCAATTGTTACTTGCGGGAAGTCTTCATACGCATCGTATACAATCTTTTTATCTCCAATTTCCAAGGGTATCAGCTCAACCATTTCTTCCAGTTGATAAGATCTTCCTTTGTTATTTTTTGGTGCTAGGTATTGTGTTTCTGCAACGACCTGTTTGATTTTCTTTTTATCCAGTTGTTGGGGGAGTTTTAATTTTGATTCAATTTGTAGAACTTCTTCCAGATTCGGTCCCAGCAAAGTCACTCGAAGCATTTCCATGATTTTTTGGCAAATTGTTTTTTTGGCCAAAATTTTAAATTTTCTGCCCCTGGTCACTCCTTGTTGAATGAAAAGAAAATGATAAAAAGGAAATTCCAAACAGGCCAGGGAGGAGTTAAACTTGTGTAGAGTGCCGGGGATAACAATTGAATCAGGCATTGGAACGTGCTTGCTCATAATGACTTTCAATACTTCAGGTGGACAGCCGATAAGGATGTTTCCCAAAGGTGTACTGAACAATTCAGAGCCCTCGTTAAGAATATGTTGGCTTATCATGGAATTGGATTTTGTCATAGTCATCAAAGCAAAGAATACGTTGGATTACTTGGTTTAGCATGTGTTAGGCTTTGAAAGCAAATGCTGTTCCAAAGTCACTATGATATGGAACTAATCTCTTTTGTTTTTTGTAGTTTATCCGGGATTTTCAATATAAAATCGTTTGCTGAATTATTTACAAAGCCGATCCTAAGGATAAATATACCAGCAGTTTGTTTATTCTGAAAAGTTTAAAAAGGATGAAATCAATAACAATAAGGATTTAGCCACTGTCATATTTGTGAATATGTATTCACGGTTGATTTAGACAATAAGTTCATTATTTATCCTGTCAGTTCTATCTTCATCATAAACATAAAATTGAAATCAATCAAAGGGTGTTGCTGAATGAAATTGCGGTAAATAAATTTTTAGCGTAGTAATTTACCTGATAAGCTAAGCACTTTTGGAGTTCCCATTCAACCAGCCCCTGCATTATGTATCGGCTGGTTATTTGAATGAAACGTGTTTCGATCTTAACAGATCGTTTGAAATTTAATGTAACTATAGAAAACGGTTTTTAGCCTTGATACGGAATTTTGCTTGTAACAACCTATCGGGTAAATCAATTTATCATGTGAGCGGATATGAAATTTGGTTTTTTTTATTTTATAAAATTAACAAATGCTGGTGATTGGATTAGTAAATTAAAAAACGGCGTAAAAACAATTGCATACAGTATTATAACAGCAGCTATTTTATTCATCCCCAATGGAATAGTATCGGCACAACAAGCCTTTACTCCCTTAAAAATGGGTGAATATGAAATCAAGGAAGAGGATACGAGCTATCACCCGGGTGCCAAGATTGAAGGAACCTACAGGGTATTTTACGATACCCGCCGTGAAGGAATGCTTTTCGGGACTGAGCAAAGTGGAAAAACCCAACAGGATATTGAATTAAGATTTCAATCGAAGATTAATACGAATTTGTCCTTGAATGTTACCTTAGGAAATCGTTCGACGTTCGTTAGTAGCCAGGATACTGCTTATGAAACTCGGTATGCCGATGAACAAGGAGATGCCAGTGATGATGACGGTATGGATGTAGTGTTTGAGGAGGCTTACCTGGAGTATAATCATAATCCCAATGCCCGTTTAAAAATAGGAAAACAGTATATCAATGTTGGTGATGGAAAAGGGCTGATATATCAAGGTCGAGTAACGGCCATAAGCCAAGGTTGTCGAATAGGGACTTGGTGTTACTATATCGGTGGTGCCAGACTGGGAGATAATGGAGATTCTTCCCTGATTTGGGCACAGCTGGACTATCCCGTCTATGAATCCGGTGTTTTGGTCTCTGATCCTTGGAGTGAAAAAGGGTCGCGTCAAGAAGTATCATTTAATGTTGAAGTTCTTAGAACAGTGTATCGTGGCATTAATATCCCTGTATCTTCCATGGGGATCTGGACCGGTGAAAATTCTACTTATCATGATGCCACCGGTGATTCAAATATTTATTTCGACAATAGCGGCACTGAATATATCGGTTTCAATCTGGATTGGAATTTTTATAATTTCGTTTTGGATTTTACTTGGTTGAATTTAAGCGGTGAGCGTGAATATTTTGCCGGTTCGGCCGATAGTGGAGAGAAAACTTCTTTAGGAGAGCAGAACGTATCCGGAAATGCGTATTTATTGGAAATGGATTATCGGCTTCTTGAAAACTGGAAAATGGGATTTACTGCCTTTATCTCTACCGGAAATGAATTAAATAAAGATGGAACCAACTTTTGGGAAAATCAATCCAATGCTTATATGGAAGTTCAGAAAGGTAATTATGGGGATGCACTTATATATTTCAACGGAACCGATGGGATAGGTGAAGGGCATTCAGTATCCAATCTTGTTTATTATAGTTTACGAGCTAATTATGCCTCAAGCCAAAAAGATTTATTGGTAGACTTCGCCTTATTTGCTTTTCAAAGAAATGAAGCTGTATATGTAAATGAAGCCGGAGAGCCCAATGAGAAAGCGAAAAATATAGGTTACGAATTTGATATTGCAATTAAATGGCAGCTGGAGAAACAATTGTTTTTTGATTTTTTTATTGCTGTTTTTCAACCTCAAGAAGCCTATACACCGAATGATAATGTCAGGCCGGTAGCTAATCCTGAAGATTTCTCCATGCTGGGTTTTGGTCTGCGGTACGATTTCTGATTCAAATGGTCTATTAAAAACTATTGGGATTTTATTTTGGTTAATAATGTTAACTGGAATGACTGATTTTGCAAAGGAATCGATGTTTTTCTCTTCCAGCGAAATCTATTTTCAGTGCTTTGTTCTTTTAAGGGGATCTTATGTTTACAACAAAATCAAATGAGTTATTTCACAGGGCCCAGTTGTCTATTCCCGGCGGGGTAAACAGCCCAGTCCGGGCCTTTCGTTCGGTTAATCTTAATCCGTTGTTTATACAAAGAGCGGCAGGTAGCAAGGTTTATGATGTAGACGGTAACGAGTTTATTGATTATGTCGGATCTTGGGGTCCCATGATCCTGGGGCATGCACATCCTACTGTTCTGGAAGAAATTAGAAAAGCGCTGGATAATGGATTGTCTTTTGGTGCCCCTACAGAACTTGAGATTGAACTGACCGAATTGATCAAAAGCATGATGACCAATATCGAAATGTTGCGCATGGTAAATTCAGGCACTGAAGCCACCATGAGTGCGATAAGAGTGGCGCGCGGATTTACCGGTAGAAACAAAATTATCAAATTTGCCGGGTGTTATCATGGTCATGCTGATCATTTGCTGGTAAAAGCCGGTTCAGGTGCAACTACATTTGGACAACCTGATTCCCCTGGTGTGCCGGAAGCTTTTGCAGGAGAAACTTTGATTGCCCGTTTCAATGATCTTAAAAATGTGCAAGAACTGACCGAAGAATATACGGGTGAAATTGCCGCTATCATTTTAGAACCGGTTGCCGGCAATATGGGGGTTGTTACTCCATTAGCAGGATTCTTGCAGGGATTAAGAGACGTGTGCGATCGAGAGGGTATTATTTTAATATTTGATGAAGTAATGACCGGATTTCGAGTGGCCAAAGGTGGAGCACAGGATTTATATCGTGTGATTCCGGATTTGACAACCATGGGCAAAATTATAGGTGGCGGGCTTCCAGTAGGGGCATATGGTGGAAGAGAGGATATAATGAAAAATGTATCTCCGGCCGGTAGTATTTATCAGGCAGGAACTCTTTCCGGTAATCCAATTGCCATGACAGCCGGTCTGGCAACACTGAAGGAATTAAATAAACCGGGTGTTTATCAGGATATCGGCAGTAAGAGTACTTGGTTAATCAATGAAATCAAGGACATTCTTCTAAAGTCCTCTTTACCGCACTGTGTGCGCCAGGTCGGGGGCATGTTCGGTTTCTTTTTTACTGACAGTGATGTCAACAATTTTGATGACGCTTTAAAGTGTGATACCAGTCTTTTTTCCGCTTTTTTTAAAGAGATGCTGAATTCAGGAATTTATATGGCCCCGTCTGCCTTTGAAGCTGCATTTATGTCAACAGCCCATTCGGAAGATGACCTGGAAAAAACCCGGGATGCTTTTAAGAAAAGTATCGATAAGATAAAAGGGTAGCTCTTTTGATTAATCAGAGAAATCTATGGTCACTGTACTTAAAACCAAATATCAAGTGTCTTCCATAATGACATATTTATCCGTACATTCTTCCATCAGATAACGGATAAAAGCCAGATGTGATGCATGACCGCTTTTATGGGAGAAAACGTTGCCGATAATCCTGAGATTATCGGCCAGATAAAAATCCCCGACCTGGTCGAGAATCTTATGTAAATTGGGTTCGTTTAGCCAGGTCATGGCCTCCATGTTTTCGAAATTACCTTCCTCATCCAGTATAATTGCATTTTTTTCACTACCCCCTTTGATCAATCCTTGATTCTTTAAACGATGGTAGTCTTTACGAAAACCGAATGTTTTTGCTTTGGCTATTTTTTCAGCGTAGTTTTTTTCCGTTAATTGAAAATTATATTCCTGTTGCTTTAATTGTTGATGATCGAAGTCGATGGAGAAGGTAAAGCTGGATTGTTCCGAAGGGGTTATGTATATGATGATATCGTCTTGCTGATAGGCGATGGTGTCGGTAACTTTTAACACTTTTTTGGGTGTATCCAATTGTTTGAGACCGGTCTGCTGCAATTTGTTGTAAAAATCGTACCCACTTCCGTCCATTATTGGGACTTCTCCGGATTTGATTTCTATAGTCATATTGTCAATACCGATACCATTGCAAACTGATAATAGATGCTCAATAGTGGAAACCTCAACCCCTTCGTTTTCAATAGTGGTGCATAAGGCGGAAGATTTAGCATATTTATAGTTAGCAGGTATTTTGACGTCCTTGTCACTACGTAAGAAAGTGATTCCCTGGTTTTCTTCTGCCGGGAAAAAAAACAGATCGGTTTCTTCACCGGAATGTAGTCCTACGCCACCTTTTAAGATAAAGGGTTCTTTAATAGTTGTTTGATTCATTTATATTTAACTTTAGTTAAGCGATTGTTTTTTTAAAACAGGTTAGATGTCCATCATGGTAAAAGACTTTGTAACTTGAATCAAGGAAATCTCTTAAACAATCCGCAATACTGAAAATCACCAATGGTTTTTCTCTTTTCTGCAATTTCTTGACCAAAACTTCGTACAACTGAACGCCGTTTTTGATTGGTTTCGATGGTCGG
This sequence comes from bacterium, assembly GCA_041556995.1. Taxonomy (GTDB): domain Bacteria; phylum SAR324; class SAR324; order XYD2-FULL-50-16; family XYD2-FULL-50-16; genus JAHJTV01. Next base: position 4,396 of record JBFFHJ010000149.1, on the reverse strand, counting down.
TACAGGTATAAGAAGTCTATATCATTCAGATCAACATTCATAATATCATCATTGATCCACTTGACTCGATCTTCAGGAATTCCCAAGGCTTGCTGGTATATTTTTCCTATTCTGATCATCTCAGCCGAAAGCTCAATTTGCATAGTGTACTGATGAGGATACAAATACTGAAAAAGTAGTCCCTGCAAACCGTTGCCTGCACCCAAATCCGCTACTATTGCGTTATTTGAAATGTAAGAAGCAGCTTTTATTAAAGGAGAGATACCTCCCGGGTGGTTAAAATAACCTTTTTTTCCATCCAGTAATTCCCTCTCTGATTCGGAATAGGTGGAGCCTGCCCTATGTATTGTACAATATAGATCCAAAAATGCTATTTCGGCATCTTCGTCATATATTTTTTCTTTTTTGTCTATAAATGTCTCAGCAGATTGTTTAAAGTCTGGAAATTCAGCCAAAACAGATGCATCTGAAGCGATTTTTAAAAAAGCTTGCTCAATCAATTGAATGCTTTGCCTGGTTTTGGGATCATCAAATATCGTGTCCATAAAATATAACAGAATAATAGTACGTATTCAAAAAAAACAGATATTCAGGCTAATATTAATAAAATCCTGATGTTTGGTGAATTATTATCGGGCGTGATTTTTGAACGAGCGGCTGTAATAGGAAAATCAGGATGATGATTGAAACAAATCGGTTTTAACCATTAAAGCTGCGGCTATCGGTTGGATAAATTCATCCTGGCGCGCCACATCAAAATCAAAAGCCTGGCCGATCTCTTTGATAAAGTGAGATTCTTCCGGATCATAATGTCCGTCACACATGACGATTTCCACTAAATATTTAAACATAAATTCAGAAACATGATCTGTCAGGTAGACCGGCAGGTTATCTTCCAAGTCTACATATTGCTCTTCTATTTTTTCCAATTTTGCCTGATCGTTGTCCAGTAATTGGGAAACAATCTCAAAATATTTAATTTCAGCTGGATGCACCTTGTCATCAGCCCGGATTGCTTTTAAAAGCAGCATTGCGCAAATTTCCCGCTGTTTTTCTGTCATATGGTACTTAATAATATTAAAAGTCTCTTTTCTGGCTTCGTACTGGATTTGTTCGATAATGTAATAAACCTCGTATGAATCAACATTTATTGCCTGACTGACATCACTGATAAAAAAATAGTCAACATCTGTTAAATCACGCCCGCAATTAAGGATTCTAACCAGCGCTTCAATAATCCTGTAGGAAATAAACTCGGGAAGCATTATCTGATCAGGAGTACCTTCAAAAGCATCCTGGTTTTCGCTGATTTTAATGGCAGTATCCAAAATATCACCAGTCCATTGCAATATTTTATTGGCTTTATAGTCCAAGACGGTTTCTGAAGATAACCGTATAGGAGTGTTTTGGTTATCAACTTTGATATTGGCATGTGGAAACAGAGCCGAAAAATAGTCTTTCCCAATATGCAATAATTGACTTATTTCATCCTCACAGGATTTTTTTAATAGATCCTGTTGTTGAAAAATTTCACTTTGTGTCAGGATAAACATCGTCCGCCATTGATTTTAGGTTGCTGATTAAACTGGATCATCCGATAAGCGGTTAATTATAAAAAAGAATTTATTAAGTCTTAAAATACATAACTAAAACACAGTTAAAAAGAGCAATAGCCATTTGTAACCTTTTAAAGGCAAAAATGAAAGGGGTATTGAACGCTGATAATGACACTCATCTCTACACTTTGTCATAATCCCTTTTTACGTTTATGATGACCGATGATGATAGGTAGTTGAACTAATAGTAGGGGGAGAATATTTGTGAGCAGACACCGAGGTTCCAATGTTTTAAGTTAAGTAGACATTGTTTGACACGTTGATCTCATCAAGACATCTGTCACCGTGAGGCGTTGATGCTGATTGAAGCAACAAACAAGTGATAGAGCGGCCCAATGTGGAGATGTCTGCCCATGTGGGGGTTAGTAATATTATATGATTTGGGTTAGCCTGTAGGAAGTGCCTCTTTTTTTTATTAAATTTTAGATAGATACATCAGGTATATACCGTTGTGAAACAAACGATTAAGATTCTGGGATTGGGAATTGAACGTTTTTCCTGGCGAAGACTTTGCAGCCGATTACAGCAAGAGTTTTCCATGGATCAAATTGATCTTGAGTTTTTCCATATAAAGTACAAATTGTCTGCTTTCAAAGAGAAAAGCCTTGATCTAATGCATGAATTAAAACCGGATATAATTTTCTCTACTCTAACTGCCTTTAAGGGATTTGAAGATTTTGAACAGTTTCTTCAATCATATGACCCTTCCGAAGTTATTGACTACCCGGGCGTTTTTTTAATCGAGCGAAAACCAACCCTTTTCTTTAAAGAATATTTAGCAGCGATTCCCATGGCGGACTTTGAATTCAGGCAACTACCCAACCTAAGAATCGAATCGCCTGATTATTTTGCTGATATTCAAAACGATGTTCCTTCGCTGTTCCAAATCAAACCTGCTCCTGTTTTGAAAACAGTTTCCGTTTCATTAAGACCATTAAATGCCAAACAAACTATTTATTTTGCTGCCTGGGATAACCTGAAAACTGTTTATTGGGAAAACCATGAGTATACGTCGGGTGAATTTAATCGTTTAATGAAAGACCGTTTTAAAGAGAAAAAGCAGGAGTTTAAAAAAATCAAGGGAATATTGTTGAGAGGTGATAACGCCTATTTAAGTTCCGGATTCCATGTTTGTGATCTGATCAATATTAAAACAAACAGTTTGCCCATTGAACATATCATTACTTACGATCAGGTGAAAAAGGGAGGAAGAAATTACCGGGCATTTCTACTTAAGTTGACTGAACAGTGCAAATATCGATGCAGTATCCGTTTCCATGAAGAAATGCTTAAAAGTACGAACAATATAAAAGCCAACATCCCGTTGACGATTATTTCTGAAAATCCATTATTCAGTAAAGTATTTTACCATTTGTTTCAAAAATACGGCTACTTTCAAGCCTTAACCACCGATCACATTGCCGATCCAACCAATCGATTGTTGATAAATTTGGCATTTGAAGCAGAAAAAGAGACACCGTTGTGTCATACAATTCAATTGGATAAACATGTTTTTGATATTTTCGGTTTTGCTGAACTTTCCCAGGATGATTTTGATCAGCCAACCATACCGGAGGATATTCAGGATTCAGTTAAGATACAAAGACGAAGGAAACAGATATTTAATCAAATTAAAAAATTACAAGATCAACTTAAGGTGCTTTCCAGTTCAAAAGCATTGGATGATCAAAAACGCTATCTGGACATGATATCGCGCGGTAAGCTGGAGATCATTACCAATTTGTTTGAAATAGCAGAGATATGGAGTGAACAAAACTGTGATGTTGCTGTTTCCAATGATGAGAACGTTCTGGTTTTTTATGATGATGAGCAGCAGGCATCTTCAATCAATAGGTTTTTGGAAGGGAACAATCGGCGGGTGTTTTTGGATCTTTCAAAGGAAACCATTAGTTTGGAAGCATTGGTCAGACTCAATACAGACCGGTTGGAGCCGTTTCTGCACGATGGTGTCGTCATAACGCCGTCGTCAACCAAAGTCAAAATTATAAAACGATTTCAGGCGTTTCATAACGAATTGGCCCAAAGGACCTATCCACCATTGGCCGAAGGTATTGAACAACTAAAATCAGAATTAAAACAATGCCAACAGCAGATCAAAAAACTATCAATTTTGGAAACGTGGTGCGAATTCGAAAAGATTTTCCAAAAGAATGAACAGGCGATTTTTCAAGCAGCACAAAATTCACTACGTATTATCGAAAATAAACAAATGTCCACCCGGAGAATTAAAAACATTTGTATTATTTCATCCAATCAAGAGAAATGCCGTCAGGTTGAAAAAGCATTTACCCGTTCGTTTCCAATATTCAAGGACGCAGAATTTTATCATGTGTGGAGCTATTTAAAACTGGATATTAACATTTCGACACAAGCCTATGAGCAAATAAAAATAAAAAATCTACCAGGCGAGGATTTAAAATTGATGCTGGAAAAAAAGCTGGCTCAAACCAATGCCCAAAGAGTGTCGGTCTTCATTAACGAGCTGTTGGATCAATTAAAAGGAAAACCTTTTGATTTATTGATCGTGGAAAATGATTTGGATGTTATTCAGTTAATAGTGGATTTTTTGAAAGAAAATCACTCCATTTTTAATCACACACCTGTTATCGGCGTTTTTTCGGGGGCTTATAACCTGGATAAGATGATAGAACTCACCCATAACAGTGTAAAGCTGGTTTATCAGAATCAATTTAAAATACAGAAAAAAGACACATTGGTTGAATCGTTCAAAACGGTATTGTCGATAATTTAAAAATGGC
>JBFFHJ010000148.1:0-10990 GCA_041556995.1 bacterium | reverse complement strand
AATGAACCTGGATTTTACGACTATCCCTTATTGGGGGGATAACGAACATCTTGAGAACAATTGGTCGGGCAAGCGAAGACAATCTCTCGCGAGTATGTTGGCCGTGTTGGCTCAAGATCCAGATACCGGTTTGATCGACTGCGTATACCGGGTGGTAATTACCACTGAAACCGGTGCTAACTTAACACCAAAACCGATTTCGTCCTACCACTAATTCCAATATCACCTTACCACCGATACCGATTTCGTCCTACCGCTATCATAAGAATCTTTCAATCATTTAGGCCCTGTTTTATATGAGGTTTCGACGAAAATGACTTCATATTGATTGAATCGCTTGACCTCTTTTGTTTTGCTATGGCCATTAATCATTTCTCCTTTATTTGTAAAATCAATAATTTCAAGGAGATTAAATGGCAAAAAAAAGAAAAAAAGAGGTAAGCATTCAAAAATTACGTGAGATTTTGCGTCTTGGGTTAAATCATCAGCTGGGATATCGAGAAATATCCCGAAGCTGTTCTGTCTCTCATGTGACAGCTCGCGCTTATCTAAAACATGTGCAAGATGCCGGTCTGACATGGGAGGATGTTGCGACATTGAATGAATCAGAGCTTCGGAAACTGGTTCAAGGGGCCCATATTGTCGAGCCCAAACAGGCAAGACCTCAGCCTGACTGGCAGTATATCCACAAAGAACTCCAAAAAAAAGGTGTTACGCTTCAGCTTCTTTGGGAAGAATATAAAGAGGAACATCCCGATGGCTATCAATCGAGCCAGTTTGGAGGTCTCTACCGAAAATGGAAAAGTACCATCAATCCCTGGATGAGGCAAAATCATAAAGCTGGGGATAAACTCTTTATCGATTACACTGGTCAAACAGTTCCCATTAATGATCAAAAAACCGGGGAAACTCATCAGGCTCAAATTTTTGTCGCTGTGCTGGGCATGAGCAATTACACCTATGCCGAGGCTACCTGGGATCAGACACTGAAAAACTGGGTCACCTCTCATATCAAGGCATTTGAATACTTTGAAGGGGTTTCCCGACTACTGGTCCCGGATAACCTGAAATCGGCTGTCACTAAGGCCAACCGATATGATCCCGACATCAATCCTACCTATTATGAAATGGCATCTCATTACGGGACGGCCGTACTGCCTGCTCGCGTGCGAAAACCCAGGGACAAGGCAAAGGCGGAAGTGGGAGTTCAAATTATTGAGCGTTGGATACTGGCCGCCTTGAGGAATAGAACCTTTTTCAGTTTGCGTCAGCTCAATCAGGAGATCCGGGTATTGCTGGAAAAATTGAATGAAAAACCATTCAAAAAATTGTCCGGCTCTCGCCGTTCCTGGTTTCATTCGGCTGAGAAATCTGCCTTGCTGCCGCTACCTCAATCACGTTATGAGATTTCCGAATGGAAACATGCCAAGGTAAACATCGATTATCATGTCGAACTTGATAGGCACTATTATAGCGTGCCTTTTAATCACATCCACAAAGAAGTGCAAATCCGTTATACCAAGGACACGGTTGAGATTTTCCTCCAAGGCCAACGAATCGCTTCTCACAAAAAAAACAATTATGTCGGTGGACACACAACCCAAAAAGAACACATGCCGTCAGACCATCGTAAACATATGGAATGGAGTCCTTCCCGCATTATCAATTGGGCTATGAAAATCGGAGAGGCAACCGCCCGCGTTGTTCAAATAATAATGCATTCCCGTAAACATCCCGAGCAAGGATACCGGTCATGTCTTGGCATTCTGCGCTTAGGGAAAACATACGGTAATAGCCGGTTGGAATCAGCTTGCAGGAGAGCGGTGGAATACGAGGAATACCGATATAAATATATCCGGACAATCCTCGAAAAAGGGTTGGATAAACAGAATTCAGACCTACCGAACACCCAACCCCAGCTAAACCATCGCAATGTCCGTGGCGGGACATATTTCAAATAAATCACGACAGTCGAAACGATCATATAGGAGAAAAAAAATGTTGAAAACACCCACCATTGAAAAACTACAAACCATGAAACTGAATGGAATGCTCAAAGGGCTTGAAGAACAAAACGCGTCACCGGAATATGAATCCCTCAGCTTTGAGGAGCGATTCGGGCTTCTGGTCGATCGAGAAAGTATCGAAAGAGAAAATCGCCGGTTAAAAACCAGACTAAAACAAGCAAAATTGAGACAAACTGCCTGTTTCGAAGACATTGACTATCGTCACCCGAGGGGACTTGATAAGTCGTTGATGCTATCTCTTGGTACTTGTTGTTGGATAAATGAACATCAAAATATCATTATAACCGGTGCAACCGGGATAGGGAAAAGCTGGTTGGCTTGTGCGCTGGCACATAAAGCATGTTTGGAAGGATACAAGGCTCGTTATTACAGAGCGCCCCGTCTTTTCAGAGAGCTTCATGCCGCCCAGGGTAATGGTACATATCTCAAACTGCTAACGACGATCTCAAAGTTCCAAGTTCTGGTTATTGATGACTGGGGACTGGAAACTCTAAAGGATCAACAACGCAACGATTTACTTGAAATATTCGAGGATCGGCATGGAATCCATTCAACCATTGTTACTAGCCAGCTACCGGTGGAACATTGGCATGAAGTCGTTGGCAATCCAACGATTGCTGATGCGGTCTTGGATCGTCTGGTTCATAATGCGTATAAAATCAACCTAAGTGGAGATTCTATGAGGAAAAAGAAAGCTTCCTAAGATAAGGTTTTTATAGAAATAGGCGTCGCTGCGCTCCGATTGAGTATCATAGTCATGAGAAACATGCTTTAAAAACTGGTTAGACAAAACCGGTTTGGCTGGAAATCAATTCCGGTTTTGGTGGTAAGCAAATCGTCGGTTTAGGTGGTAAATGTCACCGGTATACGCAATTTTAGTCTCAGGATTGGTTGCAAGAAGTGATCATATTTAATGATATTGATTGATTACACTGGAACAGTGCTGGATTGGATTTTTTAGAGTGTGGCTGTTAGATCCAAGATTGATTCGAACAGATGTGAGAGCTTGGGTTTGTGTGTATTTTTTGTGACAAAATGAGATTTTTGATGGAAATTTAATAAAAACTGGAGGGAATTTCTGAGAATTAAGAGCAACCGAGGAGGTTCTCAGTTTTTTCTCAATTCTCAAAATAGAGATTTTTTGAATAATGAATTCAGTACGTTAAGTTTTATGTTTTGGGTTCGATTCCCGCCACCTCCACCCTTCCACTACTACTCCTGAGAATCAATAACAGGCAGAAGAAAAGCTCGAATTTCGAGGACAATATCTCTGAAGTCTTTTGGAACTTGATTGTTCTTTAGTCTTTTATGAAAAGCTACCCACTGGATTTGTTTTGATTCAATGAACCTATCTGTAAATGCGTCCACTTCTGGTGGGATTGCAGTCTTTCTTGTTTCAAAAGTCCTACGAATAGCTTCTGCCAGGGTTGTATTATCAAATTTGTATTGTCTTGAAAGCAGCCAAATATCATAAAAATCCTTCATTCGACTATTTAGTTCTCCTAACTCCACCATTGCATTAAATTTTTCTGCAATAGAGCTTTCACGGCTGTATCCGTATATCTTAGGTGCAGGTAAGTCGAGAATGCCAGGTAGTTCGATAAGATCCGGCTCCGGGTAGACTGCATCACCAAAACCGATATCAATTTGAATATTTATCTTCATTTTTCCCAAAAGGGAAATAAAACGAATACGTATCCCCTCGTAGTCAGCGTCTTCAGTAATTTGTTCAGATTTGATTGAAGTCGAATCAAAGATCAAACCATCAGGCTCAACTTCTGTTGAGATGATGTCGTTTATCTGGCTAAGTATGTTAGCTTCTTCATTATTTGTTCTTCCTAACAGATCAATGTCTTTAGTTGGTCTTATCTCAGGGGACTGCCAAGCACGAAGCATCAATGCCCCTTTGAGAACAAACTTGTCTGAGTGAACAGACTTGGACAACCGGTAAAGGAATCTTTCTATTGCAAAGTACTGGGCTAACTCATTGAATGGCCTGTTCTCTTCCTTCGCTTTATTTAATAGTCGTTGATGTATGGAGGCGGGAACGTTCAGCTTGCTTTTCATGTTAGATTTGACTCCAGATATGGCTTAATAAGCGATTCAACCCGACAGACTCTTGAATATTTCAGTATTTCGCTTATCTTAGGCTTAAACCTGGACTTATAGAGTTTGAGAGCTTCAAGAAATACATCCATACCAATCTTGTTACGAAACTTAAAACAATCGGCCAGGGTTTTCTCAGGGCTATATACCTGTACTTGTGTGTCATCAATCTGATGCTTCTCTATTCCTTCTTGGTATGATGCCTTTGAGAATTTATGGGTTACAACAGGTGGAGATTGCAGCTTAATCATCCTGGAATCTTTCGGTACTGCAACGGAGACTTCATGGGGAATCTGTGTTGTGATTTCATGGAATGCAAGTGCTGATACTAGACATACTACGGCTTTAGGAAATCGAACAGCTACGGTAACTAGATCAGGATTTGTGATTGGTGCAAGCTCTTTCAGCCGATAAACCCCACGGGTAACCTTCTCCAATATTCCCTTTTCAACCATGGAATACAGCATATAACGAGTCATCCCCAGTAAAATAGCTTGACTCATCTTCAGTTGCCCACCATGTTGACGGAAGATATCTTTGGGATGTGTATCCATATTCTTTCTCCAGACAAATCGTCCCTATTTATTGATAACTAGGGACATTTTGTCTGATTTTTATTCAGAATACAAGAGGTGAATTTAAAAATCCGAGTAACAGATGAGTAACAAAATGACGTTTTCGGACGGACTTGAACGGACTCAAAACGGTTTTTGAACGGTATCCTGAATCTGTTTTAAGTCTTATGAATGCTGGGGTTGCAGGTTTTACCTGACTTCCAGCGAATTTGATAAAAAAAGCAAAATCGAGCCTTCCAAGCTGAGGGTCGCGAGTTCGAGTCTCGTTTCCCGCTCCATCCACAAAAGCCGATGTCTAAATGGTTTACAGACTTTTTGGAGATCGGCTTTTTTGCTTTTTTGGAGAGAATTTTCTTCTTAGTAACAGAATAGTAACAGCAAATCCCACGAATAAATTTTAGTTCTTCAATCCATCATTGAAAGACAACAATCCCATTTTCGCTCTGATCTGGCTAAATGATACCGGTGTATAGTGTAGGTTGTTGACTTCTTCACTGTTTCCGATATACGCGCCAGCTTCTTTTGAGCTGAATCCGAATTTGCTTTTCAATGTGTGATTGAAATACGTTCGCAAGTCTTTGACTTGCAGGTCATGAACTTCAGCCCTTTCTTTCAGGCTTCTCCACGACTTCTTAACGGAATCAAGACGAGTGTAAGTAATTTCCTTTGAACCGTCCGGCAATTTCTTGGTTTCTTTTTTTGGGAAGATAAAATTAGCAGGATAAGTTTTGGTTTCGATTATCTTGCCTTTTTCGTCTCGAATAGAAACCTTGCCGAATGATTTGACTCTAGGAATTGATCTTAAAACATCTAAAGCCTCTTGAAATAAAATTACATCTCGCTTTTTCTTCCATTTTGGACTCCAACCTAACTCATGTTTACTCGGGCAATCAGGTTTGATTCTGATATGCCAGATACCATTTTCAAGGTCGAAGTCTTGCCACTCAGCGTGTAAAACTTCTGATAGTCTAGCACCAGTGTAGATTATGAAGCTGATGATTTCTTTAGTCGGCGATACAGAAGAGCTGTGCTTAATTTTTGGCTCAGCAGCATTCAATATCGCTTGGATTTCCTCATCAGTAGCTAACCTGTCGCGAACAAGTCCGTTTTTCTTGGGAAGTTTTATCTTCGCTGGAACCGGATTTTCACCGGAGTACAGTTTTACGTCTTCAATCAAACAGTTGAAGACTTTTCTAACCATAGTAACCGAGTTCTTGATTGTACTTTCGGCTTTTCCGCTTTTATCCAGCGAGCGGATAAGCATTTGCACATCGAAAGCGGTTATTTCATCGAGATACGTTCTTTCTGATTCAAGGAAAAAGGAAAAGTATCTATTGATAGCCGATAAGTCACTATAAGTAAAACAATATGATCTTTAAGACGTTTTCTGCCGTTAATCAAATAATATCCCCAAATCTGATCGACTAAATATTCAGTCTCTACTGTGACGCCATTTCTAAAAAGCGCATCTATAATTAATCTCTCGGTTTTGGAAAGACGAATAGCTTTGTTTTTGTACTGAAGTAAAGAAAGGTTTTCGTGGAAGAAAAAATCCTTGTGATTAAAGATTTGATTGGAGTTAATCGGCGTGATTTGCCTTTTCAATAGCCATAATCTCAAACTCAACTCGTTGAGATCGGTTCTTTTAATATAGTCGTTTGCTCCGAGTTGAAGGGTGTTTTTGAGTTTTGCGTTAGGCTGGTTAACAATCAAAATAATTTTGCATTGTTCATCTCTTTTGTGGATTCGTTGGACAATCAAATTGGTTTGGTCGGATTCACCGTCACAACTCAGCACAACAAACCTGAAAGATGACTGAGTAAATAGGCTAAAAACCCTGTCTTGCTTAAAACATGACGAGACAAAGAAATTATCTTTTTCCAAATTTCTCTTTATTCTTTGCGCAAGTGGTGTCTGAGGTTCACAAAGTAGAACTTTCACTGGAGTGTGGTTTGACTGTAAATCTGTGCATTCAACGACTATTGAATGATGACTAAGAGGCTTCCTTGATTATTAAAGAAAGGAAAATGAGACTCACGAGAAAAACGCGCCCTTTACATATTCACTATCAAGCAGTTTTAAAAAAGGCTGATAATTCTATTCTTAAGTAGAAGGCTGTCAATCCTGAGTATTCTATATTTAATCAGGATTTCATGTCACTGTTTTGATTAAATTCCAGACAAATTAATATCTTCAAGGAATCAAATGGGAGTGTTGTTTAATTTCCCAATAGTTAAGTTTTTTTTCTAGTAGATTCCAATTTATTTTAGATTGAATAATTTCTCTATCACCATACCTTAATACTTTCGACATTCGTATAGCTGTGTCACGCGGAACTCCCCTATCAATAAAGTATTTGGTTGCTGGAGAGTAAGCTCCGTATTCGAGTGATGAAATGAACGAATTGTCATCATGATATATATCTGAGATAGGCTTTAGTAACATTGGAATCCCAAAACAAATTTTGGAGTTTATTTTATCTATTTCATTTTCTATGTCATTTGCGATTTTTTCATTATAGTCTGAACCGAATCTTTTCGTTAGTATATTGAATAGAGATTCTTCCCTTGCCCATTTTTCTGCTGTGATAGAAAGACTAAACAAGTATTTTTCATTTTCAACATCAATGTAGCGTTTGAAATAATAAGTAAATTCGTTTTTCATTATATTTAAACAACTTAAAAGCTTGTTGCTTAAATTTCTTTCCCAAACGTTAGAGGGGATTTTTACTTGTTGTCTTTTACAAATATTAAAAAGGTGAGCTAAATCCATAGGGTCCCAATAACGGTTTTTGGAGGCCAAATCTATAGGAAGTTCTATTTGTCTTAAATCTTTAAGAGTTTTTTTCAATAATTTCCTATCAACATCTATGCCGACATCGCGGATACGCTCTATCCCTTCACTTCCATACTTAAATAAAGTATAGCGAATGTACGTGAGAAGATGTTTCGATGGTGCATCTTCCAATCGTTCATCTTGAATTAAAAAGTCGTCAATTAAATCCTTATGCTCAATATAAAGGTCTCCATAACCAATTTTTATTTCTTTGTACTCCTCATCGAAAAATGACTTTTCCTCAAGATCTTCAACTATTAAAAAAGCGCTTTCATCAAGCACTATGGTTCGACCAATCAAGTCAATTAATAATCTTCCTGTGCGTCCTCTCAAATTAGCAAATTCATATGCAGTTAACTGTATATTCTGTTTTCCTCTTCTTGTAAATAAATTGGGATTCCTTATAACTAGGTTATTTGCGGGTAGATTAACACCTTGCATCAAAGTAGTTGTACAAAATATATTTTTGACTAATCCTTCTTTTGCCGCAATTTCGAGACACTTTCTAACATGCATTGGTGTCTTCCCGGTATGATATGCTATTCCTTTCTCCAAAAACTGCGCTAATTCGTAAAACTGGTGTACAGAAGACTTTATGTACTCAGTAAGCTTGCCTAGATAGTCATCATTTAATTTACCTTTTCTTCTTTTAGAAAACTCAAAAAACGATTTTGCTGATTTCCTTGCTTGAGGCGCAGTAGGAGAGAATATTATGTTAACGTTATCTTGTAAGTTGTTAACAATCGAATTCAAATAATTATTGAACTTGTCATTATATTGTGTTTTTCCCAATCCATAAATCTCCTTACCGTTGTCTATTTTTAATTTAAGAGGTTTTGGAAGAACTGATGAGTATTGATTAATATAATACGCGCTTTTTTCTTGCGAAACTGAATAAGTAAGGTTTGCCACAGGTGAAGCCTCTGTAGATTGCTCGTCTGATAACTCACCGAATATTTCAAATCCTAAATTGGCAATATTCTTTAATCTTGGACCACTCAGGATTATCTTTTTTACGTTTAAATCATTTTTAACGTCTTTTAAAACGTCATATAGAATTTTTGATCTATCTGGACCTTCATTTGCTACTCTTTCAATATTTTGAACTTCATCAACAATGAGAAGGTCAAAATCATCGATACCTTTTTCAGAAAACACAGTAAGCGCCCTTTCTTGCGTAACGATAAAAATAAAATTCTTCTCAAGGTTTTCAAAAGAATTTAATACTTCTATCTTTTTAACTCCAAAATTTTTAAAGAGATTTGATAGATCAGCAGTAACTTGGCCTATTAAGCTAAGTGTAGGCACAATATATACGAACTTGGTAAATCCACAATTTAATATTAAATCGATAATTTTTAAGTATAGTAAAAAAGACTTACCTGCTGAGGTTGGTGCTGAAATCCCGATTAGCTTCGATTCATCTATTCGCTTCCATAATCTTGATTGAAATCCAGTCAAAATGAAAGTTTCATTTCTGATTTGTATTGAATTGCTTAAATCATTGCTGATGGTTTTTATTTTATCTATAAAACTGATATTTGGAGAGTATATTCCATTTTCCTTAAAATCGTTATCAATAATGCTGTTACTTGGGGAAAAATTTAAAGATGATAGGATCGGTGTGAGAATTTGACGTAATCCGTCTCTGTATTTTGGAGGAGAATATGTCCAAATTAGTGCAGTTATTATTACAGAATACTGTTCGTGAAACTCTTCAGTGTAGCGACTTACGCGTCTTAGAACAGCAATTGCTTCAATAATTTCACTTTTTTTTAATAGTCGTGGTTTTGATTCAACTAATTTAAGCTGATGAGCGAATGCGCCTAATTCTATTTTGAGCAAGTTTCTTAGGATTTTTTTTTGATTCATTTTCCTTTATTAAAATTCGCTCAAAAGAGAATCGATTTGCCAAAAAGGGAAGACAATATAATGGATTCTTTTTACAAGCGGTTTACGAATTCCTTTGAGAAGGTTTGGATCTGTGCTATTAAAACGAGAAACAATACATTGCTTTATATTGTTTTTAATAGTCCTTTCATCATCACCATCTATATTGTTGGTTTCATTGTATGCTATCAGACAGGCAAGCTCTATCCTAGCATTAGTGCAGTTTCCGTCGATAAAATCTTTCGCTATTGGCTCCAATAAAGGATCAATAAAATCTTCATAGTTATATAAACTCAATTCATTTTCTAAATTTTCAAATGTATTAACGATGCTTTCTACTGCATCTTTTAAGGCTTGGTTAAATCTGTATTTTGATTCATAGCACTTTGATTCGCCCAAAAAAAATTTATCAATTTTTCCATCTGAAAAATAATGAATAGCATCAGCACCATTTCTTTCTAATGCCGGATTGGTGGTCAAAGGCATTTTCCGTAATAAAGGTGGAGCGGAAAAAAAGTATTGTAGAAAATTATAAAGAAGTAGTTCACCAAATTGACCTTGGGGATATCCCTTTCTGAATTTCTTTTTTATTAAAGTGTTGATGAACGAAACGGTATTTTGAACATCGTTTTGTCTTTTTTTTAGCTCTTCATTATAAATCGACTGGTATTTTGCTTTTGAATATACCCAATTTAATATGGTGTTTTTCAATTCATCTAAAAAACTATCACGTTTTTGTTTGATATCTACATACGTAATTGAAGCTCCTCGATGCGAAGCCCCTTCTGGCTTATCGAGTTCTTGCTCAAACCAATACACTTGCTGTATTAAGGAATTAGTATTGGATAATAAGTTTTCTATTTCTTGGGTGTTTAGTGGCATAGAAGTGTTACTATTAAATTTATTATACTTCGATTTTCTTATTATTCAAAACTCATGAATGAGTTATTGCCCACATTGATGCTGTGTTTACCTAGAACTCACGTAATTCGTTTGTTAGAAAGCAAAAAACGTGCAATTTCAATCTTTAGCGTTTTATGCATATCGTATTTTTGAACTTTTGAAGTTATTGTGGAAACTCTTTAATACAGATTTCCCAATATTTTTTTTAAGTATTTCTCAAAATCTGAATACTGATATAAAATCATATCGACATAGAAATCTCGTCTTACCTAACCATATTGAATTTCAACAGGTATGGTGAAAAACCTACGCGAATATAAAAACGGTCTTCTGACTAGCATCTATTTGCGTAGGTCGCCACTCGAAAGGGAGGATGGATGGCTTCGGCTGTCGCTGGTTCAGAGGACCTTTTTTGTTTTTTGAGCTAAAAACTTTTACTCCTTCATATTCAAATATGAAAAATCATGAAATCATCACCAACGAAGCCCGTGTCATTCGAGATCGTATTGATAGTTGTTAATTCTCAAATTATTTGGCGGAAGATTATCTGATTATTTGAAAGCAATTTTATCAGACTATTTGAAACGGTACTGTGAGATAAAGAAGTTATCTTCAGATTATTTGAAAGTAAATTATCATTTTGTTTGAATATTT
>JBFFHJ010000147.1:0-11209 GCA_041556995.1 bacterium | reverse complement strand
TATATCCATAATAGACAACCAATCGATCTAGCCCGTTCAACAGGGATTATATGGAATGACCGATTCCGTATACATTCCAGGATTGTGCAACCACCCGGATTTTCTATTGGAACAGATCCGCCGTTTTATCGGTCACTCTATATAATCCTATATGTTGGACCAGGAAGGAATACTTGACTCAACGATTGTTGATAAATACAATGTACATATGAAAAGTATTGAATTTGAGTGGGATGAAAAAAAAGAAAAAACAAACGTAAAGAAACACGGAATTTCGTTTAGTGAGGCTAAAACAGTCTTTTATGACGAGTTCGCAGTTCAATATTTCGATCCTGATCATTCAGAGGCTGAGGACCGCTTTCTTCTTTTGGGTATGAGTTTCAAATTAAAGACTATTGTTGTTTGTCACTGTTACAGGAAAGAAGAAACAACAATAAGAATTATTTCAGCAAGAAGAGCAAACAGAATAGAAAAGAAAGAATATTGGAGAAAAAGAAAATGAGAGACCATTACGATTTTTCAAAGATGAAAGGGCGAAAAAATCCTTATACCAAGTTTTTAAAACAGCCTGTCACAATTCGTCTAGACCGTGACTCAGTAGAGTATTTTAAATCCCTAACTGAGGAAACGGGCATTCCATATCAAACCTTAATAAATCTCTACTTGCGTGATTGTGCTGTTAACAGACGCAAGCTCCAAATGGAGTGGGCTAACCAATAGCTAACAAACGGCTAAAGACCGGCTTCAACCGCCAAAAAACGGCGGTTGAAGCCGCTTAGCCCGGTGTTGAGACTGTAAAAAAACCTTTACTTAACTGAAATTATTAGGCATAATATGTTTATACCTTCAATATTCGGCTTAACCCGTAAAGGAAGACTATGCCTCGATACAAACCAACCAACTTCGATCAAATCACACTGATCCCGGTGGACTTCAAATCACAATTATCACCCGGGACTTTCGAGTATACCCTGGATTATTTGATAGAGAATAAACTGGATCTTTCCATTTTCGACAATCGTTACAAAAACGATACGACAGGCGCCACAGCCTATAACCCCAAGATCCTGCTTAAGGTCATCCTGATGGCCTATTGTCGGGGGATCACGTCCAGTCGGGATATCGAGAGGCTCTGTCAGGAGAACATTATCTTCATGGCGTTATCCCGTGACTCCCGCCCCCACTTTACCACCATCGCCAGTTTTGTCTCAAAACTCCCCATAGAGATGGAAGAATTGTTTTCTGGCGTGTTGGCCTTGTGTGACGAGATGGGTCTCATTGGTAAAAATATGTTCGCCATGGACGGCTGTAAGATCCCTTCCAACGCCTCGAAGGAATTGAGCGGGACCAAAGAGACGTTCAAGAAGAGAGCCGAGAAGATGAAGAAAGTGGTCCACAAACTCCTCAAAAAGCATCGGGACGAGGACGACAACGACGACTCTCCACCACCAGACCATCGAAAGGCGGAGGAGAAACAGATCGAGACCATCAATAAGAAGGTCGGCAAGATCGAGGAATGGCTCAAGGAGAACGAGGACAGACGAGGGAAACGAAACAGCGTGGTTCAAAGTAATATCACGGATAATGACAGCGCCAAAATGAAAACCTCCTCGGGTGGCGTGATTCAGGGATTTAACGGTGTCGCGCTAAACGATGACAAACACCAAGTGATCGTGGCGGCGGACGCCATCGGCCAAAACGACGAGAGACCAACAGTTCAACCTTTGGTAGAGAAAACGTAAAGGTAAAGGGGTCATAAAGTAAAGGGGTCAGGTCTTTGTTTGACTCAATTATATAAGGATTTATACCTGTAAAACCGAAATGGTTCATTTAGATGGAGAAACCTTTATTCAGCGGTTTTTACAACATAAATTACCTTCGGGATTCATGCGGATTTGCCACTTTGGCTTTTTGGGAAACAATTGCAAAAAGCAGTGATGGTTTTTATCAATGGATGAGTGTGCTCAAACATCGCTCAATCGAAAAAACAACTGGAAATCGTTTTCCATTTTCCATAAAAAATCATCGCTTAAATCCGTTGCATACTCAAAGTTATCAGCATTTCGCTCTGATTCCCTCAAAAATATTTTTACAGATCCTCAAAAAAGCCTTACTATTTCCATAATAGACAAACAATCGATCTAGCCCGTTCAACAGGGATTATATGGAAAAACCGGTTCCGTGTACATTCCAGGATTGTGCAACCACCCAGATTTTCTATTGGAATCAGTCCGCCGTTTTATCGGTCACTCCATATAATCCTATACGTTAACACATAAAAGTCATGACACCAGAAATCGAATTTTACTTTAGTCAAGGTTCAAATTGTAGTGAACGTGTGAAATGGGTCCTGGATTACAAGCAAATCGAATATAAGCTAATCGATGCAGACCTTCACTATGGTACGGAAGATTATCTAAAAATTAATCCATTTGGTCGTGTTCCCTCCATGGTTGTAGATGGTGTCTTAATTAATGAGTCCATGGTCATGGTTGAATATCTTGAAGAAAATTACTCCAACCATCCACTTTTTTCTGATGACTCATTAGAAAAAGCAAAAATCAGGCAGGTATGTGAAATTGTTAATTCAACGATTCATCCCATTCAAAACTCAAATGTTGTGAAATTCTTTAAGCCTGATTTGGACAAAAAGTCAATTAGTGAGATCAGAGCAAAATGGATAGGAAAAAATTTAAATATACTTGCAAATTATCTTTGGACCCAAAGTCAATTTGCTGTTGGAAGTGGGTTTACTATGGCTGACATTTTTGTTTCAGTGATTTACAACAAAGGAGTCCAGCTGGGAATGCAACGAACTGGATTTTTCCGATTCGAGAAACACCTGAATTATCTGATGGACATTGCTCCAATTCGTGATTCTTGTCCTATCAGGCCCCAACACATATGAGCCGTTCCCCTGTCAAGAGATAAATTGATCCTGTGTAAGAAAAAGTCTCCCATTTTTTCTTACCGGGCAATTCGCTGAATCCCGAAGGTTCCTCGTCTAACTTAAATTCAAATGTACAGGCTGATCTGCACTAAACCCATATGGAGGGTCTGTTTTTTTGTCCATTTTTCTCAATGAACGCCCTAGAATCTACTTTGGCTACCTTGTACCGTCCTTTTCAAATGGTGAGGTTTAAGCAAATTAAGTATCTAAATGCTTTATCCAGTTAGTTACAGGTTCGAGGAAGGTGCAGATTTAAAACCACCGTATTAAGTTAATTACCAAATACTATTAAAATTCTGTTTATATGGAGCATGATAATGCGCTAATCAAATGTTCGGGCTGCCTTATATAGCACCTGATTGTCGTTTTGAGGGTCATGGCCCGATATTGCTGTATTCGTATGATCGACAAAAACCAGATTAATTTGATGACTCCAGTTAGACGCTTGGCTACATTATCACCTCCTGTTTTTAATGAATCTCAACATACAAAATATTCTATTGATTATTTGATTTTCTGTTTCGGTCAATAACTCATCTGCATGTTTGTAAGATTTGTCAAGGTCGCTTGCGCCGAGCGGAGCGAGGGGAACCTTGACAAACCTTACAAATCCTTAGATTCAGTCGTTTTCATCCGAATATGTCGTGTGGATTTACCTTTCTGGGATTTGAATTTTACCGGTTCTTTGACCATAATGGAGAGAAACGCGTCTTTCGCAGGACGTCCCGCAAAAAGTTAAAAGGGGCGTGTAGTCGGATAAAAGAGTGGATTAAGGGAAACCGCCATTTAAAAGGACCGGAGTTTATCAAGGCTCTTAACAGGCGTTTAAAGGGTCACTAAACCATTATTCACTGAAACCGCAACGTTTACACAAGGTGTGGGCATGACAATTTCGTTCGGCGCGAGGGTGAGTACAACCGAGGAACCGGATGCGAGAAAACCGCACGTCCGGGTCTGTGCGGGGGGCTTCTGGTAACAGAAGCTCCTACCGTGAGATCTTCTGTAGGCTTATGGTTGTTTTATGCATTAATGTATGTCTATAATATATGCACATGATTCAAAATTAAACAGGAGCAAACCATGAGAACTACATTAAATATTGAAGATGAATTGATTAACAAAGCATCAAAATTAACCGGAATTAAAGAAAAAACCTCTTTGGTCAGACTTGGTCTGGAAGCATTGATTGCAAAAGAAAGCAGCAAACGATTAGCAAAACTTGGTGGTACTGAAAGGGATTTAAAATCGATTCCTCGCAGGAGATCCACTAATGCATGAATTAGTATTAGCCGATACTTCGATTTGGATTAAACACTTCAGAGAAGGACAAACTCATCTTGTTTCACTACTTGAGCAAGGTTTTATTGCCTGTCATCCATTCATCATTGGTGAATTGGCTTGTGGCAGCCTTAAAAACCGTTCAGAAATTATCAACCTTTTGACTGCATTGCCAAAGGTTAAGGTCCTTGAACATTCTGAAGTAATGGAATTTATAGAAACTCAAAAATTGATGAGTTTAGGTATAGGTTACGTTGATACCCATCTTCTTGGGTCTTCCCTACTTTCTGATACACCGCTTTGGACACTCGACAAGTCTTTGGTTAAAGCGGCTAAGTCACTAAATACAAACTACGATATAAAATCAAAAAGATAACAAAAATTTACACCGGACTGCATATTGCCTCTGAAGGTCTTGAGTTAATCGATCTTGGCAAAATTATCATTAATCAACCATCGGCGTAGCAGTCGGTGAAACTGGCGTTGGCGCGCCAAGCGAAGCTTGGTGCCTCTTGTCCGGTGAAAGTCCTGACCTGGAGAGATTGTGAATCCCCCTAAGAAGAGACATGATCTCGCCAAGGGTTAACCACCACCAGTACCGAGTGTTGCGCCTATGGCGGATGCAATCAGTCTACCGGGACAGCCGCAGGGAGGGATCTGCGAGGGGCGGTCGGGTAACTGAAGGCACTCATTAACATCTTGAAATGAAGCCTGATTTTAGTGAATAGACGGACTTATTAAATCGAGTGATTCGAGTATGTATTATAAAGAGTATATCCCCAGTATGAAATTAAGGCCCTTTATTCGGTCCTATTTCCATGTCCTTTTTGACCCAGATAAAGAAATCCATTTTCCCTCTGACGGATGCCCAGGGATAATTGTCAATCTTGGGGACCCCTTTCTATTAGGAACTACTAATAACGATCTCATGATTTTTTCAGGCTGTAGGCTTTTTGGCTACCTCACACGGCAACTGAAGATAAAATCACTAAGCGGTGCGGAGGCATTGGCGGTCAAATTCAAACCGGGACAGTTAGGGTCTTTTTCTAAAATGCCCGGTATCTATCTGACAGATACAAGTGTTTCAATAGAAAATATCTGGGGCGCTATTGGTATAGACCTTGTAAACAAAATATATGACACAGGCTCTGTTCTAGGTATTGTAAAGCTATTTGACGAATTTTTCATGAACCTTCTTTCGGTTCATGATTCAATCGACAGGAGATTTTCCAGCACACTGAATGAAATACTAAAGCGAAAAGGGCAAGTGCGTATTGTTAATCTTGTTGAGTGGACGAACCTCAGTCGACGTCAATTTGAGAGACGCTTTACCAAAACCATTGGATTAACCCCCAAGCGTATGTGCAGAATTGCTAGAATCATCGGAGTTATCTCGCAGCTTGAAACCGGCCAAAAGTATAACTGGAGCGATATTGCCTTTGCTGGTGGTTACAGTGATCAGGCCCATTTCATTAGAGAATGGAAATATTTTACAGGCTCCAGTCCTCAGTCTTATTTGAAAGAAATATCACCCTTTGAGTCCACCATAGTTGGAATTGATTAAAGAAATGTCGCAATTATTCAATACTTCCCTATCAACCTCCTGTAGATAAGGTATGAAAAGTGAAATTTTTAATCATGCTTTTAATACTCAAATATACGGAGGGAATTATGAAAGTAAGTATGTTAACCTTTAGCCAAACAGGCAATACGTTTCACGTAGGCAAAGCAATTGAAAAATCCTTGTCAGATAAAGGCTTTAAGGTTGAACATGTTCGTTTCCTGCATCGCAAAAAATGGAGACCGGAAGATGCTGATATTATCGGGGTAGGATGTCCATGCTTTGAAAGTCGTCCTGCGGAAATTGTTCCCAATTTTTTAAAAAATAATAATTTTAAACTTAATGGCATAAAGGCTTTTGTCTATATTACTTCTTCGAGCTCACCGGCAAAAACTCTGTGGCGTTTGGCACAAGCCGTGATGAAGACCGGCGCGGATGTAATAGGAGGTGTACAAATAACAGGTGTCAGTACCGCGCCGACATTTTTTGGGTTAACACCCAACAGGCCAAATATTGATGACTATGATCATGCCAGAGCATTTGGACATGCTCTATCGGACAATATTGTTGACGGGATTGAACTGCCCGAACAATATAAAATTGATCCTAAAAGAGGGAGTAAATTCTATGACCGTTTCGGGGTGATCGCGAACTATGTGAAGAAGAAGGCAATTCGACCACCTAAAGTGAACCATGAAAAATGCGACTTGTGTGGCAATTGTGTTTATGAATGCCCATTGAATAATATCACCGTTAAGAAAAAAACCATTCAAGTCGGTCACGAATGTACTGTTTGTTGGAGATGCTGGCATGTCTGCCCTAATGAGGCGCTGTCCATGAAGCTTACTCCAGGATGGAATGGATTTATTGAGCATCTTTTTTGGTCTGAAAAACTGGAACGCTTCTTTGGTGAATTAAAACCGGGTGAATGCCGTGGGCCTAACCTGTATAAAGATGCCTTTGCCAAAAAAGTCCGACTCAAATATAATCGAAAAAATCCGACTGCGGAATACGAATACATGAAGTGAGATTGGTGTTGTTCCTATTCTCATTCACAATGAGTTATTGGAAGGTAATCAGGATGTTTTAGTATCTCCATTAGCTAGACCAGGATAATTAAAGGATACCCTGATGATACAATATGTTATATAGGCTAATCGGAAAATTTCACCTCTTAACATTCCCTATCGTAAACGTCCCAAAAAACTCCCGATTGTCTACAGCCAGCAGGAAGTTGAGAGAATTATCCAAAATACGTCGCATCCAAAGTATCGTGTGATCTTTATGACGGCATACGGCACCGGTATGAGGATTTCTGAGTTGGTGAATCTGAAAATGTAAAATTGGAACACTCAAAAAGATCGATGAATTTGATGGGATTTATCAAACATATCCGTTTTTTACGCGAGTGAAGCCAAGGCCGGTAGTATAAGGTCTTATCAGAATTAACCCGGCATTTTTCCAACTTTTTAACCGCGATGATTTTTATCCATGGATGAGTGCACCCAAACATTGCTCAATCGAAAAAACAACTGGAAATCGTCATCCATTTTCCATTAAACATCATCGCTTAAATCCTTTTCATACTCAAAGTTATCAGCATTTCGATTTGATTCCCTCAGAAATATTTTTACAGATCCTCAAAAAAGCCTTACTATATCCATAATAGACAACCAATCGATCTAGCCCCGTTCAACAGGGATTATATGGAAAAACCGATTCCCTGTACATTCCAGGATTGTGCAACCGCCCGGATTTTCTATTGGAATAAGTCCGCCGTTTTATCGGTCACTCCATATAATCCCATACGTTCGATCAACAAGCTAAATGTTTTATTTTTTTTTAAATAGGTATTGACCCGACTACGGCTTCATAGTTTATCATTTTCTTTTTTGTAGGTTAATTTATAGAAACCATAACTTGGAGATTAAACAATGAATAACAATTCCATTTGTGATGTAAAACGTGAAACCCGACTCTATGTCGCAAATATCAATCACCCAGCCTCAAAGCTATTCCCGCTGATTTGTCCGACAAAAGAGTATGATTGGATTGAAGGATGGGAATGCGATCTGTTATATTCTGATTCAGGGATTGCTGAACAAGATTGTGTTTTTCAATGTCGCGTTTTGAATGAAAAATTACTTGAAACATGGATAATAGACACGTTCTTGCCGAACGAAAAAGTCCAGTTTTGCATTTTTATGGAAGGTTGCATAATACGTTATACAGTGACATTATTTGAAAAACCTGACAAAACCACTGTATCAACATGGCATATGACTATAACCGCTTTTAATGAAGCTGGTTTCCAGTTTCTCACAGAAAATGATCCCGAGATTTTCAAAGCGAAATTTTCAGCTTTTGAGACAATGATCAATCACTATTTAGAGACAGGGGAAAAACTCTCTTTAGCGGATCTCAATTAATAGGAAAAAAGCCCGATAAATCAACGATTTTTGTTTATCCTGTTCAAAAATAGTTCCCAAAAACGGATAAATGAAATTAACATATGCATTAACGCCAGTGTTTTTGCTGCGCAAAAACACTGGTTATGCTCGTGTTCGATGCGATTTGCATTAAGTATATTATTTAAGTACAATTGTACGCATGAAACTAATTGCAGATACAAATACTTTTCTTGCAGTAGCTCTGAACGAGCCCGAGAAAACTCAAATTATAAAACTTACAGTAGGACATGAACTAATTGCCCCAGATGTTCTACCATTTGAAATTGGCAATGCATTATCAGCGATGCTAAAGAAACATGTACTCGAATCCACTGAAATAATAGCTGCTTGGAAGAGTGCGAGTGCGGTTCAGGTAAAGCTATATAGAACAGATATAAGAGCAGCTTTGGAAATCGCATCAAGATTCAACATTTACGCATATGATGCTTATTTCCTCGAGTGCGCTTCCAGTCTAAAGTTACCACTGTTAACACTTGATAAACGTTTAAGAGAAGTAGCACAAGAATTTGGAATCAAAACAATTAAGGTAGTATCATGAAAGTCTATTCTTATTCAGAAGCGCGCCAACGGTTATCGGAAGTATTGGATATAGCGCGAGCAGAAGAAGTCATTATAAAGAGAAGGGGCGGAGAGACCTTTTCTGTAATATTTAAACCTCCATCAAACTCCCCTTTTGATGTCCCCGGTATCAAAACAAAAGCAACAACTGTAGATATCCTTGATGCAATTAAGGATTCAAGGACTGGTAGAATCGAACAATAGGATTCAGCGGAGGGCTGGCTATAGCGGCCCTGAATTTTTGAAATTCTGTCTTTTGGATAGATTCATCTTGAATTTAAAATCCAGCGTCAGCCCCCGCTGAACCGGACGTTGAACTAAGCCGCAAGCGGCAGATGTCTCTTGGCTGGTAAGGTTTCCCGGAATCCCAATCCATCCGACTCTGAAGATTTTGTGGAAACATTTCTTAATAAAATAGTCTCTTTCATCGAAATCCCACTGTTTTCTTTCTGTCCCGACATTTAATCCCCCACATTCCCTTGAATTGAACAGAAGTCCGTCCAAAGTTTGGACTGATATATGACTCCTTACGATTTTTCATTCTGATTGGGGATTAGCTTCAAAACTTATTAGAAACGCAACTCATATTATATTTTTAGGTTATTCATTGCCATTAACAGATAATTATATTAAATACTTATTAGCCAGTAGTTTGTCTGATAATCAGAGATTAAAAAGAATCTCATTAATTACCAAAGATTCTGATGGACAAACCGGTACTCGCTACAAATCTTTATTTGATAGCCGTTTAACTGTTCATAACGCTGACATCTTAAATTTCTTCGAAGCTATAGGAAAGACCAGGGGTGAAATTGACTTCGATAAATTTAATGATTATTTCATTAATTTTACAAATCAAAAGAATAAGGAAAGTGAGAAAGCTTAGGGAGTATAAAAAATTTCTTGAGGCGACATTAATCGCCCGGGGGAAGCATGAAATCATGAGGCTCTGGCAAATTCATCTTATCACGAAAGTCTTTGCAAACGTGCCTCAAAATAGTGTTATAGCGCGGGTGTTTTTATCCTTGGCGGTGTGTATCGTGCGATTCCGCAGGTTGCATTGCATCCGACGGAGATATAACAACTTTTTTATGAGGAGGTTTTGTGAAAAATCATATCAACAGACTGTCAACCCTATTGCTGATTCTGTTTCTGTTTTTTTCAACCAACAGCCTTGCCGAAGAAACAATTTATATCGCAACCGAGGAATATCCGCCTCACACATCAGAAATGCTGAAGTATTACGGACTGGATTGTCATATTGTGACAGAGGCATTCGCATTGGAAGGGATTAGTGTCAAATACAGATTTTATCCGCCCAAGCGATCGTTAATCTTGGCCCGGAAAGGAAAAGTCGACGGTGTGATGCCATGGACTTGGCGGAAAGAGCGTGAAAAAGATTTTCATTATCCCGATCCGGTTTTGTTAAAAGGAATTGTTTATACTTTCTTTCATCTGAAAAATTTCAAATTCGACTGGAATCCTGAAAAACCGAATTATAACGATCTGAAAGGACTTACTGTAGGGGCCAACTTGGGATATAATTATGGAGAAGATTTCCAGCTTGCAGAAAAATTCGGTCTGATAAATGTGGAGCGGGTGAAGACACAAGTTATGAATTTCAAGAAACTGCTGGCCAGTCATATTCAACTGTTTATAGATGATGAAGCGGTCGGACTCTATAAATTGCAAAGCAACTTCACCTTAGATGAGATCAACCGGATTTCTTACTGTCAGGTGAACAATCTGCCCAGTGATAGCCTGTACCTGCTCATTTCAAAAAAAAGCAGGAAAGCCGGACGTTTTCTGGAAGCATTCAACAAGGGATTGAAACGCCTCAGACAAAGCGGAAAATACGACCAGTTTACAGAGGAATCAAAACAGGGGAAATATATCATACAGAACAGAAAGTGACAAAAAAAGAAGAAACAATTCTGAACAATATCAGAAAACACAGCAAAAATATTTAGGGATTAAACAATTCCATATTCTCCAGAATTTAATAAAGGACATCGCAGCTTCGGGATAATCGGGTCGAACCAACGTGATGAATGGTAGAATGGAAACATAATCCCAGAAAACACTCTTTATTTTTACTTAGAGTCCACTTGGGGAAAATTTGTATTACTGCCCGGTCCTGTAGCGTATTCATGTAGCGACTCCATACAAACGAAGTGAAGATATTCTGATCCGTTTTTTGGGAGGGGGATTTCTCTAAGGTCGCTTCAAATGATCGGAGACAACTGAAGCAACCGAAATTAGAAGGTCCGCGATACGTTTCTCGTCTTTAGCTCCACGCCACCTGGATTTTGAGACCGCAAGATTGATTGAGCCGATTGGGTATCCTCGACTGTCTTTTATCGCAGTTGAAGTGGAGATATCTCCGAGGTA
>JBFFHJ010000146.1:0-11220 GCA_041556995.1 bacterium | reverse complement strand
GCGGTTGGCTGAAACCCAGGCCAAAGCAGGCAGCCATACCGGTTTAAAAATAAACTCCCTGCAGGAACTCCAGACAATCTGCCAAATGCCCCCGGAATCTATTGCCACCAAGGTCCTGGACGACGCCAAACGCAAAAAAGCAGAACGAAAAGCCAAACAGGAAGAAACCGCCAAGGAGGCCGAATCAACAAAAAAAACAGAAGCTAAAACCAACATCGATGCTAAAATCGGTAAAACAAAAATCGGATATTCCACCGCCCTTGAGGATGAGATCTTCGACAATCTAAGGTTTGCCTACATGCACTGTAAACCGAAGTTTCATTCACCCATATCGGAATGGCCGGATATTCAAGTGATGGAAGATCAAATCAAATATTATCTGGAAGTGATCGAACAAAATGGCGACGAATATGTGAATAATCTGTTTTCCATTATCTTTAAAGCGGAAGAGGAGATTGATAAAGAGGTTGCCATCTATATTTTGGCTTCTATCAGATTTGGTGATGAGACGTTGCTCGGAATGATGGTTGATATTATCAAAGAGGATGAAGAATTGATTCCCCTGGTAAAAAAAGGCCTGAAGTGGGGAATGAATCCCATTATCCCGAGGTTCGCCAAAGCAAGAATCCATGACGAAACCGAAAAAAATAAATCCCTGTTTTTGGATGTGTTGGATTATCACCATGATCCGGGAGACTATTCCCATATACTGAATAAAGTTGATCCTTCCTTGAAAGCCAAGATCCTGAACAAGGGCGCCAAAGAAGACTTGAAAATCGACTTCACTTCCCATTTTTCACTACTCGATGACCCTGAAGCCCCTTGTTTTGAAGATGCTCTCCTGGCAGGCCTGGTTTACGGAGATAAACAAACCTTGTCTCTATGCCGTCGGATTTGTGATGAAACCCCGGAAAAGGCAGGCAACGCCCCCCTTTATTTAGCCTGTTCGGGAAACTACAATGATTTTAACATTTTATCCCGCTGCCTGAAGAATCCAAAACCTTCCATCACCGACTTAAGAGCCTTGGCTTTATATGGTCATATGGACATTGTCCCGCAAATCATCCGCTTTTTAGACCCGGAGACATATCCCATCAAATCTGAAACGGATTTTAACCGAAAAAATACCTTATTTGAATGCCTGAATGTCATAACAGGTGCTGATCTGGTAAAACCGGAGCCACAAGTGGAAGAAAACCCGGAAGCAAAAGATGAGAACAAAATCATCATCCATTTTGACTGTTTTACTCCCTGGAACAGGTGGTGGAAAAAAAACAACACCCGATTCAGCAGTTCGGCCCGATATCGGCGAGGAGAGATGTTTACCTTAAATAGTTGCCTGAATGAAATGGAATATCCAAAGGCCGCCTACTGGTCCAGGCAGTATTCCTATTACGAACTGATGATCCGTTCGGGGGAAAAAATGCCGTTTGAAGCGGATTGGTACGTAAAAGACCAACAAAAAGCCTTACTGGATTGGCGGATGGAAACAGAGGGGAAAATATGGCTGTCAGCCCCTTATCCATGGGCGTTTGGTGGAGTATCCTAGAATGAAAGATATCCTGAACAAAACCGATTTTAAAGCCGGACAAGCCCTTATACAGGATGGACTGACCGGGGATTCCCTCTGGCTGATCGGTGTAAAGGCAACCTTTGATATTTCTGAATCCGGTGAATTGTCCATCTCAGAAGAACAAGCGGAAATCGTTACCGCTCCCGAATTCAGGGACGAAAAAAACCAAAGCAGCCTGCTGTATGAAAACGATATGGTCCTCAAACCCAAAATCGACCTGCTACTCAACGCCACCTGTTATGCCCCGGAGGAAGAGAGAACAACAACTATTCTGGCCGGGATTCAAATGGGTCAATGGAGTAAATTCCTGAAGGTATCTGGTACCCGCGACTGGGTCCGTGTTATGGGACTGCTGACCCAAACCAGCCCCCGACCGTTTCAACAGATTCCCATCACTTATGAAAGAGCGTATGGCGGTATCGATGACCTCTCAAAAGACCAGGATTTTGAAATCAGGAATCCCATTGGAAAAGGTTATGCCAGGAAACAGTCACACCTGAATGAGATGTTTTTACCCAATATCGAATATCCCGATTTCCCCACCCGAAAACGGCCCAAAAAAAACAAGGTGGCCGGTTTTGGTGCAATCAGCGATTATTGGCAGCCCAGGATGACGTACGCCGGAACCTATGACCAAAAGTGGGAAGAAACCCGTCAACCATTATTACCCATGGATTTCAATCCCCTGTTTTATCAATGTGCCCCGGAAGATCAGATATTTGATGTCATTCACCAGGGCGATTACATACGGTTAACAAATCTCTGCCGATTAAACCCGAAACTGGATTTTGTTATTCCATCCATAACATTCGAGTGCGCCACATCCATCGCCGGTCAAAAGGAGACCCAAACTTCCAAACTACAAACCATGATCATCGAACCGGATTACCCCAGGTTAATTATGCTCTGGATGAACGTCGCCCACTGTACCGGTTTAGAGGATAAACTGGAATATGCTAAAATCAATCAACACATTATTTCCATATGAAAAAGGTCTTAAACAAAAAATGATTTAAAATGAACCCAATAAAAAGCGAACATATTAAACCTGAAATAGAAAAAAACCATGCCTGCAAAAACATATAATTTTGTCGTCCAGGAATCCCAAACGGAAACCGGAGAGTATGATCACGATTCCCAATCCCTGGATATAACAAAACTCCCCTTAAACAGTGAAGAGCAGATTGCAAATGACCTACTGAATAACAATGATGACACCCTATTGGGACAGATTGTCCGGGTTGATCGAAAGAACGAACTCATCTGGATATCATGCCCTGAAAAATCGGACAAAGAGATTCCTACCCGCCTGGGAAGCCTTTACATCACACTGGAAGATATCCTGAATTCCAACCAACGAATCAGTCTGGCTGTGGTTGATTTTAATGCTCCCGGAAAATGGCCGATCATCAGGGATGTCTATTGTTCACTCAACGAAAGCCGAAAAACACAAACATCTGAATTGGAAGGCAGAAAAATCCATATCAAAGCCGATGAAATCGTTTTGGAAGGGAAACAACAGGTTACTATCAAAAGCGGCGATACTCAAACCATGTTTAAGGCCAAAGGTGGAAAACTCATTCAACTGGCCAATAAAATCCGTTCCGTAGCCAAACAGGAAAATAAAATCCAGGGCGGTGCCGTTAGAATTAACTAATGTTACCAACATAATTTAGTCCAAATATCTCAGTAACCACCTGACATATAAACTGATCTAATGGTTCAAAAAAATGAACTGTAAATACAAAACACCAAACCAAAATATATAAAACAAAAAATGTCCCAAATACTAGACAACATCATCCGATTAACCCAAAAAAGGGATCAACAAGCACCGCTGGTGATCAAAAACACAGGGGATTTGCTGGCAATGGCCGAAATCACACAGGCCAAGCCGGTTGAACCGGATCTATCTCCAGAAGAAACCATTAAACGGGAGTTGTACGAAGATGCGTTTGAAGATGTTACATTCTACTTTTTGCAGGCGAAACTCCATCAACAAAAGAGTAAAAGCAATATGAAAATGGAAGTGATCGAAGAGAATATGAAAGTTCGAATTGACTATTTTGAATCCATCAAAAACCGGGTGAGACCCTTTTTAAAGGAAAAAACAAACAGCAAAACCTCAGAAGAATCGGATACTGCCGCTTATATAATATCCGCTATAGAATCTGGAAAAAAGAACGGTAAAAACCATGAGTGAAATGTGTGTCATTCAATGTGGAGCCCATACCGCTGTGGGTCTGGATGCTACCGAATCCATATCCAGTTTCAGGGCGAGATTAACCCGCTTGGCCATATACCCTGAGTACGAGGATAAAAACTGGGAACCCATTACCATAGGAAAAATCGGCTATATTCCTGAAACTTTGGATTTTACGGACCGTGTCATTGACATTGCCTGGCCTGCCATGGAAGAAGCACTGCTGCCTTTTGATAATCAATTGGAAAAACCCAACCAATTACCCGTCCTCATTGGTTTGCCAGAACCCAGACCGGGATTGTCTGACTTTTTAAATCCATTGTTATTACAATCCATGGAAAAATTAGGGCGACAAAAACAACTGAACCTGGATATCACCCTGATACCCAATGGCCATTCATCCGGTCTGATGGCGCTAAACCAAGCCAGGGAAAAGATAACAGCCCTGGAAACAGATTATGTCCTGATTGGTGGAATGGATTCCTACCTGCATAAAGACACCCTGAGCTGGTTGGAAAAATCGGGTCGCCTTCTGTGTTCTTACAACTCCAATGGCTTTATTCCCGGAGAAGCCGCCGCCTTTTGTTTATTGGCCTCCCCAAAAATAATTGAAGAGATCAACGTCCCTGTAAAAGCCACCGTAACAGGTACTGCCTGTACTCAAGAGGAAAACTGTTTTGGTTCCAAACGTCCCTGCCTGGGGCAAGGTCTAACCAAAGCGATTCAAACAAGCTTGATTGACCTGAAAAAGGAAGACCTGATACAACAGGTGTTTTGTGCTTTTAATGGGGAGGACTACCCAGCCAAGGAGTGGGCTTACACATCCGTCCGAATCGGCAAACGCCTTGAAAATCCCGAAAATATAATATCCGGTACCGGATCATGGGGAGATGTGGGAGCGGCCACCGGACCGTTGTTAATCTGCCATGCCGTCCATTCAGGAGAATGGGGGTATGCCAAAGGTCCCACCAGCCTTTTATTTACCAGCTCCCTGGGCAAAGACCGGGCAGCCGCACTATTAAATGTTGTTATCAACCAGGAGAGGAGAAAAAAATGGGAAAAGTAACCGTCAGCGCCAACGGAAAATCAGTGGTTCATAAAGACAGTGGCGGCAAAGCCATGGCCACCATCCCTGATGTCTGCATCACCCCTTTTCCGTCGCCACCGGGGCCACTACCACTGCCCTATCCCAATATTGCAGAAAGCAAGGACTTGAGTATGGGGTCCGTCATGACCAAAATCGACGGTCAAAGCGTGGCTTTAATGGGTAGCACCATCAGCCAGAGCACCGGCGATGAAGTGGGGGCAAAAGGTGGCATCGTCTCGGGCTGTACCAAAGGAGAAGCCATGTTTATCAAATGGTCCCCCAATGTCCAAATCGAAGGACGTGCAGTGGTTCGCAAAAGCGACATGATGATCATGAACAAACTCAACACCATCAGCCTCAGCGGCATGGATCAGGAAGATGTCCCTGATCCCAATGCTCCTTCTATTGAAGAGGAAACAGATGATATTGAAATCGATCTTCTGGATGAAGAGGGAAATCCATATGCCGATGAACAGTACGTCATAAAAATGAGAGACGGTAGTGAGATCAGTGGCCAACTTGATGAAAACGGATATGCGAAAATAGAAAACGTCCCGAAGAGTTATTACACAGTAAAATTCCCGAATTTGGATGCTGAACAAAAAATAAGTCAACAGAAAAAAGAAACCTAATTGTCAAGGAAGTTGCTTCTGCAATAAGATTTAAGTCGGTCAAATACGAGTTCAATAGTTAATTCTTTGTGAAACTTATTGAATATTAAGAAAAGGGAGAAAAAATGAGCAAAGGAAAATGCACTACCAAACATTACACTTCTTTTAAGGTTACGAACCCACACGTTTTTGTTGATGTACACATGCATGTTCAGAGTGGAAACTGCATGCCACTACCATCGCTATGGGTAATGGATTCTTATATCAAAGACGATTCGAGAGAGGATATTAACAAACTTCTTTCGGGAAATTCTTGGGTCCCCGATTCCAAAACTGAAAAATTTCATATGATTACTGCTGTGTCAAAAAAATCTACTTACGATATTGGTATAGATGTTATACCAGAAGTAAATACATTTAGGGATACTTGTGCCTTGAATAATGCACCGAAAGATGCAGAAAAATTCGCAGTAACGACTATAATGATGATGGATTTGGAATATGCTCATTTCAAGGGTTATCAAGGAAAGACTATTTATACCAGGGATAGTAAAACCGGAAAAGCTTCATTTAACGGTAAAGAAGTGGAAGATGAAATCATCTGGGAATTGGGAGGTCCTATAAGTAAAGGAACTTACGACAATTGGGATATTCAAGTTGATGAGAGCGAACGTCTTGTTACGGAAAAACCATTTCAATTTTTGGTAATGTACCATTTCGATCCACGGAGATTAATGAATAAAGGAGATGCCACAACCTTGGTTGAAAGTCTCGTGAAAGATAAAATAGCCCTAGATGATAAAAAGGGAGTCCATATTGGGTTTAAAGTTTATCCCCCTCTTGGTTTTAGACCTTACGATGATAAACTTAAGCCTATACTTAAGGCTTTCTATAAGAAATGCCAGACAAAAAATATTCCAATCCTCACCCATTGCAGTAACGGGGGAACTCGTGCTTATGATTGGAACACCTATTACCAATCAGATAAAAACAAAAAATTAGAAGCTGGTAACAACGAACATTATTTTGAAAGCGAATTCTTAAAAGAACATACACACCCGAAAAATTGGAAATCTGTTCTTACGGAATTCGGAGATCTCAAGTTATGCCTTGCACACTTCGGAGGCAGTGCCTGGGATAAAAAAGATCCAGGTGATCCACCAAACAAACCGACTCCACCTAAAAAACTCCCGGATGATTTTTCTTTTGGCGAGATATTTTCTAAAAATAAAGAGTATAATAAAGTTCATGCTGAGAATGAACAATATAAAAAAGATGTGAAAAAATATAACAAAGATCTGAAAGAAAACAAAAAGAAAAAAGCAATATACGTAGACGCTCAGAGCTGGATTACTGAAATCTATACTCTTGTGAGAGAATATAAAAATGTCTATACGGATCTTTCATTTTGGGTATTTGATGGAGTGTTGGATGGTGAGAAGGTTAACCGTATAAAAGCATTTAAAGATATATTAAAAGAAGACAAATTAAAAAAAGGTAAAGCTAAATATTTGATCGATGGTATTATGTACGGAACCGATTGGTATATGACTTTAATGGACCAAATGAAATATGGCAAAATTGCATCAGATGCAAAAAAGGCCATAGATAAAATAAGCCAAGAAATCTACCCAAATGAACCTAAAGACTTTCTTTGGAAAAAGTTCTCTTTAACCAATCCTATGGAGTTTTATGGATTGACTGATGTGAAACAGTTTCCTCACATGAACAATGATAAAGTGAAAACGAAGCTTAACCGCCTGAGAGAGGGTATTTTGGCAAATCTTGAGAAGTTTGCAAATAAAAATTACCCTGGAAAAGCTTATCAAAAGAAAATTAGTGTGGATAAATGCAAGATTGAAAAACTAACGACAGAAAATTGTGGGCTAATGTGGAGCTGTCTTCGTAAGATAGAAAGAGAGGCTAGAGTAAAGGCATCGAAAGGACAATCCACATCACCTTAAAGGCGGAAAATACTCAATGAATTCCAAAATTATATTATTTAACATCCTATTCATATTAATTATTGCATTAGTTTTATCCAAAAGTCTTTTGGGAGATTCTACCGATATGAGACCCATCTATTCGTTTAAAGATCTTAAGATGGAGATTGTTCCACGTCAAACATACCAATTGCCCGTCAAACAAAGCATCGAAATTTTCCCAGTTTTAGTGGACAATGCTATTGGAACGACTATGGACAATGCTATTTCATTGTTACGGTTTGTAGATAATCAAGTCGAACAGGAAGTACTGAAGAAAGATTTTGATCCATACATTGAAGGAGTAAAGTATTTTGTCAAACCCTTTTCCAAAGATTATATGGGTTCTCTTCAAAGTGGAAGAATTTTATTGTTCAATCTTAAAGATAAAACCCATCGATATTTTAGACCTTTAATTGAACCCGAAGAACACTTCATTGAAATTGATGTTCTGGATGGAGAAAAAATGAAGTTTCTACTGAATATCGGCAGATATATCAACCTTGATGGCAAAAGAGTGCTTGATTTGGTTCAAAGAATATACGATTTAAGCGCCAAACCTGCCATTGAACTGGGAGCTTATCCTATGGGGACATATCCTGTAACCAACGGTGGCTCTCGACAAGAATACATCATGAAGGATTTGATATTCATGGTAGACGTGGGTACAAAACCTTATCAATATTATGCCTTAGACAGTGATTTCAACCGTATTCAACATCCCCTTCTACCCGTGGTAAACACCCATCGAGATCTAGGAGAGGAATGTCTTTGGGAAGTACACCCCACTCTTCCTTTTGCAGTTGTCATGGGAAGATCCAAACTATGGGTCATCACATGGAGAAATGTTAAAACAGAAGTTTTTTCGATAATTTATCGCCCAAGATATTCTTGGGGAACATCGTTTTCTTATGATGGTAAATGGCTTGGTATTCGAGACATTTATGATGATTATAGCAACTCAAAATTTAAAGGTCAGTATGTTGTAATGCCGATTGACGAAAATTTGCCCCATTACTTAGGTAATCCGATTAGTCTTGGTGAGATTGATTCAGAAGAAGAGTTTTATTGGACTGTAAATCCAACCAGTATTGTATCATATTCAAAACCAAACCTTATATTCAGGTGGGTTATTCCGACCATAGATACTCAAAAAACACATTAAACATCCAACAGAACTATAAAGAGATTTCAATGATTCGTTTCACAAGGCATTTTGGAATGGAATTTAGATTTAAAAAAAGGATAATCCTAATACTGATTCTATTATTAATAGCCAGTATTATTAGCTGTTCACGAAAACATATTTTTGCAAATCGTGACATATCGAGCATGAAACGAGTAGCTCTGATTATCGGGAACAGCAATTATAACGATGATTCTTTGGTGGTTGCAGAAAATAATTCTCAAGACGTGGCCCAATGGGTCAGGCAGTATGATTTTAGTTCCTTACTCCTTCAAAACCTGTCCAAGATTGAGTTGGAGGCAGCTCTTTCCGACTTCAGAAAAACCTGGCTGGCGAAACCCAATGATGTAGTCCTTTTTTACTATTCGGGTCTAGCATTCCAGGTACTCGGTACTAATTATCTGATTCCTGCTAAATCAAATATTAAAGACCAAAATGATATTATCAGACACGGTATCGATTTAAATCGCCTGATCACTACATTAAACAAATTTCATCCCAATTTGACAGTGGCGATTTTAGATATTGAACCTCCTCCGCAGTCCTGGCAAAAAAAAATCAACATAAAGCCTGGGTTAGCTCCAATTAAACCTCCAGAAGAAACCATTATTGTGTATTCCATACAACCCGATCAATGGATACAAAATCTTGAACTACAGCATAACAGTCTTTTTACCGGGCACCTGTTGAACCGACTTATAAGCCACAGAAACTTGCCTATCTTGGACGTTTTCGAA
Organism: bacterium; assembly: GCA_041556995.1. Lineage (GTDB taxonomy): Bacteria > SAR324 > SAR324 > XYD2-FULL-50-16 > XYD2-FULL-50-16 > JAHJTV01. Next base: position 1,841 of record JBFFHJ010000146.1, on the reverse strand, counting down.
GATGTTAAAATGGATGTTGCAAAATCCAGCCTGAAAAAACAGGTTCCCTGGATATCAAGTTTTTTAAAAAACTCTCCCTATTATACTTCCATTCCAGCTCAAGAACCGACTAATCTGTCTAAAAATCTTAAAACATTTACCGATCCATATACAAAAATGGAATTCGTACGAATTAAAGGTGGTCGTTTTACCATGGGGGATACCCGAAATATCAACATTCCTGACGAAAAATGGATTTATCCAGTTATAGTAGAAAATCATTTTGGAAAAAAAATAGTTACCCAATGGGAATGGGAACAAATTATGGGGACTAATCCTTCCCAATATATAAAAGCTCCAAATTCACCGGTTGATAATATTAGGGGAAAAGAGCTGAAAGTATTTATTAAAAGGCTTAACAAGATAGCGACAAACTATGCTATACCTAAGAATAGTATAGTTATAACGGATGAACACCCACCACATCTTACACAAATAGATAGTTTTTATCTAGGTCGTTACGAAGTAACTCAAAAGCAATGGACGACGATCATGGGTAACAATCCTGCCCAATTTAAAATAGGAGACAACTATCCAGTAGAAAGCGTTAGTTTTGGAGAAGTTAAAAAATTTATCAATCGACTGAACCAAAAGGCTGGTGGTACTATATATCGTCTTCCCACCGAAGCAGAATGGGAGTATGTATGTAAAAACAGTAAAATAAACACACTTTACCCATGGGGGAACTATGACCCGACTGAAAGCATGGAATCGGTTACAAATATATTAAACAGTGACTACGTTTTAAAACGCTGGATAGGTCCTTTTGTGAAATCATACAACGATGGTTATTTAAAGACGTCTCCTGTCGGTCAATTTCCTCCGAATACTCTTGGTATCTATGACCTTTCTGGAAATGTAAGTGAATGGACACAAGATTGGTATGATGAAGTATATTATAACCAAAGCAAAAAAAACAACCCCAAGGGTCCCAAAACAGGCAGCGTGAAATCGATCCGCGGTGGCTCTTGGATGAATCACCCACAAAATGCCCGCTGCTCTCGTCGCAACTGGGCAGATCCCAAAGTCAAAAATGGTAGTATCGGATTTAGACTGGTTCGATTGATCAATTGATTTTAAACATCCTGTAAATCTCCTGTTGTGCCTGTGCCTCCTCAAAATTAGATCCGGCACAAAAAGTACTGATTTTTTCCATAAATAGGATATTTAAATTAGAAGAATTGTGATTTTTATGCGGAGATTTTTACTAAAACAGCTTGAGAGTAGACAATGTAGAGAGAATTGGGCGCAGGTAGGCTTTCAGGGATTGTGTTGCTATTGAGACATTCCATTTGAAAAAAAACTAAACGACGTTTCGCCATTCATAGCGATGATGCAATCCGCCGATCTTTGGCAAAGTTACAATTCTAGCAGAGCGCGATGGTCTGTTAGGAATCACCTCCTCAAATGGCTAACCAATTGATATCATACAATGATAATATTTTGATGATAAGGGATGGACAAGGGGCAGGTAAGCTAAATCAAAAATAATAATATGCCCCTCTAAGGTTTTAATTATACGCTTTATCCTGGTGGATAATGAATCTGGCAGAGTCAATTAACAGTCAACATTAAATACAGATCGTTGCAAAATGCGTTTCATCTGATCAGTGAATTCGTAATGAAACGCCATTTAGTGAATCAAACCATCAAATATTTCAGAAAGACTGTCGGAAAAAAGAATTCGTTCAGTTACTGTCTCAAGTTGATCAAGGTCCAATGTCGGCAATTTTTCAATCCAATCGGATGCTTCGGTTGAGAACTTCTGCTTCAGTAATTTGGAAATCAAATCAATGCTTTTC
>JBFFHJ010000145.1:0-11612 GCA_041556995.1 bacterium | reverse complement strand
CCTCTTTTTTCTCTTTATTAAAGGAGTTTATGCATAGTTTGTGTTACGTACGTTAAATATAAACTTGGGTAATTGACAATGAAATGTATTCAATATTAGCTTATATTTCAATATCTTGGCCAATAACTCTAAACTGTTGAGTGGGGATGAACCAGAAAAGTTTTGTATCAAAATTTAATTGCCCGTTTGAGTATATTATGCAGCACTTGTTAATGGAGGTAAAATCCGTATGTTTAAAGATAAAACACTCCTCATAACTGGGGGTACCGGTTCCTTTGGAAATTCTGTGTTAAATCGTTTTATTGATACTGGGATAAAAGAAGTTCGAATATTTAGTCGTGATGAAAAAAAACAAGACGATATGCGGCATAAATTTAAAAGCGATAAAATAAAGTATTATATTGGAGATGTAAGGGAATATGATAGTATCAATAACGCAATGATTAATGTGGATTTAGTGTTCCATGCTGCTGCATTGAAACAAGTACCTTCTTGTGAGTTCTATCCAATACAAGCAATAAAAACCAATTCTGTTGGAACGGAAAATGTGTTAAATGCTGCCATTGCCAATCATATAAAGAAATTGATTGTTTTAAGTACTGATAAAGCTGTTTATCCAATAAATGTAATGGGAATGACAAAGGCGTTGAGTGAAAAAATTATGGTGGCTCGGTCCCGGAATGTCGATAATGAGCAAACACTGTTTTGTGGAACAAGATATGGTAATGTTATGGCTTCAAGAGGCTCAGTCATTCCTCTTTTTATTAAACAGATAGTGGAAAGAAAACCCATTACAATTACTGATCCTGAAATGACCCGGTTTATGATGTCTCTTGAACAAGCGGTCGAACTCGTAATATTCGCATATAAAAATGCGAGGCAAGGAGATATATTAGTTCAAAAAGCGCCAGCAGCAACTATTGGAGATCTTGCTGAAGCCCTAAAACAACTGTTTGATACGGATAATGAAATTAGAATAATCGGAACGCGTCATGGAGAAAAAAAGTACGAAACTCTTGTCAACAGAGAAGAGCTTGCCAATGCTGAAGATCTTGGTGATTATTTAAGAATAAAACCCGATGGAAGAGATTTGAATTACGATAAGTATTTTTTAAAGGGAGAAAACAAGCTATCTATTGGAGATGATTATACATCTCATAATACAAACAGACTAAGCATTGAAGAAATAAAAATAAAATTAAAATCTTTAGAATACGTGCAAGAAGCTTTGAAGAACTTTTAAAAAAGAGGAATAGATGACCTTAAAAGTGTTGACAATTGTCGGTACTCGACCAGAACTTATAAAACTAAGTAGAGTTATTGATGAACTTGATAAATATACTAAGCATATTCTTGTGCATACAGGTCAAAATTATGATTTTGAATTAAATGAACTTTTTTTTCAAGAGCTCGAAATAAGGAAGCCGGATTACTTCCTTAATGCGGTTGGTAAATCAACAGCAGAAACAATTGGAAATATTATTGCTAAAATTGATGAAATACTTGTAAAAGAAAAACCCAATGCTGTTTTAATTTACGGTGATACAAATTCCTGTTTGTCGGTAATATCGGTGAAAAGACGTAAAATACCCATTTTTCATATGGAAGCAGGTAATAGATGTTTTGATCAACGAGTTCCAGAAGAAATAAATCGGAAAATTGTTGACCATACAAGCGACATAAATATGACATTAACTGAACATGCCAGAAGATACTTAATTGCTGAAGGAATTCGACCAGAAACTATTATTAAAACTGGTTCTCCTATGAAAGAAGTTTTAAACTACCATGAAGTTCAAATACTTAATTCAAATATTTTATCTAAACTAGATCTAAAGGAAAAAGAGTATTTTCTTGTTAGTGCTCACCGAGAAGAGAATATTGATTTGGAAAAAAATTTTTTTGATCTATTGGATACATTAAATGCTTTGGTCAAAAAGTATAAGAAGAGAGTTATTGTTTCAACACACCCTCGTACAAGAAAAAAAATTGAAGAAACTAATAAAGATTACTTTGAAAAGAAAATAGAATTTTTAAAACCTCTTGGTTTTTTTGATTATATAGCATTGCAAAAAAATGCGATGTGTGTCGTCTCTGACAGTGGAACCATTACAGAGGAAAGTTCTTTGCTCGGATTTCCCGCAGTTACTATTAGACAGGCCCATGAAAGGCCTGAGGGAATGGATGAGGGAACTTTAATTATGTGTGGTCTCTCTAAAGATCAAGTTCTGGACTCGATTAATGTTGTTATTGATCAGAATTTAGATAATGAAAGTGGTTTTTCAACGGTTTCAGACTATATTGTCGACAATGTTTCTAAAAAAGTAATAAGAATAATTATGAGTTATACAGAATACATCAATCGGCTTGTATGGAATCAACAATAATATATTATATTGTATATTGAGGTACGAACATTGAGAAAAATACTTGTGATAGGTGTAGCTGGTATGTTGGGGCATGTAGTATATGAATACCTAAAAACTTTAAGCAAATACTTCATGTTAAATCCTACCTCGCAGGAGAATAATTCTCCGGACATTTTTTTACTGGATGTTCGTGATCAATGCAAAGTTGAAATGTATCTTAGAAAAGTGAAACCAGATGTTGTGATTAATTGTGTTGGTGTGCTAATAGATGAATCGGCACGAAATATTGAAAAAGCCATTAGAGTCAACAGCTTATTTCCACATCATTTATCCAGAATGGGTTTCGATCTGAATTATAAATTGATACACATAAGTACTGATTGCGTTTTTTCAGGTAAAGCAGGGAGCTATTTAGAAGACTCTTTTCAAGATGGAAGTACTATATATGCTAGAACCAAATCTCTAGGAGAGATTGTGAACAAAAAGGACTTGACAATACGAACCTCAATTATTGGACCAGAATTAAAAGCCACTGGAACAGGTTTATTTCATTGGTTTTTTCATCAGAGTGGTGAAATTGAAGGATATGAAAATGTTTTTTGGACAGGTGTTACTACTCTTGAACTAGCAAAAGCTATAGATAGTTTTATTAAACAAGATATTAAAGGACTATTTCATTTTGTACCAAAAGAAAAGATTTCTAAATATGATCTTCTCAATTTATTTAAAAAAATATGGAAAAAAAACGATATAACTATAAAACCAAATGACAAAAAAAAATCTGATAAAAGTCTACTGAATAGTAGAAACGATTTTAAGTATCCAATGAAAGATTATAGAAATATGCTTGTTGAACTTCATGATTGGATGGAGAGAAATACAAAATACAATTACTATTTTAGGTGACTTTCTTATATGAACATTCTTATAGTAACGCAGTATTTTTGGCCTGAGGATTTTCGTATTAACAACCTTGCCCGAAAGCTTATTGATAGCGGGCATAAAATTACAGTTCTCACCGGAATACCCAATTATCCAGAAGGGAGTTTTTACAAAGGGTATGGCTTTATAAGTAATAGAAAGCAAAATCATGAAGGAGTTGATATTATTCGAGTTCCTATTATACCACGAGGAAAAGGGAAAAAAATCCAATTGGTCTTGAATTACCTATCATATGTTTTAAGCGCCAGTATTTTAGGACCGTTTTTGTGTCCTGCTAAGTGTGATGTTATATTCGTTTTTGAGCCATCTCCTATCACCGTCGGACTGCCGGCTGTTTTATTAAGGACACTGAAAAAAGCACCTATTATGTTTTGGGTGCAAGATCTTTGGCCTGAAACTCTTACCGCAGTCAATGCCACCAAATCAAAAATAATATTGATGGCTGTTAACTCAATAGTCTCTTTTATTTATAAGCGTTGTGATCGAATACTAATCCAGTCTGAAGCATTCAAATCCTCCATAAAAAAAATTGGTATAAATGAAAATAGGATTTTATATTTTCCAAATAGTGCAGAAGAATTTTACGAACCAATTACCTTAAATCTCAATGACCATGAAGCGACAATGATGCCAGTCGGTTTTCGTATTGTTTTTGCCGGAAACATCGGTGTTGCCCAAGATTTTGGTACGATTCTTCAGGCGGCATACAAATTAAAGAAAAATGACGATATAAAATGGGTGATCATTGGGGACGGCCGAATGCGTGCCTGGTTAGAAACAGAAATTCAAAGACTTGAGCTAAATAATACAATATTTTTGATTGGAAGATATCCTGTCGAATCAATGCCACGGTATTTCTCATGTGCGGATGCCTTATTAGTAACTCTTAAAAAAGACCCTATCTTTGCGTTAACTATACCTGCAAAAATTCAATCATATTTAGCTTGTGGGAAACCAATAATTGCAGGTTTGGATGGTGAAGGAGCCAGAATTATAAATGAGGCTAAAGCGGGAGTCGCTTGTAAATCTGAAAATCCTGATGAATTAGCGGAGGCGGTTTTGGCGATATATCGAATGTCCCAAGTTCAACGTCAGAGGATGGGAAAATCAGGCAGAAAGTATTTTGAGAAGCATTTTGAAAGCAAAATGTTAGTAAATCGCTTGGAAAGCTATATCCAGGATTTAGTTCATTGATATATATAATCATGCCAAACACTATTCTGATAACAGGTGCTGCTGGTTTTATAGGGAAATCGTTATGTGATTATTTATTAAAAGATTACAGAATAATAGCATTGGATTGTTCAAAGCAAATACTTGCAGACGATAGATTATTGTGGGCACATGTTGATTTTACAGATACTAGTTCAATTCACCAAATATTCGAAGAGCATCGACCTAATATCATTATTCATTGCGCGGGTATCGCTCATCAAAGGATTGATCGGGTTACCTCTGAAGAATATCTGCGGATTAATAGTCTTGCTACAGAATCATTGGCATTGGCTGGAGCAAAAGCAAATGCCAATGTTCATTTTATTTTTTTTTCTTCAATTTCAGTTTATGGGGAGCGGAATATTGGAAAAGCAATAAATGAAGAAGACAAGTGCTTTCCTACAAGTGACTACGCGTTTAGTAAACTTGATGCTGAAAAACGACTTGAGAATCTTTTTAAAGAAAGAACTTTAAAAAAACTGGATATTCTCCGATTGTCACCGGTTTATGATTCTGAGTGGAGCTTAAATATAGAGAAGAGAATCTTTGCACCCAAAAAACTAATATTTGTAAAATTTGGATCAGGTGAACAAAGAATGTCTGCTGTATCACGGTCGAATCTGGTAGACTTTATTGAATACAGACTCAGACAAGAAATAAAAGGTGAAGAGAATATAAACAACTATTTATTTTGTAATACATTTAACGTTTGTGATGAAAGAGACTACTCTTTTAATGAATTAATTAAAGCTTTTCAAAAATCGGGAAACTGTCCTTTCAGGCCTGTTGTTAGGATTCCACTTATATTTGTTTGGACGGCAACACGATTAATGGGTTTTTTTTTTAAAAGCAAACGTACTTGGCTACATTCATGTTATGATAAATTAGCGTACAGTCTAATTTTTGATAATGGCAAAATGCTTTGTACCGGTTTTAAGCCAAAGCATACATTGGAATCTATTTTGGATAATCCAGAGAGAGCGAATTTATAAAAAAGCACTTTATATGTTAGCACTCTGTGGAATTATATTATAAAAAACGTTTGTAATGAGCAGTTGTTTTTTTCTATATATTCTATCATTGGGGATTGGTTTCCTTGGAGCCTGGAGTATAGCATTATGGGGACATAAGCTAAGTTTGATTGATAAACCTGTAAAAAGAAGCTCACATCAGAGATGTACACCAAAGGGAGGGGGAATTGGAATTTTAATAGGATTTATTTTAATTTGTTTTTTTTGCCAAATATCATGGACATTTTATATACCTATCATCATTCTTTCACTTGTCAGTTTGCTAGGAGATAAAACTGAAATATCACCTCAGATCCGCTTGTTTATTCAGTTTTTTGCGGCTACTATTACTCTGTTGAGCATTGATGGGATTCAAAAAATTTTCATTATTCTTGGTGTTTCCCGTTTACCAAACTTTTGGCATTTATGTCTGTTTATTGGTTTATTAGTTTTTATTGTCGGTACGGCTAATTTTTACAATTTTATGGATGGCATTAACGGTATTGCTGGAATAACAGGTGTTGTAGCGTTTAGTTTTCTTGGGTATGTATCTTTTACAAAGGAGTTAACTGAATTTTCATTTATAGCGTTGGGTATTGCGCTTGCGTGTCTTGGATTTTTACCTTGGAATATTCCAAAAGCTCGGGTTTTTATGGGTGATGTGGGAAGCGTACTGCTAGGATTTCTTTTTGCTATACTGGTTATTTCACTTGCAGAATCATTGATTGAGTTTTTTTGTTATGTCGGTGTTTTACTGCCTTTTTATTCAGATGAACTTTTAACCATGTTTGAACGAATAAAAAATAGGGAATCTCTCGCAAAGGCTCATAGACGACATTTGTATCAGGTTTTGGCAAATGAAGGTGGGATTGAGCACTGGCAAATATCAATCGGATATGGTTTGGTGCAGTTAATCGTATGTCTTTTTTTGTATAATATACAAAATTTTGGATTAATACCTATTTTAATTGTAATAATTGCTTTATTTGGATTATTTACTATAATAAGCTTAAAAATAAAACAAAAATTATACTGAATGCCTCATTCTATTTAGTATTACCAATATCATATTATTTAGGTGTCAAAATACATATCCAGAATTCTAACTGTGAGTCAGTCTCCTCCGAAAAATCCAAAATTATAAAGAAATCGAGAATCTTTTCGGAGCGAACAATTGTCTTTCGTCTTGAGCACTCGGCGTCAAAGAAAAAGTTGTGGAAGCCGCTTCGAGAGTAAAGCTGCAAGGTACCCAAGGGAACTTCTATACTCGGATCGTCGGTAATAATTAAGTCTACCTTCGGTAAACGCTGCTGTTCGACTAACGAGCTAATAGATTTAACATGATAGTTACAATAGTAGGCTTAGAAGTGCAAGAAAGCTATTCTGCAAATTCTTTTCCTGTAAAGCTGTTTCAAACGATTGGATGTCCGTAAAATTCCTTGATCGCACCGTAGTCCAATGGATTATCAACTTTGTGTGAAAAACTATTCGGTTCCAATTGATGGACTTCTTCAAACGCAAAACACACCGGCTTGATCAATTTCAGGACGAGCTTTTTTCTTTTTTAACTGCATAAAAGCAACCACTAGTGTGAGATTGTGAGTTAATATTTTTTGAAAAATAGCAATCTAATAATATCAATAAGCTGAGTTTTTAGTTTTAAAAAATTATGAGTACATGTTGTTGCCAATAACGCAAAAATAGAAATAGTTACAAAAAGTCATTTTTATAACTCGTAAACTCACTCTAGGGTTCAATAGTTAAAAATGTAAAAATCTAAGAGGACAATACTGTTACAAAATAGATAATTTAACCAATATTTTAAAAGCCATATATTAATAATGAAAAATTTGAAACGAAAAACTGATAAAAGCCATTCCCAAGTTTTTATCCATACACAAGTTAAATGGTAACAAAATTATTCCAAGTGATTTGATAAAAACCTAACAAAAAACAAGAATGAGCGTAATAAACGGATTTATCAACAGGTTTTATTTAAAACTTAGTCGTGGGGCGAAACGATGGATATTCAGATTTGTTGATGTTTTAATATTTGCAGCTTCTATTTATATCGCGTTTATTTTACGTTTTGACTTTTTTGAAGCGTTAAAATGGCTACCCATTTACAAGGATCAAATTTATTTACTCTTTCCAGTGAAACTAACCTTTTTTTGGGTTGTTGGTGTTTATCGTCCTGTTCTTCGATACGCTGGATTGGAGTTTTTAGGAACCGCTTTTGTCGCCTCTGTAGGGGGGGTGGGATTAGTAGCGCTTGCCGGGCTTTTGTTGGTTGTTGCACCATTACCTCGTTCTATTCTTATCCTTGATGCCATTCTTACTCTTATTTTAATGGTGAGCTTTCGTTTAGTTATTCGATGGATGGTCTATAAAGCTGTTGTACAGGCGGCGAATGTTGCTGAAATAGAGCGGGTTGTTGTGTATGGAGCGGGTGAAGCGGGAAGTCAATTGGCACAGGCACTTTCAGGTGAGAATCGATATAAAATAGTTGCGTTTGTGGATGATAATCCCCAATTACACAACCAGAGTATTCATGGAGTTACTATTCATTCTCCTAAACGACTTCCAAATTTGATAAAAAAGCATACAGTGGATAGCATACTACTGGCGATTATTTCAGCGGGTAAACAACGAAGTCGAGAGGTTATCGAGAGTATTCAGCATCTAGGAGTGCAAATAAAAACAATCCCTGGAATCGGAGAAATTATCTCGGGCAAGGTTTCAATCAGCGAAATTAGAAAGATCGATATAATTGATTTACTTGGACGAGAGGAAATTGAACCGGATAAAAATTTGTTATTGAAGAATATAAAGGGAAAAGCAGTTCTTGTAACCGGTGCTGGAGGATCAATTGGTTCAGAGCTTTGCCGGCAAATAATTCAACAAAATCCAAAAAGACTAGTTTTATATGAAATGAGTGAGTTTGCTCTTTATAATATTGAAATGGAGTTAACAGATGAATATCCCGGAATTGATGTTACTTCATACTTGGGAACGGTACTAGATCAAGAATATATCGAAAAAATCCTTTTAAAACATGATGTTGATACAATATATCATGCGGCTGCTTACAAACATGTACCTCTTATTGAGAGCAATATGACGGAAGGAATTTTTAATAATATTAAAGGAACCCTGTCTTGTGTTAAGGCAGCGGAGAGTTGTAATGTCCGAACTTTCGTTTTGATTTCAACCGATAAAGCGGTGCGACCTACTAATGTAATGGGCGTGACAAAAAGGATTGCTGAATTAATTTTGCAAGCTTACTCTCACCAGAACACAATGCGAACAAAGTACATTATGGTACGTTTTGGTAACGTACTTGATAGCACAGGATCTGTAGTTCCGCTTTTTAGAAAGAAATTGGCTGAGGGTAAGAATCTAACTATTACTCATAGAGATATAAAAAGGTTCTTCATGTCGATTCCTGAAGCTTCCCGTTTGGTGATCCAAGCTGGAGCGTTGGGGAAAGGAGGAGATGTTTTTTTGTTGGATATGGGAGAACCGGTGAAAATATATGAGTTAGCGGTTCAGATGATAGAGCTGAGTGGATTAGTCTTGGGAAGAGATGTCGATATAGAAATAACCGGCTTACGTCCTGGTGAAAAACTATATGAAGAATTGCTAATCAACAATGAGAATAGTGCCCCAACCATTCATCCTAAGATATTTTGCGCCAAAGAGGATTTTATCCCGTGGGCAGAACTTTCTATGAAGCTGGAAAAATTATTCAAAATTGCAAAGACAAACAATGATAGCAAAATAGTTAGTGAATTGAAGAATATAGTGCCTGAATTCAACCATAATGGACACTTGAATTAGTAATTTTTATGTTTAAGATTCTTTTTGATATCAGTAATGTTCTAGGGCTGCCCATCATCACCCACAAGTATATAGGCTTTAAATAAAAATAAGTTACAAATTGTACTATTATGGAATCCCATCCATGTACTGGAGTTTCTTTGATTATTTCCAAAACTTCTTGGGGATGGGCATTTAGCTTGATTTTAAACGTAAGACCCCACTATCATCGATGTAATACCCAAAGGCCGCTAGGACTTCAGCTTGGGTCTTGCTTGGGGTTTCCAGCTTTCGGATCGGTTTCCGGGCTCCTTTTTTCAAGCTCAGGACAGAATGGAAATGACGCATACCCTCCATTACACTCTCTGCTGTGCGCTTAATACTTTGTGATTCCAGTGTTAGCTCTAAACGACGCAAGTAGGTCACGGCCACCACGCAAGTGAATAGATGACACTGAACTTTACTATCTGTCCAATGACGAATGGGCATGACACCAACCAAATCTTCATCTGCGCATAATCTGAAACGATTCTCAACCTGCTAACGTTCCAGACTGGCCTGGACGATATCTTCGGTGGTCCAATCCGTATTGTCAGTGATAGTGATGTTCTTTTCAAATGGCACTTGTCTTCGACTCACCAAATAAGCATTCTTACGAAAGTTCATGGTCAAGCCGTTTTTCGATTCGGAAGACGTGAGTTCAAATAGTTCCGCCGGCATATGCAATCGCCCGCAAAGAGCTAGATATCGCTCTTTGATGGTATTGGCCTTGCGCCACTGCGGAAGCTGATCTCGCACCTTGGTTTGCATGGATAGTAACTCTTGGCGAATGGTTTCGAGCTTGCTGGAAAAGGTGTACCCCTTCTTGCGAGCAGTGGCGGGATTATGAGTAACCACCACGGTTCGCTCCTTGCCCCAATATACGCCGGATGTTCGATAGGCCAATAAACACTCTTCGCTTTTTTCGTCTTCAATCAAAAGCCGGTTTCGAGGTATGTCGGGTGGTTCAAAATGGTCGAGAGGCGTGGCTGCCAACTCCTGGGCAAAGTAGGTTGAATAGGTCGTAACAAAGTGGATCCGGGCGTGATCGTCAATCCAGCTGTAGTTGCTCTCTGCGTTCATGCCTTTATCAATGACAACCGTCAAGCGCTCTTTGGTCCAGTGTAACTTGCAGACGATATCGAACATCTCATCCATTACCGGCTCAAACAGTTTGCTGTCGTGGAGATTGCTCGGATAGGCCGTGCAGTGCAACAGTAAACTCGATTTCCGTGCAATCAGAAGACCAAGACCAATTTGCCGTAAACTATACCGTTTCGCCTTGTTCTTTTCGCGTTTGGCTATCTTCGAAGGTGTGTTTCCGGTCACAATGGTATAATAATTAGTGGTATCGAACAGCAAACAATCCGCTTTGGGCGCTTCCACCTGCCAGACCCTCTCAAAAAACAACCTGGCAATCCTTTCCAAATCCTTCTCACTAATCCGATGTCATTTTGTCCGATACCGCTTCTGGTCAACGCATTCAAATCGACTGGTCTGATCTGTTGGGTCGCTGTCCGGCGATACCAATCGGCTAGTTGGTTTTTGTTCTTGGTTTCGATCATTTGATTTCAAATACAATACAGACAGTATTCCCTGACAGTCGGTCTTTCCTCCTTGGCTGTCTTGACAACGACGCTATCAACAATAGCGCACAGGTCGATCTCTTTATCGATTTGATTGGCCAACCACAAAGCACCGAACTCTTCGACTTTTAGGTTCCAGATATCCGATTCTGGAGCCGAGACCAGCTCGGCTACTCTTTCCGGTGAACCAATATAGGTTTGCGAAATGACTTTGGGCTTGCATCAATGCGAGCGATTTCGCGAGCATATAAGTAGGTCTGCCCTTTTTCTTTTTAATATGAAAGTGAGCCATACTTATTTATAACAAGTGGGGTCTTACATATCAGGCTCAAAAATGCTCAAAAAGCTATTTTTCAAGAGATTAAGCCATAATATCCAGAATGTTGAGAGGGGGCTTATGGATGAGTGAGGTTGTAAAGCTTGCTAATTGGAGCTTTGCGGAGAATAGTGAGATTACCTAAGAAACTCCAGATGTAGAATTTTTTAAAGTCAACACGGATTTTCACGGTAAACAATTACCCGTAATCACGAGACCGTCATAGCCTCAAAACTCATTTTTCTATTCTCTAACCAAGGATATCTTAACGAGGAAAACTGTCGATTAACCTCCAGGGTTAGTGGAAGATTCTTTT
>JBFFHJ010000144.1:0-11670 GCA_041556995.1 bacterium | reverse complement strand
GTTAGTATATCAGATTTTTCTGTTAGCTCAATAGATCGTGATTATAAACACTTAGAAAACTGAAAGAGTATTGATATTTGTTTTTTTATCATTCTCCAAGATTTATACTGATAAATCGATAAATGACAGCAGGTGATGTTTTATTTTCTCCAATGCAGTATCCAATACCCCCATCCCTTCCAGTTGCTCCACCGTATTGGTGAAATATTCCAGGCAGGGTCCTCTTGTCCCCTCGGCTGATAAGATCCGTTGGGCTGTCTGCTCAAGATTCAATGATCCCTCGTACTGGTGGTGGTCCTCTTTTGCGATCAGAGTAACTGCGAAAATTTTTTCCCTGTTTTCCCTTTTTACCGGCAACCACCGGGCCAAATAACAACCGGTGGACAGCTCCCACATAAGATATGTCAGCAGATCCTTTCTTTTAACTCCAAAGAGTTTACCCACCGTGACAGCATCTTTTTTCTCTACCAGAGCCAGGAGCAAGCCGGGTATCTCTGGTGTACCGCGCACGAAGGTGGATTTGATGCAAAAGCTGCGTTCATAGTCTTTTATTTCGGCGATCTCTTCATCAGAAAAATCAAAAAAGGGATTCCATAAAATTGAGCCGTAGCCGAAAATATAGATGTTGTCGTTATCATTAGGGTTTCTCCCGATCAGGGTTTCAAAGCTGCTCTGGATCTTTTGCCGTCGCTGTTGGCTTATATGAATTTCATTTGTTTTCAGATACATATACTCTCCTATGGGTCCTCAATATGTATTTTAATGTTTGTTAATTAAGACGACACGTTTTTTTTCTTTGCAAAAAGCTTGTTTAAAAAGTTGATCCAACACAAAAATATTATCAGAAATATCAGGTCGCTACACCTATCATATTTCAATATATGTATTTATATAGTTAGTTTAAACGAAAACACAGGCGAATCGTATACGTTCAGGTTCAGCTCTAAAAAATGAATTCTTACTAATCGGATATTACAATACTTTATTTAAAGCGTTTAGAATTGTGAATAACTCCGATGTATCGCTCGTTTCAAGACTGGTACACAATTATAGAAAGAAAATTTGATTATTGTGGAATCTTTGAGTGTCGACTATCTGATGTTTTAACCTTATCAGAAGTTAATTCTAATAAGGTTCTGTTTGGTTTTATTACTCAGCTTTTTTTGCATATATCCTGAGGAGTTGCTTTTGTCAGTTTTACGCTAAAAAATTTTCATGACAAATATGTAGTTTTCATTCAGTCGTAACATATTGGTTCTATTATTTATTTTATTATATTTGAAGTGAATACTTTTGGCATGCTAAAGCATTGCCGAAATGTTATCAAAGGTAACACCCTTCATATCTTCCCTTACTTTCAGAGCTTTAGCCCTTCTATTTAAAATCTTTTATTTGAATAAAAGTTATTTGTTTTAAGGTAGAATCAATTAATTTGACCAATATTTTTTACTCTTCATTTAGAACAAAGCTATGTTCGAGGAACGTCTGTATCAATAGTGATGATGTTCGGGTATTTAATCACTTTTCTGATGGAGTAACAACTCCAGATCTTCCAGTGGATACGCCAGACACGGATGTATGTATCCAAAGATTCGATCCGATTTTCTTAGTTTGACTCCCTTGGGTTGAAAAACTTTACCGGATAAAAGTTTTGTGCGGCATAAGCTACACTCACCGGATCGGCATAATGCAGGCAGCACTATCCCGTTACGCTCCAGCGAATTCATCAAAGGCTCCCCGGCTCTCGATTTGATGGTTGTACCGTTTTTTAGTTTGATCTGAAAACAATCATCCGGTTTAATTTCAGTCGGCCACCCTGGCTCCTCTTCAACTTTGGCCGGTGCACCAAATACTTCAACTCGAATCTTGCGTTTGGGTATCCCCATATTTTCCAGTTCTACTAAAACAAATCGATACATAGCTTCCGGACCGCAGACGTAGAACGTCTTTTGCTCAATTGGTTGGGTCAGCTTTTTAATCAAATCAGCAGTAATAAATCCTTTCAGTCCGGAAAAACTGGAAGTCGGGTCGGATATCACCCGACTGACTGTCAGGTTGTCATGGTGAGATTCACGATCAGAAAGCTCATCATTGAAAACGATATCCTGTTCTGAAAAATTGCCGTAAATAAGATGAATGTTTCGCTTGAGATTGCAGTCTGTTACCTCACGGATCATACTCATAAAAGGTGTGATACCACTTCCACCGGCTAGGAATACCAGATCGTTTCCATGAAAAAGTGGATTGTGATGAAATAAACCGGTCGGAGCACTGCTGGTGAAACGATCACCGACGTTGACTTCATCTAGCAAATATGTGGAAACGAATCCTTCCGCTACTCGGCGAATCGTAATATCATAGAAAGCAGTTTGATTGGGCGTAGACGAAATACTGTATGGCCTGCTGGTTCTTACACCGCCGATCTCTACGAAAAGATTGATGTACTGACCCGCCAGAAAAGGCGGTAGATGTCCATCTTTTGAAACCAAGCGCAATGTCTTGGTCGTTTCGGTCTCCTGACGAATCTCGGAAATCTGCAACTGCAATTCTTTTGGATGCAATCTATTAACGATTTGTGCCACTTGTCCTCGATACAATGTTCGATCAATTGAATGCTTCCTCAGAACTTCATTCTCTCTGACCAGTTCTTTATATCCTTCGATTTGTTCTTTAATGTTGTTGTCCATGGTGCCCTCCTTATTTTAATGAACGTATAACTACTCTGGCAGTAGAGTAACCGGATGTTAATGTCGGCTGAAATCCACCCATACCGACCCAGGCACCGCAATGGTAAAGGCCTTTTATTGGCGACGACTTTTCCAATAAGAGTTCAGAGTCTTTGGCCAGGTTGTCAAATCCGTACACAGCACCACCCGGATGACCCAAGTATCTCATATGTGTAATCGGTGTAGCCACATCTATTTCTTCAATATGGGCGCGGCATTTTGGAAATGCTGTTTCCAAAATATCAAGCAATCGCTCTGCATGCTGATACTTAATTTCAGCATATTGGGCAGATGGGATATTTAACCATGGTTCGGAGTAAGCCATGGCTACCAAAGCGGCTTGACAGGTTCCGGGAGGAGAAAAATCCGGATCATTCACATCGTAACATGTGAACAACATTGATTGAGCGGGATTTAACGTTTTGGAGGTGGTCCAGGTTTTATCGATATCAACTGTATTAGTAATAAAGTTAGTGGTTTCTGTGATTCCCAATTCCTGCGGTTCCTTATCAAACCCCATGTACAGAGTTACAAACGATGTCCCAATATTTCTGGCACTCAACTCCTTTATTCGAGCATTGGGGACATGTTTGGGATCTATCAGATTAACATAGGTGTTAAGAGTACCTATATTAGATATCACACGTTCTGTTGTGATTTCATCATCGTCATCAGTCAATACACCGATAACTTTTCCGTCTTCCACGATGATCTGTTTTGCACCACAGTTGAATTTAACCTCACCGCCAGCTTCCATAAAGGAATCCAACAAAGTGTTGGACAACGCTTGTGAACCACCTTTTATATGCCATGGTTTGAACTCTGTATACGCCCATAATACAATTGCGAAATCGCTAAACGGAAGCTTTGACGGTGGAACTCCAACATAACACCAATAAATGCCGATGGTCAATTTTAGCAGATCATCATTAAAAAACTCGTCAAAAATTTCTTGAGTCGATTTTAATGCATACTTGAAATAAACCGGATACTTCTTGGGAGAAGCTTTCGGATCATGCATTATCGTAATTCCAATCCATTGATTGCAGAATTCGTACATAAAATCGAAAAAGTGATCTATATTAGATGCTTCATCAGGAAAATGTTCTTTTAATTCCGTTACCAAAGCCGTACGTTCCGCTTTTAGCGTAATATCCAATTGTCCTGGATAAATTAAACGATAAAGATTCTCCATTCGTATCAACTCAATTTTATTTAACACACCGAGATCGTTCAAAGTTCCCCTTAAAGGGCCGGGAAATTCTTCTGTCCCCACGCCGCTTAACTGATGCAGCGCCACTTCAAATTCAAAGCGTCCTCGAATAAAACTGGTGGCACATCCACCGGGAATATTGTGTTTTTCCAGCAGTAACGTCTTAACACCTGATTTAGCTAAGGCCAAAGCCGCAGTAAGTCCACCGTTTCCGGCACCAATAACGATCGAATCAAAATCTGTCATATACCTCCTCCAAATAGATTATACCTCCGGCAACTCTTTTTTCTCTAGACACACCAGATTTTGCCGTTCTGCCGATTGTTGAAAAACTCTATCTATGATGTATCCCCGGAGTATTCTGGCAAAACGAGTTAACTCCAAGGTTGCAGCTAAAGCCTGATCGTACGATTGCCCCTTGATTATTTTCTGTTGAATAGCTATCTCGTTTTGGACAATCTCAATTGCATAGCGAGGATAAAACCTCAATTCTTGAAAGGGATAACCAAACTTGTTAAATAAGGCCAACATGTGACCTACTGCTAAATCCTCACTATCAAAAACAACTACTTCGCGTGGGAGCAACAGCTGCAATTTTACCGCCTCATCCACTTGAACTGCTGATAAACCGGTTGATGCACAAAACTGCATTTTATCCAAACATACTGTATTCTTTTGTCCGAAAACCACTTCACTCATCTCAATCAGAGTATCAACTTTATGTTCCTTTTATCGCTGTTTTAATATGGTTTTGATCTTGGCTAAACTCAACCGATGCTTGGACTGCAATTGTTTGATAAAGTTGATGCGTTCAATCATAGGTCAATTCTCTCATCTTCAACATGGAATTGCTACCTTTCGACGACTTCGATCTTTTTTCTCGCTTTTGCAACATCCTTATCTCCATTACACATTAAGCTTCTTTATATTTATCTGCTTGTAATTATTCAGTACATAAAGAACATGACATATAGTTACATGAATGCTCTTCTGTACCAAAAAGACCAGGTTGTTTGTACATGGCTCCAAACGATATCAATTGCTTTTAGTTTTGAGAGGTCCTTCGCCTCCCTCCTCAGGGTGATAGATGGCAGAGTTTAACTTATTGACATCATATTTGTGTGGGATTGATACAGAGTTCAGGATAATTCTTAACTCTGTATCTGTTTTTAGTATAAAAACACAAATTGTCAAGTGACACTTTATGCTTTTATATTACCATCTGAATCTGCTCCGAAAAATCGTTTTTGAATTTTCGAGTAAGAATCTAGGTGTTAAAAATGTGGATTTGTACTGTGGAACTAGGCACACCACTGCCAGTGCACTTGATCAGCATTTTACATCTGAAGAATTAAGAAATTATGGAACGATGCACGGAGTCAACAAAGCTTTTGACAGATATATTCAAGGAGAAAAAAGGAAAAAATCCAGGTTTCACAAAAAATACTTGAAATTCGAACAGGTGGGAAAGTATTGAAGCTTGATGTTATATCATCCGACAGAAAGTAAGCGTGTAAATTTGGAACACTTTTGGACTACATTTTTAGTTATGTCTTTATCTCTAACCCACCGATTTTATTAAAAAAAGGTGGCAGAGAGAGAGGGATTCGAACCCCCGGTACATTGCTGCACAATTGATTTCGAATCAATCGCCTTCGTCCACTCGGCCATCTCTCCTGATGTAGATTCTTTTGGTAGGATTTTAGGTGAGAAAATGAAACGTTTTAACATCTGTTTTGTTTATTCAATTTTTGTTAAAGGATTGATTTTAATCTGATCGTTTTATCCAGTCAATTGAATAATTGCTATAAGCAGCAAATCTAGTTTTAGCAGGTTAACAGCACACTCGGATGGATAATAAAATCACACCTCCAATGAAGTTCCAAATATGTTTATATAATATTGAGTATAGAATGATAGATTTACCCATATCAGTCGATTCTACTATATAAAAACAGGGTACTGTTTAAAGTCTTGTGATAAAAAATGAAAAATCTCCGTCGTAAGCCAACACATCTTTCTTATTCAAGCTCCCTCTGGCTGGAATGGGAAAGGGCATTGAAAGGGAAAGATGTGTTGTAAATTAAGTGTGAAAGAGTGGGGAGAAAACAAAAACTGCTTTCAACATCTAATTTTGAAAGGATTAACAGTATTTTCGGGTGAAACTTTTGACAATAACTATGAATCAGGTTTTTGTTATGAAACATTAATTGGGATTCCGTTTACCTGTTTCTTTTAGCTGTATAAAAACAAAATAGGTTTTTATAAGTGAAAACTTCTTTTTAAAACAAAGAAATGGTTTTAATTTATCACTTACCTGATATCTTTTTTCTATTTGACTTGCAATAAAGTGTGCTTAGGAGGTAAAAACAGAACTGCTATCAGAAAACCTCGTCTGATGTCATTATTTTTTCCGGTTTAAAGATCAAAGCTTAAAAATATAATTTTATTAGTTTTCGTGGCTCTTCTATTCACCACAGAATATAAAATCACATGGTAAAAAACCTTCGTTATATCATCATTTTACTGATACTTTTTTCATTGCCAGCCTGCTGGCTTTCCTTATCGGAGAATAAAAAAAATTCCAATACACTGTCCGAGTTGACCTGTCCTGAATATCCTATAAATGATGCTCAAGGTGCAGTTTATTATGTGTGTGATTGCGATAATAGTGCCGATAGTGATTGTCAGCCCGGGGATGATGATAACGACGGTTTGTCTGTTGACTCTCCTTTTAAGTCCTTTGAAAAAGCACGGACGCAGTTCGGCACTATTGCAGCTGGAGATATGGTTGCATTTTGTCGAGGCGGTTCATTTTCAATAGATGAATATGGTGAAACCCGTTGGGTGAACAGCAATTGCAGTGCCGAAAATCCCTGTATTGTAAGAGATTATGAGCCGGATTGGGGGTCTGGAGATGAGGGAAAGCCGATTATTACCGCCATTGAGGGAAGTGATGCAATCCGTTTTGATGATTCCGGCACCCCTGAACACGAAGAGGGATATGTTTTTTTGAATCTTGAACTACGGGGTTCCGGTTCAGGAAGCGCGTTCACTTTTTATAACGATATTGATAATGTGGTGATCTGTAATACTACTATTGATTTTTTTGGTCTTGGCGTCCACGTGGGTGGAGCTAATGCACTTGATCCCGATAATACCGATCCAAGGATCGACCAAAAAAACGACAACATCTCGTTACTAAAATCCACCATCATTAACAATTCAGGTCAGGGGTTTTTGGGTGGTTGTGACAACTGTACTCTAGAAGGCAACTATTTTGAAAACAACGGATACGGCGAGGCGATATACAATCACAATATCTACCTATCTGGTTCATCCGATGACGTGGCTAACAACATGCGAGTGGTGGGCAATGAACTCTACCGGTCTTCTTTTATCGACTATGAATGTAAAGGTGTTTCCCTGGTAGTTCACGGTCAGGTGGATGGACTATTAATTGAAAATAATATTATCCGTGAAGATATTAACGGTGCCGGAGGCGGATGTTGGGGGATTGCCGTGGATACCGGCTATTCATCAGCAGAGGAATTTCGTAAAGTCGAAATAAGGGGTAATGCCATTGTCAATCTCGGTGGGCTTAGTATCGGCCTTAATGCCTGTCAGGATTGTGTAATCGAAGATAATTTGATTGTCAATGAGCAGGATGACTACCATGTTGGTATTGCGGTGACCGATAGGGAACGAGCTGCCGATGACCTTGCCATGGAAAGAATAACCGTCCGAAACAATTCGGTTTATATAGGAGAGGATGCCTTTGGCACCGGCATCAGACTACAGGGAGAAGGTACTGGACATATTTCAACCTATAATGATGTTTTTTATGCCGGATCAGGCAGTTTTAGTTGTTATAGTTATGGCTTGCCCAGTGAATCCTACAATGAAGTCAACAACAATACCTGCTACTCTCCTAACACCGCTGTTGTTACCTGGGAAGCTACCAGCGGTAATGATTTGCTTATCTGGCAAGAATCATCTTCTCTGGACACTGGTTCCTATATAGCTGATCCCGATTTTCAATCTACTAGCCATCCTATTCACAGTTATATCGGTATAACACCCGAAGTAACCATACCGCCGGATGTAACGCCGGATATCCCAGCTTATGTTGATTTAACAACTGATACATCATTATCTACTCCAGCAGTTTGTCCGAGCTTTCCAATAAGCAGTGCTGTGGGAACCGTCTATTATATATGTGATTGTGATATCAGTGCTGATGGAGATTGTGTAGAGGGTGATGATAATAACGATGGAACGTCGGTTATAACTCCCTGGCAAACTTATGAAAAAGCACGAACTCAATTCACCTCCATGTTGGCGAGTGACATGATTGCTTTTTGTCGCGGCGGTGCTTTCCGTGTGGATGAAGCCGCTGATACCCGTTGGGTGAACTATAATTGCAGATCTGGAACTCCTTGTGTTATTCAGGATTATGATCCAAACTGGGCCTCCGGTGATGAAGGAAAACCCGTTATAATCGTAGATGACGGTAATGAAGTTTTCCGGCTGGATAACAGTGGATATGCCGAACATCAGGAAGGATATGTTTTTCTGAACCTGGATGTGCGAGGTTCTGGGTCCGGCACCGGCTTTTTTGTATCCAATGATATCGATGATGTGATGGTGTGCAATGTTGATATTGATTCGTTAAATCTCGGTTTTTATGTGGCGGGCGCCAATGATGTTAATCCTGACAACACAGATCCAAGTAATGATGGGAGAAATGAAAAAATCTCACTGGTGAATTCGACTGTTACCAATAACTCCGGTCAGGGATATCTGGGTGGTTGTGATAGTTGTACCATTGAGGGTAACTATTTTGGAAATAACGGATTTGGACAGGCTGTTTTCAACCACAATATATACCTATCCGGCTCTTCCGGGGAGATAAATGACAACATGCGCGTGATTGGTAACGAGCTTTACCAATCAGCCATGGTTGAAGGTGAATGCAGGGGTGTTTCTATGGTAGTACATGGAAAATTTAACAATCTATTGATCGAAGACAATATAGTTCATGAAGATATAGATGCTGCCGGAGGTGGATGTTGGGGTATTGCCATAGACACAGGCTATGGTAGTGCAGAGAAATTCTGGAATGTTAAAATCCTCCGCAACAAGGTCATAAATGTGGGGAATATGAGTATCGGTATCAATGCCTGCCAGGATTGTATCATTGAAAACAATGTGATTATTAATGAGCAAAGCGCTTTTTCCCAATCCGCCATTTATGCTCCTGATAGAAATAGGGGTATCCCGGACCTTCAGATGGAACGTGTTACTGTGCGAAACAACTCCATTTATATGGGAGCCGACACGCGGGGTTACGGTATACGTCTGGGGGGAGAAGGAAATGGACACCGCTCAGTCAGCAATGTGATTTATTATGCTGGTGAGGATAGTTTTTCCTGTTTTAGTTATGATCTTTGGTCAATGCTTTACTTTGAAGTGGACAATAATATCTGCTATTTCCCCAACACAACTTCCGGCAATTGGGAATATACTATCGGGGATCTAGCCACCTGGCTGGCTTATTCCGGCTTGGATGGCAATTCGCAGGTCAGTGATCCATCGTTTGTATCGGTTACCAGTCCGAATTATGATCTTTCCACCAGCAATGCCGCATCACCCATGATAGACAAAGGCCATGCCTATATCAGCTCACCCTATACTATTGATGGCATTACCAGGGACACCTTAGATGGCTCACCCGATATTGGGGCATATGAGTTTTAAGTATGTTGGTTGATAAATCTGTCAACAACTGGATGTTAATACGTTAAGAGTAATTTCGACATAGAATTGCCATTTTGAAGCACAGTTGGCATGAAGAATCTATGTGATTTCAAGGAGAGCCTTTGCCAATAAAATGGCGAGACTCTGAGCAGAGAACTCACCAGGATGTAATTGATGTTATTTGCTTTTAGTTTTTAGGGATTCTTCATTATTCGAAGCTGCAAGTTACTCTTCTTACTCTCAGGATGATAGGCATTAATGTTTGGCCTAGTAACATCGATGTAGTGCTGTCGTATTCCTATTATTTCCCGAATACCAGATAACCTCCCACATGTCCCAGGGTAGCCAGTAAAAACATGGCAGTCATCATCAGCGTGAAATACAGGATGGTGATAACAATGCCGAGTATGCTATTGAACATAATGATACCGGTATTAAAAACCGCTGTATGTAGAATTAGGAGAATGATTCCCAAACCTGCAAATAGACCGGAAAGTATCAATTTCAAGGTAATGATGCGGTAGGATCGGCCACCATAACGTCTTTTCCAATCAAAAAAACCGGTAAGAAATGTCAGAGTAGATGAAAAAACCGCCAGAGTTAACATAATTAAGGTGGCATTGTTAATGATTGGTGTTGTATTGATGCAAAAATCACAATTAGTTACTGCTATTCCACTAACTTTTATGTAAATGGAAATCATTAACAAAGTCACGGTTCCCAGCAAGGCTAACGGAAAAAGTCCGATGGGTAGGTGGGCTGCTAAGGGGTGCAATCTGAGTTTGGGTTGAACCCGATTGATTTCCACATCATTGACAATGGGAATGGAATGACCGTATGTTTTGTGAAGTTCGATCACAACGCCGCAGAGAGGGCATACAAGATTGTCGTTTTCGTCGGCATCATAATAAGAAAGCTCCAGGTGGCAGACCGGGCAGAAAAATGTTTTACCGTATAAGCGTTTTTTAAAGACGTAAACGAATTTGTCCACTAATTTCATTAAATCAGCTATCATTTTATCTCCAACTATTTGAATTCATATATTGAATGTTAGTGAACTTCCTTGGTACGCATGAGTTTTGCTACGATGATCATTTTCTGGATCTCGGAAGCGCCTTCATAAATCTGATAAATTTTTGCATCCCGGAGCAGCTTTTCTGCCGGCATTTCGTTAGTATATCCGTAACCACCAAGAATTTGACAACACTCCACAGCAGACCACACCGCCACCTCGGCAGCATACCATTTAGCTTGGGCGGCTTCACGGGCATTGTCCTTTCCCTGATCGAACAGATCGGCCGCCAAATATGTCATGTAGCGGGCTGCATCTAATTTGGTTACCATCTCAGCCAATTTGAAGGAGATTCCCTGGTTGGAGATCAGTTTTTTATCAAAGGTTCGTCGGCCTTTAGAATAGGTTAAGGCAATATTTAGAGCGGCTTTGGTAATGCCGTTAGCTCCGGCTGCGATACCAGGACGTGTATGGTCAAAGGTTTTCATGGCGATTTTGAATCCATCGCCTTCCTCACCCAATCTGTATTCCTGGGGAACTTTTACATCCTCAAAGCTTACCCGAACAGTATTGGATGCATGCTGACCCAGGTTTTGTTCCTTTATTCCCCTTATAATGCCGGGAGTATCTGCCGGTACTACGAATCCAGTGGGTTTGCCTTCCACTCTGGCCAGGACAAAATACCAGCTGGCAACCGAACCGCAGGTAATCCACCATTTAACACCGTTGATAATATAATCGTTTCCTACTTTTTGAGCAGTGGTTTTCAGACGGGACACATCGGAACCCGCTTCAGGTTCAGTGACACAGTATGCTGAAAACATAAGTTCCTGAGTCATGGGAGCCAGAAATTTTTTCTTTTGAAAGTCATTACCGGCAAATATCACCGGGTATTGTGAAAGACCGTTGGAGCCCAATGCCGTCCCAATGCCGGTACAACCAGTACCGATCTCTTCCAT
>JBFFHJ010000143.1:0-11767 GCA_041556995.1 bacterium | reverse complement strand
GGGACTCCATGTGGCGTATCAAGGTCCTTACAATCTGACAGGACGAATGTATAAAAATGAGAGTTGGTTTCAGGAGACAATGGACAAGGGATATTACATCAGCGATATGTTTATGGGCTTTAGAAAAGTACCTCATTTTGTCATCGCAGTAGTTAAAAAAGGAAAAAACAGCAGTTGGATAATTCGGGCCACCATTGATACCTATATTTTTAATACATTGGTTGAACACATCAGTATTGGTAAAACCGGAGAAGCCTATATTCTAAATGCCAAGGGCATGCTTCAAACCCGGCGTCGATCCGGTGGCAGATTGATGGAAATGGATAACTTAAACAATACACCTCCAAAATACCATGAAGGCATAAACGTTTTCCAACAATCAGGACAAAATTGGGAGGAATTTTTAACGGCAACGACCTGGCTTAATCGGCGCTCATGGATGCTGGTGGTTCGTCAAAGTAAACGAGATGCCTTTCAATCTTTATATTCAGCGGGTTATATTATCGCATTTCTTTCAATTATCGGAATTTTAATTATTATTCTGGTGTCTTTTTTTCTCTCCACAAATTTTATTCGTCGTATGGCAGAAATTAATGCAGAAAAAGAACGTCTCCAATACCAGTTAATTCGTGCCGGTGGCTTGGCAGAACTGGGAGAAATGGCAACCGGTTTTGCCCATGAAATTAATAATCCGTTGCAGATCATTAAAAATGAACAGACTCTCATCCAAATAAACCTGTCCGAACTATATAAACAGAAACAGCTGAATTCACATGAAGTAACGATTGAGTTGGAAGAGTCGTTACATCAAATCGGTATTCAGATCGATCGATGTGCCCGGATTACCCAAGCAATTCTCAAATTTGGTCGAAAAAGCGATTCAGAAATAAAATCAATTGATTTGAAAGAATTTATTCCTCAAATTATCACCATAATTGAAGAAAAAGCCTTTGTGAATGGTGTTCAGTTTTTTTATCAATTGTCCGATGAAATTCAAACCATTTATGGAGATCCATCCCAGCTTCAACAGGTTATATTGAACCTGCTAAACAATGCAATGGATGCTGTGACCGAAAAGCATGGGGCCGCCGGAGGCAATATTAAGTTTTTAATTCATCCGGATAAAATAGGAAATTTGTGTTTTGTAGTAAACGATAACGGCGTTGGAATTGCGAAGGAGAATGTTGAAAAAGTATTCACGCCGTTTTTTACAACTAAACCGGTAGGGAAGGGAACCGGATTAGGGCTTTCAGTTTGTTATGGTATTGTTCAGAAGATGGGAGGACTGATGGAAGTGAATAGTCATCCGGGTGAAGGAACAACATTCACCGTCAGTCTGCCTGTTAATACGGGTAAAATCGATTGAATCATATTGTCGATGCCGTATTGAGAGAATACTGCAAGCCCTTTGTTAAAAGGAGAAATGAAATGACAAGAATAAACGTAATGATTGTTGACGATGAGGAGCGATTTTTATTAACGACCTCCAGACTATTGGAGAAAAGTGGCTTTGATGTTATTAAAGCCGCCAGTGCCATTGAAGCGATCAATCTTTTAAAACAGTTCCCGGTTGAGGTAATGGTATTAGATGTTAAGATGCCGGGAATGGATGGACTCGAAGCGCTAAAATATATAAAGCAGTTTAATCCTCTGATACAGGTTATTATGCTTACCGGTCATGCAACTGTGGAATCCGCAGCCGAGGGGTTAAGCCTGGAAGCATTTGATTATATCGTAAAACCGGCGGATATTGAGGAGCTGACAGCAAAGATCATAGATGCTTATGTCACTTACATTCAAGTGAAAGAGAAGCAGGATCTGATTCAGGCAAATTTAAACATGAAACGGGTTAACAAAGACAAGTGATTGTTCGTGCAATGCATTTTTTTTCAAACTTTAATTACGAATCCTGATAAACGGAGTCAAAACAGATGAAAAAAGATATTAAAGTTCTGATGGTTGACGACGAAGAACAATTTCGAGAAACCACAGCAAAAATTTTGAATAAAAAAGGATACCAAACTTCTATGGCAGCCAGTGGAGAAGAGGCAGTAGAGATTATCAAGAAATCTCGTCATGATGTCGCCATTCTGGATATCCAAATGGAAGGAATGGACGGTTATGAAACCCTTAAAAAAATCAAAGAGATTCAACCGGACATCCGGGTAATCATGTTGACCGGACACGGAAGCTTTAAAAGTGCCAAAGAATCTTTATCCAGGGGAGCCGATGATTACCTGAACAAACCTTGTGATATCGATTTGTTGAATCAGAAAATTAAATCCATTTTAATGCTGGGAAAAGACGGTGATTATAAAACAGAAAAGTTGGCCAAAGACGTAATGATTCATGCGGACAACTATACACAGATTTTTGGTACGGCAACCGTTAAAGATGCATTGAAAGCCATTATGAAATCCTATGACGGATATATTGCCAGCAGTCGCTTGGTATACACAGTACATCGCTCTGTGTTGGTTTATGATGAAACGCTTAAACTGGAAGGTGTTTTAAGCATTAGAAATCTGATTGAAGCCCTGAGACCGACATATCTGACAGCAGCAAAACCCTCCATGGCAGACAGTATGCGATATTCGCCGCTTTTCTGGGTTGGATTGTTTACTTCCCAGGCCAAAAAGCTGGAACAAATGCAGGTTCGAAGCATTATGTCCAATTCGTTAATCAAGGTGGACGCTGAAGCCAACCTGATGGAGATTGCCAATATCATGGCTGAGCAGAAAGTCAGGAGAGTCGTTGTCGTGGATAAAGACAAAGTACTCGGTGTAGTCAGGGAGCAGGAAATCTTCTTTGAGTTGGCCAACATCATTCAATAACCGATCACAACTATTATTTCGACGTACAATAAATGACAAAAAGGGGATTAACATGACCGCAGTATCAATTAAAAAGAAAGTGACAGGTTACGACAAATACGTTGATTGGAAGATCTTTTGTATTCCAGTCGTTTGTTTTTTTTTGATTCTATTCCTGCCTACTCCATATGGGATGAAAGATGTAGGAACGGAATATCGCATCGGTTCTAAAGCAATTATCAACTTTGCAACGGAATCGTTATTTGAAAAATCCAGTGCTGACGCGGAGCAATGGCAATTGCTGACAGCTCGTTTGATGGAAAAAAACCTGAACATGGGAGCCCTTACCCGTGGTCGGTTTTTGAAAAGAAGTCTGAAATGGTGCCAGAAAAATGGTATAGAAACAGATGAGCAGAATTTTAAACTGGCCCAAAGCTTTATTAAAAACGAAGTAACGGATGATGCATTTCTGACTTTAATGAAAAATGCCTTGAAACTAAAAAGAGAAGACTTAAAATATGAATCCCTGACGGGAAAGGACTTGAAGGAGGCAAATCAAGGAGCCTGGCATATCAAGGTTGCCATTGCGATGGCGGTATTTGTCGTTATCTGCTTCTTAACGGAATGCATTCCACTGCCGGGAGTTGCATTTTGTATCGGCCTTATCCTGGTGTTTACCGGGGTGGTAACTCGTAAAGAAGTGGCTATGTTATACTGGAGCGATGCCTGCTGGTTTATCATGGGAAGTCTGATGTTTGCAGCCGCATTTGTCAAAACAGGGGTGGATAAACGGGTATGTCTGGCTATGTTTAAAAAGCTGGCCGTCCCCAATGTCAAATGGATTACGCTTATATTCTTTTTGATTATTTCCCCTTTGGCTATGGTTATCTCGGATCACGCACTGGCCGCCATGTTTTTACCAATCGGCATGTTGCTGTACCAAAATAGCTTAACTCCAGAAATAGACGAGGACCCCGAACTGGCAAAAATGTTAATGATAGCCGTTGCAATGGCCTGCAACATAGGTGGTCCGGGTGCTCCATCCGGAGGTGCAAGGAACGTTATCATGATGACATATCTGAACGACATGTTCGGCATTGATATCGGATACTTTCAATGGATGATCTATTGTGTTCCATTTGTGTTTGTAATGATTCCAATCACCTGGTTGTGCATTAATTGGCGATTCAAACCTAAAATAAAAACATTGGCCCCAGCCATGGAGCACCTCAGACATGAAATAAACCGCATGGGAGGCTGGGATAAAAAACAGATAATGGCATTGATCATTTTTTTGGTCATGATGTTTGGTTGGTTTACCGAGAAAATTTTCTTTCAACTGGGGATTTATCCTGTTCGACTCGGAATCGGTGTGGTAGCAGTGGCCGGGGCGGTCGCCTATTTATTGACCGGGGTTGTAAACTGGAGAGATTATCAGGAAAAAGTGGATTGGGGCGTTGTCTGGTTGTACGCAGGGGCCATTATTTTTGGTAAAACGCTGGATGAAACCGGTGCTGCATATTGGTTAGCACGATCGGTACTTGAACTACTTGAACCATTTGGAATTAACGCCGGTATTCCTTTAATGGCCGTTTCCAACGGATTGACGGCAATCTTGACAAACCTGATGGCCGATGGACCGGCGGCGGCGGCAGTTGGCCCGATTACTCTGAATATGGCGGGTTTGGTTCATCCGGGAACAACGTTTTTGCCTTTTATGGCCATGGGAACGGCTATTGCGTCATCCTTTGCTTACTGCCTGATTATCGGTACTCCGCCTAATGCCATTGTATATGCAAGCGGCTATCTGGAACCGAAAGATTACCTCAGGGTTGGAATAATCATGTGGTTTACGGTGAATATTGTTCTGCTGTTATTAACAGGTATCTATTGGATATTTATCGGATTTGGTAATCTGGCACCATTCTAAATCGATTAACCGACAATCAAGTGATTGAAAGTCGGTTATCTTAAAACTTATGATATTCCACCGAAATAAAAAACTACTGGACAACAAACATATGGAAATCATGCAAAAAAACAAGAAAAAAAGGGATTCAAACGCCATTTTCTTTTGGAATAAACGTCTATATTTCAAAGCTCAAACTGAAAGAAAATTCTATTTTGTTTTAACGATGATTGCCCTGATCGTGGGGATTGCCTATAAAATCGGTCTTTTGTGAGTAAGGGAGAGTATATATGTCTCTATATAGAGTTTCCATAGGCGGCTATTTTAAAACCGTTACCAGTATTTTGGGGGAACCACGACGTTACTTTTGCGAAGGAAGGGACGATACAAGCATAAATACCACGCTTGGTTTTTTAATTGTGTCTGCTGTTGTTTATACGATTGGCTTTTCCACTGTAAATCTTTCCTCAGGCTTGTTAAAAAATGTGATGATTAGTTTTATCAATGCTGTAGGTATGGTGATAATTTCATCAATATTTAGTTATTTGACGATGGCAATGATTTTCGGACGACACATCTCATTTCGCCGATTGTTTGGCATTTTTGCCCGAGCATCAGGAACAACCATGTTGGTTTCCTGGATACCGTCTTTCATTTTTTTGACGGAACCATGGAAATGGTGGCTGATCTGGGTGGGACTGACATCTGGTGCCAGCTTACGGTGGTATCAGGCAACAGTGATCGTTTTAATGAGTATATTCTGGGTAATCATTTTTTTCTATTCTTTGTTGGCAATTATTTAATCCTGAAAGGAGGTGATTATGACAAAAGAATCTCCACAACAAATTGCCAACCAAATTAATGTGAGAGATCTTGCTTTCAGGTTACACAAAAACGTCTTCTGAGAGGAAAAATGGGCCAAGACGCACTGTGGAAAAACAAAATCGTTTCTCCGGAAACTGTGTTGGACAAGATAAAACCGGGAATGAGTATTTTTTTAAGTACAGGAGTTGCCGAACCTCGTACCTTGGTGAATAAGCTTATTCAATCGGATAAGCAAAATCTGCTGGATTTGGAGTTAATTCAAATTCTCAGTCTGGGGGAGGCAGTATCCTGTAAAGAACTTAAATCCATGCAGCATCGGTTAAAAACCTTTTTTTCCGGATGGGTAGCCAATGAGGCAATAGCTGAAGGTCGAGTGGACCTTATACCTGATTTTTTTCACCAAATACCACTGCTGATAAAATCGGGGCAAATTCCGATCGATGCAGCTTTTGTCCAAATCACTTCACCTAATAATGCCGGATTTTGCAGCTTGGGCCTATCCCTTGATGCTGCCCGCCAAGCCATGGAAGTTGCATCGATTGTTGTGGGTGAAATCAATGATTACATCCCGATGACTTATGGCGATACATTTGTCTCGATGGATGAGTTTGATTTCCTGGTGCAATCCGAAGACCCACCGATATATTTTGATCGTTGGCCTGTACCGGAAGTATATGACCGGGTAGCCGCCAACGTATCATCTCTGATTCGGGATGGCTGCTGCATCGCTTTTACCATCGGTCCTTTGTTTGAGGCACTGTCTAAACATCTTTCCAAAAAACACAATCTGGGAATTCATACACCCTTTTTTACCGATGCATTAATGGACCTGGTCAAAAGTGGTGCTGTGACCAATCGAAACAAAACCATTTTTCGTGGCAAGTCTCTGACTTCATATGCATTAGGAACCCAGAAACTCATGGACTGGCTGGATACTAACCCCATGGTTGAGTTTCAAAGTACGGATAAAGTTTTGAATCCTTTGAACATGGGGTGCAATCCTTGTTTTATGGCAATAATTCCATGCCGCAAGGTGGACCTAACCGGGCGGATTGACATCAGCATGGGTAAAGGAAATGCAGCGACAACCCCCGGAGAAGTACTTAATTTTGTCACTGCCGCTGGTATCTCCGAGGGCGGGTTCACTATTTTTGCTTTACCCAGCCGAAATCAGGAAAAAAATTCCAATATTTTGGTATCAATTAAGAACCATGAAGATCAATTCGGCATTCGCGAAGCTGTGGATATGGTGGTAACCGAATATGGGGTAGCTTACATGAACGGCAGGACAGTGCGGGAAAGGGTGCAGGAATTGATCGAAATTGCCCACCCGGATGATCGGGAAGCCTTATTTAATGAAGCTAGAAAATGCCATATGCTATATGAAGATCAAATCTTTTTGGCAAAAACCTCTTCCTTGTATCCATCAGAAATAGCAACTCAACATACCTTTAAAAACAACTTAACAATTCGATTCAGAGCCATCCGCCCTTCCGATGAAGAAGGAATGCGGCGTCTTTTCTATCGATTCTCCAAAGAATCGGTTTATTACCGGTATTTTACACATCTAAAATCCATGCCTCATTCCAAAATGCAGCAATATGTCAATATAGACTACAGCCAGGTAATGTCCATCGTGGGTCTTGTGGGTGAAGTTGGCAAAGGACACATTATTGCTGAAGCCAGGTATGCAAAGTTAAAGGATATCCCCTTTGGTGATATCGCTTTTATTGTCGATGAGAAATACCAGGGATTGGGAATCGCTTCTTATCTTTATTCCATGCTTACCCGTCTGGCCAAAGAACGTGGTCTTCAGGGATTTTCTTCGGACGTTTTGCAATCCAACGAGCCTATGATGAGAGTTTTTCGTAAAACTGGAACAGTCCACACCAAAACAGAATACGGAGAATATCATCTGACCATTCCTTTTTATGAGTAGTATATAATAAAATACTTAATGATATTAGCGAATAACATTCCTCTTCAGGATAACAGGAAACTGGCTGACTGATCGACCCAAAAACCATGGTCATTGGAATAGGATGACAAATCCCGAAATGTGAGTGCATAAGAATTCTGAACTGTTGCAGGGAAAAATATTGTGAAGATAGTCTAAAAATTACAATATTTCAAATTGACTCATATTGTTTCAGTATACTTGTATCACTATGTGTTAATTCGTATCGATTTTATTAGTCAAATTGGTTTAATAATATCGTCATGTATCTGTTATATATAGCATATTAAATAATGGCAAACCGATTGCAGGACAAACAACAGAACAGAATAAATGATCTCAATAAAACAATCATATCGTCAAAAATCGGATATCTTATGCCAATCGTATCAATAACAAGTGGAAAGTATTCTAATGCGGAAGATATTGTCAAAACATTGTCTCGTGAGCTGGGATACAAAGTGATTGGGGATGATGATATTTTGGAAGAAGTTAAACGAGTCCATGGGATCAAACCGACTGTGCAACTGAAGGTGATTGATAACAAACCAATTGCTTTTAATGATTTCATTCATACCAGGGAAAAATGTATAGCCTGCCTGAAAAAAACCATCGCCGAATACGTTTCCAGTGGCAAATGCATATTCCACGGACTGCTTGGTCACCTCATTCCAGTGCAAACATCACATGTCTTAAAGGTTCTGATCATTGCAAACAAAAAAACCAGAACTAAGATCGGAATCAGGAATTATGGATTATCGGAAAAGGAAGTTGTAAAAAATATCCGTGAAGCTGA
Source organism: bacterium (assembly GCA_041556995.1). Classification (GTDB taxonomy): domain Bacteria; phylum SAR324; class SAR324; order XYD2-FULL-50-16; family XYD2-FULL-50-16; genus JAHJTV01. Next base: position 3,467 of record JBFFHJ010000143.1, on the reverse strand, counting down.
TAAACGTGCTTTTCTTTGGACAAATGGTCTTTTTGGAAAAAAAACATGGCATAAATCACTTTACGATATAGTGATTCCTTCTGATAAATTTGATGTAAATAGAGCCACAAAATTGATTCTTGAACATCTTAAAATAATAGAAGAGATTTCAGAGGAAACAATTAAACAGGAAGCCAGAGATTTTGCTTTAAATGCAAAGATAGAAACGGCTTTATCAAGCTTGGGCGAAGGATTAATTATATCAACAAAAAGGGGGGATGTTCTTATCACTATAAATAAGAAGGTCCTGATGTTGTCAAAGTACAAACAAAAAATCACAGCTATTGTAAACAGCATTGAAGGTGTTAAATCTGTTAAAATAAAAACCGGGGAAAAATACCACTTTAATATCATCTATAAATATGAATTTGAGACTCCAACCAGAATTCTATTGAAGGATGAAGAAAAGGACTTTTTTCTAGCTCTATCAGAACGTATAAAAAACGCGTGCATTCAAGATAAAATCTATTTTCGGAAAACCGAAATTGACCCGGTTGATGAGAAAAGGAATCATATCCTGCCAAGACAGTCGATCCTATCTTAAATAGATTCATTTTGGGACAACAGGTTGATCAGAAAGAAACTCTTCGATGGCTTGGTTAACTTGCGTTGGTATTTCTGCATAAACCATGTGAGTACCGCCCGGAATGATAACAACTTTTGTCCCCGGAATTTTTTCTGCCAGAAAAAGGGAATACTTGGGAGGTGTCATATTATCCTGATCTCCACAAATGGCTAAAAGTGGAATTTTTATCGAATCGATTTGTTCCATAACATCAAACTTGTTACAGGCTTTCATGTCATTTAAAAAGGAAGCCGGTCCGTTTTCATCGGATCTTTTTTTCATGATATCCGCCAAATCCGTGTTAACTTTATCAAGCATCGGGCTTGAGATGTTTTCCCATAAACCCGGATCATCAACCGCTTTTTCCAGTATTTTTAGAAAATCCGAATGAACTCTTAGTTTTGCACCGCTTCCAATCAGTATGATACCGCTTAAGTCCTCGGCATAATCAAGGGCATATTGCAGGGCAATACCGCCCCCTAACGAATGGCCGACCAAGACAACATCCTGGTACTCTTTTTGATGAATATATCCTCGAAGCCATTTTACATATTCATCTATGGTTGGGCACAAATCACCTTCCGGGTGCCCAGGTAGATCGATAGCTTCTGATTCTTTAAAATATTCCGTCTGGTATAAAAAGGATTCTTTGCATCCCCCCGAACCATGAATAAATATCAATTTCATCTGTTTTCTCCCTTTTGTTTGATGTTATAGTTTGTTTTGTTTTTTTATCGTTCATTTGTGTTCAAAAAGATGTTGTATCCTCTTCCTTTCTGATACAAACTCTCCAAAATCATTTCAATATGTATGTATAAACGATAAATGTATTCCAAATTAACAATAAAAGTGTTGCACCACATTTTAGTTACTGCTTTATTCAAACAGCGTCTTTGGGCGTTCAGCTGATTTTTTCAGCATTGTTCGGTGACTCCAAAAATTGACGACTCTGTCACCGAGCACACACATAATCAAGCTGATCATGATCAGGAGGGTTCCGGCTACATCCGATTCAGTTAACCTTTCATCCAGAATAAAACTTGAGGAGATGATACCTGTCACTGGGATTAAAAGCGCAAATGGTATTATCGTTGCAGCGGGATGTTTTTTTAACAGCCATCCCCAGATGGCAAATGCAACCAATGTGGAAATATAGCCGACATAGGCTAAAGATAACCATGCTTGAGGGGATAAAGACAAGATTAGTGTTGCCGGGGTGGTTGTCTCTTCTATTAACAATGAGAGGATCAATAACGGCAAAGGTGGAATCAAACTGACCCAGACCATAAAATGAATCAAATTCACATCTTTAATTCGTTTCATAATCAGGTTCGATATGCCCCATGAAAACGCAGCTAATAAGATCAGGCTCAATCCCAGGTAGGTTATGTTCCCTTCCGTATTAAAAAAGAAAAGTGAAAAACCAGCGATGGATATTATAATACCGATAATTTGAGTCTTTTTTATCTGCTCTTTCAAGATGACAACACTGAGTACGATGGTAAAAATCACTTGTGCCTGGAGTATTAAAGATGCCAGGCCGGCACTGGCATCAGCTTTCATGGCCACAAACAATAAGCTGAATTTTATCACCCCTAAAAATACACCAACCCCAATCACGTTCCAGGCTGATGTTTCTGGAAAAGGAACATAAATAACCGCCGGGATGGCAACTATCGCAAATCGTAAGGCAGAAAACAGTATCGGCGGCAGTTCCTCCAATCCTATTTTGATGATAGAAAAATTGACTCCCCAGATTGTAATAACAACTAATGCCAGCAACGTATCTTTAATTTTCATCTGATTTATTTATCAAAATTATGGAATCTATTGTCAACTTTCCCGCCCTTATACAAAAACATAGTGATTGAAATACCGGTATTGGCCGAGTTGAAAAGAACATTAGAAATCAATATTATGGAAGAATTGCTTTTATCTGACTAAGTTGCATATTCAGCACCGTACTTTCCACTATAAGTAGAATGATGAGTCTGGCTAAGAGATCGTTAAAAAAAGCAACGTCACATAATCTGTTTACAAAAGTCCCAAAAACAATGGACATTTAGTGGATATTTTTCCAACAGCATCGTCAATTAGTCCATTGAAACAACATCGTCTTCAACTTTTTTCTTGGGTATTTCTTCGGTAGGATAGAGAGCCAGATCTCGAACATTTTTTTGTACAGCCACAGCGGCAAACAGGCTTAATAAAAATGACATGGCGTAAAAACCTTTTTCACTAAGTTCCAGGGTGGCGTTCCACAGTCCCACTCCTAGCAAAAGAATGGACAAACCAAGAGAAAACCAGCATATACCGAAATAAATTCCAGTAACTTGTATTCCCTCCATTTTATCTCTTACTGATTTTTGAAGTGAAACGGCTGCAAAAAGACCAAACATCAGAACGGTAAAATAATATCCTTTTTCATTCAGTTGCATGGTCGTCGCATTCCACAAACCGATCAAAAATGCGGCAATACCGGCTAGCAGTGCGGCCCAGGATGCGCCGACAAAAGCTCCTGATGGCTTTTGGATGTTTTTGTCTACGTTACTATGTTCTTGATTTGAAAAATAGTTTTTATTCATATCATCAAAACTCCATTTTGTTGGAATCGGAAAATCGCTTTTGAAAAAAATAAGCTGTCAACTCAATGACATTCCTTCATATATACTAAAATTCACATTTGTTCAAATGACAATTATTCGAATAAAACTTGTTTCGGATCGTAGGATGGACAACACCTTGTCCATCTTTTTTAATATAGACTGCGTGGGCAAGAACTGCGTGGGCAAAAGAATCCCCGGAGCATTTGTATTTTTTCTTGGGTATCTTGTCCATCTTTTTTAATATGAACTTTTTTAAT
>JBFFHJ010000142.1:0-11948 GCA_041556995.1 bacterium | reverse complement strand
GCATTTAATTGCTTAGCTTTTTCCTCCCAACCCTGCGGCAAAAAAGTTGTAAGAAATTCCCAGTTTTCTTTATTCGCTTTTTCCATGCCCTTATATTGGGGCAATATTCATTTTTTGTCAATCCTTAAGTTAGCGCTTATGTGACAATGGGGAGGCCATCAAATGGATCGTGGTGCGAGATATTGAGAACCATAAGCCAGTTCTGGTTCCCTCTGCTTATGGTTCACTTTTGCCGCATACCCACCCGGTCAGGCCCAGTACCAACGGTCTGGCCTCGGGAAGCACCTTTTACGAATCCCTTTTCCATGGCTGCCTGGAAGTGATGGAAAGGCATGCCTGTTCCTGGGCGCTGCTTCGAAGAGACGGCATCAGTGTCAACCTGGAAGCATCCAATATTACTTTTTACCAAAAAATCAAACCGCAACTGGACGCTTTGAATCTGGTTTTGGAAGTAAAGAATATCAGCGCTGCGGTTAATATTCCATGTTATTACGCTATCATTTTCAATCCACTTGAATACGATTCCCACCTCAGGGGGGGAGGGCTGGGGTGTCATCTGGACCCATATATTGCAATAAACAGGGCTGTTACGGAAGCAATCCAGGCACGGTCTGTTGTGGCAGGAGGAGCAAGGGAGGATTTAGCCGATACCAGACGATTGAAGGGAAACGCATTCAAACAGTATCGCGATCTGTTTAAATACTGGTACGAACCCACTTGCCAAAAGATTTCCAGGTTGAATCATCGCTCCCCACCGGTAACCGGTTTCAAGTCGGCCATTATGGAAATCGCACAACGCGTAAGAGCAGTGGATAAACACATCGGACGTTTTTTGTATTATACGTATGGCTCTCCCACAGGTGTCTGGGTGACTCGTATTATCATCGAAGGTGCGGAACTGTTCTGCCTGGATCGTCAACGGAGATGTCCCGCCATTGTTAATTATTTAGACAACTTCAACCTATGAATATTCCAAAAAGAGTTTGTGTGTTACTGATTTTTCAATGCGTTTTTGCCATCGGCGCTTTTGGTGCAAACAGAACAACACCGGTTGTCATTCTGATGGATAAATGGATTGAAACCATAGATCCCCAAGAAGTTCTTCTGATTGAAGAGTTTTTAGTAGTAAGACAGGTTTTTGAAACACTGACAAAAATCGATAAAAATGGTGATATTATTCCCCTTCTGGCCGAAAAATGGCAGTTCGGCGAAGATGGAAAAAAGATTACCATTACATTAAAAAAAGATATTCGTTTTTCAGATGGCTCATTCTTAAATACGGAATTGGTCCATGAGACGATAAAAAACGTTGGTCGATCAAGCATGATTAATAGCTTGAACAAAATAAAAGGATTATTAGCATTTAAAAAAAAAAGTAAATACAATTGAAGGATTTAAAACATTATCACCAATGATGTTTGTTCTTGAATTCACCAAACCAAATTTTGATATTTTAAAAGATCTGTCGGCAATCCATTGTTCGATTGCAAAAAGAAACACAGGAAGGATAATAGGTACAGGACCATATTCAATATCTAAATTGGACAATAAAAAGAAAAAAGTATTTTTGAAAAAAAATAAATTCTTCAACAGGGAAGAGATGGATATTGAGGAGTTCATGCTAACTACGGATGAAACGGCTTTGAATCCGGATTTGTCAATAAAAACAAAACGAGTATTGAATCCTCGTTTGAATAAAGCATACTGGTATTTTGAACCGGCTATTTATTTTATGGGTTTTAATATTAATCATAAAGATTATGGAGATATCAAGGTAAGGGCTGGTCTGGCCAACCTGATGGATATAAAGCTGATAGAGTCTGTTTATGGCAAGATTCCCTACAAAATAGGCGGTTTCATCCCATTGGGAATGTTTGGGCACAATCCAAACCTGATGCCTGCCGAACATACGGATATAAAGGATCTTCAATATATCCCGGATGATATTGTATTATACTATCACAGGAAAAAACCTCGAAATCTGGCCGAAGCATTTTGTGACAAAATAAAGGTATTAAAAAGCTCCCGGTGTGTTGCCCAAGAAATTAATATGAAGCAATTAACGACAGGGACCAAAAACGGTGACATCGGTGTTTTTTTATCGATGTTTAAGCCGTCGATTTCCATAACCTCGGATTTATTATCTATTTTTCTTCTGGATAGCGGCCTGAATCTATTCAGTTACCATTCGAAAACAACATCCAATACAAAACTGGATCAACTGGTTCGGGCATCTCTTAAACTAAATAACAACGACAATCATATCGATTTATTCCACAATATAGATCGCCTGATTATCAACAATTATTATGTTAAACCCTTTTTATACGGTACGGAAAAGACTATCTATTATTCAAAGTACATTAAATTGCCATATATGGGGCTATTGGGTCCAGCAGATCTGTTCCTTTCACAGATAAGAGCCGTGGCAGTTGATGATGAATAAGGTTATTTACGGGGGAATATCCATTAAAATTAATGATCCCCTGCTTAAGGGATGGGATGTTAGAAATCCGATCAAACGAAACGATCTGCCCGAATTGAGGCGGGATTATAACACTCCGGGGGTTGTGTTACTGGTCGATGGATATTTTTTTTCTGTTGAATCCGTTTCCCTTTATGAGATTCGGAACATGACATTGTCCGGGTGGCAGGTATTCGGTTGCAGCTCAATGGGGGCATTGCGGGCATTGGAAGCCGCTCCCATCGGGATGAGGGGATTGGGAGTCATCTACCGGTGGATGAGGCGTTACGAGATCGAAGACGATGATGAGGTGGCGCAACTCGTTCACCCTGGTAACAATAATCCACTCACCCTGTCACTGGTTGACATCCGGTACATGATGCACCTGTTGAAAAAAGCGGGAAACAATCCATGGGTTTGTTTTGAAATCGTAAATGAATTTAAAAGGAAACCCTATATGGAACGTTCGCATACCCTTTTGAAGGAACGTTTGATTAACGTCGGTTTTTCCACAGAGATTTTGGCCGATCTTTTTCTGCAAAAAACATTAAAAACATTGGATGTGTATTTTGCGGTTAATTATTTAAATCACTATTACCCATGAAAATAATAGAAAATGCAGGATCAATTAAAAATTATTATGTTATCCTGATGACATTCTATTTTTTGTCACATGTTTTTTCTTTTGCCTTTCCCTTAATGTCCATCATCTTACGGGAAAAAGGGCAGTTATCCACCAACACGGTGCTGTTTATTATGAGTTTGGCCTTTCTGGTGTCCGGTTCGCTGAACCTGTATGTCGGCAAAATCATTGATGCCGGCAGAGGCCGTTCTCTCATAATAGTAGCCGTTACAATCAACATGGCCGGTATTGCAGGGATGATGACAGTACAAAAAAACATATTTCTGTCTTTGTTGTCCATTGCATTGTTTTTGGTGGGTCTGGGCGCGTTGAATACCTTTAGCACGGTTATCCTGGAAGCAAGTGTACCGGATAAACAATTACCAAAGGCTTCTTCCGTATTTTATGGGGCCGGAAGTATGGGGTTTGGTATCAGTGCGGTGATCGCACACTTTTTTTTTCAGTCTCATCTGGTATTGATTATCACTTTGGACGGCATATCCACTGCTCTATTGGGATTATTCCTTTTTTCCGCCTATAAAAACAGGTTTACAAAAACGAATCAGGATCAAAAACGATTATCAAAGGTAAAAATCAACTTTCGATTATCAACCCTGCTGCTTTGCCACACCCTGTTGTTTATCACCCTGGTTTGTCCTGTGACGTCGTTACCGTTACTGTATGGATCACTGGGCCTGAACAGTCATAAGTATACCACGTTGATGATAGGCACCAACAACATTGTAGTGGTATTGATCTGTTTTGTGTTTGCCGGCCAGGTAACCCGAATTCCCGAAATCGGTCGGTTTATTGTCGGGGTACTGTGCCTGGCGGTTGGATATATCCTTGTCCCGTATATTGATTCTCAAATCAAAAATTTCTTTACCACCTGTCTCTGGTCCACGGGAGAAGCACTGTTATACCCGGTTGCCGCAGCCACCATTTACCGATACTTCGGAGAGGATAACAAAGGAGTGGCCGCAGGAAGCAAGTCCCTGATAACACGTTTGGCCTTTGTTGTATCACCTTTGTTCGGCATCGCTCTACAGGGACAATGGCAATATTACGGTGTTCTTTATGGTTCGTTGCCCATTATTGCTTTTTGCCTGTATTCCATCCATAAGCTGCAATCAACCCAAACGCCCCTATGGCAGCAGTTCAGCTTACCGAAATATATCCAGAATTTTATATCGGGCAACAACAAATAACCGTTATTTCGGATAATATGACCCGATTTTATTCCATCACCTTTTGTGCCTTTTTGTGTTTTTCGTGGCCACCTGTTTTTAGATGAATACGCCAGCCAGCAAGATGAAAGATCTGAAATTATGGATGACGTCACGCCTTGTCCATAAAATCGGCCTCACCATATTCCTGGGAATGGTGGTTATCTTTATCCTGGATACCTATTATTTCCTTTCATCCAATATCAGCGATATCCGGGGAGACATTCGATTTTTCAACGCCAACCAGGTAAAAAACCTGCAAGTGTTTAACTACTTTCGAATGTCAAGTGAACTGGAAACGTTTTCCAGATATACATCCATCGACTATGTGGAGTTTTTTGACCTGTATGGATTGCGCATCGCTTTTGCCGGAAAACAAATACAAGAATTAAAAGACAGATTGTATTCGAAGGATCATCCGAATTGGCGAATCGAAGTCACCGGTAACGATCTGTTTGTGGTAATAAGTTACCCCATTCAAGGAGGTCGGGTTGGGCATTTGGGTCATCTTGCGGTGTACCTGTCCATTAAAAAACAGATTAAAGATGTATTGTGGCATATATCCGTCTATCTTCTGGTATTGACGATTATTTTTTTCTGGTGCGTCCGGGTGGTGGGAAAGGCGGCTGGCAGAGTCTCGGAACCGATTGTAGAACTCAGCACTGTATTCTCGAACATCAGGATTTCCACCGATTTCCCCCAGATATCCGCCAAGTTGAATATCCGGGAATTCAAGATTCTTTTCAGATCCTATTACGACATGGTGGAACGACTAAGAGCCGCCGAAAAAGAAATTTCACGTACAGCGGAACTAAGGGCGATGACTAAAACAGTACAGATGATCAGTCACGACCTGAAAAAACCGTTCACCTTTATAAAATCGACACTGAATGTCTTCGCAGAGTTGCATCACAATCCTGAAAATCTGTTCAGGGCCAAAACGGATATCCAGAAATCGATCTTTCATATCGACAATATGTTGGACGATATCATGAATTATTCCAGGGATATGTGCTTGAGTCCCAAACCGGAATCCATGGCGGAAATTTTATCCTATTGCATAAGCGAAATTGCTAAAACAAATAAAAACAAGAACATTGAATTTATCCATTGCTGGAAAAACCGGAAACATCCGCTGGTCGATGGTTCCCGGATATCCAGGGTGTTTTCCAATATAATTGCCAATGCGGTGGAAGCCATTGCCATGATTAAGGGTAACCATCGAGGTATCATCTATATGGAAACGTATGATTACCGTATCAATGACCGCGATGTTGTTGGCGTGCTAATTGCCAACAATGGCCCCCCGATCGGGGAAAGGGATTTACCCCATATTTTCGAATCGTTTTTTACCATGGGGAAAAGCAAGGGAACCGGTTTGGGGCTTGCTTCCGCCAAAAAAATAGTGGACCTGCATGAGGGAACACTATCGGTATCCAACATTACTCCCGCAACAAAACTCCGGGTGGAATCACTAAACGAATGGCTGAACACAGGGGTTCTTTTCACTGTAACCGTACCGGCCAGCGACGAATGTGAACAACCGGACAACGACACGCCGCCCGGAAACATCAACAAATGTGATTTTGATGACATGGAGGAAAAACAAGCCGGACAATCGAACCTATTCCAAAGATTGCCAGATATTGGAGGTATCTACACAATTCTTTTATTGGAAGACGAGTTTATCTACCGCGAGCTTATAAAAAACACTCTAAACGCGATTCAAAATCCGGGAGACACGCTCCATATCTTCGAAACCCGGACCGTTACCAGCGCCCTGGAAATCCTTGGGAAAGAAAAGATCACCCACGCCATCGTCGATATTGAGCTGGGTACAGTGGCCAGTGGATTCGATTTTATCAGTCGTGCAAAAAACAGGTACAAAAACAGGCGGGTATCCTTTATGATTCATTCCAATCGGCATACTGAAGACGATAAAAAAAGAGCCCGGGAGCTGGGAGTATGGAATCTGGTAAAAAAACCTCTGAACAGTGAGGATCTGATATCGTTTCTTTCCCAAACCGAAATCACCGATACAGAATCCGCCGTCCGGGAAACCGGCGGCAGGGAGGTTGATTCGGGGCATTTGAACAACACCGACCGATCAGCAGTAACGATCCTGCTGATCGATGATGAGCCTGTGCTGCTAAAAAATCACTCCATTTTTATCCAATCGTATTTATCAAAACGTGGAAAACAGGTTTTCATTATCACCGCCGAAAGTGGTCAAGAGGCATTGGACATTGTTTCCAACGGGCCATCCGGCATTGATATTATCATATCCGACATGAATATCACATTTATTAACGAAGGATTGGCGATCGCCGAAGAGATCCATGACATGTCCCTTAATATTCCCTTTTATCTGCTGAGCAATGCCGATATTGAACTGATGAAGGATTTTGTTCCCTCCCACCATGTAAAAAAAATATTTGGCCTGCCTCTTTGCGAAACAATATTGGACGAAATGTTCGGTTTATCACCGCTGGTTTCATTGGTCGAAACAGAATCGGGCGATTCGATGGAGAGTAACACCGGAAAATGTTCGGGATCTCCTTTTTCAGACCCCCCGCTGGATGCTGTTGATGAAACGTCGAACCGGCATGTTGATTTAACAAAGATTGCCGTTTATGCCGGAAAAGAAACAGCACACCATATGGGAAGTATCGTTCGTCATGTTATTACCCCCCTGCGGTTGCTGAGTCATTCGGTTATAAGGTCGAAAATGGAAAATGGGGAATCGGATGACCTTGCAACGGTTGAAATTCCGTTGGTACTCTATAAACAGGCAAGTATTCTGGAATGTCTTTCGGACCAGTTTTGTTTGCCGTTTACGGAAAGAACTCGCTTTACATCCGGTTCGTTTCGCCTTTTTCACGCGGTCGAGAAACTCGTGGGAGGTTTGTCCAAAAATCTGGGAAAATCGGTGGAAGGAATTCGATTTGTCAATGGTATCGACAAAAATCTCACTCTTGTACGGGGTAAGGAGGATCTGTTGGAAAAGGCGATTTTAAAGATCCTGTTACCGCCGATTGATCAGTTTCTAGACACTCGGCAAAACGGGACCATCGAATTTACCACGTCCGAAAACAGCGAGAGGATTCGGCTTCTGGTTTCCTACAACTGCATCACCATTGCGGATGAGGATTTTTTAAATAACCTTCTGGGTTCCCTGCCGATTTTGGACCGTCGTTATGATATCGAATACGCCACCTGCGCCTGGTATCTTCAATTACAGGATGCGGAGATATCCGCCAAAGTCGACAACAAACGGCACAGCACGACCTTTCTCCTGAATCTCCCAAAACACACGGGATGTTAAAGTAGACAATGGAAAATAGATGGTTTGCTCCTCTTCATTTACAATGTATGCAATACGAAATTGCTGTTATTTTTTCCCGGCTTCCTGGATTTGTCGCAGTCGGTTGAGGCGCATGAAGCGTCAATGTAAGCACATTTTTCATAAGCATAGTGGGACAAATCTAAAGTATTATATTTTTTGCTCTTTCTGCTTTTACATGATTTGGAAAAAACCGATCATTAACCAGATTAAATTTAAAGTTAAACTCCTTATCCACATCTTCCCATTTAATCCCATTTTGCTCAAAAATCCTTTTTGCAATCTTAAGATCTGTCGGGTGAATGTATTGGCTGGCAGTTTTGGTTTTGGCAAAAACCTGATGATTCAGGAAGCAAACGAGAACCAGGGTTAACAGTAAAAACCTGGATCGAAAGGATACTAACGCTTGATAATAATTCATTTTTGTTTTTTATTTAAATTTCGCAGTTTACAGTGTAAATCCGCAGTTAAACGTTATTGTGTATATATCTTCAATTATGGTGTGCCACATCACTCAAAGCTTGACCCGGAATCCGCTGTGGGGTAAAGAAGTCATTACGTATATAATTGACTCTATTCTTACTAAAAAAAAGATGCTATCTCTATTACAGAATGGCAACACATCAGATATACTAAACCGTTAGTCTTTGTTGTTCATATAATTATCCAAGTTCCTGGAGAAACACTATGCCTGAAGTAATAATAGACATCCCGATAAAAGAAGTTGCTCATATTATAAACAAAATGAGCAAGGAAGAACTTGAAACACTACATCTGCTTTTGACCGAAGAAGGTGTCGAATTGTTAGAAAGAACTGAAGATCTAAAGCTAAACAGAGTAAAATATATAACCGAAGACGAAGCTTTTGATGTATAAAAAAAATTACCATCCAAAAATCAAGAAAGATCTCAAAAAGATTGCCCCTTCAATCCGTGAAAAAATTAGAGAAATTTATATCCCGGATATCGTTTCAAATCCGAAAAACGGAGAAGCTCTAAAAGGAGACTTAAGCGGAGTCTTTTCCTATCATGTTAAAATCGCGAGTCAAAGCTTTAGAATTGCTTACAATTTGGATGAGGAAAACAAAATTATCTATTTCCAGATGATCGCAAAAAGAGAGAACTTCTATAATTTGCTCAAAAAACGCGTATAGGATTAAACTTAGAAGCAGGAACATTTCAGCTTTTTATTTTTTCTTCACACCAACATTCAGTTTTCCTCAAAAAATCTCACTTTTAAACCAAGTATTTTTTTGGCCATTATTGATAATGCTGTACCGGAGAACATGGCCAGTGGAATATCCTGAACCTCCAAAAACACACGGGATGTTAAAGTTGATACAACGCAATCGGGTTTCCAAAAGCACAAATACGTGTTCAAAATCTCGACAACCGATTGTCCAGTATATTTGGGTGTTTATCGGTGAAATATGTAAAAATATTGTTATTTTTCAGATAGATGCACTGCAATTTTTTGACGACTGCAATCATATGAACCGTTAATTAATCAGGGTGTCTTGCGTAAGACCATCTTTTGAACACCAAATAATCTGTCAAATGATTGACATAAAAGCAATTTTTAGTAGAAATGCAGTTGCTGCCCGTTTCTTGCCGATTTGTCTAAACCCCAGGTATAACTGGATTCAAATAAAATATATCTGTTTGGTACGCAATTTGAAGATAGTAAGATATTATCTGGTACGTCTATAACTGTGGGTATGGCTTTATTTCCAATACGTTGAGACCTGGCAATTAAACGTTCTGTCGTAACGCCGGATATACAGGAGGCTGTGTCACAATTTGTCGTATCCGTAAAAGCCACCATCAAACCGTCATTCTACGGAGTGGGGTGCCGATGGATCTCTATGGTAATAAATAGATCTTCATTGCGCTTGGAATGACGACGTGGAGAAAATCGGATCAACAACAACTTATTGTGACACAGTCTTCATACTGAAACAGCATCATTCAATTCATACATTAATATAGCCACAGACGCCCAGACCGGTTATTTGAATGCAGCAGAGGCACTTTTAACCTTTGGTTAAGTAATCAGCGGTTAACTTGATAATCTTGAAACAATTGATATGGAATCTACAAAGAGCAGGATGAGAGACACTTTGATTTATGTGTGCAGACAAACCGATGGTTTACCCACCCAAATGGAAGATGATTATGATATTCTGACCTATACTTTTGAATCGGTTTCGTCTGAAACAGCGGAAGCCTTCTATAATCTGATCTTAAAAGGGGTTTTAATCGACTGTTCCATAATTTCCGATCTCAAAAAACGATTGAAGCAGATGACATCAAGTATTTCAACATGATAGCACTGAGATTCTTCAGTTCGCCCAAGGTCTCCATCTGAATGATAAAAAATTAAATTGATCTTTATAATATGATATTTAATTCAAAACTCTAATTAGAAATTTAGGGTAGCTAATTAGAAATCATGGAAAAACATTTTTAATTGTGGCTCCAGGATTAAAACATTTATCTTAAAATTAATATTCAGCCTACTATAGAAATGAAGACACTACAGCAAAGACTTATTTCCGCCTGCGAAAACATGGAAGAAATTCCTAATGAAGTAAAAAGCGATCTGAATATTTTACGTTACACATTCGAAGTTGTATCACCCGAAACAGCCAAAGCCTTTTACTATCTTATCATGAATAAAAGGCAGCACGATTTTCCAATTATAACCAATCTGAAAAGACTGCTGGGTCAAGACTGACTGGCTGAGGGGCTGGTTAAGGGTAAGGGGGGCATCCATTAAAGTATATGTCAATGGAAAACACACTTCTCCCGGCAAAAAAATTATACTTTTTTTTGCGTTGACATGCCCACTTCAGACACAGCCCGAACTACCATATCCACAAACTCGCACCTGTTGTATCATTGATCGTTATCCGGATTGTTTCCTCTTTTTTGAAGAACAATCTTTAGCAAATCAACGTTGTGATTCGCAACAGTCATCCATCAGGATTAAGGCAATTTATTTCTGCCAGCCACAACGCATCGGATTCATCATCAGTATGCTTCAGTCCTTCATACTGTTTATTTGCAGAAGGATTTGCCAAGTGAACCGTATATCCAGCCTATTGAAGGGCATCTACCAGCCAATACCAGTTATAGGTTGATTCTACCACAATTCCTTCCATATCTTCCTAATAGGATCTAAATACGGATAAAACAGTCTCGATATCATTTTCCAATCGCCTGCTATAAATCCGTTAACGAACGCATTGAGTCCGATATTCTACGCTGTCGCTTCGGCCACAGCTCATGCCCATGTTATCTTTGAGCTAAGGGGATCAAATCTTTGTTTGACTCAACTTTGAAGTCTTTTATCAATCCCCTTAAAAACTCTAATTGAGTCAAACGAAGACTTAACAACTTAACTTGGCTGTCAATATTGACACTTGTCGAGTCGGTTGGCGAGAAGGTCCACCAAGAGGATTTACGGCAGGTAAGAAAAACATTGAATAAAGAGGGATATGCAAAATGCGAGAGGGATGACGCGCCACGGAAAGAAGGAGCTGCGTATCTTCAGATGGATGGGATGATGGTACAGACCGGAGAGGATGGATGGAAAGAGATAAGAAACGGGATTTTATTCGCAGAAGACCAACGGGTAAAGGTGGATAAACACCACCACTGGATTCAAAACAAGACTTGTTTTAGTGTTTTTAATAGGCCCAAAAACTCTCTTGAGGCGTTTAAAAGACGAGCCACGACGGAAGCATGTCTTTTTTGTTTCGGGAGCTATGAGAAGCCTGTGATTATTGGCGACGGGGCGAAATGGATATGGGACTATGCTGACACGTATCATCCTAACGCAATCCAGATTCTCGATTACTACCACGCAAGCGAATATCTGGGTAACGCCTTGTCCTCGATAAGTGCCGATAAGAGGGTAAAGACCAAGTTGTTCAAAAAGCTTGAGGCCGGCAAGGTGCCGTGGATTATCGAATATCTGAAAAAACAGGATCAAACGCAAGAGATTATTGATTGTCACCGATATTTCACAAATCACCAAAACCGTATGAATTACGAGGAATACATAAAACAAGGTCTGATAATTGGCAGTGGCGCTATGGAAAGCACTCATCGAACGTTGATTCAATCCCGTATGAAACAGGCTGGTATGGCATTGGAAAAAGAAAAATGTTCAATCGATAGCGTCCGTAAAAGCTGGATATGAGTCGGGAAGATGGGACGAGATGGTTAATAAGTATCTAATGGCATCATGATGTTGCCAGCAAGTTTTTGGTGCACCCAATAAAACTTG
>JBFFHJ010000141.1:0-12288 GCA_041556995.1 bacterium | reverse complement strand
CGCGTGACAAAGTAGTTGAGCGAAAAACCTTCTTGTTTCCCTTATCGGAATAAAAAAGAAAAACTTTAATACTTTTCCGTTTTTCCCTTTTCAATCTGTAAATCCTGCCAGACCTGGAATTTCTCTAAAACAAGAGACATTTCTTCCGACTTCTTGCTTCTTTATCGGAAGCTGATTGAAAAACTTTATTTTTTTTATGTATTATTTTTAATTTCAGTGAAGACGGGAACTTATTCAGGTTTGCCATACTGGAATATTGAATGATAATCGTAGAAGCGAACTTGAAGGAGTCGAATTTGTCATCACCATACTGGCATCTGATGAAGCCGATGAAATAAATTCGGTAAACCTGCCTGGTGATATGGATAGTTGCAGATATTTGGGCGGTTTATCCACGATTTCGAATATCGCAACAACAGCTGGGAAATCGGAAGATTCAGTCGAGCAGCCATATGGTCTGCTTAAGATACTGCTGCTCGATAACAAATCATTCTACCGGGAAGCGGTCAAGCATCGGGTTCTTTCTCAAGACGACCTGAAGCAGCTGATTATCTTTTACGAAACGGACAATGTGGAAAAAGCCGTATCCATCGTCAAAGACAACCCGGATATGCGACATGCATTGGTGGACTTTAATCTGGGTAGCTGCTCAAACGGATTCGACTTTATTAAGAATCAGGAATGATGATTTCCATAGTATGCCCTCCAGAAAGCAAAGGAGTGGGGCGGATCGATTCCCAAGTTGTTATTTTGTACTTTCCTTGCTAATATCAAATATCACAAAGAGTTACATGTTTTTCAAAATCGCTTTGGATTGATAAAACTAAGGAAACAATGTCAGATAAATCACTCTTTTTTAGAAAAGCGAATAATAATGATGTTGTCACAATTGTTCAAATGCTTTCAGATGATCCATTGGGCGCCAAACGTGAGAGATTTGAAAATCCATTACCTACGTGTTATCAAAATGCTTTTAAATCAATATTGGAAGACCCAAACAACGAACTGATGGTTGCATCTACCGACTCTGACATTGCTGGATTTTTTCAAATGACATTCATTCCATACCTTACATACCAAGGTCGTTGGAGAGCCCTAATTGAGGGAGTTAGAGTCAACAAAAAATATAGGGGACAGGGAATTGGAAAAAAACTACTTCATTGGGCAATTCAAAGAGCAAAAGATAAGAATTGCCATTTATTACAATTAACAACAGATAAACTGAGACCTGATGCAATCAGGTTTTATGAATCGTTGGGTTTTGTTGCTAGCCATGAAGGGATGAAATTCCACTTTGATTAAAAATGTTATCAAAAATCAGCTTCAACCAGGCGACACGGGCAACTCGATGCATAATTATTTACCAAGAGCTTTGTAAAACCTATCATTTGTCAAACACCGGTACAGCCGCCGGTTATACTCGTGTTTATCTTCAATTTTTATTGTTGGAATATACATTGATGTATGCCCAAAACTGATGCATAGATTTTTAAATGAGCACAGGAGAATATCATGAGAACAACTCTAAATATCCATTCTTGATTTCATGAATCCCTTTTCCTTATTCCTGGAATCAGGAATGGAGTATTTAGGCCTAACCCAAAAACTAATCCCATTTAATAAAATTTTAGCTCTCCATTTGTTCCCCATCTGCTATCTATTTGATTACCTCACACAGTTGCAGATCCATAAGGCGAAGGTATCTGAAGCTCCCGACCAGTGGTTTCCCTGGAATTACCGGGAAACCATCTTAGACCTGTCGATTGCAGAATCGGCTTAACCAATCTATCAATTGAGCAGCCTTCTCCAATCCGGGGCCACCTGGCTCAACGAGGAATCACCTCCTGCCAGTAACAGCTGAAGTTGATGGACTGTCAGACGGCGAGCAGTTTCATCGGTCAAGGAAAACAACCAATGAAACAGGCCTGTTGACAAACGTTTATGACAGAGCCAAAACATAACTCATCTGGAATCGGGCTTCGTTTTATGCGAGATTGTCGCCATTGTTCAAATCGAGTTTTTACCTCCAAAGCAAGAGGTGATGGGAAATTAATATCTACAGTTTTTATGAGCTTTACTCCTTTATATATAGATTCAGCCCATAGAATAGCTCACTGCAAAAGATAATTTATGCATCCTCACCGAAAGGACACATTAAAAATAGTAAAGATAGTTATCCATGCACAGATTGCGGAGGCAACCAAGCTTAACTGTTACCAACTATCTGGTTGAGCTTTTTGGACGCTTTGGCCAAGCTTAAACTTGTTCATCAAGCTCATCAGGATTTCTGCCTGAGACGGCAGTTCCTGTGATGCGGAAGCTGTTTCTTCCGATATTGAGGAATTCTGCTGAACCACGTCATTTTTTCTTTATATATGTCAAATTTGTACCCGGATATTGTCAATCAAGCGAGTTTTACCGAAAAATACGGCCATAGCGATGAGAACATCCCCTTTCAGGGTTTTAATTTTATGAAGTGTTTCAGCGTTAACAACTTCAATATAATCAATATCAGCTTCTTTGACTGATTTGATCTGCTCCACAATATAATTTCTCAGGGCAGTTGCGTCTCTTTCTCCATTATTTATCTTTTTTTCCACCTCAAACAGCGATTTTGATAAAATAACCGCCTTTTCTCTTTCCGAAGAAGATAGATATTTGTTTCTGGAACTCATGGCCAATCCATCTTCCTCCCTAACAGTCGGGCATGCAACAATGTTGATATCCATATTCAAGTCGCGGGTCATCTTTTCAATAACAATGACCTGCTGGGCATCTTTCTGTCCAAAATAGGCATAGTCAGGCAATACCATATTGAATAATTTAGTGACAATGGTAGCCACACCTCTGAAATGATGGCTTCGCGTAATGCCGCACAATTGCTCTGTAATATTTCCCTCAACTTTGACATAGGTACTATACCCCTCTGGATACATCTCCTCAACTGAAGGTATAAACAGGTAATCTACACCAGCCTCTTGTGTCAATTCCATATCGCGTTTTATATCTTTGGGATAAGAATCCAAGTCTTCATTGGCACTAAACTGAGTGGGATTGACAAAAATGCTGGTAACGACCACATCGGTTCCATCTTTTGCTTTCTTCATCAGAGCCAGATGCCCCTCATGAAGAAATCCCATGGTAGGAACAAGTCCCACAGTTTTCCCCAATCGCTTTGCCTCTTTAATTACGGCCCTTAATTCACTTACTATTTTTATTACTTTCATTATCCAAGCTCTTTTATGTTGATCAGACAGTCTATTGATTATCCACTCATTTTTTTGATTTTTATAGTTATATAATAGATACCTGTAAGAATTTTATTCATTCGGAGCAAGTGCTTCACATTTTTCACATGGCTTGAAATATACGTTATACCGAATTTGATACGGCACCCAGGTCAAGTACTCGAAAATAGCAATAGATTCAATGCCTACAACAGATTGTGTCACTATGGAAAGATCGAAGATTTCCCCCAATTTATACAGGATCATTAGTCAAATTTGCCACACTAAACTTGATCTGGAATTAATTGATATTTATAAATATTACAGTCTGTATTTCTGAGCAAACCTGAAACTGCAAAAAAACCATTCACGTCCGTTAAAATTCAAATGTCTGTAATTATAAGCATTAATTTACATCTGTTAATGGGATGTTGTGATCTGGAATCGACCTCATCACAGCATCCCTTAACATTGCCTGAAAGAGGATAAATCAGTGGTCTGGTAATTGATTCATCAACGATATCCAATTTCGAATGTAAAAATCATCGAATACTTTAAGAATTCTTTTGATAAATCAATAGAACTTAATATAATTTCTCCAAGATCTCATCTTTCATGGTAAACCCATGTATTTCTTCAGGAAACTTTCGGTTTTGAAGGTCTTTAATATAACACTTGGTGGCAGAGATCATGTCATCCCCCATTTCCGCATATTTCTTGACAAATTTTGGAGTAAAATCCTTATACATACCCAACATATCCTGAATAACCAAAACCTGACCGTCACAATATCTTCCAGCCCCGATACCGATAGTAGGGATGTCCAGTTTCTCACTGATAACTTTTGCCAGACTTTCCGGCACACATTCCAGGACAATGCCAAATACACCTGTTTCCTGCAACAGCAGGGCATCATCAATCATCTTCTTCGCCTGTTCCAACTCTTTGCCCTGGACCTTAAATCCTCCCATCATGTTAACTGATTGGGGAGTTAGTCCCAAATGACCCAAGACTGGAATCTGTGCATTTATAATGGCTCGTATATGTTCAATAATATCCTGTCCCCGTTCCATTTTCACGGCTTTGGCACCAGCTTCCTGAATAAATCTGCCAGCGTTTTTAACCGATTCCTCAATACTACAATGATATGATAAAAACGGCATATCTCCAATGACAAATGCATTTGACACCGCTTTGGAAACGGCTCGGGTGTGGTGTATCATGTCATCCATGGTCACCTGCAACGTATTTTCATACCCCAGAATAACCATTCCAAGAGAATCGCCGACCAGGATCGTATCAACACCTGCTTCATCCAACAACTTGGCCGTCGTATAGTCATAAGCCGTCAGCATTGATATGATATGCTGATCTTTTTTGGCTTGAAGGAAAGAGTCTACGGTAAACTGTTTTTTTGACATGGGATTCCTTATGTTGTGGTTTAACAATCCGCAAGCTTACTGTCACATTAAAAATCGGTACCTTCGATAGATAGAAGTCGACTCAGTTCTTTTATTGATGCTTCATCTTCCAGTTTTTTTTTCCGGGCCAACTCCAAAGTCATTTTTCCCAAAAACGCATAGGTTTTCAAAAATGAATCCTTGTCATTCACCAGAGATATCATGTGATTCTCGATAGTCGAGATGTCTCCCCTGGCAATAGGTCCCGTCAGGGCATCTTCTGTCCCCAATTTGTGAATATTATCCACAGTACCGGAAATCATCGGCAAAAGCGCCTTAAATCCATCATCCTTGTCGATACCGATTGAATCAAACACATCCAGTCCGTAATCCAATAAAGCAACCAGAAAATTTGAGACAATACAGGCAGTTATATGGTATTTACTTTTTTGCTCGGGCTTCAAAATAAAAAACCGATTCCCAGTGGTTCCCAGCATCGATTTAACAATATCTATCCGTTTTTCACCTTCGATACCAAAATAGGTTTTTTCCAAATCCTGCACCGATTTTTGTATATCGGCAAACGCCTGTAAAGGGTGAACGGAAAAGATATATGCGCCTTTTTTACGAGCACTGGAAAGTACCTCCGAAGACAAGGCTCCACTCATGTGCGCTACGGTTTTATTTTTTAAAGTCTGGCTCGATTTAGCCACATCATCACATACCGAAGCAATCAGACCGTCTTGCGTGGTTATAAAAATCAAGTCCGACGCTTTGACCAATGAATCATAACTTTCAAATCGCTCGGACCCTGTTAATTTCACAGCCTCTTCCAATGATGAAGCGGAACGGCTGCAATATCCGGTTACATTGAAATTGTTCCTTTTTAGATAAACACCAAAAGCGGTCCCAACTTTGCCGGCTCCGATAAATCCAATATTCATGTATATGCCTTTTGAGTAGAAAACCCACTTTCAACAATTAAATGCTGACGTCAATATAGTTCCGTTTAATTTGATTTATATAAACCTTGTGTATCCCTTTATATTTTTTAGTCAATACTAAGCAAGTATCCAATTAATTTCCATATAAATCATATGATTTCCAGGTCGACATCGTCCAATATGATGGATGTCGGTTCGGGCTTGAACAAACATATTATATGTTTTCACGATAAATCCATCACTTTTCGCTTTAAACCGACATCAGTTACTCAAAACATTGACACAATATAATAATCTTCAACAAACACAGTTTGGATCAAACGAAACAGGTCCACCAATCAGATTTCATAATTGTCATCATCCAAATTCACAACAGCTTCAGTGTTTTTGTAAAAGTTTATGATTAGACAAAATAATGAATCCAAATCGAAGACATGATTTTGCATATTTTGGACTGTTTTCGATGTTTTTAGCCAACTTTTTAACGTTTTTTGTTATCGAAGCACTATCTTTTTATTGTTTTTCGACTTTTTTGACTATTTTTATAAGATTGCACAAGTAGATCTGGTTTATCAAGGTTTTTCTTTTAACCAGTGCGGAAACACTTAAAACGGATAGTAGTGATGATGTTTGTATTATCTTGGGGAGTTCTTTGCTGCGAGTCTATTAGATTATATGAAAATCCTTCATGTTGCACAGGCTCCATTCGGAATAACAATGGAGCCTGACTATACTTGTATCGCCTGAGAGGGGGGCCCGTGAGAGGGTATTCTGTTTATTATTTGTGTTTATCAAACACCAACTTCCCGTTTTTAATGACTTTTTCCACAGAGTTGACACCTAAATGGTAGGGAATGAATTTATAAGAGGGATATTCTAATATAATGACATCGCCGATTTTACCTTTATCCAGACTACCAATGGTTTTTTCTCTTCCCAGGGCTGCCGCCCCGTTTATGGTCATGGCAGTCACGGTCTCTTCAACCGATAAGTTCATGTATAGCGCTGCCAATCCCATGATCAGCGGTACAGACTCGGAAAAACAGCTTCCAGGATTAAAATCGGTGGAAAGGGCGACAATACATCCTTTATCGATCATTTCCCGGCCCCTGGCATATGGCTCTTTTAAACTGAATGCTGTCCCCGGTAATAGCGTGGCCACTACACCGGTTTTTGCCATTTTTTGAATACCCTGATCGGAAACCTGTAGGAGATGATCTGCGGAAACAGCTTTCAGATCAGCAGCCAATTCGGCACCACCCAATTGAACAATCTCATCGGCGTGAAATTTTAACTTCAACCCCAGTTCTTTAGCCTTAGTTAACAGTTTTCTGGACAAATCGATAGAAAACACTTTGTCTTCGCAGAAAATATCACAAAACTCTGCTAAATTCCTCTCCACTACTTCCGGCAAAACCTGGTCGATTAAAAAGTCGATAAACACCTCCTCTTTACCTTTATATTCGGGAAGAACAGCATGAGCCCCCAAAAAGGTTTTAGCGATGTCAACCGGATGATTTTGATCCAAAACATTCATCACTTCCAACTGTTTTATTTCGGTATCATGATCCAAACCGTACCCACTTTTTCCTTCCACAGTCGTTACACCAAATGAAAGCATTGAATCCAGCCGTTTTTTTCCAGATACAATCAGTTCCTCTTTACTTGCTTCTCGGGTAGCATTAACCGTGCTGAGAATACCTCCGCCACTTTCCAGAATATCAATATAACTCGCCCCCTGGATCCGTTGACAAAATTCACTGGGGCGATACCCGCCAAACACAAAATGAGTATGAGAATCCACAAAACCTGGAAGCACAGCATTATTTTCTGCGTTAATGACCATATACTCAGTCTCATCCAGATCTTTAATAACATCTGCGGTCTTACCAACCGCTGTAATGATGCCGTCCTCAATAACAACGGTTCCTTTTTTCACGACTTTCAGGTCAGACATCTCTTTGCCAGCTTTAGGCACGAAACCGCTGCATGTCACCAACTCAGCTGCGTTTTTAATGATAATATTTCCTTTCATAATCATCCCTGTTTATTGATGTTTCATGGCTTGTTCCACCCAAGAATTGATTTGGTCCTCATCGGTTAAAAAAGGAAGGGTAATATGATCCGATCCACTTCTTTTTTTATTATAATCCATCCCTGTTTTGATTGAGTTTTCATTCCTAGCCCAGGCCCTACGGGCTACACCTCCCATAACGTCCCAGGGAATGGCATTTTTAATAACATCATCAATACGGTCACTACCGTCCAAAACCAGACCAAAACCACCATTAATGGCGTTTCCGATACCGACACCCCCGCCATTGTGTAAGGAAACCAAACTCATCCCCCTGGCTGCATTTCCAGCGAAACACTGGGTAGCCATATCGGCCATGATATTACTGCCGTCCTTAATGTTGGCTGTTTCCCGAAACGGGGAATCGGTTCCTCCGGTATCATGATGATCCCTCCCCAACATGACTGGTCCGATTTCGCCATCTCTAACCATTTGATTAAATTTTAAAGCGATATCCATTCTACCTTCGGCATCCTGGTACAAAATTCTTGCCTTGGTTCCCACAACCAGCTTATTTTTTTCAGCGTCTTTTATCCAAACATAGTTATCCCGATCCTGAAATCGTCTGTTAGGATCGATACACGACATGGCCGCCTGATCGGTTTTAGCCAGATCTTCATCCTTACCACTTAAACAAACCCACCTAAAAGGACCATACCCATAATCAAACAAAACCGGCCCCATAATGTCTTCCACATAAGATGGGAAGATAAAACCATCTATTGTGTCTTGGCCGTTGGCACAAATTTCTTTTACTCCTGCATCAAAAACGGACTTCATAAAAGTGTTTCCATAATCAAAAAAGTAGGTGCCATTTTCCACCAGGGTTTTGATCAATTTAAAATGCTGTTTCAGGGATATATCCACTTTTTTTCGAAAGGTCTGAACATCAGCTTTTAACATTTGGGTTCGCTCTTCATACGATAATCCCTGGGGACAGTATCCACCTTCGTATACCACATGACAGGATGTTTGATCGGATAATAGATCGATACGAATTTTCTGTTGAACCGCATATTCCAACAAATCAACAATATTGCCGTGAAAAGCGATGGCTGCCCCTTTTTTATTTTTGATAAATTTATCCCCCAATTGAAAGGCTTCAGCCGGGTCTGCCGTCACATGGCTGATCCAACCTTGACTAAGACGGGTTTTAATTCTGGAATCATCAACTTCTGCAATAATTCCGACACCATTGGCTATTTCAACCGATTTCCCCTGTGCACCACTCATGCCTCCCAACCCCGAGGATACAAACATAACCCCTCTCATATCTTGATCTTGTGGAATGTTTAGTTTGGTTCGACAAGCATTTAAAATAGTACTGTATGTCCCATGGACAATTCCCTGGGGACCAATGTACATCCAACCACCGGCTGTCATCTGGCCGTAGTTTGCCACACCCAAGGCTGTAGCTCGAACCCAGTTCTCCTGATTATCAAACAATCCTACCATCAAAGCATTTGTAATAATCACCCGAGGGGATGAGGGCAATGATTTAAAAACACCCAGGGGATGTCCTGATTCCACCACCAGGGTTTGGTTTTCAGTCAACTCCTCCAAATAACGTTTGATGATATGATACTGCATCCAATTCTGACACACCTGGCCGGTTTCTCCATAGGTCACCAATTCGTAAGGATACAATGCGGTTTCAAAATCCAGATTATTATCAATCATCACTTGAAAAGCTTTGCCTTCAATACATTTTCCCCTGTATTCATCAATGGGCCGTCCATATATCCGTCCCTGGGGACGAAAACGATATCCATAAATCCGCCCTGTATTAAGAAGTTCCGCCATGAATTCAGGTGCCAATTCGGTTTGCCATTTTTCCGGAACGTACCGCAATGCGTTTTTTAAAGCCAGTTTTATGTCGCTTTTAGACAACAACATTTGCCGTTTAGGCGCCCTGCGAATTCCCTTAACAAATTGTGGCATTTCCACAAGTTCATCAAATATATGCTTCAGACTGATGGTCATTGCATTTGAAATTTGTTTGTTATCCATAGGTTTTCTCCAATTGATGTGATAGGTTTTTGAAAATGATTAGAAATCATTCGGTTGAGGTTTTAAGTTACTAAGATTGATTGTCATTCCAAGTGAAGTCCAAGTCCTGTCGACAGCCATGTATGGCCTGATGACATTGAGCCAAACGTTGTCGTCTGTCATCCTGAGGAGGGACGATGAAGGATCGCTCAAGGCTAAAAGACATAATACCGCTTAACATCATCTTGAGTTTAATATAAACAATCCGGTCAACACGATATCAGTATAAAACTTAACCAAGCCAGCCATACATGTATATACAATTTACAAATATCTTAGCATAATGTTATTTCTTTTGTTTACTATTATTGTATTAATAAAATTCAAGTTGAATATATCATTCTAGTTGTATATACAACTTAGAAATACTAGTCAATAAGATTCACCAGACGAGATGAAAATGAAAATAATACTGCACCACGAAAAAAACCTGACCCTGGATCATATTTACAGTGTTGGCATGGAAAAAGTACCTGTGGAATTACATACTGAAACTGTTACTCTTTTGAAAAAAAGACGACAACAGCTGGAACGTTTTGTATCTGAGCAAAAATATCCAGCATACGGTTTCAACCGGGGATTTGGGCACAATGTAGATCTTCCGGTTGGCAAGAACCTGCTTTCCGAGTTGCAGGAAAATCTGATCATATCTCATGCTGTTGGTTTGGGAGAACCTATCCCTGATATTCTGGTTCGGTATATCATGTTGTTTCGGGCCCAATCCCTGTGTCGTGGATTTAGTGGTGTCCGCCCAGAAGTAGTAGAGCTATTGTTAACGATGCTCAATCACAATATTTTACCATTGGTACCAGAATTAGGATCAGTCGGGGCCAGTGGAGATTTAGCTCCGCTGTCTCATATTGCATTGGCCATGATTGGAAAAGGGGAAGTGAGATTTGAAGGAAAAAAGGTTAGTGCATCTTCAGCATTGAAAAAGTGTGGGTTAAAACCAATTAAACTGGCAATGAAAGAGGGGCTGGCACTGAACAACGGTATTCAGTTCATGACTGCCATAGGAATATATTGCTGTTATCATTTACAATTATTATTAAAAACGGCTTGTATTCAAACCGCTATGACAGCTCAAGTGATGTTGGCGACCGAGGTACCGTTTCAGGCAGAATTACATCAATTGCGGCCTCATCCCGGATCAATAAAAGTAGCGGGATGGATTCACCAACTGATGCAGGATTCCCCCTTGCGGGAGTTTCACAGAGAATATCGTATTGATGGAGAAATCCAAGATCCCTACAACATTCGATGTGCCGCACAGATTTTGGGAAGCTGCGCTGAATTGATTGATGATTGTGAGGCAACGCTCCTTCGAGAAATCAATAGCGTAACAGACAACCCTATTATCTTGCCCGGCAAGGACGGGAATTCATCGGTAGATATTGTTTCCGGTGGACATTTTCATGGTATGCCGGTGGCGGTTCGTATCTATAATCTGTTCCAGGCTATGGGTATAATGGCGGGTTTAACCAACCAGCGATGCGCTCGATTTGTGGATGATCATCGAAATAAGGGATTGGGGAGGGATCTGAAATGGCCAGACCTTTCCGATGAGATTAAAGCCATCTCCAGCGCTATGATGATGCCGGAGTACAGCTCCGCTGCATTGGCCAATGCTATTTGGGGAGAAGCCATGCCCAGCCACCTGTTCAACATCTCCACCAACTCGGGTCAAGAAGATCACGTGAGTATGGGATCTGGTTTGGCCATACGGGCGATGAAGACACTTCCTAAAATGGCCTCCATTTTGGCTATTGAACTGGCTTATATTGTTCAAGCAGCGGCCATCCGCAAGCAATTAGACTATATTCCTTCAAAAGCCCCTGTCTTCAAAGAGGTAAAAGAGAAACTCAATGAGATTCAATCCGAACTTAAAAGCATTAAAACACCTTTTTCCCTGAACATCCATTTGGAAGAGAGATACCCCATCAAACCTGAATATCGGAAACTCAATCCTGTAGGCGAGACCATCTTAAAAGAAGTATCGAAAATTTTCCCACCGGTTAAAAAAGATACGGTTTTATCTGACAGGTTGCAGGAATTAGCAAAAATGGTTTCACGTGGAGAGGTGGTGGCACTGGCAAATTCCGTAACATCTGTTTTTAAATGAGTTTGCAGGAAACGGTAATGCTGCTCTATTTTTTTCCTTTTTTTTGAAAATCCAGCATTGCCTGGGCATAAGGTGTTAATTTTCGTTCCTTGGGCTGGTTATTCTCTTGATCAAGATCCAGCGCCTTTCTTACTTGTTCGATAAATTTCGGTTTGTAATGATCCAGATTAAAATTGATATCTTCAATGGGATCTTTGGAATACCTTGCTGGCGGATTATCGTCACCGTCGATGTACTCACCTGTAAAAACAGATCGTTGATGGTATTCAATACAAAGTTCAATCATCTCTTTTATGTCTTCGCTAAGTTCCCTGGGTACTTGATCAGAACGATAAAACAATATGCTCTTGCCGTCTTGCGGATCAAGCTTGGCAATTACTTTTAAATTTTCTGCGTAACCCAATGCAAGGTTGATCTCTTTTTCGGTAAAACTCATGTCGATTTAAAATGGATTCCTATGCAATTATTTTTG
>JBFFHJ010000140.1:0-12624 GCA_041556995.1 bacterium | reverse complement strand
AACGGCTTGGTTGAAAAAATGAATGCGGATGAGTTAACCGGTTTTTTGAAAGTTGAATGATGATATATCTTATGTTAACCGGCATTAATTAATTTATTATTTTCAAGGTTGTGCCCTGGCGGGGATGCCCTCTTTTTCAGAAAATCTGGTGGCTGCGTCAACTGCTTCTTCAAATGTTCTAAAATATCCTATTTTTACAGAATACCATGTTTCGTTGATGGAGGCATTATCTGCATTGACAATAAAGGGTGAATATCCTTTTTTCTTCAATTTCTCTTTTTGCTTTTGAGCGGTGCTACTGGAATACAACCCACCGACTTGAAATGAGTAAAGATTGTATTTTTCATGTTTCAACGGCTTTGATGAGGCTTTCTCATTAGGAATATCGTTGGTTTTCTCGTTATTCGGTTCAATTTTCATGACGGGTGTTTTTTTATTCCTTTTGTTTGGGGGGGTAATTTTTTTGGTTACTTTTTGGTTTTTCATAATGACCACTTCCAGGTTTTCCTCATTGGAAATCCTTTCTGCCATATCTTCCACCGCCTGTTTTTTATAAAAAGATCCCACCCGAACAAAATGCCATTTTTTCCCTGTGGTCCCGGTAATGATAAGCCTGGGAGCATATCCTTTTGATTCAAGCAGTTGAATAAGAGTTAGGGCATTGTTTTTATTTAAAAAAGCACCCACTTGAATGGTGTATTGGTTTCCACTTTGAGATGGGCGTGTGCTTTTTTTAAGAATCTTCGGTTGTTGAGTTATTTTGCTGCTAATGGATTCGATCCTTTTACTCTCAGTTTTTATCACAGATTTATCCGGTTTCCATTCTGCTTCGACCACGGTGCCTTCTTTATCAGATATGTTTTGATAAAGATCTTCTTCATTTTGATTTTGACACGCGATCAGTAAAAAAGAGCTAATAATCCATATAAAAACAATTAAATACACTTTTGTTTTTTGAAATAGAAGATGCTTCATTGTCTTTTTATGCTCAATTTGTGATTTGACTGGAATATAAGCGAATTATAGCTTTGTTTATATCCCAGTTGTCTGAAAAAGAGTAGGTTTTATGCCGCGATTAATAAGTTAAAATCCGAATTTGGTCAATAATGAATCAACATCATCCTGGGAACTTTTTTCCTGGCTTACTTCACTGAGAGGGCCTTTTAGTTGTGTTTCCTCTTCAACGTCAGTTTCTTTCAAGATCTGCCCAAATCTATTTATCAGTTGAGCCAGGTCTTTTTCCAGAGATTTTAGAAGATTTATCACTTTAAATATTACCTGACCTGTAAGATCTTGATAATCTTGGGCAATAAGGATATTGGTAAGTTTTTCCTGGAGGGAATCGTTGTTTTTGGCCAGTCCTTGAACCTGGTTGATGGAGTTTTTTAAAATTTTTAATATCTCGGGAGTGAAGTTATTCTTTTCAATCAGTCCATTTAACTCCATCTTAATGGAGTTACAATTTTCATTTTGCTGATTCAGACTATCAATGATCTCCTCTGTCAGATCCATAGTTGTATTGGCCGCTTTGTCAGTCATGGACACAATCATTTGAAGTTTTTCCGACATTTCAACGACTTCCTGGCTGGCAATTTTACCCAGATCTTCCGGAATACCTTCCCTGATTAAAACAAGTTGATCATGAAATCGTCTAAGAAGACGTCCGACTTCGTTGAATAATGCATTATCCGATTTCGACTCCAAATCCGATAAAACCTTATCAACTGCGCTTTTATCGACTTTTTCAATATATTGCATGAACATCTTGAGTTCGGTTACTAGTTTTTCTAGGACCTTGGTTTCGTCTTGGTCAGAAAAAGAATCTACTAGTTTATTTAAATTTTTTTGAAGATCAGATAATTCCATGATTTCTCCCCAGTATTCATAATTGTATGAAGCCCTGTGAGCTCGTAACGTAGTAGGTTCAATAATCAATAGTCGGAATTTGATTATAGCGACCAAACCGGAACAATACTAAATTTCGTTTTTATTCAATATATTAAACGTAAAAATCGGTATTTCCCCATATTAAAGGTCATTTTCTCACAATGTCAGAGCTGTTCGCAACGTTTTTTTGGGATTCCAAACCGTTTAATCCCCGGTTTAATTTGGTATAAAGTTGGGATTTTGCTTCCAGTTCACTGTGTAAATACTCCAAGCATCCTACCGAATTTAACTTAGGATTGCAGGTAAACAGGTCAAAAGCTGCGTAACCGTATTCCGGCCAAGTGTGGATGGAGAGATGAGATTCGGCAATCATGACGATTCCGGAAATTCCATAAGGTGAAAATCTATGCAGTTTGGAATCAATCACTGTCGCACCACAAATATTTGCTGCTTGAAGCATGATTGATCGGATTTTTTCAATATCATCGAGAATTGTTCGATTACAATCGTAATACTCGGCCAGAAACTGTTCACCTAAAACTTGCATTTTTTTTGAATTGATTTTTTGTATTAGCAGGAAATGGGTATGCACCTTTGATACGATGATGTCATCTTGGGAATTGAAATGCGAGTGTTTAAGCGGTCTTAACATTTGCATCAACCTATAAATATTTGATTATATACAAATAAAGAATATTTTAGGTCAAAGGAAACCAGGCAAAATACATCTTTTGCAAATTAAAGAGATGGTTTTTTAGTTGAAGGGACAACTACAATACGATGTTTAACTAACTGGGAAGAGGGGGAAAACCTTGGGAGAAACTGTTGGAAATTTTGGAACAAGTGTGAAATTTTTTAATTTTGAAATAAACAAGTAAAAATCCTGGAATTTTATGGTTGCACGATTACACATTTCACCTTAAAAAATTGTTATGTATCAACAGTTTTTTAAGGTATGGTATTATGATTACAGATGACTTTGGGAATATTATACATGGATATGAATAAAAAAATAATTATAAAAATCAGCTGGTTAATGTTGACATACTGGGTATTTGTTCTGTGTGCTGTTTCGGTAGTATACGGGCAGACAAATCAACAGGTTTCGCCGGCCGATCGTCTGGCCGAAGTTAGCAATCAAATTGAATTGAATATGGCCAATAGTAATAACCTGATTGAAAAAGGCGATTATTTTCAAGCAGAAGAATCGACCAACAAGGTATTGAACGGTATTAATTTTTTGCTTGATGTTTTTGTGCCACTGGATGAAAGAATAAAAAAGCTGTTGGAAATGGAACAGACAATTTTAACCAAAACCTTGAAGGCGGAGAACCAATCAGCAAATCAAAAAACAAGTATAAGGCAAAAAGATCAACAGGATCTAGTGTTTGATCAGATAAAAAATCGGGAGGAAACGGAAAAAGCAGTCACTGTTATCCAACAGCAGCAAGAACACCTGAAGAAACAAATAGAAGGTGCTAATAGCTCCAATCAAACAGCTGATCCCAATGATCAACTGAAAACCTTGACTGAAATGACGTCGCTATTAGGCGCTGCCCAAGATTTACAAAGCAATGCTATTGACTTTTTGGAAGATTCACGATTTAAGGCGGCTATTCCCAAAGAGAAAGAAGCGATTGAAAAATTGAAGGAGGCGCTGAAAAAACTTCAAAAAGAAGGTCAACAATCTCAACAATCACAGGATCAACAACAGAAAAATAATCAGCAATCATCACAAGATCAGAATAATAATCAAAAGAAAAATCAACAGGATCAAAGTGAGCAATCGGCTGAAAATCAACAAAAACCGAAATCTCCTTCTGACAAAATGACTCCCGAAGAAGCATTGAAGGAATTATCAAAATTGCGCAAAAAAATTAACGACGAAAAAGAAAGACGGCGCAAACAATATGGAGACCCTGCCATAGGTGGACCTGTACCGGTGGAAAAAGACTGGTGATAATGTCGGTCCAGGGAAAAATTTCTTATTTCCGGAATTTTAGCTGTTGCGAGATCTTTTTTATGTGTTGTCTAGTTTTTAATTCTTTTCCACTTTTTGATTTGTGATTTTGTGAGTTCTGTTTCTGCTATCTATTTGCATATCCCGTTTTGCAGGAAGATTTGTCCTTTCTGCTCGTTTGCGGTGATACCGGATAAACTTCACAGACATCAAGAGTATATCCGCCTGATGTTTAAAGAGTTTTCCATGCTGAAAAAAAAGCATCATTTCAACTTTCAGTCGGTAAAATCCATCTATTTTGGTGGAGGAACGCCGTCGAGATTAACTATCGAAGAGATTAGTGTTCTTCTTAACTGGATTAGAACTCCGGTTAAGGATTTTTTGAAGGTCGAAACGTCCATTGAGATTAATCCGGAAGATGCGTCCCCGGGATTTTTTCTCCAGTTAAAAGAGATTGGATTTACCAGGATTAGTCTGGGGGTACAAAGTTTTGACCATTCGGCACTGAAAACACTCGGAAGAATTCATAATTCGGTGCAGGCAAGGGATGCTGTTCGGTTTTTACAGGATGCCCGATTTAAGAATTTTAATTTAGATCTGATGTTTGGATTTCCCGGGTATACACTTGATATGCTGTTGTCAGATCTAGCGCAGTTAATCGATTTGAATCCGACCCACATTTCCGCCTATTGCCTGAATATCGAACCCAAAACAGCCGCATATCGAAAATCTCGATGGCATCGGTGGGTTTCTGAGAACGAAACATTGATCACTAAAATGTATGAAACCATTGTTCAATTTTTGGCTGAGAATGGTTTACAACAATACGAAGTCAGTAATTTTGCAAAAACAGGATATCAATCTCAACAAAACATGGTGTATTGGCAGGGTCAAAACTACCTGGGAATAGGGATGGGGGCACATTCATATTTACAGCCTTACAGGTGGGGTAATTATAAGCGATGGGTTGATTACAAACATGCCTTGCAAGACGGTTGTATGCCGTTTCAAAACTATGAACAGCTTACCCGCTTTCAGCAAAGAGATGAAAGGTTGATGATAGGTTTAAGGTTGAAACAGGGAATAGACCTGGATAAATTTAAAATTGAATTTCCATTGACATTGCCAGATAAATGGCATCAAAAGATCGATCGGATGATCGATGCCGGATATATTTCTTTGAAAGGAAATAGGCTGGCTTTGACCACCAAGGGAATGTTGTTGGCCGATGAAATTTCTGCTATATTGGCAGCCTCATTACCCTAACATTATTGATACTTAAATAAATTCCCACAATATTTTTACCAAGGGATGTGGGATGATTTGTTCTATCTCTGTCTATGTCAAGTGATTCATATTTAATTATTGTTAGTGATTATTTCGGGAACTTGGCATCGTTATCATGGGAAATATTTGATTCAACTCAATTATAATCTCTTCAATTTCAGTCATATTATAAAGAGTAAGCAAGACCGTTATCTGCTGCCGGGGAGATTCACGCCGCAAAAGAGCCTTTCTTTTTATCTGAAAAACTCTTGCAGTTTTTTCTAACCTTTATTTGATTGATCCTTTTTCAATTGTTTGACCTAACGAATGAATCGTAATGTTTTGGACATCTGAAAAGGATAACAATCGTGGCAAACGGCGTCTTATCGGCTGAGGTAAAACTAGGTACTCAGAGCTTTCAAGAGTACCAGACAAGTGGATTGTTGTTTTTTACTTTAAGTGCTGAATCAGTAAAAGGACTCAGTCAGCGAACTTATTTTGATTGTCCTGAAATATTGATAAGTTCCTGTTCCGCTGTTATTAACCGGAAATATCTATCTTTTACATGATCAATATTTGTCCACAATTTTTTAGAAAGAAACCATGAAAATACATGAATATCAAGCAAAAGAGATTGTTTCCAAATATGGTGCAAATGTACCAAAAGGCTTTGTCGCCAAAACCGTAGACGAAGCTTTGGCTGCCGCAAAAGATCTTCCTGGTGATGTATGTGTGGTTAAAGCACAGATACACGCCGGAGGTAGGGGAAAAGGAGGCGGTGTTAAAGTATCCAAGGGTATTGACGAAGTTAAAGTCAATGCCAAAAGCATTCTGGGGATGCAACTCGTTACTAAACAAACCGGTCCGGAAGGGCAAAAGGTTAAAACTCTTCTTATTGAAGAGGGGATGGATATTAAAAAAGAGCTGTATTTTTCAATTCTTCCGGATCGCAGTACTCAAAAGGTTGTTTTGATTGCTTCAACGGAAGGCGGGATGAATATTGAGGAAGTGGCTGAAGAGACTCCCGAAAAGATCTTGAAAGAATTTGTTGACCCCGGTATTGGTCTAAGACCGTTTCAAACACAAAGACTGGCTTTTGGTCTGGGTCTAGATAAATACGATCCAAAACTGATTCGTCAAGCATCAGCTTTTTTTATGAATCTTTATAAGGCATTCATGGCTGAAGATTGTTCCATGTTGGAGATTAATCCAGTGGTGATCACAGGTGATAACCGAATTCTGGCTTTGGATTGCAAAATGTCATTTGATGACAGTGCTCTTTTCCGTCATAAGAGTACGGTTGAATTAAGAGATCTTGATGAGGAAGATCCTGCAGAAATTGAAGCCAGTAATTATGATTTAAACTTCATCAAACTCGATGGAAATATCGGATGTATGGTGAATGGTGCCGGATTGGCAATGGCAACCATGGATATTATCCAGCATTATGGCGGATCTCCTGCAAATTTCCTGGATGTAGGCGGTACAGCTGACGCAGAACGTGTGGAAGCTGCTTTTAAACTGATTACAAAAGATCCTAATGTTAAAGCCATATTAATCAACATTTTTGGCGGTATTGTTCGTTGTGATGTCATAGCGGAAGGAGTTATCGCGGCATTCAAGAAGGTTAATATGTCAATTCCCGTTGTTGTTCGGTTGGAAGGAACCAATGCGGAAAAAGCAGCGGATATTATTAAGGAATCGGGATTAAGCGAAAAGCTGTTGATGATCCAAGGATTTGCCGCAGCTGCGGCAAAGTCGGTTGAAGTTGCCAAAGGTTAAGACATAACAGAATCATTATCTGAAATATTCATCGAAGGAATAGATTATGAGCGTATTAGTAAACAAAAATACTAAAATTCTTGTACAGGGAATAACAGGTTCTCAAGGATCTTTGCATGCCAAAGCCTGTAAAGAGTACTGTGATACTCAGATTGTTGCAGGTGTTACACCTGGTAAAGGCGGTTTAGATCATGACGGTGTTCCTGTTTTTAATACTGTAAGAGATGCCGTAGAAAAAACCGGCGCCAATTGTTCAATGATTTTTGTTCCGCCCCCGTTCTGCGGCGACGCAATCTTGGAAGCCATCGAAGCCGAAGTAGACTTGGTGGTTGCCATTACGGAAGGCGTTCCGGTCACAGATATGATCACAGTTGCTGATGCCCTCAGGGGATCAAAAACGCGCCTGATCGGTCCCAACTGTCCTGGAATTATCACACCGGGTGAGTGCAAAATTGGTATTATGCCTGGTTTTATTCACAAACAGGGTAATGTCGGGGTTGTTTCAAGATCCGGTACCTTGACTTATGAAGCAGTGGACCAATTGACAAAGGTTGGATTAGGCCAATCGACCTGTATTGGTATTGGCGGTGATCCCATTAATGGGACTAATTTTATTGATACATTAACATTGTTTCAGGATGACAAACAAACAGAAGCAATTGTAATGATTGGTGAAATTGGTGGAACAGCTGAAGAAGAAGCAGCTGAATTCGCCCAAAGCTATGTTAAAAAACCAATCGTTTCATTTATTTGCGGTAAAACAGCTCCTCCGGGTCGTCGAATGGGGCATGCTGGGGCGATTGTTTCCGGTGGAAAAGGTACAGCTGACAGCAAAATAGCAACACTTGAAGCTGCCGGTATCAGTGTAGCTCCGACTCCGGCGAGTATTGGTGAAACCATGATGGAAATATTAAAATAATTAAGATGTAAGTAACAACGGCAGGTTGACGAGGACCGTCTTCCTGTCGGATTTCCCTGCCTATTTATTTGATCCTTCAAAATTATTATTTCGAAACAGTTTTTTCAACCATCTTAAAATTACCGATCAAATCCAAAGTCAGAAAAAACCGATTGTTCCGAATTGTCAAATAATGTTTTTAACAATCCATTTGTATCACATCTTCTAATCGGTGGTTTCGTTTTACTTGATTCATGGAGCAATAGATTTGCTAAACTTATCATATCAATCAATTTGAAAAATATTAGAGTGACCTAAGGAGCACAGCAGTCGCTTTTTAGGTTCGCAAAGGTTGTGTAAAAATTTTCTGTTTTGGTAGGCTGAGTAATACTGGTATTGTGAATGTCTGTTATCCATTCTACTATCTGATTCGACGAAACAGTTGATTAAAAATCAATTTCAAATCATTGACTTCTTGGATTTTCCCCCAATATCAACCAAAGCAAAAAAAAATGAAAATACTGGTTCCGTTTCTATTAGAATTTATACTACAGCCAAGCAGAAAGATGAATCTAGCGATCTGCTTCAGACAAATAAATTTAATAACAGCAAGATAGAAGTCTTCTGAATGATCAATAACTCAGCAGCAACGTATATTTTGATTATGGAACCGTACTTTATGGTGAATATTATTTAGATTTAGCCTATCGAAAGTTCTATTTTGGCGAATTAAGAAACGAATATTTCCTAAAACAAGATCTTTGGCATAATCATATTGCAGATTATAAGATTTTTTTCGAATTTCTTGTTAATCTGTAAGGTGGAAGATTTTTAAAGTGGATTTTGCTAAACGATATCTCGATGATAGACTTTTTTATGGAATGATGGGGGCCAACTGGCTAATATAAATAAGTTGTATAGACAAGTGAAGGAGATGGTGTTTCTGGAAAAATATATTTATTCCCTGAAACGACGGGCTGAGATTCTCCAGGTAACGTTTTCAAAATTTAATAAACATGAGTTAGTTGGAGATCAAGCATTTCAGCTCGTTTTTTCTGGTATTCAAGGGCAAACCATATTAGAATGACCCGATATAAACCTGTTTTATCAAAAAGCGAGTAATTCTCAATCACCCTAGTTATTCATTGCAAAATCTTGACATTTACCTTAAAATGCTCTCAAATCAAAGCGTCAACTATT
This sequence comes from bacterium, assembly GCA_041556995.1. Taxonomy (GTDB): domain Bacteria; phylum SAR324; class SAR324; order XYD2-FULL-50-16; family XYD2-FULL-50-16; genus JAHJTV01. Next base: position 3,631 of record JBFFHJ010000140.1, on the reverse strand, counting down.
GTTATTGAATAAAAAAGAGAGTAAAAGCAAAGGAAAATCCTATTTCTATTTGACTTCTTAGTGATTTTCAAAGAAAAACAAGGAGCAACAGAAGTAAAAATCTACTGAATTTTCGCTTTCTGCTTATCAATTCTTGTTCACATTTGGAGGTATGCGCGTGTTAAAAGAGAAAATGACCAAAGGACCGAATTTTGTTCACCCGGAAAAACCAAGTGCAGTCGGCAGTCGTAATAGTTTAAACCGTGACGACAGGGACGAGTATAAGGAAGCGTCAATGGTTGTCGATGAAGAGATTGATAAAATCCTAAATCATGTAAAAGCTAAACTCCCGCCGGAAGTTCTCGATAAAATTGATATCATGGGCGGGATTAAGGATAAGATCCACAATTATTATAATCAAAATATGCAGAACATGCATAACCGTTATATGGTGACGGTGGAAGATGAATTGAAAAAGAAATACAGGGATCTTATCGATCGTGAAGAATACAGCCAGCTTAACCGATATACATCGAGAAACATTTCCGAGATTTTAGAAAAAATTGGCGGTGAGGATCAATTTAATACTGGTGAAATTGAAAAATCTATTGCAAATGTTTTTGGACATTTACAGGGGCATATCCAAAGGGGGGTTCATGAAATTGAGCAGGATACCAATGCCCTGCTACGTCAGAAAAATGACGTTGGTTCATTTATTCGCAAGGAAAACGCCTATGCTATCGTAAAATGTTCCTTTAAAAACAATTCAATAAAGCCAAAAGGCGTGTTTGATGTCAAATTGGCCATTAATATCTTGGATTCAGAGCTGATCACTCCCATCTATCATTATCAAAAGCCGTTACAGCACTTACTAAAAGAAACCATCTCCAATCATATTCAGGCAAAACTCGAACAGAAAATTGAAGAAGTTAGTTTTGCCAGATCAGATGCCGGTCAGAACGAAATGAGTGAAGATGATAAGTTGCTGGAAAAGTTTAAAGCATTGGAAGAGTTTCTTTCCTTTGATGATGATCCAAATGATCAGAATGCCAAACGATACGATTTTATTGCCAAACGCTTTATCGATAGTTTGGATACTGATGAATTTGATATGCCGACGCAAGAGTATGAAATAGAAAGAATCCGGGATAACGTACGATATATTCTGGAAAAAGAGAACATGCGGAACAAAGGATTTAACAAAGTGGTCAACAGCCTGACTTCAATTTTGGATGTCTCTAAAATGGGTTATCAGTTCATCGAGAATCATAAAAATGCTCGTATTTGTGTCATTCGAGAATATGAAACAAAGAATCGGGATGAACTGCCCGATGAGTTATTCAATATCAGGCTTAGCTATTTTGATCACGATCAATTGATGGAAATGCGAAAAGCATATGATCAACAAGTCATTGAAATTTCGATGGAAATTGAAAAAGCCGGGGAAATCGTTGAGCAGATCTATAATAATGATCGCATTGAAAAAGGAATACAGAGTTTTCAATCTGTTTCCGAAGAGATTTTACGCAAAGAAAGAAGAAGCCGAAGGAAATGGTGGCAGATCTGGAAATCGGACGATTCATTGGATGATACTGAAGATTTGTTGTGGAATGAATTAAGCTTTATGGAGACGAATATTAATGAAATGGATGCCACTACAAAGCGCCAACGATCCCAGATACTTAAAAAACGACTTAAATTGATTAAGCAAAAGGTTTTGGAGGTGTATGGAAACCAGCATCCGAGGCAACGGTTCGTTATTGAAGAGCGTATCAATTTTCTGGAAGATAGTTTTCAGCAGGTTTTTTCCATGATTAATCCTCACCATCTTCAGCAAGGATTGGTTTTGGAAGTTGATATTACTTCGGTAAAACAGCAGAGAACCACAATGAATTCAATGTCTAACGTTTTAAATGAATTCCTCTTTCAAGTATCCAAAGGATTTAAGGATCATGAGGTTCAAATGTACAGGGGAACAAGGCCGAGGACGATTGTTAGTGATGATATTGATAAGAAATTTACATCGGTGCTACAGAGTATGGATAGAAGTCTCGAAGATGTTGAAGCGTAATTAAAACTGTTAAATACCACCGGTGTTATAAGAATACCGGTGGCTTGGTTCCCACTTGGCTTTCCCTGTCTCCCTTCCAGACTCAGTTTTGCATCTCTTACTGTTTTTTAATCACCCGTTTGATCCTGGCTTCCATATTGTTAAATGATTCTTGCCCAATGAAAAAAATGATCTGGAATTGGATTGTCAGTGTTCCGTCCGGCGATAAATGGAATTTGTGTTGTCCACTGTCACCTGTATGAAAAGACTCAATCTTTTCTCTCGACCATTGTTCAAGCTCAGATGTTTTTAACACAGCTCCCGCATAACTGACAGACGAGGAGATTTTTTCTTTATGTTGGCTATTTTTATCTGCTCGATGATATAGCGTACCTTCTACTTCGATTTTATTGATCTGCTCGGTATTTGAGTTTAAGCTTCGGATACTGCCTTCCAGAATAAATATTTTTTCCTGGTTGAGTCGATTAATGACATATCGTCCGTTCAGAGGTTCCAGCATTTTGAGGGACACGGTTTTATCTGTTGATTCAATTGGCGTTGATGTTTCATCACCGAAGAACCGTTCTTTAGTCAGAAACCAACCGGTGGCCAGCAAGGCGATTATAATGAGTCCCCAGAGTAGCCATAAAAAAGTACTTTTTTTAGTTGTTGTTTCTTTTGATTTAGGAGTGCTTTTACCCTTGGGACGGGCTTTTGGCAACTCTTCAAAATCAGGCATGGCTTCCAGGTCATCCAGACCGATAAAATCTGATTCGTCGTCATCCAGGTCTTTATTCAGATCCAAAGAATTCGTTTCATCCTGAATTTCCGGCCAATCATTGTCCTCGGTGGTATCTGATCCCTTTTTTCCTTTGGGTTTCAAAAATATTTTATATTTTTGTTCTTCGGAGATGGTGCCGATACCTAAATCGTCATCGCTGTCTTCATCTATTTCATCAGTTTCTTCGTCAATTTCGTTTTTGGACAGATCTACAGATTCCAGGTATTCATCAGTGGCGCTTTTTTGCATCTGTTCATTTTCCTCGATGTCTGGAATATCCTCCCTTTCGTCTTCAAGTTCATCCATATTTTCGAAAAGATCATCCACTTCGATTTCGCTCTCTTGCGGAATGGAGATATTGTCAAGGTCTATGTCGTCGGATGGTGCTGTAATATCCCTTTCTGCCAACATCAATGAATTATCTGACAGACTATCCTTTTTTGTAACGGTGAAATGATGTCCACATTTTCCACAACGAACCTTTGTTGATTCACCCTTGATTGTATCCAGGGGAATGGAGTAACGAATTTTGCAGTTTTCGCATTCAACGATTTTTTTAGGTGCCTGTTTGGATAGTTCAGACTGTGTTTCTTTGTTCAATGGTATTGGTTCCGAACACCTGGAACAGCGCACGAATGCTTCTTTGTTGGGAATTTTTTGTTCATCTATTTTATAAGTGGCTTGGCAGTTTTGACATTGAATAAACATCTGCTCCCTATGATCAATTTATCCTGAATTGGAGTTGAAGGTTTAGACTTTTGAATAAAATACTCTAATAAAATCGAATAATCAATTGCATTAGTTATTTTTCCCGCTATTTT
>JBFFHJ010000139.1:0-13311 GCA_041556995.1 bacterium | reverse complement strand
GTCCAACAAGAATTCTATCACAATTTTCGCAGTTTCAAGAATACCGCGACTTATCGAATAATTATGTCAAGGTTTAGAAGATCCTTTAAAATTAAGCTTCCGAAAGCAGCATAGCCGTGGAGAACTCTAAACTGTCAAGATTGAAATCATGAATGATAAAAAATTGCTTTTTCAGTGGTAACATACTTTGCCATAATTTTCAGATTTAAATACCTTTAGTGAATATCCCGACAAGTTCGATCATCATTGTCATCGCAACCGATGGACTTTTCAATTTTATCTGATCCCAAATCTGGCTAAAGTGAAAAATTAAAGATTTTGCTATTGTGGCACAGCCTGTTAATCCGAAATCGATGGTTGCCCCGGGTATCTTTCCCTGAAAGCCGGATCATAAAAGCATGCCCCAACTTGATTGGGGGCCAGTATGACAACAGGAACTGTCAAATAACAAATTAATAAAAAGGGGACTTAACACCGGCAAAAACGGTGCACGGGTAAAGACGTTCCCTTTACCCGTTTGGAAGGACCTCGGACTATGAATTAACCGCTGACACCGGTTCCATCATGGTTTGATTCGTTTGAGCATGTTGGATACCACTTTATGCGTTTGACTTTTTCCATGGCCTTAAGACTGAAAAGAAAAAAGCTATGATGACGGTAACTGCCTGGAAGGTTCCCCAGGTACATAACATCTCCTTGTTATGTACATAAGTGCTATTAGAAAGCACATTTAATCCTTCCAGTTTTGTCATAGGAGGCAGACTGTTCAACCAGGGACCCAGAAAAAACGTACCAAATACAACTCCGTAAAGACAGATGATCCATTTTACGGTAATCCAATGATGTTTGAACCATCCCCATTTGGTAAATATGGAGTATAAGAGTCCGGTGATGAAGGTTAAGGAGGCTCCGGGAATGACGATAAAATCATCGATGAATTTCATGGAGAGATTGATCCCATAAAGCTCCATGCCATCTGTAGCTTCCATAAAAAAATGCATCAGGTTCAGAGCGATTGCCCCTCCTAACCATAGGCCGGCAGAATAAATGTGAACCAGTTTTAACCATTTTTGTTGTTTACCGTTTAGTTTTTTCATTATTCCTTCTCCTTTCCTTGGTGTTGGATTCTTGATCAACAAATCCTGAGAGTTTATCTCTCATGTTGTTTAATATACTGAAATTTTTGGCAGTGATGTTTTAATTGGGGCAATCAAAACATCAGTATTGAGAAAAATTCAAATATCTTTTGATAGTTTTTAAGTGTAAATGTTAACAAATCAATTTGAATACCCCGAAACGGATAAAGCTTATATCGAATCATCCCCCAAAATTTTGCGCAATTTTTTCAGCAGGTTTAGCATCCTATCGTGCTCTTCCATTCCAAATTGATCAAAAATGGATTTAAAATGGGTGAATAGTGTTGTCTGCATCTTTTCCCTTAAAGAACGACTCTTTTCAGTCAATGCTATTTTTGTAACTCTTTTATCTTTTGAACTGATAGTTTTGGTCACCCACCCGTCACGAACCATCCTGTTGATAATTCGTGACACCGTGTGCTTGTCCTTTAGTGTATCCTGAACAATCTCACGCTGATTGAGCGGATCCTTGGAAGCCCACAAGAGACTCTGAATCTGCCATTGCTCCGGTGTTATCCCATATTCTGAAAGTGCCTGTATCAGCTCCCTCCTAAAAAGAAGGTTCACTCGATAAATACTATATCCGAGTGCTTCATTTAATTGGGGTGGAATCATCTGGCTGTCTCTTTGGAAAATAGTGGTGGAATCATCAGGCCTCCTCTTTGGAAATTCGTTTGACCATGGCATTCCAGACGTCTTTTGTCAGGAACGATTCTTCATAACGATTGATCATCTCTTTGAACATTTGGAAAGGAACTGTAAAAAACAATTCCTCTTTTTTAAAGTACTTCCTGGCAGATGGATCCCATCCACCCAGTACCGCTTTGTTAAGTCCCTTGGACAAATAATGTCGAGGCCACGCAAGCAGACTGCCACATCCGGCAGACCAAGGTGAAACCACAACTTCGGGATCACCCGTTACGAATGTTGCCAATTGGTGTAATCCGCTCAGGGATTCAGGAGTCGTGAAAAACACCACCAATTCCGGCTTCTCGGAGTCAATAAATTGACTCAATGGCTTGAATATACAGTACTTTTTTTCAATCGGTTGTGGGTCAACATAAGAGAATATCTTGCGCATTTGATCCGGTGAATCACAGTAAAACTCGCCGTTTATCTTCCCTGGAATCCCTGTGGAAACATAATGGATAATCGTTTCGGTTTGCGGTTTAATAAATCCCAACCAAAAAGCACCACCTGGACAACCAAACTGTTCGTTAGAAAAATAAGCAGGGATTTGTTTTCGTCGGGCTCGTTTTATATTTCCCATAACACAGCCGAAATTGGAAAATATGGCTTGCCAGTTTATCTCGTTTTTTAATTCCTTCTCTCGTGTCGGAAGCTCAGAGGGTTTAAATCCGTAACCAGGTTCCGGCTTTTTGTCACTAAATAATACACCCAATGGTTCTTCTTTTAACTGCAAAATATCCATAAAAGAATGAATCGTTTTATTGAACTGTTTGTCCATGAGTTTCCTTTTTATTCCTGTTAATACAATAATAAAAACTGAGAAAAGCTATTCCAGCTTCGTTAGTTGCATTGACAACCTTGCTTGTGGAATTAATAGTTGCATTAACAACTAAGCTTGTCAAACAAAAAATTTGCACGTGCAACAAAAAAAACAGAATCTACCAACTTATTGAAATATATAAGGCGTACTCTTATGTTATAAGACAACAGTGTTCGATTGGAAATGTGTATTAGGGGAAAATTGATTGTCAGTGTTTGTTGATAAGAACTTAATTCATTTTTTTATTGCGCTTGTTTTGTTTGATGTTTTTTAAAAAGGAATTCCTGCATACCTTATTGTCGTTACTATCATCAATCGTTGGAATGTGTTCAGTACCTTTCAAAACAGATATGTTTTTTTTATTTTCTATAACAATTGACATATCCATCCCTACCCAATAAGTTACCGGCTGACAGGTATGTTAACTGAATTCGGTTCGCCGTTTTCTATTTTTATCAATTCAAAAGGAGCTGCTTTATGTCAGACGAGAAAAACACTGGAAAAGAAGTTCTGCCCGAATGGTTTGAAAAAGACTTTTTTTTGCACGATGACCGGCAACGCACCTGGGATCAACTGGAAGTGGGTGAAGAATACGAAACTGTTCCCTTTGTGGTAACCAGAGAAAGAATCGAAAAATACGCCCAAGGCACTGATGATCTCAACCCGTTTTACCTTAATGAAGATGCTGCCGGCAAATCACAGTTTAAAGGTATCGTTGCCCCCCCGACCATCGTCGTTCCCATTGTCTTTGCCGCCACTCCCCCGAATTCCTGGGTAAAAATGCCCGGCGCGGTGAATCCCGGCCAAAAACTTGAATTCGGTGTCCCGGTGCGCATCGGCGATACCATCCATTGTACAATCAAACTTATTGATAAAATTTATAAACGCGACAAAAAATATACTGTGGCGGAAATGAATATCACTAATCAAAACAATGAAACTGTTTGCATATGGACCGGCGGTTTGGTTCTGCCCAAATAACAGGAGATCAACATGGCTGAAAAACTTATTTTTGATAATATTCAACTGGGTTTCGAATTGCCTGCCCAAACAAAATCCATTACCCAGGAAAAAATAACCAAAAACGCCGAAGCGTCACTGGATTTTAATCCGATTCACATCGATTCGGAATACGCCAAACGTATCAACCTGTTGGGAAAAGGAAAAACCATCGCCCATGGAATGATGACCCTGTCGTTCATGGGTAAAATTATAACCGATTGGGTATATCCCGGAGGCGGGTTTCTAAAATCCCTGGAAGGAAAGTTCATCCACCCGGTACACCCCGGCGATGAGCTGAAGGTATCTGCCAAAGTGACTGAAAAGCATCCCCGCGCAAAAAAAGAAGACAATTTTGTTGTACTGGATATTGAGTGCGAGATAAATGAAAGTGAGAAGGTATCTGTGGGGAAGGCGGCCGCTATTATTCCGAATTATTACCTGATCAGCGTCTCTGCTTGTCCCGGAACGTGTAAGAATTAAGGGGAATAGAACATGGTTTCGGGCTCCCCCTGATCACCGGACTGAATAATGGTATTGGCAAAATTTTACAAGCAGTTGAAATAATGGACGTATCGAAGGTGAAAAAGATACTGCTACTACTATTTTATGAAGAGGAGGAACCGCAAAATTATCGCAAATAGGAAGAGGTCAGGAAGTTTTATTATGCTTCTCTTGAATGCAATATGCCATAGTTACAGGTTCATAAAGATAAAGCGTGTTTCTTTCTATCTTTCATGCTTGATACTGTCGAATTGTGGAGCAGATCGTGCATTTATCCGGTTGTAATGTATTTTTTATGAGTTTGATTCAATGCCAACTCGCCAACATGGAGGAAATTATGGGAGACGTATCAAGGGCTTATTCATCGACTCATACCATCTATAGAAAAAATACCGGCAAAAAAGCCGGTAAAAAGAAACACGGGGATGTTAAACACATTGTCTTTAGGGATGGAAAACCCGTGATGACCGAAATTTTAAAAGTTGGAAATGATACGGATGAAAAGTCGAACGCAAAGTCTGCATCCGATCCAAGAAGAATTCGATCAAAACGGTCGGAAAATCAACCTCGTCGAAGTAAAGAAGCGGTCATTGCCGGAAAGAAAAATAATCTTTCAGCACGGTTAAAAAAAGCTGTTCAAGAATCGTTGACATTATGGAATGAAAAAAACGGAATTTGGATCTCTTACCAGGGAATGGCGGGATTTCTGGTGAAATTGTATTCACCTGCTAATAAACTCTTAAGTTCCAACATGATGACCAAAGAAGAGATTGTCGATAGCTCAATCCCGGGCATTTTTGATACTGGTTGGGAGAAGGTATAATGTGCCATTTCCCCCGAAATTAAAGCCGGGGGATAAAAAATATCACTATTCGTTATATTTTTGTCTCAACTCGCGTTTTAAGATCTTGCCGGTGGGTGTCCTGGGGATGGCGTCTGTAATAACTACCGATTTTGGTATTTTATATTTTCCCATTTTTCCCCGGCACCAATCAATCAACTCTGCTTCCGTCAATTCCTCGTTGGGTTTTGCCACCACGATAGCCCTGACGGCCTCTCCCCATTTTTCATCTTGATAACCGATGACGGCCACATCCATAATTTTCGGATTTCGCAGCAGGTAGTCCTCAATCTCTGCCGGGTAAATATTCTCACCACCGGAGATGATCATGTCTTTTTTACGATCCATGATGTAAAGAAAACCGTCTGCATCCATTCGAGCGATATCCCCGGTATGCAACCAGCCATCAACAATTGTATCAGCCGTGGCTTCGGGCTTGTTCCAATATCCTTTCATGGTATTCGGCGCCCGTAACAAAACTTCACCTTTTTCATCCGGTACACAGTCGTTTCCATTAAAATCAACCACTCTGACATCCGTATGGAAAAAAGGACGTCCGCAAGATCCCGCTTTTGCAGCAGCATTTTCAGAATCCAGCACAGTACCGGTGTTGCATTCGGTCAATCCATATAATTGGCGAACTTCAATTCCCATTTCAGCATATTCTTCAATTAAGGTAACCGGTACCGGGGCTGCATATACCAGAATAACCTTCACTGAACTGAAATCATATTTTTTAAAATCCGGCACCAGTTTTAAAAAATCCAAAATGACCGGGACGGAGCCGAAACCGGTGACTTTTTCCTCCTGGATCAATTCCAGAAACTGCTTTGGTTCAAAATTGCGTTGAAGAACCACTTTTATGCCTTGATGAACGGTCCAGGGAGGTCCGGCCAAACCGCCAATATGAAACAAAGGTAATGTAATAAGAGAGGTGTTACCAATATCAACTCCCAGGGTTGTCATCAGATTAACTGAATTCCAGTAAAAGTAGTTATGCGTAAGTTCAGCTCCTTTGGGTCGTCCCGTAGTGCCGGAGGTGTAAAGAATGGTCATGGTATCATCATCACCGCCTCGTAAACCGGGTTCTTCGGGAGAAGCGGCTTCAGTCAATTGACTGTAAGAATCTGCCCAATCCGGGGGGTCATTGGATAAAACAATAAATTTTTCTACCGGTGTATTCTCTCGAATGGAGTAAACCGTGTCGGCAAAACCATTTCCGAAAACCAAAACACCAGCTCCACAGTCAGAAAGAATATAGTCGATCTCCGGCCCAGCCAATCGGTTATTTATTGCGGTCAGAATTGCCCCGATCTTTGCCAGGCCAAAAAACATATCATAGTACTCAACTTCATTAAAAGCCAACATCCCCACAGTATCACCGGCTTTAACACCCATTTGTTTCATGGCATTAGCCAATCGGTTGGCACGTTGATTCATTTCCTTGTATGTCAGACGGACATCTTCACATACCAGCCCTTCCCTATCCGGTGTTAATGCGGCACGCCTGGTCAAAAACTCTCCAATATTGATTTTCATTTTACTCCTCCTTGGTTGAATGGTAATACAAACAAGTATTTTGAAACGAGGGATATGCTCCGGTTTCCTGATTTTCCAGATCAGAGTTTTCAGTAACAGATATGGGATGTTATTTCAAATGATATTTTTTGGTTTGTTGCTGATATGATTTATTAAAAGGGTAAGGGAGGTATTAATGGATTGCTTAATATTGTATTGTTATTCTGAATTGAACCGAAACCGGGAGACATGTACAAAGCAGCCAAACACAGTAATACAGCAGGCGATCGGAAAGAATTCCATATTAAATGTATTTCAATACGATCGTTACGTGTTTCCAAAATTCCATCTCATCCCGTGAGTAAAAGAGAAAGGAAAACAACAAGCGGCGGAGTGGCTCTTCGTTAATGTTATTGAGCTGAGTTTTGCCATCGGTCATCATGCCCAGGCGGCCCAACTGATTTGTTGGGCCTTATTGGCAAGTGAATTTGAGGTGAGTTGCAGTTTTATTTTTCTTCGGTGAGTGTTGCTTTATAATTTGTCGCCTTGTCATCGGTAATTTTACCGTCCAGAATTTTCACGATTCGTTTGGTACGGGAAACAATGGATGAATCGTGGGTAGCATATACCAGGGTGACTTTTTTCTCTTCATTCAGTTGTTGCATCAGGTCCAGGATTTCATCGCTGGTTTTAGAATCCAGATTGGCTGTGGGCTCGTCGGAGAGAATTATCCTGGGATTTGTCACCAATGCCCTGGCAATAGCCACTCGTTGACGCTGCCCGCCGCTGAGTTCTTCTGTTTTATGATTTGCTCTGGAAGTGAGCCCGACGTTTTCCAGGATATTTGTCACCCGTTCCTTTCGTTCCGACTTTTTCACTTTCATTAACAATAAAGGAAATTCCACGTTGGAATAAACGCTTAACACCGGTATCAGGTTAAATGATTGAAAAATAAATCCAATATTGACCCTGCGCAGACGGGCCAGCTGTTTATCATTCATCGAGCTGATATCGGTATTGTCAACCAGTACCTCACCCGTTGTGGGCCGATCCAGTGCACCAAGCAGATGCAGCATGGTTGATTTGCCGCTACCGGATGGTCCGATCACCGAAACAAATTCACCTTGCTGAATCTCCAGCGATACATCATTAAGGGCGTTTACAGTTGTCTTACCTAACTCATATTGTTTGCTGACGGATCGTAATTGAATAGACATGGGACCTCCCAAAACTGGATTAATGTTTTAATATGAACCATTCAAGCTTATCTGAAGCTCGGATGTCACCTGGTTGTTTCCAAATTCACTATCTTCGTCACCGGTATAATGTTTTACCAGTGCATTAATTTTATAATAATCGGAAATATTGTATCCTCCTTCAATTTCCGAGGCAGTGGAAGCATCCTCTGCGATCAGGGTTTGAAGAGTAATATCGTATTTATCTAAAATGCTTGTTTTACGAAATGATATTAAAAGGTAGTTACGATTCATTTCTGAAAACTGAAAATCATCAAAAACTCCAAATCGGGTTACATCTGGAAAAGGATTCAGCACCGAATCCACTGCCAATAAATAGTTTTTACGTTCCTCTTCCGTATATCCCCCGGTGTTGTGGTACACTTCAAACAGCAAAGAAGCATTGTTGTCCAGGGTGATGTTGGAACCGACAGCTGCTTTCACCACTGATTCGTCCCTGGTTTCCACCGCACCGGCTTTCGTATAATAGTTGCGGTCATTTTGTGAAAACGATGCGATTTCAGCATATAAGGTGGAATTATTGAGAAAATTGCCAGAGTAAGAGAATCCCACCATGCGATTATATTCTGAATCATCTTCGTAAGGTTCGCCATCGTAGTAATAGAATCCGATATCTGTTTCATCCAAAACCAGTCCCAGGCGAGCACCCCATCGTTGATATCTGCCATACCAGTTACGGTCGTAGTTTCGGGTGGCAAGCAGGTCGATGGATAAAAAATCATCTGAATAATTCAGCCAAAACAGGGGATGCCCTTCTGTTTGCTGATCGGGCCTAAACGGATTGCGAGGCGGAACAATAACATTCACCGGATTAAAGGCCAGGGCCGGTCCCCAGCTATTGCGTCGTTTGCCAACACTGGCAAACCAATTCCCGAAAGACCAATCCAGAAAAAGTTCGTCAATCCGAAGTTGATCGTCGTCTTCGGTCAGGTCGCGATCCTTTTCATACAAACGATACCCGTATGCCTTAAACATACACCGCCACGCCTCGTCTGCATCCAGATAATCCGATAGTCCCAGGTTGATTTCCACTGTTTGCTGCTCGGAGTTCAACAATAGGATCTCATTGTTGGAATTGAACCGGGCTGATTGATTAATGGAGCGGTTAATCATTGTTAGCTGAATCTTTCCTTCAAAAGCAGGTGTCGTCGAATCTTGGGCCCACACACTTGTTTGGCCTAAAAAAGAAATCGCTCCCCCAAAAACCAATATGCTGTATTTAAAAACCTTCAGTTTTTTCATTACCGTTTTTTCTTCAATGAGTCTTTTCGAAATGTTTTGGCTGAAAATGATTGGTTTCCTTTAAAATCCAAAAACGTCATAACGCTTTTTTTATTCTTTTCCAGTACACTGGTCATAACAAACGTGTCAGGCATCTCTTTTAAAATCCGTGTTTTTTTTTCCAAGATAAGGGTCTTAAGCAGGTGCCCGGAAATGGTATAAAAATCTTGCTTTAATGGAATCAGTCTTTTTTTATCAACCCAATAAATGATCTTGGCGTAGGTCACCTCTTCCGATTTGGCCAATAGCTCCAGTTTATAGGCATCTTTTCCATCATATTTCTCGATTCCCAGCAGCTTTGCCTTGTAGTCCCTATCCAAACGGACCGACAGAATATCTGTGTTTGAAAAGTCGCTTCCCGAAAAGCTGGCCCTTCCGGAAATTCGGATCACTTTGTTGATTTTAGGTCGATAGATCCACATATTTTTTTCCACTTTCAGGTATTTTTCGCCTCTATTTCTAGGAGGATGAGAAAATTCCACCAATATTTTTTCATCACCCTCACTTTTCATATCCATACGATAGGTTTTAACCAGTTTCTCTTTTCGGTATACTTTCATCTCCAATTCGGACAATCCGCCAGTTCGATCCATCTTATCATCTACTTTTCCGACAATGTCATCTGCTGACATTTCAGCAAAAACCATGGTCGACCATAGCAAAAACAGGGCGATTCCAAGCAATTTTCTCATTTTAACTCCTATCGGTTTATATAAATAATACAAATTGTGACTACAACAAAGGCCAAAGTATTCTCTTTTATGGTTGATTATTCGTTTTTCCTGTTCGACGTTCCGTTTTTTATTAAGTTCTTAATCTCAAAATAAGCATTAAAACCTATGCAACACGATACACATCTTTCACTCTTCCCGTAAGGTATCAACCGGATTCAACTTGGCAGAAATTCTTGCTGGAAAATAGGATGCCAGTATCCCCACTACCAGGGCCAGTATGACAGCAAAAACAGATATACCGTAATCCAATTTGGTGGGTAAGGTGATGGGTACGGAACTTCCCGGCGGTGGTGGAAAAGAGATACCGCCCAGTTTATCAACCAGCACAACTATGATCACGGCCAGAATCAAACCTGCAATTGCTCCCAGTAAAGATATGAAAAGCCCTTCCAGGATAAACAACCTTCGGATATGCATCTGTTCCGAACCGATGGCTTTCAACGTACCGATTTCTTTTCGTCGTTCCATGACGGACATAAACATGGTATTGGCAATGCCTGTACCGACTACAATAAATAGGACAATTCCCACTACAATACCGATAGTGCTGATAAAACTATTAAATTCCCAACCCACAATGGTTTCCGTATAGTCTTTGACGCGGAGTGGGGTTTTACTGCTTTTATCCAACGCCTTTTGCAGCAAAACAGCTGAATCTCTGATAGTGTCAAAATCGTCATGTCGAATAACAATCCGAGAGACACGCTCCGGCATTCTCATCAAATTTTGAGCGGTGGACAGATGCATGACTGCATAATGGGCCGACTCATAATCAGTATCAGCTCCCCTGATCGTACCGACAAAAATCAGTTCGGCCATATTTAATCCGCCTTTCATGGTTTGAACCAGAAACAGAACCGAATCCCCCATTTTCAATCCCAGATTTTCAGCCAATTTTGGCCCTAACATGACCTCATTTTTTTTGTCGCCGAGAGCTCTGCCCCGGTTAATGTTATCTTCCATTTTTGGAAGGGTTTTTCGCATGGCTTTCACCTGCTGTCCTTGACCAAAAAAAGTGGTGGCTTTACTCCCATTGCTGATAATACCTGAAATGTCCAAGGCACCATAGGCCGATGTGATTTTGGGAAATGCCTCTATCTCTTTTATCAACTGGGTACTGTCAGTCAGGGTGGTATCCAGCGGTTTGAACTTATGCTCCTCTTCATAATCCATATGTTCCACCTGCATAGCGCCTACACATTGATCGATGGAAGACGTTGCCCATGCCCAGGACATTCCTTTGGTCAAAGCACCAGTGAATACGAAAACAATAATTCCGAATATAATAGCTAATTCAACCAGTATCGTCCGTCGTTTATTCCGCCAAATGTTTTTAAAAGCGATTTCCATAAACATGATTTGCTCCCTTATCGATAATTAAGTGCATCAATGACATCCATTTTGCAGGAAGATATGATGGGAAACAAAACAGCAATTTGAATAAAGGCCAGCAGAACGATGGGTGTAAAAAATAAATTGCTGAATTGTAATTTAGGAAATACAGATATGAGTTCACCTTCCGAAGCCGGGATGGAGATACCGGTCTTAGCAGTAATAAATATAAATATACTGCCGAAAATCAAACCCAGTATGATTCCAACAACGCTTATAATCATGGCTTCAAAATAAAAAATCATATATACCTGGATTTTTTCTGTTCCAATTGCCCGTAACGTCCCAATTTCCCTAACTCGCTCTAAGGTAGACATCAGCAATGTGATGAAAATGACAATACAGACTATAATCAATAAAATTACCCAAATAGCGAAGCCAATAGCATTGAACATTCCGGTGACTTGCTGAAACATCTTGTCCGTATACCAGGGAACTGCCACCCAGGGTTGCCCTTGGGACTCAAAATGCTTATTGACCCAGGTGATAACTGATTCAAGGTTATCCGAATTGTCTATTCGGACAACCAGTTCCGTGGCTCCTTCACCCATGTCCAGGAGGTCATGCTGCACCTGATCGATATCCATCATGGCAATCATTTTCTCTATATCCTGAGCCCCGGGAATTCTAAGCAAACCTCTGACTTGGATAACAATAGCGGTTTGTTCTGCATATATGGAATTGGAAAGTACAACCAGTTCATCACCTATTTTTACATCCAGACTTTTGGCCAAAAGTTTCCCTAATATAGCACCCTGGGGATCACCGGGTTTAAGGTTTTCTCCTTCCACAATCATTTCTCCGTTTGTCGGCAGGACGCTGTCTCTGACTGATACATCCGAAGCCATTGCAATAAAGGTGGTGCTTTTATTTTCCTGCCCGATTAGTCCACCATATTGAGTACTTGCCATAACACCGGTAATATGAGGATTTTTCCTCAGTTCCCTTTCAATGGCCGCCGGATTTTCTATATATATCTTTTCCATCTCTGTTGATGCATTATCATCATAGTGTTTATGCCTTATACTGAAATGACCGTTCCAACCGTCGATCAGTCCATTGGCCCACTCATCCTGCAAACCGGTATTAAAACCATTGACAAACACAATCATGCTGACCCCAATCAAAAAAGCCAGCAAGGTGGAGATTGTCCGTCGACTGTTTCGAAATAAATTACTCCAGGCAATCGGTATAAATGTCATGTTTATTCCTTTTTCTGGTTATTAATTAATTGTTACGACTACATTTTTGAATATCGAACATAGACCCTGGCAATGATAAAAAAACAATTCAGTACAATTTTCAATTGTATAATAAAACATGCGTTACAACAATAATATTAGAATTCTTGATAACACAGCATGGCAGATTATAAAGGATTGTGACTAACATGTGAATTTTCAATCAGCTGCTGCGTGTTCCAAATTCATATCATAAAGAATCTGATAAACAGTGTGAGGACTGGCATCACCTGGAACATATCCCTTTTCTGCAATCCAACTGAAAATTCTGATGTTAATCGACGTTAGTTACTTCTGATCCTGAAAGTTCCTTCGTCCTACCTCCCCAGGATAACAACTGAACATGATGCCCGATAAATAGAGATCTTGTTCTTCAACTTCATCGGAGTTACGGTACTCAAGTTTCCATACTGATCAGGTTAATTTATTTTAAATAATGGATATCCCCGTTTTTATATTGTACTAGTCAAATAGTACAATATAGTTTGTAGGCAAGATAAATGAATACGTCAAGAGAAAACTGAAAATTATAAATAATCAATAACATAGTTCTACAACTCAGTTTGTGAATTACAACCTCAGATGACACGAATTACACAGGCTACATTGTTATGTATCCTGTGCAATCTTATATAAATTTTTGTTTAGAGTTTCTCAAATCATTCCTGGAATTTTAAAACTCGTATTTACTGAAAAATGCAGCCCCATCTTCCAACCATTCCGGCCATTTTGCATACCATTCGGGGACAGTATATTCCCTGATGCGTTCACACACCGGAATGTAGGGTTTTAAGTCGATCAGAGGACTTTCGGCATGGGCATCAATATAATCGATCTGAACAATACCGTTTTTATGATCAATATCCAATATTTTACAGATAGTCAGGGCTATTGGATTG
>JBFFHJ010000138.1:0-13446 GCA_041556995.1 bacterium | reverse complement strand
TCATCAGGGGTGTTTTTGCTCTCCTGTAATTTTTCTGCAATGTTGTTTACGTTTTTATGAGCATCGATTTGGATGACTTGTCCAACGATCCTGGGATTTTCAAGATTTGCTGATTTTAATAACCCCGATAGTCCGGCAAAGAGTGATTGCTCCCCGGTAAACGGAACCAGGATTTGAATAAGAACCCTATCCCTGGGTTTGGTTTTTAAAATGGTTTGAATGATTTCAAAACAGCGAACAGCATATTCTGTAAATCGGGATTCCAGATGTTGCTTCTTTGATATCAATTCCAGGCACTTACTTCCCGTAATCAAGGACTCCAATTCATTTGCCTTACAATCTTCCATTTCACAAAGAATAACGTGATGTTCCAGGTAACTTTTCTGTGTTAAATCCGGTGGAACGGGAATCTCTTTCCAGATCGGGATAGTAAGCAGGGTTCCCGTCGTTTCTTTTGCCTTAAATGAACTGCTTTCCCGGTCCAGATCCCTGGATGAAAGCCCCCTCATTTTGACGCAAACATTTCCCCGGTTATCGCTGAGATCTATGTCCATCTTTTGTACCTTGCCTTGTTCAGTGGGACGACGAGCCCAGGCGAACATCTCTTGAGTGCAGGCCCCCAATATTTCCAGGGATTCCAAAGCAAACGGAAGGCTGGGTTTGGGGGATTCCCCGGTTTCCGTTGCTGTTCCATCCGGTAGTGAGACGGAATCCAGTGTTAATCCAATGAAAGACTGAAGAGATGCATCCATTAAGCTGGGATGCAGAGTGAACTGGTTGAGTGTATTTTGAATGGAAGAGGGAAGCGTCAGTTTGGCCAGTACTTGATTCTCTCCCCGGTAGATTTCCTGTATTCCCTGGTGTCCGGGTCCATAGTCAGTTCCCAGCGCTTTAAAGGCATTGTAACATGTTTTTGCGCTTATGGCTTTCCGGTCCATTTCAGATTTGAGTTTGTCAATATCCAGAGAAGAAACCGTTTCTTTTGCTTTAAATTCTGCCACTCCCTGGGAATGAACAACAGCCTCTCCCGGATTTTTGGAATTTGTATGGATTTCGTATTGAATCCGATTTTTGTTCTTTGCAGAAAGTGTTATATGCACTTCTTTGGGCGTTTTATTCACTACAATCGGATGTGACCAAACAATATTTTTCAGTTGAAGCGATGTTCCGTTGGGTCCTCCGGTAGCTTTTTCCACCGCAGCCCTGGCCATCTCCAGATAAGCCACGCCGGGGAATACCTTTTCTCCTTTGATTTGATGATCATTCAGAAAAAACTCCTGACCACTGAAGATTGAGCTGAACCGTTGCCCTGCAAGATCCGAGGTGTTCTGGTGCAGTAAGGGATGAATGAACGGAATACCGGCGGAACCAGGGGAGAGAACGGACACGGTTTTGGTTTCGGGTTCGGAAATCCAGTGTCGCTCTTTGGCAAATGGATAGGTTGGAAGACTGATGCGGCGGGGCCGAGATGAAACATCCCTGTACAGCGTATTCCAGTCAAAATCCAACCCTTTTACCCAAAGATCCAATAGCTTGGAATGTTTTCCCTTTGCGATCCAGGTGCCGATCATTGTTTGCATATCCTCATCTGCCGTAAATGCATCCAGTGTATTTTTGTGGCGTTTGACCTGGCCCAGGTAAAAACCGTTTATGGTTTTCTCATTTTTCAGAAATCCTTCAAGTTTGTCCGTTACTTCCCTGAGTGAGCCTGCCATCATTCCCAAACGTTCCTCCCTGGCGTCACGACCGACCTGGAGCGTATAAGCCAGATCTGCCAGATTCAATTCCTGATTATCGAATGATGCGTCAGAGGTTTGCTGTTGAATATAATCACATAGATTTTTTGCACTCTCGCGAAGACGATCCTGGTTTCTGGCTGAAAGGATAATCATTACGGGATGGTCTTCAATGGGAGAGCCCTGTTCGTGTTGCTCCCGGACATATTCTTCCACCACCATGTGAACGTTAACTCCCGTGGCTCCGAAGGAATTGATGGCTGCACAAAGCGGTTGACGGTTTTCCCGTTCCCAGGGCTTCAAGGCCGTGTTAATGAAAAAAGGACTGTTTTCCAGGGGAATGTAAGGATTAATGGTCTCAAAATTAAGGCTGGCTGGAATCCGGGCGTGTTTCAGCGAGAGTAAAACTTTGATCAATCCGGCAATACCGGAGCCAAAATAAGCGTGCCCGATATTTGTTTTTAAAGACCCCAGGGCGCAATATTCCTTTTTGGAGGTAAATGTTTTAAACGATTCTATCAGTGCCTGAACTTCGATGGGATCTCCCAGTTTTGTCCCGGTGCCATGGGCTTCAATCATACCAATCTGTTCCGGATTAATATGAAATTTTTTATAAATATCCGTTTGCAGGCGAATCTGAGATTTTACGTTGGGGGCGGTGATGCCGTTGGTTTTTCCATCCTGGTTGGTTCCCCATCCCCTGATGACTCCGTAGATGTGATCTCCATCATCAACTGCTGATTGCAGGGGCTTTAAAACAATCGCACCAATGGCTTCACCCAATACTGTGCCATTGGCCCGCTGATCGAAGGTATAGCAGCTTCCATCGGGTGATAATAGTAAAGACTGGCTGGAAGAGATCAGTGCATACGGCGTGGTGAATATCTCACCACCACCGGCGATGGCGACGTCGCAGTTTCCATGGGTAATACTGTCACAAGCATAGGCAACCGCTGTCAAGGTTGATGAACAAGCTGTATCGATGCTGATTGCCGGACCTACCAAATCTAAAATATATGATATTATAGTGGCGGACAAAGAATCGGTTTCAGAAATATAGGTTTCATGATGTTTTTGAATGACCCTGGAATAATCCCCCTTGGCACAGGCAAAAACCCCCCAGGCCTTTCCACCGAGACTGGAAGGTGCATAACCTGCATCTTCAATTGCTCTCCAGGTTTCCTGAAGGAACAATCGTTCACTGGGGTCCATATATTCCACTTCCTGTGGTAAAAGCCCGAAAAACAGGGGATCAAATTTGTCAATGTCACTAATAAAGGCGCCCCGGGTTGTATAGGTTTTGCCGGGGGTTTTAGGCATCGGATCATAATAATCATTTATGTCCCAGCCTCTGTCCTTTGGTGCTTCCGTAACACTGTTCCGGGCGTTTTTAAGATTCTCCCAAAACTGGTGAACATTTTCCGCATCGGGAAATCGGCCGGACATGCCGATGATTGCGATAGAACCGGGATCACTGTTTATATTGTATTTTTTGTTTGAACGAACGTGGGTTACATTGTTTTTATGAGTAATAGTACTTTTCTTTTTGTTTAGTGTTTTTTTAAGAGCCTCGCGTGCTTCAGGGCGGGAAATTGTTCCTTTTTCCAATGCCAGCAAAATTTCTTTTTGTCTCTCAACAACCGTATTATCCCTTTTTTCCAGTGCTTCAGGGTTCAACACATCTGTTTTTTCTGTTATTGTTGTTTCTACAGGTGTTTCCACTTTATTTTTTGCAGGTAACGACAATGCAGTGGAAAAGCAATTTTTCAGCAACCCGTCTTTGTCTTCAGATCTGTTTTTAAAATATGTTTGACTCAAATAGGGAATATTTGAATCGTATTTTTGAACACCTTCTTTGGCCCACACCATAAAAATATCGCCCTCATCGCCAATCAGAAATATACCATCCAATCCTTTGGCTCGCTTGAAAATCTGAATCGCCTGGGCAGGGGTTTGCACAATAGGACTTCCCACATTCAAAGAGGTATTGACGGAAATCTCGACACCAATATATTTCCCCAGCGCCTTAAGATAGTCATGGATAAGCAGGTTATTTTCCTCCCGAACAATCTGAATTCGACTGGTTCCGTCATAATGAATAACCGCTGGTATGACCGGTTTTGCCTCTTCTCTGGCAGGCACCGTCAACACCATATAATTGTAAGCGTCGTAGTTGTTCTGGCTTGCCCCGGCTGACAAATGAAACCATTTTTGTGCGTCATCAAGCGTCATCATGGGGGCCAACGGCCTGATACGTTCCCTTAACTTCACCCGACTATTCAATAATGCCAACGTATCGGGATGACATGGATTCGAGAGTAGACTTCTATGTCCCAGCGCCCTGGGCCCTGTTTCCGCCTCGCCCTGGTAAATGCCGATGACACCGTTTTGTGAAACAATATAGGCCATCCAATCAGCCAGCGCTTTCCTGGTAGTGTTTTGGTTGATGTTGCCCAGGGTGTCACAGTGGACAAAATCCACTTCGTTTAATGCTTCACGGATCTTATCTGTTTTAGACGGTAATCCACAAAGAAACGGGGTCGGTAATTTGCCTTGCGGCTTTACTCCATTTCGCATGGCAAACTGATAGGCCGCCCCAACAACAACTCCCTGGTCAGACGGGATTGGTGGAATCCAAATATTTAATTGAGACTTTTTTTGGAAATATTTCCGGTAGTAATTGCCGTTAAAATGTTCCAGCAATCGCATATTGGCCACACAATTTAAGGCAGTACCACCGGTTAAAACCAATTGATCGCTTTGTGTGTCATGAATTAGAAACGCAATGATATGAAAAAGAGCGTCTTCAAAAACCATCTGAACCGCTGCCGCCTTGTCAACACGCATTTGAGTGACTCGCGAATGTTCAATGTCATCCGTATTCAGTACAGCATCCGGATTCCAGAGGTCTTCCACATTGAGAAACGGACCAACGGCATCTTGCAGCGCTGAATATTCATTTTCAGTCATGGCCGTATTAACAAACACTTCTCCGTTTTCTGAAAAATAGAAAAATTGCCTTAACCTTTTATAATACGGATTGGTCAAGCGGTCGTTATTTCCCCAGGCGGCTGCTCCCATATAACGTCCTTCCGCACTTAACGGCGCCCAACCACCTAAAAAACTTGCACACAGCATGTAAAAAACACCTAATGAATTTTCTCTGGGTAAGCGTTTGACGAGTTCAATTTTTGATCCATTTGCTTTGTACAACGATGTTGAACTAAAATCCCCGGCGCCATCGATACAACTTATCATGGTGGTTTGATTATTTTCCGAATAAAAAGGAGACACACCGTATGAATAATACGCGTGGTTATCGTGGTGTAACAACTGAATACAGGGCAAATTGGTATCCAGTTCCAGATCGCTTATCATCCCCCGGATTCTTTTGACCAATTCAGGAGAGTGTTGATAGAAATTTTGTGTTTTTTCACCTTTCTCTTCCTGGTCTTGTTTTAACGTGGGAGTGGCACCATCAGTGATATGAGTATAATACTTATTTCGAATGATCTTTCCATTAAGCATCAGCATTTTTTGTCCATATTTTTCTTCCCGGACAGAATCCCAACCATACAAAATACAGAAAATATCTTTTGATGTTTTTCCGATTTTTGAAAGCAACGTTTTGATCTCTTTGATGCAATTTGCCGGATAACCGGCAAAATGCTTAATAGCGATGTACCGTTCCTCTTCATAATTGGCCAGAACGTGTATACCTCCCTTTTTTGATGTTTCAACAAGGGAAACGCCGCTGTTATGGGTTAGATTCAAACCCAACAGATATAGTACTTCGCCACGCTCCATTCTCTTTTGAAATTGTGCGCATAATTCCCGGGCATCTTCGGAATGATAGGAAAATATATTTTTTTCCCTGAGAAATCTGGTGTTATCAGGCAGTTTACTGTCATCGAACTCAGAGTCGATATAGTGTGCTCCAAAAATCCGTTCCATTTTCATCCGTGTTTGTTAATTAGTTCAATGGTATTCTCAATAGTGAGACGCTTTTGTTCAAATCCCAGTAAAATATCATCTAACTCTGCTTGGTTAAAATCAGTGGGCGGTGTCTTTATTTTTTTGTTCCCGTCTACCTTTTTGGACAGCTGCGGACCTTCCTTGGTGTTATTCTGCTTCAACCGCTCTACCAGATAGATCGCTAAATCCCGAATATTTGGGTGATCAAATGCAATGGTCTCCGGTAACGTCAGGTTGAATTTTTGTGTTAATTCCTCGGCGAATCCAACAATGGTGATGGAAGTAAATCCCATTTCCGCAAAATTGGTTCCATTTTGAATTTCGGTATCCTCGTCTAATTCCAGCGTTTTTTCGACAATTTTTCGGATTGTGTTTACAGTATGACTATAATCGACTGCTGTTGTTGAAGAATTCACCGGGGACAAAAAATCGGGCAATCGGGAGGCCATCTCGTTATTGCTGAGATTCTCCATATGCTCAGTTTCAGTGGTGTAATCATGTTCCTCGTCAGCTTTGGGTAATGAAGCAAATTTGGAAAGTTGATCCGTTTCTGTCCGAGTAACGTGTTTTTCTTCCGGGAACTCCAACCAGAAGCGTTTTTGAAGAAACGGATAGGTGGGTAAAGAGATCTTTTTCACAAATTTCCCTTTATGAAGCCGTTCCCAAGGTACATGGCCTCCTTGTATCCAGTAGATGGCGAGCTTTTCCAGATCGTTTTCTTCCAGAAGACTATTGACAACGCTCTCTCCAACCTTGCCGGCAAACAGATTTTTTCCGGTCAGGTGTGCTTCCGTGTTTCCCATAAAAATTGGGACTGAAGCTTCCACAGTGTAATCTTCCGGTGTTGAATCAGATGGTATTGATTTCGGGACCTCCTTCAGTGCCTGGATCAGCTCCTCCAGGTTCTGAACCACGATTGCAAGGCGGCATTCCATCGCATCCCGTCCGACCTGGAGGGTATAAGCCATATCAGCTAATAAATGAACCGGTGATCGATTTTTCGATTCCTGCTTTACATCTGGAATCGGGGGGGGCTGTAAAAAGTTTAGAAGCTTCTCTGTGTAAGCAATCAGGCGTTCATTGTTTTTGGCAGACAAAACAATCAAATGAACGTTGTTTTGGCTTAAGGTGGGTTGGATATCCGGTTTTTGGTTCCGGTATTCTTCAAGTAAAATATGAACATTCACGCCACTGTTGGCAAAAGAATTGATACCCGCTCTGACCGGTGTTTCATAATCCTTTTCCAAATCACTGAAATGGGTGTTTTTCCGCATTAAGTAAAGGGGATGGGCATCGTCGTGTACATCAATGAATTCGTTTATGGTTTCGCATGTGATGGTGGCCGGAAATTGACGATGAGACATGGATAAAGCGACTTTGATGACGCTGGCAACGCCACTGGCCGGTTCCAAATGCCCGATATTTCCCTTTAGACTGCCCAGTCCACAGTGTTTTTTACTGTTAAACTGAGGCGTCCCGGATTCGGAAAATACCTGTTTGATGGCATCGTATTCAAGGGAATCACTCCATTTGGTGCAGTAACCATCCACTTCCATATAATGAACTGTATCCGGAGTTACCTGCGATCTTTGGTGGCAGCTTTTTATGACGTTACTGATAGCGTCGGGTTTAACCTCTGCAAGTGATTTTGCCCGTCCTCTGCTGATTTGAGAGCAAGACTTGATCAGGGCATAAATACGATCCCCGTCCTTTTGAGCATCTTCCAGTCTCTTTAGAAGAATAATACCGCAGCCCTCTCCTTTGGTATATCCATTGGCTTGTTCGTCGAAAACCCTGCAACTGCCGTCCGGTGACATCAATTCATTGGAAGCCTCATAGTCTTCGGGAATAATATTAAGACAAACGCCGCCGGCCAGGGCCAGATCACTCTCATAATTAAGCAGGGAATAGAAGGCTCTGTTAATCGATACTGCCGACGAGGCGCAATTCAGATTAATTACTTCGCTTGGGCCCCTGAAATCAAAGGT
Organism: bacterium; assembly: GCA_041556995.1. Lineage (GTDB taxonomy): Bacteria > SAR324 > SAR324 > XYD2-FULL-50-16 > XYD2-FULL-50-16 > JAHJTV01. The sequence goes on along the minus strand of JBFFHJ010000138.1, from coordinate 5,747 downwards.
GTAGGAAACACGATTGGCCAAATAATAAGAAGGATTGGATGAATCCTTATTTATGGTATTTATATTGTTTTCATTGGCTTCGATACGCCTGTAGTGTTCCAGGTATCCTGAATATTCATAACCGATAAACACGCCGGTTTTGGAACCCGATAGATTGCTTATTTGCAGACCGGCATCTTCGATGGCCCGATAAGATTCCTGTAGGACCATTCTTTCCTGTGGGTCCATCCGTTTCGCCTCTTTCGGCGATACACCGAAGAACAGAGGGTCAAAAAAATCAGGATGGTCAATAAAGGCTCCCCATTTTGAAATTGTTTTGCCTGGTTGAACAGAACTGACTTTTTTTTCGGGAGTGTAATATTGTCGCCAGTTCCATCGTTGTTCCGGGATCTCTCGAATACTACTTTTTCCATTGATTAAATTGCGCCAGAAATCGTCTGGATTGTCGGCATCGGGAAAGGAAACACTCATGCCGATAATAGCGATCTCTTGTGTCGGCCTTTGTGTTTGGAGATCTCCCGAAGGTTCTTCTGCCCGAACAGCCATTGGCTCCTTTCCTTTGGATTCCTGAACGGGACGGGTTGATTGATAAGTATCCAGTATGTTGTTCTTGTATTTACTGGTGAGTAAACTGACCAACTGATCCATGTTATTGGGATCAACCTCCTCAATGTTTAATTCGACACCGTATTTCTCAGTGACAAACCTGAGCAATTCTTCTTTAACCGAAGGTTTTCGGGGCTGAATCTGAGGGGAATCAGGCTCTTCGATGTTGCCCGGATCAGTGGAATCATGGTTTTGTTCTGTTAATGCGACATTAACGTTTGAAAGAAGCGTTTTTGACAGTTTTAAAATGGTATCGGCATCAACAACCTGGGTTGGAGAAAGCTTGAGTCCATATTTTTTTGAGATGACATCCATGATACCCATCATCATTACCGAATCCACTCCAAGGTTTCCCAGGTTTTCATCGATATCCAGGATATCCATGGACACACCCAGATAAGTGCCGACAATCTCTTTCAGTTCTGTGATAACGTGTTTCTCATCTCCAATTGATCGGGAAACACGTTTATTATTTGACGGTTCGGTTGTGTTATCAATCATGCTGTATCTCCCCTAATGAATGAATGAACTCGCTTAGATCCAATTTAACCTGTTCCTCAAGACTGAGGGTTTGCGAATGATTAATAGTTGTTGACGACACATCAGCTGTTCCATGAGGAAGGTGATGTGAGTCCTGTTTGATGAGATTCTCCAATTCCTTTTCTATGGCGGTTTTTTTGTTTGATTGAGTAACCCGGTTATCGATGGGCCTGGAATCGGTTGTTTTGTTGGATGTTATTTTTGTACCTGGAGTGGAAGAAATACTTTTTGTCGGTGTTGTTGTCGCTTTATCGGTTGATTTATAGAAAAATCCTTCGTTTAATAAAATCCTGAAACAGTTTATAACCCCGTCTATTATCTGTTGAATATCATGATCAGAGTGGGCTGTGGTTAAGAAGCAGTTTCCATGCAGGTTATATCTTATTCCCTGGTTATTTAACAGATGTAAAAACAGGGCTTGTGTCAGGTTAAATTGTTTCAAAAAAAACTTGAATTTAAACTGGGAACCAAAATTAACAACGCGTGCCGGAAGTTGGTTGTTTTTTGCGTATCGATTGATTTTTTCCACTAGAAACTCTGTTTTTTGAGTCAGTTTCATCTGTAAATCAGGAGACTTTTTCTTGAGTTCCTGGAGTACGGCCAATGTTCCGGCCATTTTTAATGGATTTTGTGTATGGGTCCCGCCAAAAAAAGTCGTCGGCTTTGGCCTGGATTGGTCTCCATATAGCCAATTCCCGCCATCGGCCCATCTCATGATCTCCTCTTTACCTCCCACAGCTCCGGCAGTGATTCCACCTCCCAGTATTTTTCCATAGGCGGCCAAATCCGCCTTTACATCAAAGAGTCCCTGGCAACCTCGTGGATGGACGCGAAAGCCTGTAATCATTTCATCAAAGATTAAAATAATCTCTTTTTGTATTGTCAGCTGCCTTAATGACTGTAAGAACTCCCTGGGTTGCAATTCAATATCGGCGCTCTGTACAGGTTCGACAATAACCGCTGCCAACTCAGATGAAACATCGGCGATGGAATCCAGGGATTCGGGTTCACCGTACTTCAATACCAGGGTATCCTGGGTCAGCGAATCAGTTACACCGGGGAAATTAGTGCCAAGAAAACCATCAAAGTGCCCATGATAAGATCCCTGAAACATGGCCACTTTCGATTTTCCAGAAAAAGCCCGTGCCAGTCGTGCTGCGGACATCAAGGACTCTGTTCCCGACTGGCTGAAATAAACCCGATCGTGCCCTGTCATTTCGCAGAATAGTTGCGCGGCTTTGCCAGCGCTGTCATATCTGCCGGACAATGCGTTTCCTTTACCGATTTGATTTATAAGGGCCACAGATAAAAACACAGGATTGTGTCCAAATAAGTTGACCCCGAAATCACCGGAAATATCGATGTATTTGTTCCCGTCGATATCGTATAAATAGGCTCCCGAGGCAGTGTCGTAGGTGATCGGGTAATGAATTTCCTTTAGAATCGGGTTGAAATAAACGGCCGTTCTTGGATCGGCAAAATTCCCTCTATTTTTAATGGCCGCATCTTTTGATTTTTTTGTTCTGGCTTCATATTTTGCGATAAAATTATTGATGAAATCCTTTTGTCTTTCACCGCAAGTGAGATTTGTAATCAAATCGAGGCTTGAATGTTCCTCATCTCGATGTAAGTATGGTGTTTTCGGAGGGGTTTTTTCCATTTTTTTATTGCCTGTTATCGTTTTGCCTGTTGCCGGTTCACTGTTTATTTTTGGGGAAATGACTTTGGTTTCGGATGATGAAATACCGGATGATTGGACATTTGATCTCCCAATCCAGTGCCGTGCTTTGGCAAATGGATAGGTAGGGAGACTGACCCGTCTGGGTTTAATATCTCCATAAAGTTTGTCCCAATCCAACACCAGACCCTTGACCCACATATCCAGCAGTTTGGAATGTTTTCCCTTGGTGATCCAGGTATCGATCGCTTTCTGCAAATCCTCATCAACCGCAAAAACTGATATGCTGTCTTTATTATGTTTGACCTGACCCTGGAATAAATCTTTGATATCATCTTTGCCTTCCAGAAATTCTGCCAGCTTTTCTTCCAATTCCTTTATTGAGCTCACAATCAGGCCCAGGCGTTCTTCCATAGCCTCACGTCCAACCTGAAGTGTGTAGGACAGGTCTGCCAGGTTAAGTTCATGATTATCCGCCGGTTCTGCGGAGGTCGCTTTTCGGATGAAGGTCAACAAATTATCGACTCCTTCCTTGAGGCGATCCTGGTTTTTAGCGGAAAGTGGGATTATTACACGATTTGTCCGGGTTACATCAAATGCAATGACGTCCTTCGGATTATCCTGATATTCTTCAACGATCAGATGAGCATTGGCCCCTCCGGCTCCAAAGGAAGAAATCCCGGCAATCCTTGGAACTTCTCTGCCTTGAATTACCGGACGCGACCAGTCCCGTAATGTTTGATTGACAATAAAGGGTGTTTCCTCAAAGTTTATATGCGGATTCAGGGTGGTCGAATGCAACGAAGGCACAATCTGTTTGTGGCGCATTTGCAACAGTACCTTGGTCAAACCGGCAATACCGGCTGCGGATTCGCAGTGGCCGATGTTGGATTTGGCAGAACCAATCAGACAAAATCCGTTTTTTTCCGTACTTTTTCGAAAGGCTTTGGTTAAAGCAGTGATTTCTATGGGATCTCCCAACCTGGTGCCGGTTCCATGGGCCTCAATATAGCTGACTGTTCCGGGATCAATGTTGGCATCGGAAAATGCTTGTTCTATCATCTTTTGCTGCGCATTGGGATTGGGAACACTGTATCCGTTGGTTTTTCCACCATGATTGACTGCGCTGCCCTTAATCACCCCATAGATTTGATCGCCGTCTCTTTGTGCGTTTACAAGCCGTTTGAGCAATACAACCCCCACGCCTTCCCCGGGAATATATCCTTCTCCGCCTTCCCCAAAACTCTCGCAATGCCCCCGTGTGGAGATGAATTGATCCGCACTTAAAAGCAGATATTTATTCGGATGAATAGTCACGTTCACACCCCCGGCGATGCCGAGGTTTGTTCGTTCCAGTATTAAGTCCTGACAAGCCAGATGAATTGCAGTCAAGGAAGAGGAGCACATGGTGTCAACCGTCATACTCGGGCCATGTAGATTCATTATGTATGAAACACGATTGGCGACGCTGGCATAACTACTGCCTACACCTATACGATTTCCCTTCATGCTTTCTTCGACCCCGAACAGTTGGTATTCCCCGTACATCACACCTGCGTACACACCGATTTGGGCAGGTAATTTCTCTTCTTTGTTATCAGGTTCTCCCTTATCTTTACGCAGCGTTTCCCTGGTGTATCCGGCATCCTCAACTGCCATCCAGACGTGCTCCAAAAAGAGGCGCTCCTGTGGATCTATAAATACGGCTTGTCTGGGAGAAATGTTGAAAAACAAGGAATCAAACTCATCCACCCCTTTAATGAAGCCGCCCCACTTGCTGAAATGAGATCCAGTCTGACTTCGATCTTCCGTATAGTATTGTCGCCAGTCCCAACGGTCTATGGGGACTTCTGTAATACAATCTCTGCCGTCTCGTAAATTGGTCCAGAATTCTTCCAGGTTTTCCGCTTGAGGATAACGCCCGCTGATTCCTATAATTGCAATATCCAAACTCCTTGAAAGCACCGGTTTGGCAACGTCTTTGTTAAAGGAAACAAATCGATTACGACCTCTGTTTGGCTTTGGAGATGTTTTGGGAGAGATCGGATGTTGATTTATAATTGACTGTGTTTCTGCTACTGAAGATTCCTCAAGATTTAGAAACTTATAAAGTTCTTCCTTGTAGGAATCCATAAAATACCGGGTCAACTCATCGATTGTCTGATACTCAAAAAAGAGAGTTTTGGAAAGTGAACCAAAGGTTTTTTCCAATTGATTGATCATATCCAGGGCCAGAATGGAATTGATTCCGTATTTCTCCATGGGTTCATCAGTATGGATTCTATGGACTGGTAGTTTTAAGGTGGAAGCGAGCAGCCGTTTGATCAGATCGGTGGCTTTATCCTTAAACATCGATGGGTCGGTGGTTGCGGATTCAAGAACCGCTTTTGAATCGGCTTGAGTAACGGTCGGTTTCCGGGAAGATATATCCTCAGATAGATGGGCCCGCAGACGTCCGATATCTCCCACCATCACCATTATCTGTTCCTGCTTTGAGGCCAATCCATGGTAGAAGGCCTGAATCCCCGTCTCGGTCTTCATGGCCACCATCCCAGTGGAGCGCCACATCATTTCTTCTGTTGACGTATCAATCTGCATGCCGCCTTCTTTCCATAAAGGCCAGTTGAGCGACAGGGTTTGTCCGGTCCGTTCGTTTGATAAAACCCGTTGATTGCGGTAGTGAGCAAAATGGTCCATAAAGGCGTTGGCGGTGGCGTAGTCTGCCTGACCGATGTTTCCAAAAACCCCTGCGCCGGAGGAGAATAATACGAAGAAGTCCAGTTCCAGGTCTTTGGTTGCTTCGTCCAGATTCATAGCGCCTAAAACCTTGGGTGCCAGAACCTGTTTGAATTCCCCGATGCTTTTTTTAATGATAAAATTATCTGAAATAACTCCTGCGCTATGAATGATTCCATCCAGTGTG